>NZ_JBRBVB010000003.1:0-675110 GCF_052825805.1 Pseudaestuariivita sp. | reverse complement strand
GCGCACCATGTCCGGCGCGACCTGGGCGCCCAATACGGTCACCTGGACCGGCAACAACCGCACCCATATGGTGCGCGTGCCCGGCCCCGGACGGTTCGAGCTGCGCCTGCCCGATGGGGCGGCGAACCCTTACCTGCTGCAGGCCGTGATCATTGCCGCCGGCCTCGACGGGATCAACGCCAAAGCCGACCCCGGCAAGCGCCACGACATCGACATGTACGCCGAGGGTTACAAGGTCCGCGGCGCGCCACGCCTGCCGCTGAACCTCCTCGACGCCCTGCGCGTCTTCGACAAGAACAAGGCGCTCAAGTCCGCCATGGGCAACGAATTCTCCGCCGCATACCTCAAGCTGAAGATGCAGGAGTGGATGAGCTATACCGCGCATTTCTCCGAGTGGGAGCGGCGGAACACGCTCGATATCTGAGGCGCTATGCCATGACCCAACGCAAGACCTACCTCGGACCGCTGACCGACAGCCGCCGCTGGGACCACGTGGCCCTGCGCGGCGATGACGTCATCGTCGTCACCCCGCCCAAGAGTGGCACGACCTGGATGCAGACGCTGGTGGCGCTGCTCCTGTCCGGTGACCCGGATGTAGAGACGGACCTGTCGGTCAAGATGCCCTGGGTCGACATCCGGTTCCGCGAGATCGCGGAGGTGGCCGGACGGCTCGAGGCGATGACAGCCCGGCGCTGCCTCAAGAGTCATACACCGCTCGACGGCTTGCCGGTGCAGGACATGGCGCAGGTGATCTGCGTCTTTCGGCACCCGCTCGACGCGCATTTCTCGTACCGCAAGCATCTGGCGAACATGCCGATCACCTTTTTCGACCATTGGTACCGGGCGGAGGACCCGGACGGCATCACGTTCCGGCGCTTTCTCGACGGCGGCGCCGAGGGGTTCGACGGGGACGCGATGCCGCTGGCGCATATCCTGCGCCACTATCAGGCGGCGCGGGCGGCGGCAGCGGCCGGGTCCAACGTGGCCCTGTTTCACTACGCGGACATGTCGCGCGATCTGCCCGGGACGCTGACACGGCTGGCGACACTCCTTGGGACCCCTCACGACCAGACGCTGATGGAGCGCTTTGCCGAGGTTGCCTCCTTCGCGCACATGCGCGCCAACGCCGCGCGCTACGCGCCGAGCGGCGGGACGGGGTTCATGCGCTCGGACACCGACTTTTTCGACAGCGGTGGACACGGCAAATGGCACGGACACCTGAGCGAGGACGAGCTTTCCGCTTACAGCCGCGCAATGGACGCGGCGCTCTCGCCGAATGCGCGGGCCTGGCTCGAGTACGGGGATACGGGCGCGCCCTGACCAGAGCCGAGAACGACCGGCGTCAGGCCCCGCCGCCGGGGCGCCCGTCCACCAGAACGCCGTGGAAGATCACGTCCACATGCGCGTCAAAGAACTTTTCAAAGTCGAGCGGTTGGGCGTGTTTGAACATGATCGTGTGCACGGCAAAATAGACCGCTGGCGCGATGATGACCTGCGGTGTCTCCAGGACCGGCCCGGGGAGGACCTCCCCCCGGTCCACGCCGCGCATCAGGATCTTTTTCAGGATGATCGAGCCGCGCTTGATGGTCATCGCGTGATACGCGCCGATCACCTCCGGCATGCGGTCGCTTTCGGTCAGAAGGATGCGGAACAGCGCCTGCGCCTCGCCGTGGACAAAGCGGGCGTACATGTTCTTGAGCAGGCCCGTCAGCAGATCGCGGGTGGTGCCCTCGACGCGCATCATCCCGGCCTCGGTTTCGCCCATGACCGAGGTGATGTGCTCTTCGATAGCGGCGAGGAATAGCGCCTCCTTTGACGGAAAGTAGAGGTAGATCGTGCCCTTGGAGATACCGGCCTTGCGCGCGATCCGTGTCAGGTTGGCGCCATGAAAGCCATGCTCCTCGAACTCGGAAATGCCCGCCGCCACGATTTCGGCTGGACGGGCCTCCTTGCGGCGACGCTGCCTTTTGGGACGCGCCTCGACCGGTGCATCTTTTGTCATCGTTGCGCGCCTGGCTCCTACGTGTTGCCAACAATGTGATCAGTCGATGCAAGGAAATCAAATCCAACGCTTGATCTTTGGCGTATCTATCCCAGTTAGTGTAACTGACTTGTGAGTCAGTAAGTTCCAGCGAAGGACAAAGCCATGCAAAAGATGTTGCGCTACCTGGGTGTCGCGCTCCGCGAGCTGTTTTGGGTGCTTGTCGCGGTGGCGATCATCGGGGGCGGATACGCCGGGTTCACGTACCTTGGCGAGAACCGCGAGGTGGTCGAGGCCGAGCCCGTGCCGCGCCCTGAGACGCTGGTGGAGACGATGGCCTTTGCAGAGCACCGCGCGCCGCTTCCGATCCGTGGCGACGGGTTCGTCGAGCCTTTCCGCACCGTGGCATTGTCGGCGCCGACCGGCGGGCGGATCGTGTCGCTGCACCCGGCGATCACCAACCGCAACGGCTTTTCCGAGGGCGACGTGCTGGTCGAGATCGACGCCAGTGCCGAGCGCGCGCAGATCGCGCAGTCGCGCGCCAGCATCGCCGCGACGCAGGCCCGGCTTGACCTGTTGATGACGCAACTCGAGCGCGCCGAGAGCCTGCGCGCCAGCAACACCGTGTCGCAATCGTCGGTGGACGACCTGATGGGTCAGCGCAACGAGCTGACGGCCAACCTGCAAGGCCAGCGCGCGCAGCTGCTGTCGGCGGAAATCGCGCTGGAGAACAAGGTGGTGCGCGCGCCGTTCGACGGGGCGGTGCAGTCTAAAGAGGCCGAGATCGGCAATGTCGTCGCCGGCGGCAGCCCGATTGCGCAAATCTATACCAAGGACCAGATGGAGGTGAGCATCGCCATCCGCGAGAGCGACGCCGTGCTGATCCCGGGCCTCTTCTCCGGCAACGCGGCGCCTGCGCAGGTGTCCATCGACTTTGCCGGCGAGACCAAGCAATGGTCGGCAGAGATCGTGCGCATCGACCCAGCGCTTGACCCGCAGACGCGCACGCTGACGACAACGGTTGCGCTTGGAGACCGGGTGGGCGCCGAGACGGACTTTGCCGCTGGCAATCCGCCTGCGCTCATCAATGCCTTTGCACGTGTCGTGATCGAGGGGCTTGTCCCCGAAGACACCTACGCCATCCCGTCCACGGCCGTGCGCTCGGGCGACCGGGTCTGGCTCTTGCGCGATGACGTCCTGGCATTTCACCCCGCCAAGCGCGTGCATGTCGATGGCGAGACCACCTACGTGCGGATCACCGGCCTCGCGCCGGACGACAGGCTTGTCCTAACCACCCTCGCCGCCCCGCAAGAAGGCGAAGCCCTGCGCGATGTGGGCGCGGGCGACCTGCTCACGACGCTTGTCGTCGAATGATGGAATGACACGATGAATGGCGCGATCAAATGGATGGCCGAGCACCCGGTGGCGGCTTGGCTTGCGGTGATTATTCTGCTGGCAGGCGGCGCATTGACCGCGTCGAACATGCCGCAAAAGACCTTTCCCGAATTTGCGCTCGACAGCGTCTCGATCTCGGTGGCCTACAACGGCGCGTCCCCGACGGAGATCCAGGATTCCATCGTGCGCCCTATCGAGGACGAGCTCTCGGGCGTGGACGGGATCGACAACATCTCGGCCAACATCTCCGAAGGGCGCGGCGGCGTGACCGTCACGTTCCTGGACGGCGAGGACATCGAGACCAAGCTGGACGAGGTCAAGACCGAGGTGGAGGGGATCTCCACCTTCCCTGACGATGCCGACGACCCGGTTGTCGTGCGGTCCGACAATTCCACCCGCGTGCTCGAGATCGCCGTGCACGGCGACACCACCGAGCGCGTCCTGAAAGAAGAGGCGCGGCGCCTCAAGGACGAGCTGATCGCGATCGACGGTATCTCGTTCGCCGAGGTCTCCAACACGCGCGACTACGAGGTCAGCGTCGAGATCGACCGAGACACACTGCGCGCCTACGGCCTCACGCTGGGCGAGGTCGCGCGAGTGGTCGGCGTAAACTCCCTCGAGCTGCCGGGCGGCTCGATCGAGACGGAGAGCGTCGCCATCCCGATCCGCACCATCGGGCGCAACTACACGCAGGCCGATTTCGAGAACATCGTCGTGCGCTCGTCCGACAGCGGGGCGCAGGTCCTGTTGCGGGACATCGCCACGGTCACGGACGGGTTCGAGGACGCCGACATCTCGTCGTCGTTTAACGGCACGCCGGCGGTCTCGGTCAACGTCTACCGCGTCGGCGACGAGCAGATCATCCGCATCGTCGAGCTGGCGCAGGCGCACCTGCGGGAGAACTTCCGCCCATCGCTCGAGCAGGGGATCGAAGCGACCGTCTGGCAGAACGAGGCGACGCAGCTGCAGTCGCGCATCGACCTTTTGACGAACAACGCAATCATCGGCCTTGCGCTCGTGGTGCTGTGCCTCGCGCTGTTCCTCGATGTGCGGCTGGCCTTCTGGTCGGCGGCGGGCATCGCGATCAGCTTTGCCGCGACCTTCATCGTGATGGGCGCGATGGGCATGTCGATCAACATGATCTCCCTCTTCGGGTTCATCCTCGCCATCGGGATCGTCGTCGACAACGCCATCGTGGTCTCCGAGAACATCTACAAGAACGGGGAAGACGGGCTGTCGCCGCAGGAGGCGGCCGTCAAGGGCACGCAGCGGATCGCCATCCCGGTAATCTTTTCGACGCTGACGACGCTGGTCGCGTTCTGGCCGCTCTTGCAGATGCCGGCGCCGCTCGGCTCGTTCCTGGGGGACATTCCGACGGTCGTGATGATCGTGCTGTCGCTGTCGCTGTTGCAGTCGCTGCTGATCCTGCCGCGCAACCTGTCGAACCTCGACATCAGCCCGAGTTACAAGCCGAACCTCGTCTTTCGCGCGCTTGGCGCGGTGCGGGGCGTCATCGACCGCGCGCTCAAGTGGATCATCCAGAAACCGCTCGACGCGGCGCTGCGCTTTTGCGTGCGGCGGTTCTTTATCCCCATCGCGGGGGTGATCGCGCTGATGATGCTGACGATCGGGCTGATGTCGTATGGCTACGTGCGCTTTGAGTTCTTTCCCTCGATCGACGGCGAGTTCGTGACGGCCAACGTCGAGATGACCAACGGCACGACGTTCCAGCGGACCGAGGACGTCGCCGAGACGCTGCGCACGGCGGCCATCCGTGCCGGCGAGCGCGTGCAGGAGACTTTGCCGGACGGCGCGCCGAATGTGCTGATCGGCCAGTATGTGATCGTCGGCATCGGTGCCGGCGGTGGAGGCCCGACGGGCGATTCCGCCCCCACCGCGCCGACGCTGGCGCAAGTGGTGGTCGAGGTCACGAACGCCTCCGAGCGCAGCTGGGAGACGTCCGATTTCGAGGCGCTCTGGCGTGAAGAGGTCGGCCGCCTCGCCGGTGTCAACACGTTGACCATCTCGTCCTCGCTTGTGAACGCGGGCGACGCCATCGCCGTCGAGCTGTCGCTGCCGGACGGAGAGGACATTGCGCCCATCGTCGCCGAACTGCGGGACGGGCTCGGCAACATTCCCGGCGTCTTTCAAATCCTCGACGATGCCTCGTCGGGACGCCTCGAATACAAACTCGCCCTGAAACCGGAGGCGCGGCTCTATGGCCTGACCCTGCAGGACCTCGCGCTGCAGACGCGCAACGGGTTCTTCGGGGTCGAGGCCACGACCGTGCAGCGCGGGCAGGACAGCGTGGCGGTCATGGTCCGCTTCCCCAGCGAGGACCGTGACAGCCTTTCGGACCTTCTGGACACGCGGATCGCCACGCCGGCGGGGGACCTGATCCCGCTGTCGGTCGTGGCCCGGCTCGAGGAGGGGCAGTCACCGTCGGAAATCCTGCGCCAGAACGGGCGGCGCGTGACAACGATCACCGCCGACGTGGATCAAAGCGTGACCACCAACGGCGAGGCCAACCGGATCATCCGCGAAGAGCTGCTGCCGCCGCTCCTCGAGGCGAACCCGGGTCTGAACGCGGGCTTTGGCGGCGAGCAGGAGACGCAGGGCGACGCGCAGGCCGCGCTTGGACAGGCGCTTGGAATCGCGCTCTTTGTGATCTTTGCGCTGCTCGCGCTGGTCTTCCGCAGTTTCGTACAGCCAATCGTGGTCATGGTGGCGATCCCGCTGGGGCTCATCGGTGCCGTCACAGGTCACTACCTGCTGGGAATACCGCTCGGGCTGCTCAGCATCTTTGGCATCATCGGCCTCGCGGGCGTCGTCATCAACAACAGCCTCGTGATGATCGACCTCTACAACGAGTACCTCGGCAAGGGGTACGACGTGGTGGACGCGGTGGTCGAGGGCACCAAGGACCGGTTCCGACCGATCCTGCTGACGTCGGTGACGACCTTCCTCGGGGTCTATCCGCTGATCATGGAGACGTCGCTGCAGGCGCAGTTCCTGATCCCGCTCGCGGTGTCCATCGGCTACGGCGTTCTGATCGGGACCGGCGTCATCATCTTTGCGATCCCGGCGATCTTTGTGCTGGTGCACCGCATCTCATCCGGTCTGCGCAACGTCGTCGGTCTGGTGTTTGGTGCCGAGCAAAAGCAAGCCAAGGTGCCGGCGGAGTAAGGCGCGCCGCTCACGCCTCCCGGTTTGCGTCGAGCAGGCCCTCGCGCAGCGCGTAGGCCAGAAGCTCGGCCATGGAGTGGGCGTCGAGCTTGCGCATCAGGTTAGTGCGGTGGTTGTCGACCGTCTTGGGACTGACGCCGAGCCGGTCCGCGATCTCGCGGTTGCCATGGCCTTGCGCGATCAGCGACAGCACCTGGCGCTCGCGCAGTGTCAGAACCTTGCGCTCCTGCGCCTCTGCGACCAGCTGCTCCACTGCCTGAGAGCGCACCGTCTCGCCAGCCAGAACGCGCGGGATGGCGTCCGAGAAATCCTCCAGCGCGCCGCTCTTGAGGAAGATGCCGTCCGCGCCCGCTGCATCCAGATCAGCCAAGAGCCCGGTCGACGTCATGCCAGAAAAGACGATGACGCGCGTCTCGGGCGACCAGCGCCGCACCTCGCCGAATATCTCGATCCCCCGCGCATAGGGCATGGCGATGTCGAGGGTCAGCAGCGCCGGGCGGTGCTTGCGCACTTGCGCCACCGCCTCCAGCCCATCCGCGGCCTCCCCCACCACGTCGAGCCCGGCGGAGGTCAGGATCTCCCGCAGCCCCTGCCGGATCATCATGTGGTCATCGGCGATCACGGCGGTAGTGCGGCTCATGACGCGGCCCTCGCCTCTGGCACCGCGCGCGGGACGGCGAGCGTGGTGACCGTCCCCTCGCCCGGCGCGGACCGGATGGAAAACGCAAATCCCCGCGCGACGGCCAGCTCTTCGACGATGGTGAGACCTAAGCCGTAGCCTTCCGAAGCCGGACCGCGCGCACCTCGCGCTGCCAGCAATTCGGGCGCCATGCCGACACCGTCGTCGTGGACCTCAAAGCGCAGCTGCGGACCCCTCGACCGGCACCCGACGAGCACCCGGGACGCGTTGGCGTGGGTTAAGGCATTCGAAACGAGGTTGCTCAGGATCCGCATGACAGCCAGAGGATCGGCGCACAGCAACGCATCGCATGGGATCACCTGCAGCCGCGTATCCCGCGCGGCAGCGTCTGCATCGAACATGGCCGCTACGTTGCGCAGCACGACCGAGGCGGCAAAGACCTCCGCGGCGGCCTGCGGCGCGGGGTTCGCGTCCCCGGTTCCCAGCGGGTGCGCACCGGCCTCCAGCCCATCCCGCACGATCCCCTCGATGTAATCGAGGCTCCCGGCGATATCCGCCTCCGTCTCCGCACTGCCGCGCAGCGCCATCTGCAGTGAGGTGAGCGGTTGGCGGATGTCGTGGGCGGCGTTGGCCAGAGCCTCGCTCGAGCGCCGTGCCGCATCGGCAGCGCGGGAGCGGTCTTCCTCCGCGCGGCGCAACGCTTCGGACAGACGCAGCCGCTCTTCGGAGGCGCGCAGCTTCTCGCGCAACAACCGGCTCCGCTCGCGGCGCGCGGCGCGGATGCGCAGGGCGATGGCGGCGGAAAAGGCGGCCGCCTCCATGGCGAACCCCGCCCGGATCGCCGTACCCGCCCACTCCTGCTCGAACAGCCCCTCGGTCAGGTACCCGAGCACGCCTACCATGATCCCTGCCGAGAGCGCGCCAAATCCCAAGAGCAACAGCCAGGCACCAGCCTGCCCTCGCCGGATCGCCGCCCCGATCAGCCACAGCTGCAACCCGGTCAACAGCGCGGCACCGATCAGCCCGGCGAGCTTGTAGCTGACCGTTTCGAGATAGGGCACTGACAGCGCCGCCAGCCCCACCAGCGCCGCCGCCAGCGTCAGCGACGCCGCGTGCAGGCGCGGGCTGTGCCGGTGCGCCTCGGTAAAGACGTCGAGAAAGAGCGTGCCGAGCGCGATGGACGCCAGCCCGATCACCGCCACGCCAACGTCGTTGAAAGCCGGCCAGTTGGGATAGAGGTGCTGAAAGCCGAACCCGTCCATGTGCACGAGCAGCAGCACACTGGTGGCGACGTATCCTCCGTAGGCGATGGCCGGTCGCCCGTCGAACCCGTAGAGGTAAAGCGTGTTGATCAGCCCTATCCCAAGCGCCAGCGCGATTACCGCGATGATGCGCACGGTCTCGGTTTGCGTCCGGGCGACGAAACTCGGCACGGCCTCGATGGTGAGCGGCATCTCCGTCGCCTGACCGGTCTCGTAGTCGATCACGAGCGAGGCGCGCTGCCCGGCTGCCAGAGCCACTTCCGAGACAAGGTGGCGGTGCGCGATGGGACGCGCGGTAAAGGGCGCACCCTCCTCCAGCGACAAAAGTGTGCGCGGCGCGGCGCCCTCGGGGACAAGCCGCACCCTGAGCATCTTCGCGGACGGCAGGTCGTGCGTCACCCACCAGAGCCCGGGCGCGGTGGAGGCGTTCCTGAGATCGACCCGCACCCAGTATCGCGCGGTCCCGAACCCGAAATCGACCAGCCCGCCGGGCACTGGCTCCAGCTCGGCACCGCCCTCGCCCGTCACGTGATCAAGCCTCACGCTGCCGCTGTCATCCGCGAGCACGCAGGCAAAGGGTCCAAGGTCCGCGCGAAACGCCGCATCCGGCTCAAGCGCCACTTCGCCACAGGGCGTGGACCCCGCAGCGGCCTGCGCCCAGAGGAGCGTGATCAGAAGGAAGAGGGCGCGCACTCGGAAAACCACCTCCTACGTCTGTGACGTGTTCACGGTGACGTAGGGGGAAGCACCTGTCCATAGGGTGGTCGCCCCAATTCGGCGCGTGGCTTGAGCGGGCAAACATAGCCGGCGACCTTTAACCCGATACATGAGAAACAAAGCTGCACGCGCCGACCCGTGGGGTGGCGCAATCGCGCCGCCCCATGGGGGCGGGTCGGCGCGGCCTGACGGTACCCGTCAGGCGGGTGCTTTGAATTGAGCGAATGTGTATCAGGTTTAAGGTCGCCCGTTATAGGGGATCTTCCCCATATCCACTGGCCGCTGAAACCGATACCCTGTCGCCGAGCGCACGTGTTGGGGTGGTGCGTCTGTCAATCATCGCGGCACGCCGGAGAGGACCGACCCATGGGTTTGTTCGGAGGAACACCAGACATCGAAGTCGAGGACATCTGGTTCTCGAGCCTCTTTGGTGGCGAGATCGCCAAGGGCGATAGGATTACGCTCAACACCACGATCAGGAACTCCGGCAACGCCGACGCGAACGGCATCACCGTCAAATACTACATCGACGACGACTATATCGGAAAAGACAGCATCGGCCGGATCGGCACCATCGTCAGGGAGAACGACGAGAGCATCCGGTGGACCGTCGACCGCGACGGCGCCTTCAAAGTCACGGTCGAAGTCGAACTCGACGAAGACGAGAAATCCACCAAGAACAACGACCGGACCGAGACCTTCTACGCCGTCGAAAAGGGATCGGACATCGTGGTGGAGGACATCTCGCTCCACAACCTGACCGGCCGCCTGCGCGAGGGCAAAGTCGTCACGATCAAGACCGACCTCGACAACCTCGGCAACGATCACTCGGGACTGGGCGGGTTCAACCTCACCTACTACGCGAACGGCGAGGAGATCGGTTCGGAACGTGTCGCCGCAGGGCTCGCCCCCGGGCAGAACTGGTCCCAGTACTTCCTCTGGACCGTCGACCAGACCGGGCCAGTGGAGATCTCCGCCAAGGTCAGCGGCGTCGGCAACGAGACCGACTACGACAACAACTCCCACGCCGAGACGTTCTTTGTCGAAGAGCCCGACGTCGCGGTCCACGACATCCGCGTGATCGACACCGGCGGGCGCGGCGGGAAAATGGAGATCCACGCCGAAATCGCCAACATCGGCGGGTCCGACACCTTTGACGAGGACGCCTTCCACGTCCGCTACGACATCAACGGCGAGCGCTACGGGACCAAGCTGGTCGACAAGATCGACGTCGGCGACACGGTCGAGCGCATGCTCGAAGTCGACGTGGGCGACGACCAGATCGACAGCATCCGCGTCTACGTCGAAAACGTCGAAGGCGACGCAAAAGCCGCCAACAACAGCCGCACCGAAGGCGGTTTCCACGTCCGCCCCAGTGACCCCGAAGAGGACGCCGCCCACGACCTCGGTACCGCGTCCGAAGACATCCTTGTCGCCACGCAGGCCGCCCATGCCATCTACGGCGACGGACGGTTGGCGGAGGACTTTCGCGGCGACGACGCGGACGACAACGGACGCGACGACGACTATGACGAATGGTTCGACGCGGGCGGTTGGCAGGTGCTGGACGAAGGCGACCTCGGGGCCCTCATGCCTGACGGCCACGACGACATCCGCTGGCACCAAGGCGGGCTCTACGAGGGACGCTATGGCGGCGGGTGGTACGCGCAATCCCTGCTTGCGCGGAGCCACGACGTAGAGGGTGACGAGGAAGCACCGGACACCCTCCTGCTGGTCTTCCGCGGGACCGACGACAAGGACCTGCCGGCCTCTTCGGTTGGCGGGCAGGCGTGGACCGGCAACGGGCAGTTCAACTATTACGAAGCGCAGCGCCCGATGATCGAGGCAGCGCTCGCCTATGCCAACGACGACGCAAACGGCATCGGCAAGCTGATCGTCACCGGGCACAGCCTTGGCGGCGCAACCGCCGACATCTTTGCCGCCGTGGACGCGCAACGCCTTGACCCGGAGGTCGAGCTGCGCGTGGTCTCCCTCGCCTCGGCGGGCATCGACCCGGACACGCTCGAGGACAATTACGACAAGACCTACCTGATCGACGACAAGGGGTACCTGGGTCAGGTCGACACCTCCGTCGTCCAGATCACCGGCGGCAACGCGCGCCTCGTCTCCCCCGATTGGTACATCGGCCTGTCGATGTCCGAGGACCGGGTGACCTTTGACATCGACGGCCCGGACAGCGGCATGGTCGGCAACGGCACGCTCGAGGAAAACCTGCACTTCACCGGCCAGTTGACCAAGGTCGACCTGCCGAGCATCGACAACCTACAGATCGACAATGGCAAGACCCTCTACAAAAGAGGCTTTGGCGCCGAGCACGATCCCGGCCTTTACGCGGCAATCATCTCCGACATTGCACGCGATCCGCTGACCGCGTTCTATGACGGCGAGACCGTCATCGCCGGGCGCACCGATCTGGGCGAGGTCGCGGACCTGCGTGGCGAGGTTTTTGCCTTGATGCCGGACGCGGACGGCCTGTCGGATTCCGACGACGACGGAGACAACGCGCTGACCGGATCGGACGGCGCAGACTTCATCCTCGGCCTCGGCGGGAACGACGCGCTCGACGGCAAAGGCGGCGACGACCTTCTGTCCGGCGGAGCAGGCGAAGACACGCTGGCCGGCGGAGAGGGCGACGACAAGCTGCACGGCGGGGCAAAGGACGACCTGCTCGAAGGCAACTCAGGCAGCGACACGCTATTGGGCGGGGACGGAGACGACACGCTCGAAGGTGGCGGCGATGCAGACGCACTCTGGGGCGGCGTTGGCGCGGACAGCCTCTATGGCGGCAGCGGAGACGACACTGCTTGGGGCGGCGCCGGCGAGGATACCTTCCGCGGCAGTTCCGGTGACGACAAGCTGTGGGGCGGAGCAGGCAGTGACGTGCTCGATGGCGGTCTCGGCGCGGATACCCTGGGGGGCGGAGCAGGCGAGGACACGCTGTCTGGCCGCGCCGGCAAAGACGCCCTTTACGGCCAGAAAAATGCCGACATGCTCTCGGGCGGGGCGGGCGGCGACGTCCTTGGCGGTGGCGGCGGCCACGACACACTAAACGGTGGCAAGGGCGAGGACACGCTGGGTGGCGGCAACGGCAACGACCTCCTGCGCGGCCAGAACAACGCAGACCTTTTGCGCGGCGGCGTGGGGCGCGATACGCTCGAAGGTGGAGGCGGCAGCGACACGCTCGAGGGCGGCTCAGGCTTTGACCGGCTCGCGGGTGGTTCGCATGCAGACTCCTTGGCTGGGGGCGCAGGCGACGACACATTGCTTGGCGGGCGCGGGCATGATGTCCTGAACGGACGCGCGGAGGATGACCACCTCAAGGGCGGCGCCGGGAACGACACGCTGATCGGCGGCGCGGGCGAGGACACCTTTGTCTTTGATCAAGGCGACGGCGCCGACGTCATCCGCGATTTCCAAAGCGGCACCGACATGCTCCAATTCTCCGCCGCTTTGACGGGTGGCCTCACCGACGCCCGCGCAATCCTCGACCAGTTTGCCGAAGTCGACGGCGCCCGGACGGTTTTTGAACTCGGTTCGGGCCAGACAATCACGCTGAACGGTTTTGAAGATGTGTCGGCGCTCGAGAGCGACATCTTTGTCCTCGTGTGACGGAGGTAAGCGGCTAAGGCAGGTGATCTTCAACCTGATGCACACAAATCGGATGTGCACACGCCGGCCCGCGGGGTGCCGCAATCGCTCCGCCCGTTTTGCCGTAGGCAAACCTTCGGTTTGACGGGGGCGGGTCATGCCGGAGGCATGCCTTTGGCATGACGCGGCCTGACAGTGCCTGTCAGGCGGGTGCATTGAATGGAGCGGGCCAGCGTCAGGTTTGAGCTCACCCGCCATCAACCATCATCCGCCGATTCACCCCAATCCGCGCGAGAAAAGCCCGATCGTGGCTTACCACGATCACCGCACCATCATACGCTCTGAGCGCGCCTTCCAGCGTTTCGACGGCCTCGAGATCGAGGTGGTTGCTCGGCTCGTCGAGGAGCAGCAGCTGACGCGGCGCGCTGTGGCCCAGCGTGCAGGCCAACCCGGCGCGCATCCTTTGCCCGCCGCTGAGCGCACCGACCTTTTGATCGGCGTCATCCCCGCGAAAGAGGAACCGCGCGAGCGTGGCGCGGCGGTCATTCTCGGACGCCTGCGGATCAAGCCGCGCAAAAGCCGCGCGCACGGTCTCCTCAGGATCGAAAAAGCTCACGTGCTGATCGATCAAGGTGAAGGGAACGTGGACCGCGACCGTACCGGCTTGCGGTTGCAACGTGCCGTCGATGCAGGCCAGCAAAGTCGATTTGCCCGCGCCGTTTGCGCCTTCGATGGCGACACGCTCGGGACCTTGGATCGTCAGGGAGACATCGCTGAGAAGCGGCGAGGCCGGGTCGTAGGCAAAGGTTATCCCATCGACGCGGAGCACTTGCCGCGTACGTGCAAGACCGGAGGGCGGGATGTCGATGGCGAGCGGCTCCAGCACTTCGACAGCCGCACGCGCCGCGCTCAACGCATCCTCCGCCTGCCGCGCTTGACGGTCCCGGAGACGGGCAGCCGCACCGCCCGAGCCCTCACTGCGTTCCTTCGCAGCGTCCAGGATCAGCTTGGACTGGCTGCCCGAGACGCGCAGCTGCTTGCCCTGCCGATCCGTCCGCGCCTTGCGTTCCGCGGCCAGCTGCGCACGGGCCTCCACGGCGGATTTGCCCCGCTCGGCACGGGCCAGCGCATCGTGTGCGCTCTCCAGTTCAGCCTGCTTTGCAGCGCGGTAGGCGCTGTAGGGACCTCCATACGTCTTGGCACCGAGGCTGGTCAGTTCGACGATCGCCTCCATCTCCTCCAGCAGAATGCGGTCGTGGCTCGCGACGATCACGCAGCCTTGCCACGCGCGAAGCACGTCCAGCACATACGCGCGGCCAGCGCGATCCAGATGGTTTGTAGGCTCATCGAGCAGCAGCACGTCAGGCTTAGCAAAAAGGAGCGCCGCGAGGGCTGCCCGGGTCCGTTGCCCACCGCTGAGCGCATTGAGGGAGGTGTCCGGCGACACGGTCAGGCCAAGGCTGGTGAGCGCCGCATCGAGACGGGCTTCGAGCGTCCAGTCGGCAATCGCCAGATCGTCAGCCGTCGCCTCCCCCCGCTCCGCGCGGCGCAGGATGGCCAGCTGGACGGAGACACCAAAGAGTTCGGCGAGTGTTGTACCTGACAGATCCTCGGCACCCTGTCGCAGATACCCAACAGAGGGTGGTGTAGTGACCGTCCCGCTGGTTGGTGCCAACTCACCCGCAATCAGGCGCAGCAAGGTGGACTTGCCCGCGCCATTGCGCCCGACAAGGCCAGTGCGGCCTGCACCGAAGGACAGGTTGAGATCGTTGAAGAGAGGATGCGCGTCAGGCGTGTGCCAGCTCAGGCCGACGATCGAAACAGATGACATGGGGAAACGCTCGCAAAATTGGGAACCAGAGGTGGTCTCAGCTTGCGGGTGCGTGATCCATGTCAGTCGTATCCTTTTGTCATCGTCGCGGAGCGCCACCATAGGCCAAGTAGCGACCCAAACAACAACGCGACTGCAGGGAAAATGGTGCCCAGAAGAGGACTCGAACCTCCACGTCCATACGGACACCAGCACCTGAAGCTGGCGCGTCTACCAATTCCGCCATCTGGGCACGGGTTGGTGGAGCGTCAGATACGCACCGCCCCGACATGAGTCAACGGGCTTTGTCGCAAAAAGGACTCTCCCCCAGCGCGAATTCGCCGGGCCTGTTCAGCGGCTGCGAGACACGCTGTAGGCTGGCCGCATGACGCAGGCTCGCGAGACCGATCTTTACCCCCCGATCAAGGCGCATTTCGAGGCGCTCGGCTTTGTTGTCAAAGGCGAAGTCGGCGCCGCCGATGTCGTCGCACAACGGGGTGAGACGCTCGTGGTGGTCGAGCTCAAGCTGGGATTTTCGCTCACGCTTTTGCATCAGGCGGTGCAGCGCCAGCGCGTGACGGACGACGTCTATGTCGCGGTGCCCCGGTGGCGCGGGAAGGCGGGGTGGAAGGCGTTCAAGGCGAACATCGGCCTCGCCCGCCGGTTGGGTTTGGGTGTGCTCAGCGTCGATCCAGCGGGCCTTGTGCAGGAGCATTGCGCGCCGGGACCATTCCAGCCGCGCAAGTCCAAGCTGCGCAAATCGCGCCTGACGGCGGAATTCGCGCGGCGGATGGGTGACCCATCCCCGGGTGGCAGTAACCGGCAAGGGCTGGTGACGGCCTACCGGCAGGAGGCGTGGCGCTGCGCGCGCCACCTCGAGGCGTTTGGACCGAGCAAGGGCGCGGAGGTCGCCAAGGCCGCGCAAGTGCCGAAGGCGACGCGGGTGATGGCCGACAACCACTTTGGCTGGTTCGAGCGTGTCGCGCGCGGACACTACGCGCTGACCGACGTCGGGCGCACGGCTGTGCAGCAAGACCGCGCGGCACACGAGGCGCCGGTGGTCTGAGACCATTCGCGCCTTGTGATGCTGCGGGGCGGGCGCTATTTCCCTGAAGCAGGGAACAAAAGGCTGAACCGATGTCGAAACTCGTCACGATCTATGGCGGCTCAGGATTTGTCGGGCGCTACATCGCCCGCCGCATGGCCAAGGCGGGCTGGCGCGTGCGCGTCGCCGTGCGCCGCCCGAACGAGGCGATGTTCGTCAAGCCCTACGGCGCGGTCGGTCAGGTGGAGCCGGTATTCTGCAACATCCGCGACGACGCCAGCGTGGCGCGCGTGTTGCAAGGCGCGGACGCGGTCGTGAACTGTGTGGGCACGTTCGACGCACGGGGCAAGAACTCCTTCGACAACATCCATGTGGAGGGCGCAGGCCGGATCGCGCGCCTTGCCAAGGCCGAGGGCATCGGCACGATGGTGCACATCTCCGCCATCGGGGCTGAGAAGAACGGCCCGAGCGGCTATGCCGACAGCAAGGGGCGCGGCGAGGAGGCGGTGCTGGAGCATCAGCCGAACGCCGTGATCCTGCGCCCGTCGGTAATTTTTGGCCCGGAGGATGAGTTCTTTAACCGCTTCGCCGGGATGGCGCGTTTGTCGCCGGCGCTGCCTGTCGTGGGCGGAGGGACCAGGTTCCAGCCGGTCTATGTCGACAACGTCGCCGAAGCTGCCGCGATGGGCGTGATGGGGACCGCCGCGCCGGGTGTCTACGAGCTGGGCGGGCCGGACGTGCGCAGCTTTACCGAGTTGATGCAGGAGATGCTGGCGGTGATCCACCGCCGGCGGCTGGTGCTGAGCCTGCCGTTCTTTGTCGGCAAGCTGATGGCGTTTGGATTTACCGCGCTCGAGGTGGTGACGCTGGGTCTGGCGAAGAACAAGATGATCACGTTCGACCAAGTCAAATCGCTCAAGGTCGACAATGTCGTGTCGGACGGGGCGAAGACTTTTGCCGACCTGGGGATCACGCCGACGGCGACAGAGGCGGTGCTGCCGGACTACCTGTGGCGCTTCCGCCCTTCGGGCCAGTACGACGCGATCAAGGACTCGGCGCGGAATTTGAAGACCTGAAGGTGGCGAGAGGCTCCGGATCAAGTCCGGGGCGTGATGTGCTACCTTCCGCTTGAAGACACCCGTCCCGGGCCTGACCCGGGACCTCATCTCTCAGTCTACCGCGGCGACCGCTTTGCCAAGATACGCTGCAGCGTACGACGGTGCATGGAGAGGCGGCGGGCGGTTTCGGAGACGTTGCGGTCGCAGAGTTCGTAGACGCGCTGGATGTGCTCCCAGCGCACGCGGTCCGCGCTCATCGGGTTCTCGGGCGGCGGGGGCATCTCGTCCCCGGTGGCGAGCAGAGCGTTTGTCACGTCCGTGGCATCGGCAGGCTTGGCCAGGTAATCGGTCGCGCCGATCTTGACCGCGGCGACGGCCGTCGCAATCGCGCCGTAGCCGGTGAGCACGACGATGCGCGCCTCGGGGCGGGTGGTACGCAGGACCTCGACCACGTCGAGCCCGTTGCCATCTTCGAGCCGCAGGTCGACCACGGCATAGGCCGGCGGGCGCGCGGTGCAGATCGCCTTGCCGGCGGCCACGGACTCGGCGGTTTCCACGGCGAACCCACGCTTTTCCATCGCCTTGGCCAGGCGTTTGAGGAACGCCTCGTCGTCATCGACCAAAAGCAGGGTCGGGTCTTCGCCAATCTGGGCAGCCGCTGTGTCGGCCATGGTGCAACTCCGGGAACGTCACTGTTACCGGGGATTTAAGACTGATCCCCGCCCGGTCAAATCGCAGCGCCGGGCCTAGGCGGCGTTCGCGAAGCAGGCGACGGTTTCGGCGACCTGTTCGGGTGTGGCCTCGCGGCGGATGAAATCGACGAACCCGTGTTCGGGCAAGACGACATAGGAGAATGTCGAGTGATCGACGAGGTAGAACTCGTCCTCCGCCGGCTGCGCCCGGTAGTAGGTGCGGTACGCCTTGGAGGCGGCGTCCGTCTGCTCGGGCGTGCCGGTTAGGCCGATGGCCTTGGGGTGCATGACGTCGGCAAACTCCGCGACGACTTCGGGCGTGTCGCGCGCCGGGTCGACGGTGATAAACACAGGCGTGGCAGACACACCCTCCTCGGCCAGGAGGTCGACGGCCTCGGCGTTGCGGAACATGTCGAGCGGGCAAACGTCCGGGCAGAACGTGTAGCCGAAATAGAGGATGCTCGGCTCGGTGATCACGTCCTGGTCCGTCACGGTTTCGCCCTGCCCGTTGACCAGCGTGAAGGGTCCGCCGATGTCGCCGCCCGCCACGCCCGTGCGGCACGCGGCAAAGACGTCCTGCGGCGCGCGGAATTGCGTGTACCAGACCGTTCCGAGGATCCCGGCAAGGGCGAGCGTTCCGGCGGTAAGTGCGGCAAAGCGGACCATGGTTCCTCCGACAATTGTGTTCTGCAAGGCTGAGCCATACGGTGCCAGACATAGGGAGCAAGCCACAATCGCGTTATGAGGCAAACTGACACGAGCCTGATCGCCGGCACGCAGCGCGGCAACTGGATCCGCCTGCGGACGATGATCGCCGTGCGCTGGGTGGCCATCGCCGGACAGCTGCTCGCGATCTCGGCGGCGGTCCTGTGGTTCGACGTGCAGCTGCCGATTGGTCTGTGCGTGCTGGCGATCTGCATTGCCGCCCTGTCCAATATCGTGGCGCTGTTCATCTTTCCCACGAACAAACGGCTCTCGGAGCAGGAGAGCCTTGCGGTCACCTACTTTGACCTCTTGCAGCTGTGCCTCTTGCTGTTCCTGACGGGCGGGCTCAACAACCCGTTTGGCATTCTGGTGCTGGGACCGGTGGTGCTGTCCTCGACCGTGCTGACGCTGCGCTCAGCGGTGCTGGTGGGCGCGACGGCGATGGCGCTGACCTCGGCGATGGTGTTCTACAACATCCCGATGCGCGACGCGGCGGGGGCAGAGCTGCAGATGCCGGAGCTCTTTGTCTTTGGCCACTGGACGGCGCTGATGATCGGAATCGTGTTCCTCGGCGTCTATTCGCGCCGGGTCACCTCCGAGATCAACACCATGTCCGACGCTTTGGCGGCAACGCAGATGGCGCTGTCGCGCGAGCAAAAGCTGACCGACCTGGGTGGTGTAGTCGCCGCCGCCGCGCACGAGCTCGGCACGCCGCTCGCCACGATCAAACTGGCCTCCGCCGAGCTGATGGAGGAGCTGGAGGGCGACCTGCGCGAGGATGCCGAGCTGATCCGCGAGCAGGCCGACCGGTGCCGCGACATCCTGCGGTCGATGGGACGAGCGGGCAAGGAGGATTCGCACCTGCGTCAGGCGCCGCTCTCCGCCGTGCTGCGCGAGGCCGCCGAGCCGCACTGGGAGCGCGGCAAGACGGTGACGCTGTCGGTGCTGCCGGAGACCGCGGCTGAGCGCGACCAGCCGACCATCGACCGGCGGCCGGAGATCATCCACGGCCTGCGCAACCTGGTGCAGAACGCCGTCGACTTTGCCGGCAGCGCGGTCTGGATCGAGACGATGTGGACCGCCGACACCATCTCGATCCGCATTCAGGACGACGGGCCCGGGTTTCCGCCGACGCTGCTGAGCCGGATCGGGGACCCGTTTGTCCGGCTGCGGCGTCCCACCGCCCAGCGCGCGGCGCGCCCGGAATACGAGGGGATGGGTCTGGGGCTCTTTATCGCCAAGACGCTGCTGGAACGGACCGGGGCGCAGCTGACCTTTGCCAACGGTGCGGCGGACGGGTTGCGCGGGCGCGGCGCAATCGTCGAGGTGCTCTGGCACCGGACGGCCATCGACGTGGCGCGCAGCGACCGCCCGCAGGCGCTCGCGCCGAACCAGCTGATCCTGCCCTGAGGCGACGCTCCGGTGTGCGCCGGGACTGCCAGCGCGACCAACTGACACAACCTTAACGAGAATTAACCTTTTGTTAATGTCCCTAAAGGATCGTGATCTGCGATGACTTTGGGACATGAAGAGCGATGGGCCTGATTGATCTGGCGGTTGCGTTTGGGGCTGCGGCATGTGCTGCAGCCTTTGCCGTCTGTTATCTACGGCGCCCTGTGAACCTCGGGTCATCGGTGCATACGGCGTCCTCGGACGACGTGGTCTCGCTGAGTATGAGTGGAGGCGACGTCATCTCTGCCAGCCCAGCCGCGCTACGGCTGATCTCGCAGTGTTCGGAGACGCTGGACTGGGAAAGCGTGCGGCGGTGTTTTGCCGAGCGCTTTCCCGGGTTCCCTGAAACGCCTGCTGATGCAAACCCAAAGGCACTGACGGCTGCCGACCCTCCCTCGGATCCGGCAGTTCTCGACATCTCTGGCACCGCGGATGCGCTTACTCTCTCCCTGAGCGATCCGCGGCAGGGCGCACGCGCCTGGCACGAAGCCTTCATGCAGGGCCGCAAGGCGCAGCAGCTGACGCACCTCTCCGAACATGCGCCGCATCCGATCTGGACCGTCGATCACACCGGCGCCGTTGTCTGGGCGAACCCGGCCTACTGGGCGCTGTGCGACGCCTGCGCGGGGACCGAGACCGTGCCGCAGCTGCTCTCGAACCCGGCGAGCCTGCCGTTTACCGACGCGGCAACGCAGGTGCGCACACCAGTTCCCGGATCTCGCGGCACACCCGACATGTGGTTCGACGTGGCCCGGTCCGTGCTCGAAGACCGCACGACCTACTACGCCACGGACGTCACCGCCATCGTGCGCGCGGAGGCGGCGCAGCGCAATTTCGTGCAGACCCTGGCCAAGACCTTTGCCCACCTGTCGATCGGGCTCGCGATCTTTGACCGGGACAAGCAGCTGGCGCTCTTCAACCCCGCGCTGGTCGACCTGACGGATCTGTCGCCGGAGTTCCTGTCCAAGCGCCCGAACCTCTTGTCGTTCTTCGACAGCCTGCGCGAAAAGCAGGTGATGCCCGAACCCAAGAACTACAGCGGCTGGCGGGAGACGCTGGCCGACGTCGTCGTCGCCGCGCGCGACGGGCGGTACTCGGAGACGTGGAACCTGCCGTCCGGCCTGACCTACCGGGTCACCGGGCGCCCCCATCCCGACGGGGCCATCGCGTTCCTCTTCGAAGACATCAGCGCCGAGATCTCCCTCACCCGCCGCTTCCGCGAAGAGCTCGAAGTCGGCCACGCCGTGCTCGACACGATGGACAGCGCCATCGCCGTCTTTGCACCCTCGGGGCGGATGACCTTCTCGAACACCGGCTACGCCGACCTGTGGCAAACCACGACCGAGTCGCAGATCATGGACGTGACCATCGCGGACGCGACGTCGGCCTGGGCCAGCCAGTGCCTGCCGACGCCCGCCTGGTCCGACATCCGCGACCTGGTGGTGTCCTACGGCGCGCGCGAGACCTGGCACGCCACCGTGCAGCGCAGCGACGGGCGCGGGCTCACCTGCACCGTCGAGCCCCTGACCGGGGGCGCCACGCTCGTCCGGTTCGACCTCGCCGAAGCCCGCACCCCCGCACAATCGGTCCCGCTCAAGGCGTGATCCGCCTTGCGGCAGTGCCCCGGGGTTGCCATCAAAGGGCATGACGACGCGCCCCCTCTTTTCGCTGCACCTGCCGGACCCGGACGCCACGGACCACTATGCGGCGGCCTGCGCGCCGCATCTGGCCGCCGGGGACGTGCTGCTGCTCGAAGGGGGGATCGGCGCTGGCAAGACCCACTTTGCCCGACGTCTGATCCAGACCCGGCTCGAGCGCGCGGAGGACGTCCCCTCCCCCACGTTCACCCTCGTGCAGACCTACGCGGCGCCGGACGTGGAGATCTGGCACTGCGATCTTTACCGCCTGTCGGACCCGTCCGAGCTCGTCGAGCTGGGTCTCGAAGAGGCGATGGAGGACGCGATCTGCCTGATCGAATGGCCCGACCGGCTGGGAACAGACCGGCCGGACACCGCGTTGACGCTGCGATTTGAGGTCACAGAGGACGGCGCGAGCCGCACGCTCACCGCGACCGGCGATGCCGACTTGTGGGCGGACCGGATGCCGAGGTGCGTGCCATGACGGGCGCCGCCACACGCACCGCCGAGATCGACCCGTTCCTGGACGCCGCAGGCTGGGGCGATGCCGCAAGGTCTCCCATCGCCGGAGACGCCTCCGCCCGCAGCTACATCCGGCTGGCGCAAGGGGGGCAAACGTCCGTCCTGATGGACGCACCGCCGGACCGGGAGGCCACCGCCCCCTTTGTGCGCGTCGCGCGCCACCTTTCCGGCATCGGGCTGAGCGCACCGGAGATCTACGCTTGGGACAAGGCCACGGGTCTGCTGTTGCTCGAAGATTTCGGCGCAATCTCCGTGACCGAGGCAAGCGCCGCGGATCCCTCAGACGAGACGCACCTTTACGCCCAATGCGGCAGACTGCTGGGACACCTGCACAAAGCCAGCCTACCGGATTGGCTCGCCCCCTATGGCCCGGCGGAGATGGCAGCGGCGCTCGATCCATTCTTCGCATGGGCGGCGCCAGACAGCATCGACGCAGACGCGGTCCGCACGACCCTGCACACGCTCCTCGAAAAGCACACACCCGAGACGGATGTGATGATCCTGCGTGATTTCCACAGCGACAACCTGATGTGGCTCCAGGACCGCTCAGGTATCGCCGAGATCGGCCTGCTGGACTTTCAGGACGCGCTGGCCGGACACGCGAGCTACGACATGGCCTCCCTCCTGCAGGACGCGCGCCGCGACGTCTCGGCCAAGGCGCGCACCTCCGCGATCACCGCGTTTTGCGAGGTCACGGACTGGAACGAAGACCGGCTCGAGGCGGCCATGGCGCTGCAAGGCGCGCAGCGCAACCTGCGCATCCTCGGCCTCTTTGCCAAGTTTCACGCGCAGGGACGCACCCGCTACCAGGCGCTGGTCCCGCGCGTCCGCGCCCACACGGTGGCCTGCCTGCGCCACCCTGTCTGCGTGCCCCTCGCAGCGCTGCTCGCCCCGGCCTTCCCCGAGTTGGAGGCGCAGCCATGACACCGACCGGAGCCATGTTCTTTGCCGCCGGGTTCGGCACACGCATGCGGCCGCTGACCCACCACACGCCCAAGCCGCTGATCGAGGTGGCCGGCCGCCCTCTCCTCGACCATGCCCGCGCACAGATCGAAGGGCATGACATTGGCCGCCAAGTGGTGAACGCGCATCACCACGCGGACCAAATCGCCGCCTACGCCGAAGCGCATGGCCTGACACTGTCGCACGAGACACCAAAGATCCTCGACACCGGCGGCGGGCTGAAACACGCCCTGCCACTACTCGGGAAAGGCCCCGTGGTCACGCTCAACACCGACGCCGTCTGGACCGGACCTCCCGCGCTGTCCTCGCTCATCGCCGCGTGGGACCCTGCGCGCATGGACGCGCTGCTCCTCTGCGTGCCGATAGGCCGGGTGCACGGGCGCAGCGGCGTCGGCGACTTCACCCTCAACGCGGACGGCGCGCTCTCGCGCGGCGGCACGCTCGTCTACACCGGCGCGCAGATCATCGCGCCCGAGGTCGTCGCTGCTCACCCCGAGGATGTCTTTTCCCTCAACGCAATCTGGACCCGGCTTGCGGCCAAAGGACGGCTGCACGGCACGTCGCACCCGGGCGCCTGGTGCGACGTCGGCCACCCAGGCGGGATCGCCATCGCCCAACGGATGCTCACGCCATGACCGTCTACGCCCTGCCGCCCGGCGTCGACTTTGCCGCCGCCCTGATCGCCGGCCTCGACACGCGCCACCCGGACCCCCTCGACCTCGCGCGCGTGACGCTGATCGTGAACACCCGCCGGATGGAGCGACGCCTCGCCGCGCTCTACGCCGCCGGCCCGCCCCGGCTGCTCCCCCGGATCGAAGTCATCACCGAGCTGTCGCCACCCCCCGGCGCGCCTCCACTGCCGGAGGCGTGTCCCCCGCTGCGCCAGCGGCTGCGCATCGTGTCCCTGATCCAGGCCCTGATCGCGCGGCAACCGGGGCTGGCGCCCAGCGCGGCGCTCTACGACCTCGCCGACAGCCTGATCGCACTCATGGACGAGATGCAGGGCGAGGGCGTCACGCCCGAAACCATCGCCACTCTCGACACCGACGACCAGTCCGGCCACTGGGCGCGCGCGCAGACGTTCTTCGGCATCGTGGCGGAGTATCTGGCCGCAGATGAGACTCTAAGCGCAGACGCGCGGCATGCCGCCATCGTCGATCACCTTGTCGCCGCGTGGGAGGAGACCCCGCCTCGCCACCCGATCTACGTCGCTGGCTCCACAGGTTCCCGCGGCCCGACGCACCGCCTGATGTGCGCGCTCGCGCAACTGCCCGGTTGCGGCGTGATCCTGCCCGGGTTCGACCACGACATGCCGGCGGCGGTCTGGGACGAGCTTACGAATGCGCTCACGTCCGAAGATCACCCGCAGTTCCGCTATGCGCGTTTGTTGTCGCATGTTGGCAAAACGGCTCACGAAGTTGTGACATGGACATCAACCGCAAGCAAAGCCGCGCATCGCACACAACTCCTGTCCCTCGCCCTGCGCCCGGCACCCGTGACCGATCAATGGCGGCAGGAGGGACCGGCGCTTGGCGATCTGACACACGTACTCGACGGCGTGACCCTCCTCGAGGCGCCCTCCCCCCGGGACGAGGCCCTCGCCATCGCGCTCCGCCTGCGCGCGGCGGCTGAAGACGGAAAGACGGCAGCGCTCGTGACCCCGGACCGCACGCTGACCCGGCGCGTCGCGGCCGCGCTCGACCGGTGGGGGATCATTCCCGACGACAGTGCCGGCCAGCCGCTGCACCTCTCGCCGCCGGGCCGGTTCCTGCGCCACGTCGGCACGCTCTGGCAAGGGCGACTGACGCTCGAAGCGCTGCTCGTCCTGCTCAAGCATCCGCTGACCCACTCGGCGGGCGGGCGCAACCGGCACCAGCTCCTGACACGCGATCTCGAAATTGCGCTGCGCCGCAAGGAGGTCGCCTTCCCCACCCGCGCCATGATCCGCGACTTTGCCGACGGACGCGGCGCGGCGGGCTGGGGAGCGTGGCTGACCACGGCTCTGGACACCGCCGAAGCCTTCGCGCCGGACAACGCCGCGCGCCCGCTTCAGGACTGGGTCGCCCTGCACATCAAAACCGCCGAAGCGCTCAGCCAAGGCCCATCCGGTGAAGACACCGGCGAGCTTTGGCGCGAGAACGCCGGGATCAAGGCGCGGCGCGTCGTCGACACGCTGATGGACGAGGCGCACCTTGGCGGGACCCTGACGGCTGCGGAATACACCAGCCTGCACGCCGCGCTCCTACGCCGCGAAGAGGTCCGCGACCGCGATGCCGCCCACCCTCACGTGCTGATCTGGGGAACCCTAGAGGCGCGCGTGCAAGGCGCCGACACGGTGATTCTGGCCGGCCTGAACGAAGGCACCTGGCCCAAGGCGCCTGCGCCCGATCCTTGGCTCAACCGCACCCTGCGGCACCGGGCGGGGCTGCTGCTCCCGGACCGGCAGATCGGGCTGTCGGCACACGACTTCCAGATGGCCGCCGCCGCGCCGGAGGTCTGGCTGACCCGCGCCGCGCGCTCGGACGACACCGAGACGGTGCCGTCGCGCTGGCTCAACCGCCTTGGCAACCTGATGACCGGGCTCACCGCGCAGAACGGCCCCGAGGCATGGAAAGCCGCCCGCGCCCGCGGCCACCTTTGGCTCGACCGTGTCGCCGCGCTCGAGGCGGTCAGCCCGACGGCTCCCGCGCCGCGTCCCTCGCCCGCACCGCCGGTGCACGTGCGGCCCCGCAAGTTGCGTGTGACGGACATCGCCCGGCTCCGCCGCGACCCCTACGCGATTTACGCCCGTGACGTGCTGCGGCTGCGCAAGCTCAATCCCGTCGTGCGCCAGCCCGACATGCGCGAGCGCGGCACGCTTCTGCACACCGCCCTCGAACGTTTCATCAAAGGCGGCACGCTCGACACGGACACGCTCCTGCAGATCGTCCGCGAAGAGCTGCACGGCAACGTGCCCTGGAGCTCCACGGCCACGCTCTGGACCGCGCAAATGGCCACCCGTGCCGCGCAATTCGTGGCGGACGAGCGCGCACGCCAAGAGACTACGACGCCCTTTAGGCTCGAAACGGACGGCGAGATCACCCTGCCGACCCTTGGCGTGACGCTTCGAGGGCGCGCCGACCGGATCGACCTGACCGAGGCCGGCACCGCCGTGATTTACGATTACAAGACAGGCGCAGCACCGACGCCCGCCCAGCAGCTTGCCTACGACCGACAGCTCTTGATCGAGGCCGCCATGGTCGCGCGCGGCGCCTTCGAGGCCGTCGGCAAACGCGAGGTGGCAGGCGCCAGCTACCTCAGCCTCAACGCCGCGCTCAAGACGACCGAAGCGCCCATCGGCGAGACCTCCGAGGACGGCAAGACCAAACGCGTCACCCTCGATCAGGTGTGGGAGGACCTCGAAACTCTGCTCACCCGCACGCTCAAGCCCGGCCACGGGTTCACCTCGCGTAGAGCCGCTGAAAAGGACCGGTTCGAGTGGGATTACGATCACCTCGCCCGGTTTGGCGAGTGGGACTTCACCACCCGCGCAGACGTGCAGGTGATCACATGACGCCCCGCGACGACGCCACCCTCGCCCAGCACATCGCCGCCCAGCCGCTCGCGAATACATGGCTGTCCGCCAACGCAGGCTCGGGCAAGACGCGCGTGCTGACCGACCGGGTGGCGCGCCTCTTGCTGCGTGACGTCGCGCCCGAGCAAATCCTGTGCCTGACCTACACGACCGCCGCCGCGTCCGAGATGCAGAACCGCCTCTTCCAGCGCCTCGGCGGGTGGGTGATGCTCGAGAGCGCCGACCTGGTGACGGCGCTGCGCGAACTCGGGGAGGACGGCCCCTTTGACGACGAGACCCTCGGCAAGGCGCGCACGCTCTTTGCCAAGGCGATCGAGACGCCGGGCGGGCTCAAAATCCAGACCATCCACTCCTTCTGCGCGACGCTCCTGCGCCGGTTCCCCCTCGAGGCCGGCGTCAGCCCGAATTTCCAGGAAATCGACGAGCGCAGCGCCGAGCTGCTCCGTGCCGACGTGGTCGAGCGCATGGCCTCTGGCCCGCACGCCCCTCTGGTCGAAGCGCTCGCGATGGCGATGGGATCAGAGACCTTCGAGAAGCTGACCGAGCTGATGGTCCGTCACCGCGACGCCTTCACCCGCCCCGTAACGCGGGATACGATCTGCGGGTGGTATGGATTGCCAGCGGGCTACACCGTCGCTGATGCTGCCGAGCAGGCGCTGGCTCCCGGCGACATGCACAGCTTGGCAGCCTTTGTCGCAGACCTCAAATCCTCGACCTCGACGATGATCAAAGCTGGCGAGAAGCTGACCCAGATCACTGCGCTAGACGCGTCCGCTGTCCCAATTCTCGAAGAGGTGTTCCTCACCAAAACCGGTACCCCGCGCGCCAACTTCCCGGTCAAGGACATGAGGGAGGATAACCCCGAGCAAGCGGAATGGATTCGCGACTGGATGCAGGCCGTCGAGGACGCCCGCCGCCGCCGCATCGCGCTCGAAAACGTCGACCGGACCGAGGCGCTCCACCGCTTTGCTCAGACCTTCTTGCCCGCCTATGACGCGGCCAAGACCGCCCAGGGCGTGCTCGACTACGACGATCTGGTGAACAAGGCCCGCGCGCTGCTGACGGACCCGGAGGCGGCGCAATGGGTGCTCTACCGGCTCGACGGCGGGATCGAGCACATCCTCGTGGACGAGGCACAGGACACCTCTCCCCTGCAATGGGAGGTCATCGACCGCCTCGCGCTCGAGATCACCAGCGGCGAAGGCGCAGGCGCCAACCGCGCACGCACGCTTTTTGTGGTGGGGGACAAGAAACAGTCGATCTACTCGTTTCAGGGCGCGGACCCCGGCGCATTCGACCGGATGCGCGGCACGTTCTCCGACCGCCTCGCGCACGGCACGGCACCGCTCCAGGACCGCACGCTGCAGCACTCGTTCCGCTCCGCTCCCGAAATCCTGTCGCTGGTCGATGAAACGCTGCAAGGCAAGACCACCTCTGGTTTCGACGCGCAAGGCACGCACCGGGCCTTCCACGACGCGATGCCGGGACAGGTCGACCTCTGGCCCGTGATCGCCAAGGAAGAGACCCCCGAGCAGCCCGATTTCGAGGACCCCGTCGACGTCGTGCAACCCAGCGACGCCCAGCGCGTGCTGGCAGGGCACGTGGCCAGTGAAATCAAGCGGATGCTCGACACCGAAACGCCCATCGCGATCCGCACGCCCGAGGGGGACTGGATGGCCCGTCCCGCCAAGCCCGGCGACTTTCTGATCCTCGTCCGCTCGCGCACCGGCGTCTTCCCCGAGATCATCCGCGCTCTCAAGGAGGCCGGCGTGCCGACCGCTGGCAACGACCGGATCAAGGTGGGCGCCGAACTCGCCGTGCGCGACCTGCGCGCCATGCTGTCGGTGCTGGCCCTGCCGGAGGACAACCTGTCCCTCGCCGCCGTGCTCAAAAGCCCGCTCTTCGGCTGGACCGAGCAACAGCTCTACACGCTGGCACATCACCGCACATCGCCCTTCCTCTGGCACGCGCTGCGCGAGGCACCCGAGCACCGCGAGACCGCGGAGGTCTTTCACGCGCTCATGGCGCAGACGGACTTTCTGCGCCCCTTCGACCTGCTCGAGCGTATCCTGACCCGGTACGACGGGCGCACCCGGCTGCTTTCTCGGCTGGGTGTGCAGGCCGAGGACGGGATCAACGCGCTCCTCAGCCAGGCGCTCGCCTACGAGCAGGCCGAAATCCCGTCACTGACGGGGTTCCTCGCGTGGATGGAGACCGATGACCTGACCATCAAGCGGCAGGTCCCGCAGCAAGCCGACGAGGTGCGCGTGATGTCCGTACACGGCGCCAAGGGGCTGGAGGCCCCGGTGGTGATCCTGCCCGACACGCACAAGTCGCGCCCGCGCGATCTGGACCGGGTTCTGGTGTCAGACGGATGCGCCTTCTGGCGACCAAACGCCGCGGACGCCTGCCCGCAAACCTCTCGCGTCAGCACCGCCACGCGCGAGGCGGAGCAAGCCGAACGCGACCGCTTGCTGTACGTGGCCATGACGCGCGCCGAGCAGCGCCTTATCGTCTGCGCTGCGGGAGACATCGGCAAAAAGCCGGATGAAAGCTGGTACGGCATGGTCGCGGACGGCATGCGGAAATGTGATGCCGCGCTTTTGGACCTGCCCGCCTTGGCGGAAGGAGGCCCCGGCCTCCGTCTCGGCGGTCACGCGTGGCCTGCCGTCATAGCCGCAGAAGACACGCAAGGCACGCCACCTTCTGCTCTCCCGGAATGGGTGACCGAGCGTGCGCCGGTGCCTCCACCCCAAACAGCGCTGCTATCGCCCTCCGACCTTGGCGGTGCCAAGGCGCTGCCGGGCGAGTTGGGACAGGACACCGACGCCGCCAAACGCTTTGGCTCTCTAGTGCACCTCCTGCTCGAACACCTGCCTCCCCTTGCTCCCGCCCTGCGCGTGGAGGCGGCACAAACGCTTGCAGGCGCGGACCACGCCGACATCCTGGCAGAGGCGCTGGCCCACGTGGCGACGTGCCTCGATGCGCCCGCGCTGGCTCACGTTTTTGCCAAAGACGCGCTGGTCGAGGTCCCGATCACCGCGCCCTTGCCGCAGCTGGGCGGCGCGCGCATGTCGGGCGTGATCGACCGGCTGATCGTCACCGATGACATCGTGCACGCCTACGATTTCAAATCCAATGCCGTCGTGCCACAAAGCGCCGAAGACGTGCCCGAGGGCCTGCTGCGCCAAATGGGCGCCTATGCCGCCGCGCTTGCGCAGGTGTTCCCCGGCAAAACCGTCGAAACCGCGTTGATCTGGACCAGCACAGGCGCAGTCCAACCGCTGCCACACAAGATGGTGATGGAGGCTCTCAGCCGCGCGGTACATCTTGACGCATCCCAAGGGCCTGCCTAGGTTCGCGCTCTGTTTCCGACTCGCCCCCAAAGGAGAACACCATGGGTACTGTTGCAGTCACCGACGACACCTTCGACGCCGAAGTCAAAAATTCCGATGTCCCCGTGGTCGTCGACTTTTGGGCGGAGTGGTGCGGTCCGTGCAAACAAATCGGCCCCGCGCTCGAAGAGTTGAGCGCCGAGATGGACGGCAAGGTCAAGATCGCCAAGGTCGACGTCGATTCCAACCCGAACGCCGCCGCCGCGATGGGTGTGCGCGGCATCCCCGCGCTCTTCATCTTCAAGGACGGTCAGGTCGTCTCGAACCGCGCCGGCGCCGCTCCCAAAGCCGCGCTGCAAAGCTGGATCGAAGAGTCCATCTAACGCTTACTGGCTGATCCTCTCAGGGGGTCAGCCAAACGCCCGCTTCGCCATCGCGCGAAGCCGTTTGAACCGGATGATCGACCGCGGGCTCAGCCCATGGTGCATCCGGTTCCAATCACTCAAAAGCTGGATACGCTGCAGGAAGCGGACCCCCGGGTCGCTTTCGGGCACAAAGGTATACCCTTCGAAGAACGCCGCGCGCGCCGGGCTAGAAACGACCTCCCCCCGCTCCAGCTTGGAGATGTCCCCGACCATCTGCATGTAACTCACAAGGATGCGCGCGATGTCGTAGCCCACCGGCGTCGGCCCGGTCGGGAGAAAGTCATAAGCCCCGACGCTCCCCTCCCCGATTAGGATGTTGTGCGCGTTGAGATCCCCATGCTTGGCCGCAATCTTGCTGATCTGATCCGAGCAGTCCGGCACCAGCGCCTGCACCTGCCGAGCGTACTCGATGAAGGCTTTCTGCCCCCGGATCTTCCGCTCCCCGCGTTCCATCTGGTCCACCAGCCGCAGCATATGCTGCGCCATGAACTTGGGCTGAAAGACGCGCTCTTCTTCAAAGGTCCCGGCGTGGTAGGCCGAGAGCCACCGCCCCGTTGCCTCGAGCAAGGGTGCGTGGTCCTCCGTCGCGCGGCACAGGTCGAGCAACGTCTCCCCCGGCAGATGCGACATCAGAAACGCACGCTTTTCGCTGTCCACCGCCACCACCTGCGGCACGTCCACCCCCGGCACGTCCCGCACCGCCTCCGCCGCCACACGGTGCGCTGCGACGATGCCGCTAAACTCCGTGTCATCCTCCGGGCGAAACGCCTGTTTCAGCATCACCGACCCTTCAGGCCCGTCGAACCGCGCCACGATATGCAGGCGGCGGGCGTCATCTTTGACCCAGGTGCGCGTCATCTCGAACCGCGCCGCATCGAGCCCCGCCTGCCGCGCCAAGCCTCTAAAGGTCTCGCGCGCGGCCTCTTTCACGTCGATCTGCCCTGCCACGCCTGCCCTTTCTGCGCGTTTCGGCCTTGCGAAGCGGGCCGAGAGTTTTCACATAAGCTGACAAAGGAGACCCGCGCATGCAACAGGACAGCTTCCCCGGATGGCACGGCACCACGATCATCGGGGTCAAGAAAGGCGGAAGCGTGGTCGTCGCAGGCGACGGACAAGTCTCCCTCGGCCAGACGGTCATCAAAGGCACCGCCCGCAAGGTGCGCCGCCTCAGCCCCGGCGGGCATGACGTCGTGGCAGGCTTTGCCGGCTCCACCGCCGACGCGTTCACCTTGCTCGAACGGCTCGAGACCAAGCTGGAATCGCACCCCGGCCAACTCGCCCGCGCCTCCGTCGAACTGGCCAAGGAGTGGCGCACCGACAAGTACCTGCAAAAGCTCGAAGCGATGCTGATCGTCACCGACGGCGACACACTGCTGGTCATCACCGGCGCAGGTGACGTGCTGGAACCCGAGCACGACGTGACCGCCATTGGGTCGGGCGGGAACTACGCCCTCGCCGCCGCACGCGGACTGATGGAGACGGACTTCTCCGCCGAAGAGGTCGCGCGCAAGGCCATGGCCATCGCCGCCGACATCTGCGTCTACACCAACGGCAACCTCACCGTCGAAGAGATCGCCCGGGAAAAGGCCGCCTCGTGAGCGCCCCCCTCGCCGCCCGGGACATCCCCATCATGAGCCGCGACGACCTGCGCGCCGCCGTGGCCGCCGGCGTCGTGGACGAAGCGCAAGCCGCCAGCCTCGTCGCCCTCGCCGACAGCCGCCGGGGCGCACGCGAAAACCTCGCGCCGGGGGACGAACCCTTCGAGCTCTTCAAAGGGTTCAACGAGATCTTCATCGTCGTCGGCCTCGTGATCCTCGGGACCGGCTATCTGACCTTTGCCGGCATCTCGACTGGGCTTGGCCAGGACAACATATTTCAGCGCGCGATTGGCTACGCCCTCGTCGGCGCGGTGATCCTCTGGGCGCTGTCCGAGTACTTTGTCCGGCGCCGCCGCATGGTGGCCCCCGCGATCACCCTGTCCATCTTTTGGGCGGGCAACGCGTTGATCGGACTCTCGGCCTACCTCGCGGAGCCGTTCATGGTGGCACAGGAGGACCTGACGAGCCTGCCGCTGCCGCTCGCCGCCACCACCGTGGCCATCTTTGTCTACTGGCTGCGGTTTCGCGTGCCCTTTGCCATGGCGCTGATCGCGCTGGGCGCCTTTGCCGTGGCGCTCATGTGGGCGGCGGCGCGAAACGGAACGCCGGGCAATCCGGCGGACATCTTCCTGCTTTCGGCTGACGGCGGGTTCGCCTGGATCACGCTTGGCCTCGGGGTGGCGTTCTTTGTCGCCGCCATGGCGTTCGACATGTCCGACCCGCACCGCGTGACGCGCCGCGCCGCCAACGGGTTCTGGCTGCACATCATCGCCGCACCCGCCCTGGTCAACACCATCGCGCTGACGCTGCTCGCGGGCGGAGGCATGAATTTCGCGCTCGCACTGGTGCTCGGCGTCTTTGCCGTAATCGCTATCGTGATCGACCGCCGCTCGTTCCTGATCGCCGCCGTAGGGTACTGCGTGACGCTTGCCTTTACCGTCTTCGGCGGGGAAGGCGGCGGGCTTGCCATCCTCCTCCTCGGCATCGTCCTCCTGCTGCTCGGCGCGTTCTGGGAGCGTATCCGGGCGCGCCTCCTGCGCACGCTCGCCCCAATCCTGCCGCTCAGCAAACTGCCGCCCTCCAGCGCCCAGCCGCCCCCGTCCCGGGCTTGACCCGGGACCTCGCCTTTGACCCAAAAGCGCACCTAAAATCTGATGCTTTCGAAATGGTTGTGCACGCGCCGGCCCGCGGGGTGGCGCAATCGCGCCGCCCACTTTGCCGAAGGCAAACCTTCGGTTTGACGGGGGCGGGTCGGCGCGGCCTGACGGTGCCTTTCAGGCGGGAACTTTGAATTGAGCCAGTACGTACCAGGTTCAAGGTCGCCTGCTCTAACTCAACTTCGCCACGCCCAGCGGCACATTGAACCGCTCACACCAGATCCACACCTCATTGTAATCGTCCGCATTGATCCCCGCGGGCACCTTGTAGGACGACGCGCCGCGGTTCTTCTTCAACAGACCCATCAAGGTCGACGCGTCATACCCATCCCGGCCAAGCGCAACCTTGGGGTCCGGCGCCCCGTCAAAGACGAAATCGTCGAGTAGATGCACGGTGTACGTGCTTCCCTCCTTGACCAATTCGGCACGCCCACGCGTGACGTGGTTCGACGCCCCGGTAAACGTCCCGATCCGACCGTGTCCCCCGGCAAAGGCAGGCGCCGCCATCACGGCAGCCACGGATCCCAGAAATGCGCGTCGGTTCATGTAACCCTCCATCACTAAGCGCGGTCTGCGCACAACCTGCGACATCCGGGCGCACCTTCATAGAGCCCAGCACAGCGATGTGATCGCGCGTGTGATCGCCGCGCTCGGCTTGCCTTTCGGCCCGACGCCCCCCATCTGTCGATCACGCAAAGGAAAGACCCCATGACCGACCTCACGCCCCGCGAAATCGTCTCCGAACTGGACCGCTTCATCATCGGGCAAAAGGACGCCAAACGCGCCGTCGCCGTGGCCCTCCGCAACCGCTGGCGCCGCAAACAGCTGCCCGACGATCTGCGCGACGAGGTCTACCCCAAGAATATCCTGATGATCGGGCCCACCGGCGTCGGCAAGACCGAGATCTCGCGCCGCCTCGCCAAACTCGCGCGCGCGCCCTTCCTCAAGGTCGAGGCGACCAAGTTCACCGAGGTCGGCTATGTCGGGCGGGACGTCGAACAGATCATCCGCGACCTGGTGGATGCCGCCATCGTGCAAACCCGCGACCACATGCGCGAGGACGTCAAGGCGCGCGCCCACGCCGCCGCCGAAGAGCGCGTGATCGAGGCCATTGCCGGCGAAGGCGCCCGCGAGAGCACCCGCGAGATGTTTCGCAAAAAGCTCAAGGCAGGCGATCTCGACGACACCGTGATCGAGCTCGAAATCGCCGACACCTCCAACCCCATGGGTCAGTTCGAAATCCCCGGCCAGCCCGGCGCCGGCATGATGAACCTCGGGGAGATGTTCGGCAAAGCCTTCGGTGGACGCACCATGCGCAAGTCGATGACAGTTGCCGAAAGTTATGAAACGTTGATCGCGGACGAGGCCGACAAGCTCCTCGACGACGAAACTGTCAAAACCGCCGCGCTAACCTCTGTCGAGCAAAACGGCATCGTCTTTCTCGACGAAATCGACAAGGTTTGCGCCCGCTCCGATGCGCGCGGCGGCGACGTCAGCCGCGAAGGCGTGCAACGCGACCTCCTTCCCCTGATCGAAGGCACCACCGTCAACACCAAGCATGGCCCTGTGAAAACCGACCACATCCTCTTCATCGCGTCGGGCGCGTTTCACATCGCCAAACCTTCGGACCTTTTGCCCGAGCTGCAAGGCCGCCTGCCCATCCGCGTTACCCTGCGCGACCTGACCGAAGACGACTTCGTCCGCATCCTGACCGAGACCGACAACGCGCTCACCAAACAATACGAAGCGCTCATGGCGACCGAAACGCTCACCGTGACCTTCACGACCGATGGCATCGCCGCCCTTGCGCGCATCGCCGCCGAGGTGAACAGCTCGGTTGAAAACATCGGCGCCCGCCGCCTCTACACGGTGCTCGAACGCGTCTTCGAAGAACTCAGCTTCACCGCCCCCGACCGCTCCGGCGAAGAGGTCACCGTCGACGCCGCCTTCGTCGAACAGCATTTGGGCGAACTCACCAAAAGTACCGACCTCAGCCGCTACGTGCTCTAGGTATCCCCACCCAAGGTCCTTCTTCTGGCTGAAAATATCCCGGGGGGTTTGGGGGGCTGGCCCCCCAACCACCGCGATGCGCGCAGCGCGGCGCAAAACCTCTCAAAAGCAAAACGCCCCGCAGTCTCCCACGGGGCGCTTCAAAGTCAAACGGTGAGGCTTACGCCATCCACCACCGCTCCATCAGGCGCGAGCTGTCCATCTGGAAGATGTTGCCGATCGTGCCGGAGTTGGCGAGCTTGGTGGAGTGTGCGTCCACGTAGTTCGCGTACATCGGGACAACCGTGCCGCCCTCTTGCGAGCAGAGCATCTGCATTTCACCGTACATCTCGCGGCGCTTGTTCGAGTCGAGCTCGGCGCGCGCGGTCAGCAGCAGCTCCTGGAAGCGTGCGTTTTCCCAGCCGGTGTCGTTCCACGGCACACCCGATTCGTAGGCGGTCGAGAACATCCAGTCTTCTGTCGCGCGGCCCGACCAGTAGCAGGCGCACCACGGCTTTTTCAGCCAGACGTTCGACCAGTAGCCATCGTCGGGCTCCTGCACGACGTTGATCTCGATGCCTGCCGAAGCGGCAGACGCCTGGTAGAGCTGCGCCGCGTCGACAGCGCCGGCAAACGCGGCGTTTGCGGCGGACAGATCGACCTTGATCCCGTCGAGGCCGGCTTCTTTCAGCAGAGACATCGCCTTGTCCGGGTCATAGCTGTTCTGCTCGAGATCGGCCGCGTAGTACTGGTTGGCCGGACCGATCGGGTGGTCGTTGGCAACTGCGCCGTGACCCAGCAGGATCTTGTCGACCATCTCCTGACGGTTGATCGCGTGCTTGAGCGCCTGACGGACCTTGAGGTTCGAGAACGGATCGAGCCCGGTCAGCATCGGGAAGGTGTAGTGCTGGTTGCCTGTCACTTCCATGATGTTGACGTTCGGGTTCGCGCGCAGCAGCGCCTCGGTCTTGAAGTCCACGCGGTTCACGGCGTCGACCTGGCCGGTCATCAGCGCGTTCATCCGCGCCGAGGCGTCGTTGATCGCGATGACTTCGATCTGGTCGAACCAGCCGGCGTTGCCGTCCTTGTAGTGGCTGTCGACGCGGCTCAGCAGCGTGCGCACGCCCGGGTCGAACGACTCGACCTTGTAAAGGCCGGTGCCAATGCCGTTGGCGATCGCCTCATCCACCTGGCCCGCCGGGTACATCAGGATGTGGTAGTCCGAGAGCAGGAACGGGAAGTCGGCGTTGCCGTCCTTCAGCGTGAACTGCAGCTCGTGATCGCTGATCTTCTTCATCTCGGTGATGGCCGAGACGATCGGCTTGGCCGCGGATTTCGCGCCCTCTGCGGTGTGCAGGTTCAGCGACTCGATCACGTCGTCCGCGCCGAACGGCTTGCCGTTGTGGAAGGTCACGCCCTGGCGCAGCTTGAACGTCCAGGTCTTGGCGTCTGCCGAGGCTTCCCAGCTCTCGGCGAGCTCGCCCACCAGCTCACCGTTGGCGGCGACTTCGGTGAGGCAGTCAAAGACGGCGCCATGCGCGGTCATGATCATGTAGCTGTCCGAGTGCGTGCGCCCGTCCCAGCTGTCGGACGTGTTCGCGCCCGCGAGACCCAGTTTGAGCATTCCGCCGCGCTGTTGCGCGCGCAGCGGCATACCGGTTGCGGCCAGAACACCGGCGGCTGCGCCGGTTTTCAGAAGGCCACGACGGCTGATATTGTGCATGTCATCTCTCCCTGTTTGTGACGTGCAGTGTGATGGAGGCGTCCCGGCCTCCGGGCTTGATTCGCTAGCTCATCTTATCAACAGCCGCGTCGCCGATGTTATCAACTCCGCGTTGGGCCAAAAGATTGGTGAGCCAGTCCGGGTCCATTTCTGGCACCGAGGCCAGAAGCAGGTCTGTGTAGGGGTGGTGCGGCGGCGTGAACATGTCGTCCTTCGGACCTTGTTCTACCACCCGTCCGTCCTTCATCACCACAACTTCGTCCGAGATCGCCCGGACGGTGGCAAGATCGTGCGTAATGAACATGTAGCTGAGGCCCAGCTCGTCCTGCAGCCGCGCGAGCAGCTTGAGGATGCCCTCGGCGACCAGCTGGTCGAGCGCGGAGGTCACCTCGTCGCAGATGATGAACCGCGGCTCCGCCGCCAGCGCGCGCGCAATCCCGATCCGCTGTTTCTGACCGCCTGACAGCTCGGACGGCAGACGGTTGATATATTGTGACGGCTCCAGCTCGATCTGTTCGAGCAGGTATTCCACCCGCTTGCGCTTTTCCGCGCCGCGCATCCCGAGGTAAAACTCGACCGGGCGCCCGATCAGCTCTCCGATGGTCTTGCGCGGGTTCAGCGCGGTGTCAGCCATCTGGTAGATCATCTGTGCCTGGCGCAGCTGGTCCTTGCTGCGCTTGCGGTAATCGAGCGGCAGGGCCTGACCCATGAACTCGATATGCCCTTCCTTTGGCGGCAGCAGCCCCGTGATACAGCGCGCGGTTGTCGACTTGCCCGAACCGGACTCGCCCACCACAGCTACCGTGCGCGCCTCGTGGATGTCGAAGGACACGTCAAAGAGGACCGGTGTCGTCCCATAGGCGGCCGTCACGTTCTTGACCGCGATGACGGGCGTGGCACCGGTCTGCACCGCGGGCTTTTGCGGACGCTCGAACGACCGGACCGCCCAGAGCGACTTGGTGTACTCTTCCTTGGGGGAGGAGAGCATGGTGCGGGTGTCCGCCTCCTCGACCTCGTCGCCCTTCAGCAGGACTTTGATCGTGTCCGCCATCTGCGCCACCACCGCGAGGTCGTGGGTGATGTAGATCGCAGCCGTGTCGTACTGCTCGACGATGTCGCGGATGGAGGCGAGCACCTCGATCTGCGTGGTCACGTCGAGCGCCGTCGTCGGCTCGTCAAAGATGATGAGGTCCGGCCGGCAGGACATCGCCATCGCCGTCATCGCCCGTTGCAGCTGACCGCCCGACACCTGGTGCGGGTAGCGGAAGCCGATGTTGTCCGGGTCTGGCAGGCGCAGCTTGGCGTAAAGCTCCATCCCGTCTTTTTCCGAGGCTGCCTTGCCCTTCACGCCGTGCTGCACAGGCGCCTCGGTGTGCTGGTCGATCAGCTTGTGCGCGGGGTTGAAGGACGCCGCCGCCGACTGCGCGACATAGGCGATGCGCTTGCCGAGGAGCGAGCGCTTGACCGCAGCCGAGGCGTTCACGAGGTCGATGCCGTCGAACTCCACGCTTCCGCCTGCGATGCGCACGCCGTCGCGGCAGAACCCCATGGAGGCGAGGCCGACCGTGGACTTGCCCGCGCCGGACTCGCCGATGAGGCCGAGCACTTCACCCTTGTGCAGGGTCAGGTCGACCCCGTTGACGATGGAGTTCCAGGTCTCGTCCGTGCGGCCTTCGAGCTTGAGCCCGCGGACTTTGAGGAGAACTTCGCGGTCGGTCATAAGAGCGCTCCGTTGATTTGTTGCGCTTCCCGGCGCGCACGCGCCATGCCCGACCTCCCCCCCGGGAGGGCATACTGGCGAGAACCGCAGGCCCGTCGCACGGATGATGCTTTGAGGTGCAGCGTTGCAAAGAGTACCACCGCCCTCCCGAGGTCGGGCATGGCGCGCGCTGTGCTGCTCACCCTCATTCCTTGAGCCCCGACGAGCGGTGCAGCATCCAGTCCACCACAAAGTTCACCGCCACCGTCAGGAGCGCAATCGCACCGGCGGCGAGCAGCGGCGCCGACGCCACCTGCGGCGCAAAGGCGGCAAAGTTGATGAACTGCGCCAAATCCCGCACCATCGTCCCCCAGTCCGCCAGCGGCGGCTGGATCCCCACACCGAGGAAGCTCAGAGAGGCAATCGTCAGGAACACGAAACAGAACCGCAGTCCGAACTCGGCCAGCAGCGGCGCGGTGGCATTCGGCAGGATCTCCTTGAAGATCAGGTACCCCAGCCCCTCACCGCGCAGCTTGGCCGCCTCGATGTAGTCCATCACCACGATATTCAGCCCCACCGCGCGCGCCAGACGGTAGACCCGCGTGGAGTCGATCACCGCAATGATCAGCACCATGTAGAACGTCAGCAGCCCCTTCTCGGACCCCGCCCATGCGGAAGCGATCGTCATCAAGAGCAGCGCAAAGATCAGCGACGGGATCGCCATCAGGACGTCCACGCCGCGCGACAGAACCTGGTCGAGCCAGCCCTGCAGCGTCGCCGCCAGAAAGCCCAGCGTGCCGCCGATAAAGAACGCCAGACAGGTGGTCGCGAAGGCAATCCCCACCGTGTTCTGCGCGCCGTAGATCAGACGGCTGAGAATGTCGCGCCCGATCTGATCGGTCCCCAGCGGATACGCCGGATCGCCGCCCATCGCAGGATTGCCGCCCGGCACGACGTTGGCGTTGGCCAGGATCTCTTCCTGCCCGTAGGGCGCGATCACCCCGGCAAAGATCGAGACGATCGCATAGATCAGGATCACCAGCACGCCGAAGGCCGCCGTCAGCGGCATCGACCGGAAAAGCTTGCGCGTGCTGGCCGTGCCGACCATCCGGCCGAGCGCGCGAAACAACCAGGCCGAGGCGGCAAAGATCAGGAACCCGTGCACCGCCACGACGAAAAAGAAGTATTTGTTCGCTGCCTGATCCTCCGCGATGAACCGCGCATAGATGTAGGTCCAGATGATCCACACGAGGATCGCAACGCCCAGCGCAAAACCAAACGCAACACCCAGCGACATGTCGCGAAAATAGGGGCGGTTGCGCGTCGCCTTTTGCCCGATCAGGCGAAAGAGCCACCCCAGGCCAAGGCACGCCACCAGCGCGGCAACGAGGGTCAGCACGGTCATCATTTGGGATGCCTCAGGCGCGGGTTCGACAGGATCGACAGGACGTCCGCCAAAAGGTTGAGCAGGATGTACGCCCCGGCGAAGATCAGGCAGCACGCCTGCACCACCGGGATGTCGCGGATTTTCACGCTGTCGACAAAGTACTGACCGATCCCCGGGTAGACAAAGACGACCTCAACCACGACGACGCCTGTGATCAGATACGCAAGGTTCAGCGCGATCACGTTGATGATCGGCGCCAGCGCGTTCGGCAGCGCGTGCGTGACAATCACCCGCATCGGGCTGATCCCCTTGAGCCGCGCCATCTCGATATAGGGCGAGGCCAAGAGGTTGATGATCGCCGCCCGCGTCATGCGCATCATATGCGCCGTCACCACCAGCGTCAGCGTCAGCGCCGGCAGCATCGTCCGCTCGAGCCGCTCGCCCAGCGCCATCCCCTCAAAGATGTTCGACAACGACGGAAAGATCGGATTCAGCACCGCCAGAAACAGGATCAGCACGTAGGCCAGAAAGAACTCCGGGCTCGAGATGCTCGTAAGCGTCCCCACGTTCGCCGCCCGGTCGAACACCGTGTTGCGGTAGAGCGCCGCGAGGATGCCGAGCGTCAGCGACAGCGGCACCGCGATCATCGCCGTCACACCGGCCAGGAACATCGTGTTCTCGAACCGCGGCGCCAGTTGCGCCGCCACCGAGCCAAGCCCGCTGCCCGTCGCGCTGCCGGCAAAGGAGGCCATGTTGGCCTGCGCGAAGGGCGTGCCGAGATCCCCCTGCAGCACGCCAAAGAGCCAGCTAAAATACCGCGTGACAGGATCCTTGTCCAAGCCGAGATCTGTGCGGATCGCCGCCACAGCCTCCGGCGTTGCGCCCTGCCCGAGGATCAGCTCGGCAAAGTCGCCCGGCAACAGGTTTACCGCCGTGAAGATGACGATCGAGACGATGAACAACGTCAAGATGCCAAGCCCGATCCTCTGAAGGATGATCTTCAGAACCGAATTCATGTGATGAAAGCCCCCGCTGCCGTCACCACTAACGGTTCACAAAAGGGCGCCGCCTGTAAAGCGTTTTGCCCGGATTGGACTTATGCCGATCAGGCTTTTGGACTGATGCGCGGTCTCAAAAAAGATCAAACCGCCTGTTTGTGCGGCAAGGCGTCCATGATCTCGACCAATGCCCGCGAGATATTCGGCTCCGACAGGGCATGGCCGGACAGCGGCGCCATGCGCAAGGTCGCTTTCGGCCAGGCCTCGGAAAGTGCGTAGGCGCTGATCGGCGGGCAGATCATGTCATAGCGCCCCTGCACGATGTAGCCGGGAATATGCGCGATGCGCGGCATCTGATCGAGGATATGCCCATCGCGCGGCAGAAAGCCCTTGTTGGTGAAATAGTGGTTCTCGAGCCGCGCAAATGCACGCGCGTAATGGCCCGGCGGGCGCCCGCCCTGGCCGTCTGACTGCACCGACGCGAGCGCGTTCTCCCAGGCCGACCAGGACTGCGCAAACTTCGTCTCCTCGGGCAGATTCCCGGAAAAGAGCCGCTTGTGATAGGCGCCGATCAGATCACCCTGCTCTTCTGCAGGGATCATCCCGGCAAAGCGCGCCCAGGTCTCCGGAAAAAAGCGCCCCGCCCCGCCACCATAGAACCAGTCGAGCTCGGACTGGGTCATCAGGAACACGCCGCGTAGCACCAGCGCCGTGGCGCGCTCGGGATGGGTCTGCGCGTAGATCAGCGACAGCGTCGCGCCCCAGCTTCCGCCGAACACGACCCATTTCTCGATCCCGAGCCGGGACCGGATCAGCTCGATGTCGTTCACCAGATCCCACGTCGTGTTGTGCGCGACGCTCGCATGCGGCTGCGACCGCCCGCACCCGCGCTGGTCGAACAGGATCACGCGGTACACGTCAGGGTCGAAATACCGCCGCATCGACGGAGAGCATCCGCCCCCCGGTCCACCATGCAGCACCACGACCGGGATCCCGTCCCGCGCGCCACATTGCTCGACATAAATGCGGTGGCCGTCCCCAACCTCGAGCATGGCCTGATCGAACGGGTCGATTGGCGGGTATAACGCGGACCCTGCGGTCTTTTGGCTCGGGTATTTGTCCATTAACGCTCTATATTGGTCAGAAATCGCAAAAGACCATAGGACATTTGCCATGACCGTCGCCGAGACGACCGTGAACCCCGCCGAAATCGCCAAGTTCGAGGCGATGGCCGATGAATGGTGGGACCCGAACGGCAAGTTCAAGCCGCTGCACATGCTCAACCCCTGCCGCCTCGACTATATCACCAGCCAGGTCGCCGCCGAGTTCGGACGCGACCTCTCGGGCCCTGCGCCCTTTGCCGGGCTGCGCATCCTCGACATCGGCTGCGGCGGCGGGCTCTTGTGTGAACCGATGGCGCGCCTCGGCGCAGAGGTGGTCGGGGCGGACGCCGCCGAGCGCAACATCCCCGTCGCCCGCCTGCACGCCGAGCGCTCCGGCCTCGACATCGACTACCGCCACACCACGGCCGAGGACATGGCCGCCGCGGGAGAGCAATTCGACGTCGTGCTCAACATGGAGGTGGTCGAGCACGTGGCGAGCCCGCAGAGCTTTCTCGACGCCTGCGCGCAGCTCTTGAAACCCGGCGGGCTGCATCTCTGCTCGACGATCAACCGCAACCCCAAGTCCTACGTGATGGCCATCGTCGGCGCCGAATACGTGATGCGCTGGCTGCCGAAAGGGACGCACGAATGGTCCAAGTTCATCACGCCGGACGAGCTCTTCGACCTGATGCGCAACGCCGGGATGGAGCCGATCGACCGCAAGGGCTACGTGTTCAACCCGCTGGGGTGGAGCTGGTCACTCTCGGACCGCGACCTCAGCGTGAACTACGTGACCGCCGCACGCAAACCGGCCTGAGAACGGCACTGCCCACCTTACAAGGCCAAGGATCGCACGCTCCGCTTAAGACCCGCGACCCACGTGGTGTCTGCAATAGTAAGGTGGGCACTGCCGAACTGCCCGCCAAACCCCCGGAACCATACTGCGCAACGATCCAACACTTACTGCCGATGCTCCATGCAGGGTAAGGTGGGCAGTGCCGTCAGCCCTCTTCTTCCATCCGCGCGCGCAGGGCGCGCAGGATTGGGATGGCATGGCGGACCGCGTCCGCGCCCATGTCCTCCACCAGCCCCCGCAGCGTCGGCGAAATCGCCTGATAGGCTAGGTCCCGCGCGTTCCGGCCTGCCGGGCTGATCGAAATCCACTTGCGCCGCGCGTCATCCCAGTCCGGGCGCACGTGCACGTAGCCCGCCCATTCCAGCTTGGCGATCGTGTTCGTCATCGCCCCGCGCGTGACGTGAAACAGCTGCGCCAGTTGCGCCGGCGTCTTCTCGGATTTGGTGCGCGCCAGATGGTTCAGCACCGAAAAGTGCGAGATTTCCATCCCCTTCGGCAGCACACGCGACAGCTGGTGGCGCGCCAGCTGGTCCACCGTCAGGATCTCGCTGAAGAGCGAGACCGCCAGCGCGTCCACCGGATCATCCATCGGAAAGCCTCACCGGAGCATCTTGCAGCACCGACGGAATGCGCGCGCGCGCCTTTGCCACCTCGGCACGGTCGATGTCGACATAAACCACACCCGGCGCATCGCCCGCATCGGCCAGCACTTCGCCCCACGGGCTGACCGCCATCGCACGCCCGTAGGTCTTCCGCGCCTTCCCGCGCGAGGCGGCATGCGTGCCGGTCTGCGCCGGCGCAATCACGTAACACCCCGTCTCGATCGCGCGGGCGCGCAAGAGCGGCTCCCAATGCGCGGCGCCCGTGACGGGCGAAAAGGCAGACGGCACCGTCAACACCTCCGCTCCGGCCTGCGCGAGCATTCGGTAGAGATACGGAAACCGCAGGTCATAACAGATCGACAAACCCAGCGTGGCAAAGGGCGTTGCGGCCAGAACCGCCTGCGTCCCAGGGCGGTATCCGGCGCTTTCGCGGTAGGTTTCCGCCTCCGACACCGTCACGTCGAACATGTGCGCCTTGTCGTACCGTGCAGTTATCTCGCCCTTGGGGTCGATCAGAAACGACCGATTTGCAAACCGCCCGTCCGCATCCCCCGTCTTGAGCGCGAGCGAGCCGATCAGCAGCCACACCCCGTGCCGGGCTGCTGCATCCCGCAGGCCGGCCAGAGGCTTGTCCTCCGCCTCCAGACGCAGCACCTCCGTCTGGTGCGAGCGGCTGGCGGAGACGCAGTTGGTGACTTCCGGCGTCGCCACGAACCCCGCCCCGTCTTGCACTGCCGTCTCAAGCATTGTTTGAACCGCGCGCAGGTTCTCGGCGGGGTCGTCCCCGCTCGTCATCTGCAGAAGGGCCGTCCTCACGCGGCCAGGAGCGCGTCGAGCTTGCCTGCCCGTTCGAGCGCGTGCAGATCGTCGCAGCCGCCCACGTGCACCTCCCCGACAAAGATCTGCGGCACCGTCCGACCTCCGCTTGCGCGGGAGACCATCTCGGCCCGGCGGTCCGGCTCCTTGGACAGGTCGATCTCGGTAAACGCGGCGCCTTTTTGCGTCAAAAGCCGCTTGGCCATGTGGCAAAACCCGCAAAGCGGCGAGGTATAGATGTCGATCTGAGCCGTGTTCTGAGCCATGTCGCGAGGTCCTTCTCCAAGGGTCCTCCTACATCTAAGACGACCAGAGCGCCCGCGCCAGTACGGCAATCGACACATCTTGTGGCGCGGCGGTGCGGCAAGCGTGCGTTGCCTCCCAAAGCGTCGCGCCCGAGGCGAGAACATCGTCGACCAGCACGATCCGGCGCCCCTCCAGCAGCGCCTTGCGCCGAGGATGAACGCCAATCGCGCCGGCGAGCTCGGCAAACCGCGCCTCGCGCGAGCGCCGCCCAAGGCTGCGCGTCGGACGCAGGCGCACCAGCGCATCGGGACAGGTCTCGCACCCCACCTCTCGCGCCAATGCCCTGGCCAGCAGCGCCGCCTGGTTGTAGCGCCGTTTGGCGAGCCGCCAGCGGTGCAGCGGCACCGGTACCAGCAGGCTGTCTTCGTCCACCAAACCCTGCAGTCGGTCTGCCATCCACGCCGCCGCCGGGCGCGCCAAGTCGGTCCGGTCCCCGTGTTTGAGCGACAGCACCATCCGCCGCCCGCCCTTTTCATAGGTCACGGCGGCGCGCCCGCGCGTCCACGGCGGGGGATGCCGCAGGCAGGTGTCACAGGTCTCCACCCCGCCCGAATGGCCCGGCAGGGGGATACCGCACAGATCGCAGGACAGCGTGTCGATGAAGTGCGTGTCCCGCCAGCAGGCACCACACAGGCCGAAATCAGAGACGACCTCCGCCCCGCACGCGAGGCACGACGGCGGATAAAGCACCCGCAGCGCGGTTTGTAACTGGGCGTACATCGGCTTATCTGCCCCCCATGACCGAGACATTGCTCATCGACCGAACCGCCCTCGCACAGCGCCGCGCGCGGCGGGTCCACCCCAAGGGGCTGTTCCTGCACGAGGCCGCCCGGGACGAGGCCGAGGATCGCCTGTCATTCATTAAAAAATCGTTCAGCGCGCCGGGAATTGTGACGCCTGCACGCGAGGTGTGGGACGGTTTTGCCGGCGCCACGCAGATCGTGCCGGACACCGACACGCTCGACCTCGCGCCCGAGGCGCATGATCTGGTGATCCACGCGATGGGACTGCATTGGGCGAACGACCCGGTGGGTCAACTGATCCAGTGCCGCCGCGCGCTGGTGCCGGACGGGCTGCTGCTGGTCATCTGCCTCGGAGGCCAGACGCTTGGCACGCTGCGCGCGGCACTTGCCACCGCCGAGACAGAGGTGACCGGCGGGCTCTCGCCCCGCGTTCTGCCGATGGGGGATGTGCGCGACCTCGGCGCGCTCCTGCAACGGGCGGGGCTGGCACTTCCCGTCGCGGACTCGGCTCCGATGGAGGTCCGCTACCAGTCGCCCCGCCACCTGATGCGCGACCTGCGCGCGATGGGCGAGGGGAACGCCCTGAACGGCAGGCTGCGACACTTTACCCGGCGGGCGGTGTTCGACCGCGCGGATGCGCTCTACCCGCGCGAGGGCGATGGCACGATCACCGCGACCTATGACCTCATCACGCTGACCGGCTGGGCGCCCAGCGCGGACCAGCCGCAACCCTTGCGCCCGGGCTCCGCAACCACGCGTCTAGCCGAGGCGCTAGGGACCTCCGAGACCCCGCTCAAGCGTTGACGCTTGCGTCTCACGCGATAAATGCAGCGCAAGCTACGCAAAGGGACTGAAGACGTGCTCGCTCCAAACGAAACAGAGACCCGCCCGAACCACGCGCCCGCAACGCACCCCGCGTTGCCGCAGGCCAAGGTGGGCATCCTGCTCGCCAACCTCGGCACGCCGGACAATTACGACTATTGGTCGATGCGCCGCTACCTTGGGGAGTTCCTGTCCGACCGCCGCGTGATCGATTACAGCCCGTGGCTCTGGCAGCCGCTCCTGCAACTGGTGATTCTGTCGAAACGCCCCTTCAGCTCGGGCGAGGCGTATAAGTCCATTTGGAACGAGGACGCCGGCGAGAGCCCCTTGATGACGATCACCAAGGACCAGACCGCCGCCATCGCTGCCAAGCTCAAGGCCGAGTACGGCGATCAGATCCACGTCGATTTCTGCATGCGCTACGGCAACCCCTCGACCCCCTCCAAGGTGCGCGAGATGGTGGAGGCGGGGTGCCACAAGATCCTCTTCTTCCCGCTCTATCCGCACTACGCGGGCGCAACGTCGGCCACCGCCAACGACCAGTTCTTTCGCGCGCTGATGAAGGAAAAGTGGCAACCGACCGTGCGCGTTGTGGACCCCTACTACGAACACCCGCTCTATATCGAGGCGCTCGCGCAGTCCGTGGAGCGCGCTTATGCGGAGGCCGAAACCCGCCCCGACATCCTCGTCTGCTCGTACCACGGCGTGCCGAAACGCTACCTGATGGAAGGCGACCCCTACCACTGCCAGTGCCAGAAGACGACGCGCCTCCTCAAGGAGCGGCTCGGCTGGGCGGACACCGAGATCACCACGACCTTCCAGTCGAAATTCGGCCCCGAGGAATGGCTGAAACCCTACACCGTCGAAGAGGTCGCGCGCCTCGCCGAAGAAGACGGAAAGAAGAACATCGCCGTGATCGCGCCCGCCTTCTCCGCCGATTGCATCGAGACGCTCGAAGAGATCAACGAAGAGATCAAAGAGAGCTTTGAGGAGGCGGGCGGGGAGCACTTCACCTACATCCCCTGTCTCAACGACGACGCGGCGCACGTGCACGCGCTGAGCTCGATCATCAAGGAAAACGTGGGGGGGTGGCTGCGGTAGGAAGAGCCGCCTAAATCAAAGTACCTGCCTGACAAGCACCGTCAGGCCGCGCCACCCCTCGGGACGGCGCGTGAACTTCTTTTCTCTATGCGTGAGTGAAAAGACGAACCCGAGCTTTCACCGCACGCTTTAAAGAAAAAGGCGGCAACCCCACGGCCCCGCCTTTCCCAAATCATAAACCTGAACCAAGCTCAGATGAGCAGCACCTGCGTGCCAACCTTGGCCATCTCGTACAGCTCTTCGATGTGCTGGTTGTAAAGCCCGATACACCCGTTCGACGAGCGCCGCCCGATCTTGCGCGTGTCGTGCGTGCCGTGGATGCGGTAATACGTCCAGCTGAGGTGCAGCGACCGCGTGCCCAGCGGATTGTCCGGGCCCGGCCCGATGAAATCCGGCCACTCGGGGTTCCGCTCTTTCATCGACGGCGTCGGACGCCAGGAGGGGCTCGGATCCTTGAGCGTCACGCGCGTGCGACCGCGCCGCGTCAGGTCCTCCGTCAGCGGCACCGACGACGGATAGAGCTTGTAGATCGACTGATCCTCGGACCAGTAATGCAGCGCCCGGCTGTCGAGATCGACGAGGATCGCGCCATTGCGGGTGTTGTCGAAATACGGCCGCCAGTCCAGCGCCCGAAAGCTCGAGATATTGCGCCGCACGCCGTCCTTGGGGCGGTCCTCCATCTCGGTGGTGCCGGTAAAGGCGTTGTTCGCCGTCTGCGCCAGCGCCGGAGCCGCCAGTGTCGAGGCGGCTGCCGCACCCGTCGTAAGCAGGCGCCGCCGTGTCAAAATCGTCATTTTAGAGTCCGTCATTGTCATGCACTCCTAACCTACTGACACCAGAAAGAGTTGCGGCGAAAATATGGCGCGCGCGCCTCAGTCGCAAATCAAAGCCGCGTTATTCAGCGCAATCACGCCGATGTGGGTTTGACTTGCAACGGCAGCATTGTAGTGCGTTGGAGAACAATCGGAATCGCCACCGGAGAATTTGTCATGCGCGTAATTGTTGCACTTTTGTCCCTGATCGCCGTGGCCGCGTGTGAACCGACCACACCTGAAATCGCCCCGGACGGTCAGGCCTCGCCCAAGCTCTACAAGATTCGCAGCGCCGACGAGGCCAAGATCAAGTTCCGCATGGAAGACGGCGTGAACGCGCTCCGCCAGGCGTCCGGCCTCGGCAACGTGCGCCTCGATTCCAAACTGACCGCCGCCGCCGCGACCCACGCGCGCGACATGTCGCTGCAAAACCGCCCCTGGCACTTTGGCTCCGACGGCTCCTCCCCGATCGACCGCACACGGCGCGTCGGATATTCCGGCGCCTTCATCGGCGAGCTGATCTCCGAGACCTACGAGACCGAGCTCGTGACGCTTGGCGCCTGGGCCGAGGACCCGATCACCCGCAAGGTGCTCCTCTCGCCGCAAGCACGCGACTTGGGCTTTTCGTGGTTCCAGGAGGACAACGGCAAGATCTGGTGGACGCTCGTCCTAGGCGGCGTGGGTGCCCCGACCGAACGCCCCGCGCCTGTCGCCATCCCCGACGGCACCAGCATTTCCGCCGCACCGATCGAGCGCGCGAGCTTCAGCGAGAGTCTCGTCGACGTGGACGACTTGCAGCAGTCACCCGAAGTCCTGATCCTGCAGTAGCCCGTTTCACGAGACCCGGACTCACGGGAAAATCGTGATCAGCGTTCCGTTCTCGACCATCGCATAGATCTCTTCCATCTCGCTGTTCTTCACCGAGATGCAGCCCGCCGTCCAATCGCGCCCGTTCTTGCGCGCACGCTTCCAGTCTTCCTTCTCGTTCGGCCGACCGTGGATAAAGATGTCACCCCCCGGCGAGCGCCCGTGATACTCGGCAAAGGCGCGATCCTCGGCATTCGGGTACGAAATCCCCAGCGACAGGTGAAAGAGCGAGTTCGGGTTGCGCCGGTCGATGTAATACGTCCCCTCCGGCGTCTTGCCGTCGCCTTCGAACCGCTTGTGTCCCCGCGCGGTGAACCCCAGCCGGATCTTGTATTTCGCCACCAGCTCTTCGCCACTGACGAGGTACATCCGCCGCCGGTCCTTGTAGACAAAGATATGCGTGATCTCGGGACCGTTGTAGCGTTTGAACTTGCTTGAGCAGGCCGACAGAAACGTCGCCACCGCGCTCAGCAGGAAAAATCTGCGCTTCATCAGCCTGTCCTCGAATGCCTTTGTATTTTTGCGAAAGGCTACCCGATTTTGCACCCCCGTACGAGGGCCAAGCCGCCGCAGGCGCGCAAGTGTTACCGGGAAAACCCGGCCACAACCTCCACGTGCGCCGACCACCGGAACTGGTCGACCACATGCACCGGCCCCATCGCAAACCCCGCCGCAATCAGCGTCGCCGCATCCCGCGCAAAGGTCGCCGGGTTGCAGGAGACATGCGCGATCACCGGAACATCCGAGCGCGCCAGCTCTGCCACCTGCGCCTCTGCTCCCGCGCGCGGCGGGTCGATCACCGCGGCGTCAAACCCCTTCAACTCGTCCGGCATCAAAGGCCGGCGGAACAGATCGCGCGCTTCCGCCGTCACCCGTTTCAGACCCGTGGCCCCGCGCCACCCGGCCAGCAACGCGTCGGTCATTGCCCGATCGCCCTCGACGCCATGCACCTCGGCCATTCGCGCCAGCGGCAACGCAAAGGTCCCGCACCCGGCAAAAAGGTCCACGATCAGCTTCGCCCCCGCCGTCAGGTCCATGACCACCCGGCGGAGCGCCTGTTCCCCATGCGAGGTCGCCTGCAAAAACGCGCCCGCCGGCGGGATAACTGCGATACCGTCAAACGCGAGGCGCGGAGGCTCTGCCTGAGCGACGAGCTCGCCGTCACACGTCAGCCGCGCCAAACCGAACTGCCCGGCCAGCTGCCCCAGCGCGGCGCGCATCGGCCCGTCCAGCGCTTTGCCCGGACCCGCGCTCACATCAAGCCCGCTCTCCGTCTCGGTCACCGTCATCGCGACCTCCCCCTTGCGCGCGCAAAGCAGCTGCCCAAGCGCCTCGAGCGCCGGAAAGGCTGCACGCAAACCCGGGGTCACCAGCTGGCACTCCGGCACCGCCAGCACCGTCTCGCTCGCCCGGCCATGAAACCCGACCAAAGCGCCCGCCTTGGTCCGGCGCACCGAAAACGTCGCGCGCCGACGGCTCTGCACAGGAGAGGTCTGCGTCTCCAGCACCTCTGCCTTGACCCGATGCGCCGCCAACGCATCCACGACGATCTGCCGCTTCCACGCGGCCACAAAGGCGTCCGAGGCGTGCATCACCGCGCAGCCGCCGCACGACGCGTAATGCCGACACGGCGCCTTCACGCGGTCTTCCGAGGGCGTCACGATCTTCGGCTGTTCCAGCCGCGTCCCGTCGAGCGTGCCTGTCACCACCTCTCCTGGCAGCGTCCGCGCGGCAAAGATCGGACCTTCAGCGATCCCGTCGCCCAAATGGCCCAGCCTTTGAATGGTGATTTCCGTCATTCCGCCGCGTGGTCGAGACCCAGGAACCCGCCCGACTGCCGCTGCCAGTAGCGCGCGTAGAGCCCGCCCCGCGCCAGCAGATCGGTGTGAGTCCCCTCCTCCACGATCCGCCCCGCGTCCAGCACGATGATCCGGTCCATCCGCGCAATCGTCGACAGGCGGTGCGCGATGGCAAGCACCGTCTTGCCCTCCATCACACGGCCCAGCGCGTCCTGGATCGCCGCCTCCACCTCGCTGTCGAGCGCGCTCGTCGCCTCGTCCAGCACAAGGATCGGCGCGTCCTTGAGGATGGCCCGCGCCAGCGCAATCCGTTGCCGCTGACCGCCCGAGAGCTTCACGCCGCGTTCACCCAGATGCGCATCATAGCCCTTGCGCCCCCGGTGGTCCTCGAGCCCGGTGATGAAATCATGCGCCTCGGCGCGCTCGGCGGCGGCGATCATCTCCTCCTCGGAGGCGTCGGGTCGACCGTAGAGGATGTTCTCGCGCGCCGAGCGATTGAACATCGCCGTCTCCTGCGTGACCATCCCGATGGCCTGCCGCAGGCTTTCCTGCGTGACCTGCGTGAGGTCCTGACCGTCGATGCGGATCACGCCTTTTTCGGTGGGATAGAGCCGAAGCAGTGTCGAAACGAGCGTCGTTTTGCCCGCGCCCGAAGCACCCACGATCCCCAGTTTCTCCCGCGGCTTGATCGTGAGGTTGATGTCCTGAATACCGCCCGTCGGACGCCCATACCCGAATGAGACCGCGTCGAACTGCACCTCGCCCTGCGGCACGTCCAAAGCCCTTGCGTCCGGCGCATCCTCGACCCGGTCGCGCGGTGTGAGCGTCTTCATCCCGTCTTCGGCCTCGCCGACGTTGGCGTACATCGCCATCAGCGTGAAACTCACCCAGCCCGTCATCTGCGCGATACGGATCGCCACCGCACCCGCCGCCGCAATGTCGCCTGCGGTGGCATCACCCGCCTGCCAGACCATCAGCGTCCCGCCGATCAGCAGCACCGGAAGCACCCCCGCAAGCGTCATCAGGCACAGCCGGAAAAGCGCGCTCAGCTTACCAAAATGAAACGCATCCCGCCGGAACTGCGCCATCGCGCCCAGCGCCGCTCCGTCCTCGTGGCGGGCGGAGGCGAAAAGCTGCACCGTCTTGATATTCGTGATCGTGTCGACGACCTGCCCCGAGACCATCGCCCGGCTCGCCGCCCGCGCCCGCGAGCGCACCCGCACCCGCGGCATGAACCAGCGGATCATCGTGAAATACGCAGCCAGCCAGATGCAGAACACCAGCGTCACGCGCCAGTCGATCGCGGTGAGCAGCAGCACCGACCCCACCAGCGACGCAATCGCAAAGGTCACGACGTTGATCGTCTCCGCCACGATGTCGGTCACCGCGCGCGCGCACTGCATCTGCTTTTGCGCGATCCGCCCGGCAAAGTCGTTGTCGAAAAAGTTCACCGATTGCCCCAACGTCCACCTGTTGAGCCGCGACAGCACCAGCGTGTTCACATTCGGCTGCACGATCATGGCGTTGGTCGCCGCAGATGCGCCCGAGGCGACAGGCCGGATCAACATGAAGAACACGATGGTTCCGACGATCAGGCCCAAGTTGGCAGGCGCAAAAAAGCCCTCCGGCCCCGCACTCATCGCACCGTCGATCACGCGGCCAAGGATCAGCGCCGTCAGCGCCTCCATCCCGCCCGCCAAGGCCGAGCACAAGGCCGCGAGACCCAGCCCCGGCCAGGCCCCCGACAGACACCAGCGCAGGAACGCGCCCAGCGTCTGCGGCGGCGGTCCGTCAGCGGTTTTGAAAGGGTCGATCAGCGTCACTCGGCAGCGGTGTCCGTGTTGAGGAACCCGCCGGACTGGCGAGACCAGAACCCGGCATATAGCCCGCCCTGCGCCAAAAGCACGTCATGGGTGCCGTCCTCGACGATGCGTCCGTCCTCCAGGACAAGGATGCGATCAAGGTGCGCAATCGTCGACAGGCGGTGCGCAATCGCAATCACTGTCTTCCCCTGCATCATCCCTTGAAGCGTGGTCTGGATTTGCGCCTCCACCTCGCTGTCGAGCGCGCTTGTCGCCTCGTCGAGCAAAAGGATCGGCGCATCCTTGAGGATCGCGCGCGCCAGGGTGATGCGCTGCCTTTGCCCGCCCGAGAGTTTCACCCCGCGTTCACCCACCTGCGCGTCATAGCCCTCACGCCCCTCAGCATCTGCCAAATCGAGAATAAAGTCATGCGCCTGCGCCTGTTTGGCGGCGGCAATCATCTCCTCCTCCGAGGCATCCGGGCGACCGTAGAGGATGTTGTCCCGCACCGACCGGTGCAGCAAGGCGCTGTCCTGCTGCACCATCCCGATCTGCGCGCGCAGGCTGTCCTGCGTGACCGATGCGATGTCCTGGCCGTCGATCTCGATCCGGCCCGCATCGGCGTCGTAAAACCGCAGCAGCAGCTTCACCAGGGTCGACTTCCCAGCACCCGAGCGTCCGATCAGCCCGACCTTTTGCCCCGCCGGAATCACCAGGTCGATCTGGTCGAGACCGCCCGACGCGCGGCCATAATGGTGGGTCAGACCGTCCACCTTGATCTCGCCGTCGGTCAACTTCAGAGGTTGCGCCCCCGGCGCATCCACCAGGTCGATCGGCTGCGCAATCGTCTCCATCCCCTCGGACACGACCCCCAACTGGCGGAAGAACGTCGTGAGCGCCCACATGATCCACCCGGTCATCGCGTTGAGGCGCAGCGTCAGCGCGGTCGCCGCCGCCACCGCCCCGACCGAGGCCGCGCCCTGCATCCAGAGCGCCAGCGCCCAGCCGACCACCGCCACGATCAAAATCCCGTTCAGCACCACCAAAGCGACATCCATGAAGGTATAGAGCCGCATCTCAGCCATGAACGTCTCACGCGTGTGCTCGATGGCGTCCTTTGCGTAATCGAGCTCGCGCTGGTCCGTCGCGAACATCTTGACCGAGTGGATGTTGGTGTAGCTGTCGACCACGCGGCCCGTGACCTGGCTCCGCGCATTCGAGGCCGCCTCGGAGGCCGGGCCCACACGCTTGACCGTCCAGACGACCAACCCGCCATAAAGCACAAGCCACGCCACCAGCGGGATCGCCAGTCGCGCATCCGCCTGACCCAGCAGGATCAGAGCTCCGACGACATAGGCAATCGAAAAGGTGATCGCATCGAACACCTGGAACACCGCCTCCCCCGCTGCCGGCGGGGTCTGCATGATCCGGTTGGCGATCCGCCCGGCAAAGTCATTCTCGAACCAGCCCACCGACTGGCGCAGCACATGCTTGTGCGCCCGCCACCGGATGAGCGTGCCAAAGTTCGGAAGGATCGTGTTGTTCAGGAGCAGCACGTCGAGCGCCTGCAGCGCCGGCCTCAGGATCAGGATGAACACGCCCAGCGCGATGAGCGTCGTGCCATGCTCCTCCCACACGGTTGCGGGGTCGCCAGACAGGATGTCCACCACCCAGCCCATCAAACCGATCAAGGCGATCTCGATCACCGCGACGATCACCGACATCAGCGCCGTCCAGGCGAACACCTTTTTGAACGGCTGTGCATAATCCCACAGGAACGGCCAAAGCCGACGTGGGGGCGTGTCCGTCTCGCGGTAAGGCGTGTACGGATCGACCAGATTCTCGAAAAAGCGGAACATGATGCGCCCGGTATGCGCGATTCCTCAGAGGAAGACCAGCAGCGCACACGCGACCAGCAGCAGCGCCATCACGCGCGCGAACAGCGTCCACGCCGCCTCGCGCGTCAGCAGCACCGTCAGCGCCGCCCCCGCGCAGGTCCAGAACGTGCAGACGATCAGGTTGGTCCCGGAAAAGGCAAGTGCAAGACGCGCCGCCTCCGCCAGCGGCGTGCCTCCCCCGGGATAGGCGGACGCCGCCGTCAGCGCGACCGCCCAAATCTTGGGGTTGACCCACTGGAACAGCACCGCCTCGATCAGCGTCATGGGGCGGGCCTTGCCATCCGCCTCGCGCGCCGCAGAAATCCAGAGGCGCCACGCCATCCACAGGATCCACCCCGCCGCCAGCGTCTTGAGCGCCAATTCCAGCGCCGGCATCGCCAGCAGGAGCGCCGCAATGCCAAGCGCGGTCAGCCCCGCGATCACACCCACACCAAGCACGACCCCGATCAAATGCGGCAACGTCCGCGCGATCCCGAACCTTGCCCCAGACAAAGTGAGCAGGATCACGTTTGGACCGGGCGTGAAGAGCCCGAGAAAGACAAAACCGTAAAGCGGGTCCATGGCTCCCGCTAGCCCAGCAACGCGTCCCGGTCGAGCGTGAAATCCGACGCGATCCACCGTGCCTCTAGCGCGCGCAGCTTGTCACCCAGCGCCTTCCCCTCGAGCGCCGGCATGAGGTCCGCCGCCGTCACCGGAAAACGCGCCGCTGCGCCCTTCGCGATGTCGTCCGTGTAGGGTGGGCACGACTGACCGAGGAGCGCAGCCCGCAGGAGCGTGATCTGTTCGGCAGCCTCCGCGCCCAGCCGGTAGGCCAGCTCGGCAGTGCCCACCTTACCCTCCGCCGTCTCACGGTAGGTCGCCCAATCCCGCGCTGTCGCTTTGTCCAGCCGCAGCCGCGAAATGCCCTCCGGCGCTCGCAGACTCGCCAGCCGCGCTGCAAGATTTGCGGTGGAACCATTCTGCCCGGCCAGATGCACCAGTTGCGTAAAACTCGGGACGTGCGCGCCCGGCAACACCTGCCCCAGCACGCCGCATTGGTCCATGACGCCCAGCGTCTCTGCCGCGTGGGGCGCACCGAGCAACTTGACCATCTCAGAAGTGATCCGCTCGTCGGATAGACGCTCCAGCCCGTCCAAATGCGCGGCGATCACCGCCAGCGTCTCGGGATCATGACCATCCGCCGGATCCTGAAACCGCGCAGCAAAGCGAAAGTATCGCAGGATTCGGAGGTAATCTTCTTCGATGCGCGCCGCTGCATCTCCGATGAACCGCACGCGCCGTGCCTCGAGGTCCGCGAGCCCGCCCAGTGGATCCACCACTGTGCCATCCGCGCGCGCGTAAAGTGCGTTCATCGTGAAATCGCGCCGGGCTGCGTCGGTGGACACGTCGTCCGAGAACGCAACAACCGCATGTCTACCATCTGTTTCCACATCTTTGCGGAAAGTTGTGACTTCGTGTGGGGCATTATCCACAACCAGTGTCACCGTACCGTGGTCGATGCCGGTAGGGATAGCCTTGACCCCCACGGCTTTGGCCAAGCCGATGACCCGGTCCGGCAGCGCGTCCGTGGCGATGTCGATGTCCCCGACCGGCAGCCCCATCAGCGCATCGCGGACGCAACCGCCCACGAGCAGCGCCTGGTGGCCTCCGTCCTCGAGCAGCGCCAGAACACGCTGCACGTGGCGCGCGCTCAGCCAGTCACCGGTCACCCGCATCGCGCAGCCCGCTCGGCAAAGCCCCGCAGGATGCGCGCCGTCGCCCCCCAGATGTAATAAGGCCCGAAAGGCACGGCATAATATCTGCGCATCTGGCCGCGCCACATCCGGCCCTCGATGCGAAAGCGCGAGAGGTCCAGCGCGTGACCCAGCGGGACGGTAAAGGCTTCAGCGACCTCGTTCGGCTCGACCACAACGTCAAACGGCGCGTCGATCAGCCCGACGACAGGTGTCATGGTGAACGATGTGACCGTTTCGTGCGGCGGCAGGGCTCCCACCACCTGCACCGCCTCAGGCGGCAGGCGCACCTCCTCCCAAGCCTCGCGGAGCGCGGTGGCGGTGGTGTCCGCGTCTTCAGGGTCGCACTTGCCACCCGGAAAGGCCACCTGGCCCGGGTGATGCTTGAGCGCGGAGGAGCGTTTGGTCAGCAGCAGGCGCAACCCCTGGGAGGTTTGCAGGATCGGCACGAGCACGGCGGCGTCCCGCACTTTGCGCCCCTCGGGCAGGACAAACCCGGCGTTCAGGTCGAAATCCGAAGACTCCGTCCCAGGCAGGGACAGAGCCTCAGAAATCAGGTCCGGCGTCAGATCACGCGGCACCCTGCCCCACCTCGGAGGGGTCGAGGTCGTAGTGCGCGCCGCAGAACTGGCAATCGGCGGTGACGCGGCCGTCGTCGGTGGTCATCTTTTCGATGTCCCGCGCCGAATAGATCGACAACGTCTGCTGCACGCGCTCCTTGGAACAGGTGCAGCCGAAGGCCACCGGCTGCACGTCGTAGACGCGCGGCTGCTCCTCGTGAAACAAGCGCACCACCAGATCCAGGGGAGCCACGCTGGGGCCGATCAGCTCCATCTGCTCGACCGTGTCGAGGTGCAGGTTCACGCGCGTCCAGTTCTCGCCATCGTCATCGTCAGCCACGATGTCGGTCGGCTGGAGAAGACCCTCCTCTCCCGAGCCACCCTCCCGCGCCACAAACGGCGACGCCTTGGGCATGTGCTGCAGCATCACCCCGCCTGCGCGCCAGTGCTCGGGCTGGCCGGGCTCGGTCGACAGGCCGTAGGACATGGCAAACCGCGTCGGCAACTGCTCGGACTGGGCAAAGTAGCTCTCGGCGCAGGCCGAGAGCGAGCCGCCCGCAAGCGGTGTGATCCCCTGGTAGGGCTGCATGCCTTTGCCCTGGTCGATCAGCACGGCAAAGTAGCCCTTGCCAAGCTGATCGAACGGTTGCGCGTCCGCGTCGATCCGGTCTGCGTCAAAGCTGGCGTAGGCGCGGATTCGGGCGGGCGCGCCCTCTTCGGTCGGGCCGTAGTAATCGGTGGCGATCATGCGCACCGGGCCGTCCGACTGCACCTGTAGCGAGAGCTTCCAGCGCAGCTTGATCGTCTGGCCGATCATCGCCGTCAGCAACGCCATCTCGGCCACGAGCGCCTCGACCGTGGGGGGATAGGCGTGCTGCTTGAGGATCCCGTCCAGCACGCCGTCCAGCCGCGCGACGCGGCCGCGGATGTCCGAAGCGTCAAGCTGGAACGGCAGCACCGTGTCGTCCCAGGCGATTTTCTGTACCTGGCTCATGATCCGTCTCCTTGGACGCGCGTGCTACCCCGCACGGCGCATCGCGTCTATATAAAGGGCAATCGACGGGGTCCAAGAGGAGGCCGCTATGATCAGACGTTATGGCTCGCCGCCTCTGGCCGACACGCGCTACCGGCTCCGGCCGGGGGCCTACGCGATCCTGCCGCGCGGTGGGCGGCTGCTGCTGACGCATCAGGCAGCGCCGGAGCCGGAGATCCAGCTGCCCGGCGGTGGGATCGATCCCGGCGAATCGCCGATTGTGGCGCTCTATCGGGAAAGCCGGGAGGAGACGGGCTGGACACTGGCGCGCCCGCGCCTACTGCGCAGCTACCGCCGGTTCGTGTTCATGCCGGAGTACGACATGTTCGCCGAAAAGCTGTGCCATGTGTATCTCGCCCACCCGGTTCGCCGTTTCGGCGCACCTCAGGAGGCCGGTCACACGGCGCTTTGGCTCGATGCAGGCGCGGCGCTTGACGTGATCAAAAGCCCCGGTGACCGGGCCGTCCTGGCAGAAGCACTGCAGCGCGGGCTTATCCGTTGAACTCGTAGAGCACCGCCGAGACATCGTCGTCCGGCTGCGTGCCGGGGCCAAGCTCTTGCCGCAGGTGCCAGTAGAGATCGTCGAGGAATTCGGTGCCAAAGGCCGCCGGCTTGCAGGCGTCGACGAGCCGTATCAAACCCTCTTCCTCGAGCATGGCGCCGTACTGGGTCACGGCCTCGGTGAAGCCGTCGGAATAAAAGAGCACGCGGTCACCGGGGCTCAGCACAGTCTCAAAGCTCTCGAACGGCACACCGGGGAGCAGGCCGATCGGTACGCCTCCTGCGCCGAGGAACTCACGCCGTCCGTCGACACGCAGCACCAGCGGATGGGGATGACCCGCCTGCACTGCGCGCAGCAGGCCAGAGGTCTGATCGACCACGGCGTAGGCCATGGTGAAATACTCCTCCACCCCGCTGTCGGTCGTGAACCGGTCGTTCAGGTGCTGCGCCAACACCTCGGGCGGGTGCATGGCGTAGAACCGCTCCATCCGGCGGTGCATCGCGACGTTCTGATCCAGATGCGTCGGGCTGAGGTACCCGCCCACGCGCGCGGTCATCATCGCCGAGGTGATCCCATGACCCGACACGTCGATCCCGTAAAACCCGACCATATCGTGTCCCGGGGAGAACATGCCGACCATGTCGCCCCCCACGTGACCGCAGGGTTTGAGGAGCAGGCTCACCCGGGACTTGCCGAACTTGCGCGATTTTTCCGGGATCAGCGCCTCCTGGATCTTGCGAGCGTTCGCGATGTCTTTGTCGAGCGCGTCATAGACCGTCTGCAGCTCGCTCAGCGTCTCCTGCACGACGGCATTCTGCGCGCTCAGCTGCTTTTGCATCGACACCAGCCGCCCGCCCGCACGGATGCGCGCGCGCAACTCGGAGGCGTCAAAGGGCTTGGTCAGAAAATCGTCCGCGCCCGTCTCGAGGCCGCGCGCCACCTCATCCTTTTCATGCTTGGACGTCAGCAGGATAAAGTAGCCGTAGTGCTTGTCACCGCAAAGCGCGCGAAAGGCGGTGCAGAACTCGAGTCCGTCCATCCCCGGCATCATCCAGTCGCTCAGCACCAGATCGGGCAGCGCTTCCTCGCAGAGCGCCATCGCTTCGGTCCCGCTTGCCGCCTCGACGACGTCAAACCCCCAGCGCTTGAGGCTCGAGGTCAGGATGCGCCTTTGCAGCGTGCTGTCATCGGCCACCAGCACGCGCCGAATGCCCTGCAGATCCCCGCCGGGCGGCTCAGGCGCCAGGGGCGGCGCTGTCTGACGGGCAAGGGGGGTACTCACAAGAACGGCCTCGGGGCTTGGGTGCTGCAGCCTTAGCGCACGGCGGTTTAACAACCCGTAAAGCCCAACCCGGATACGGCAAACTTTAGACGTTATGCCTTTGTTCACATGTCGCGGTTATCCCCCTCCCCGGCAGTTGCGAGGAGCGGACATGATCGACTGGGACCAGGTGGCGGAGTTGCGAGAGGCGGTAGGCGCGGACGAGTTCGATGACCTGATCGAGGTGTTCCTCGACGAGGTCGAAACCGTCCTTAACGAGATCACCGCGAGCCCGGACGACGCGCAGCTGGAATCGCGCCTGCACTTTGTCAAAGGCAGCGCGCTGAACCTCGGGTTCACCCAGTTTGCCGCGCTCTGTCAGACAGGCGAAAGCACCGCTCGGGCGGGCACCCCCGGCGACGTGGACCTTGCGCAGATCATGGACGCCTATGCGGCCGAAAAGGACGAGCTGATGCGCGAGATGGGCGTGAAATTCGCAGCCTGAGGCTAGATCAGGAACTGCGCCAGCATCTCGTCATTGGTGATGTCGGTATAGGCAAAGCCCGCGCCGTCCAGCTTGGCCAGGAACGTCTGGAAATCCTCCGGCACGCTTGTCTCGATCCCGATCAGGACCGACCCAAAGTTGCGTGCCGACTTCTTGAGGTACTCGAACCGCGCGATGTCATCGTTTGGACCGAGGAAGTTGAGGAACTCCTTCAGCGCGCCGGGGCGTTGCGGCATCCGCAGGATAAAGTACTTCTTGACCCCGCCGAACCGCTGCGCGCGCTCCTTGACCTCGGGCAGGCGTTCGAAATCAAAATTCCCGCCAGACGCCACGCACACCACCGTCTGACCCTTGATCGTGCCCGCCAGATCGCGCAGCGCGTCGATCGCGAGCGCGCCCGCCGGCTCGAGCACGATCCCCTCGACGTTGAGCATCTCGACAATCGTCGTGCAGATGCGATCCTCGTTCACCAGGATCACGTCCTCCGAGCGCGTGTCCTTGAGGATCGCAAATGGCGCCGCCCCGATCCGCGCCACCGCCGCGCCGTCGACAAAGCTGCTGATGCGCGGCAACGTCACCGGCGCGCCCTGCACCAGCGCCGTGTGCAGCGACGCCGCGCGGTCCGGCTCGACAAAGCTCAACGGGACATCCGGGCCAAGGTACGCGCGCATCCCCGACGACAGACCGCCCCCGCCAACCGGCAACACCACGCGGTCCGGCAGCTTGCCCAGCTGGTCCACCATCTCGACCGCGACAGACGCTTGCCCCTCGATCACATCGGCATCGTCAAAGGGCGACAGAAAATGCCCACCCGCCTCGGCGCAAAACGCCTGCGCCGCCGCAAGCGTGTCGTCGAAATAGTCCCCGACGAGGCGAATCTCGATCTGATCGCCACCAAACACCCGCGTCTTGTCGATCTTTTGCTGCGGGGTCGTGACCGGCATAAAGATGACCCCCGTCACCCCGAAATGCCGGCAGTTGAACGCCACGCCCTGCGCATGATTGCCGGCACTCGCGCAGACGAATAGCGACTGGTCCGGCGTCTCGGCCAGCACCTTGCGCATGGCGTTAAAGGCACCGCGGATCTTGTAGGACCGCACCGGCGACAGGTCCTCGCGCTTGAGCCAGATGTCCGCCTGATAGAGGTCCGACAAATACTCGTTCCGCGCGCACGGCGTCGCCGGGAAAAGCTTGCGCATCCGCGCCGTCGCTGCCAACGCAAGGTCCTGGAAATCGGTCACCTGAGCGCGCGCCCCTCGACGATATGTCCGTAAAGCGCCGTCAAAAGCGAGATCGACAGCATCAGCTGCAGCCACCCTGCGACGAGGTAGTACGACCCAGCCGCCAGCGCAGAGCCAAGCAGGCTGCCCGCGATCAGCCCCGGGATCCCGACCAGCAAATTAACCAAAAGATTGGCGAGAAGGATGGCCCATGCAAACCCACTGGTGGCACGCCAACTGTCCATGACCGTCATCGTTGTCCCGATGGCCGCCGCCGGCAGAACCATCGAGAACCGCAGCGAGACATACGACACGAGAAAATTGAACGCGATCGAGGCTATCGAGCTGTCCTCGGTGCTGAAACTGCCGCCACCAAACGCCGCGAACAGGACCAGCAAGGGGATCCCGACCAGCATCGTCATCCCGATCACGCGGAGCGAGGCGCCAAGGTACCGCTTGACCGCGTCACCGTGCCACTTTGGCAGTGCCGCACCCGGCTGTTCCTCGAGCAGCACATACCGGTGCCACGCCGTCGCGACCCAGCAGAAAATCACAACGCCCAGCGCCAGCAGGGCAAACACCACGATGACAAGCAGCTGACCGTTCGAAACCGTACCGTCGGGCTGAATGCCTGACGCAAACGACGCGAAACTGAGGTACGCCGCCAAGCCAAAGATCGCAGCCGGCAAAAGCGAAACGCGAAACGCCGGCCCGAGGTTGTCGATCAGCATCAGCACGGCATGGCGGAAAAGTCTGAGTCCAAGCATCCTTCGCCTTTCGCACAGGCAGGCCGGCTTGCCAAGAAGCGGCACACCCGCCGCCCGCCTTGCTCTTTGACCCGATTCCCGGTACCGCCGTCGCCGTCCAGATCAGGGAACCCACCATGTCCGCACCCAAGAAAGTCGTCCTTGCCTACTCCGGCGGTCTCGACACCTCGATCATCCTCAAATGGCTGCAGACCGAATACGGCTGCGAGGTCGTGACCTTCACCGCCGACCTCGGCCAGGGTGAAGAGCTCGAGCCAGCCCGCAAGAAAGCCGAGATGATGGGTGCCACCTCGATCCACATCGAGGACGTGCGCGAAGAGTTTGTGCGCGATTTCGTGTTCCCGATGTTCCGCGCCAACGCGGTCTACGAGGGGCAGTACCTGCTCGGCACATCCATCGCGCGGCCTTTAATCTCTAAAAGGCTGGTCGAGATCGCCGAGATGGAGGGCGCGGACGCCGTCGCCCACGGCGCGACCGGCAAGGGCAACGACCAGGTCCGGTTCGAGCTCGCCGCCTACGCGCTCAACCCCGACATCAAGGTGATCGCGCCCTGGCGCGAGTGGGACCTGACCTCCCGCACCAAGCTGATCGAGTTCGCCGAGGCGCACCAAATCCCGATCGCCAAGGACAAACGCGGCGAGGCGCCGTTCAGCGTGGACGCGAACCTCCTGCACACCTCCTCCGAGGGCAAAGTGCTCGAGGACCCCGCCGACATGGCGCCCGACTACGTCTATCAGCGCACGGTCAACCCCGAGCACGCGCCCGACACGCCGGAATACGTGGAGATCGGGTTCGAGAAAGGCGACGCCGTCTCGATCAACGGCGAGGCCATGACGCCCGCAACGCTCCTCACGAAACTCAACGAACTCGGCGGCAAACACGGCTGCGGCCGCCTCGACCTCGTCGAGGGACGGTTCGTCGGGATGAAGTCCCGCGGCATCTACGAAACTCCCGGCGGCACGCTCCTCCTGGAGGCGCACCGCGGCATCGAATCCATCACGCTCGACCGGGGCGCCGCGCACCTCAAGGACGAGCTGATGCCGCGCTACGCAGAGCTGATCTATAACGGCTTCTGGTACTCACCCGAACGCGAAATGCTGCAAGCCGCCATCGACGCCAGCCAAACCCACGTGACCGGCACCGTACGGCTGAAACTCTACAAAGGCTCCGCGCGCACCGTCGGCCGCTGGTCCGACCACACGCTCTACTCCGAGGCACACGTCACCTTCGAGGACGACGCCGGCGCTTACGATCAGGAAGACGCCAAAGGCTTCATCCAACTCAACGCACTGCGGTTGAAACTCCTCGCTGCCCGCGACCGCCGCTTGAAGTGACCCCGTCCCGGGCTTGACCCAGAGCCTCTATGCCACTTTGAGCGAAACGGCTTTCAGGCTGGAATAGTGACGCATTGCATCTTCGAGGAGCGGGCTTTGCACGTCTGGCAGCGCTCCTTCTGCGCCTGCAAACCCAATCGAGCGATGAACGGCGTCGTACCAATGTGGCGCCCAGGCACCGTCGTAGGGGCGCGGTCCGGCAGACCACGAAAGCATGGCGTCGTCGAACGGGATGTCGATGGCGGAGCAAAGCGCGCGGAGCGCGGCTTTGGGCGCGCGGCGGATGTCGGCTGAGTCGATTACGATAGGCGTTTGACCCATCGCGCGGACCTCGTCGAGGAGCTGCGCCTGGGCGGCAAAGCCGAGGTCGTCTGCCGTCGCCTCCTCCCGTTTCGCAGCGTAGCTGGCGATCACGCGCGCCGGGTGGCGGATGAGGAAGACGTTGGTGACCTCGCGCATCCAGTCGCGCGGAATTCCAGCCACCATATGGTGGGTCATGTGCTTCTGATACCAGATCGGCGCGCCACCCGGGACCGGACCGAGCAGCTTGGCGGCGACCTCATCGGCTGTGTCCGGCATGGCAGCCAAAACTTCGGACCGCATCGGATGGTCTATGCCTGTCGCGCGCAGGTAAGCGCCGTAGAACGGCTCGTCTGAGGCGGCAGTATCGGCGCGATTGCCGAAGGCGTACATCATCGCGGTCGACAGGTTGCGCGGGCCGGACCACATGGCGATGCGGCGCGTCATCTTCACCTCCGTTCACCGCTGCGTGAGACGGCGGCCCGGCGCCTTGCCCGAACCGCACCAGTGCCGCAGCTTGCTTGGCAAGACGTGACAAGGGAGCCTGCCATGTTCAAGATCAAAGTCCTCGCCGTGCTGGTCGCCGTCGGCCTCATCGCCAATGCCAAGACGGCCGCCGCACAGACGGAAACGCTCACCGTGGCGGGCGGGTGCTTTTGGTGCGTCGAAAAGGATTTCGAACGGGTGCCCGGTGTGATCGAAGCCGTCAGCGGCTACACCGGCGGCTCGGTCGACAACCCGACCTACAAGCAGGTGACCAGCGGGCGGACCGGGCATTACGAGGCGGTGCAGATCACTTATGACGCGAGCCGGGTGTCGGTGGACACGCTCTTGTCACTCTTCTTCCGCTCGGTCGATCCGACGGATGCCGGCGGGCAGTTCTGCGACCGGGGTGACAGCTACCGCACGGCGATCTTTGCCACGTCCGGTCAAGAGGCCGCCGCCCAGCGCGCCAAGGCCGACGCGCAGGCGGAGCTGGGACAGTCGATTGTGACCCCAATCCTGCCGAAAACCCAGTTTTTCGAGGCTGAGGCGTATCATCAGGATTACTACAAAAGCGACGAGCGCATCCTGACCCGCTTCGGGCTCAAGACCAAGGCAGACGCCTACAAGCGCTACCGAGCAGCCTGTGGGCGTGACGCGAAGGTCAAAGAGCTTTGGGGCAGCGACGCGCCGTTCATCAACTAGGACTTGCAGGCGGCGAGGATGGCCATGTTGAGGATGTCGTTCGCCGTCGAGCCTGTTCCGCAAATCTGAATGGACTTGTCGACGCCCACCAGAATCGGGCCGATCACGGTGGCGTCGCCCATCTCCTGCATCAGTTTCACGCTGATCGAAGCGGAGTGACGGGCGGGCACCACCAGGATGTTTGCGGGCGCTGTCAGGCGGGAGAATGGGAATTTCTCCCGCGCCTCCATATTGAGCGCGACGTCCACGGTCATCTCGCCCTCGTACTCGAAATCAACGCCGCGCCGCTCGAGCACCTTGGGCGCGATGTGCATCTTGGACGCACGCTCGGACACCGGATAACCGAACGTCGAAAAGCTGACGAAGGCCACGCGCGGCTCCATCCCCAGCATCCGCGCGACCTCGGCGGAGCGCTCGGCGATGGTGGCGAGGTCCTCCTCGTCGGGCCATTCGTGCACCAGCGTGTCCGAGATCAGGACGATCTTGCCCTTGGCCAGCACCGCCGTCACCCCCACCGCGCCATCCGAGGACGAGGCGTCGAACACGGTGTTGAGCCGGTTAAGCACATGCGCCGACTTGCGCGTCGCCCCGGTTACCAGCGCGTCGCCATGGCCGTGCGCGAGCATCAACGCCGAGAAGACGTGCCGGTCGCGCGCGGCGAGCCGGTGGATGTCCTGCGCGTCGAACCCCTTGCGCTGGAGGCGGGAGTAAAGGTGCTCCTTGTACGTCTCCAGATGCGGCGTGTTGGCGGCGTTCACGACCTCAAGCTCGCGCGCGGCGTCACCCAGACCTGCCGCCTCCAGCTTGGCCTTCACATCGTCCGTGCGCCCGACTACCAGAGCCTTGCCAAAGCCGGACCGCTGATACGTCACTGCCGCGCGCAACACGCGGGGATCGTCGCCCTCGGCAAAGATCATCCGCGCCTGCGCCTGCCGCGCGCGCGCATTGATCCCGCGGAGGATCGAGGCGGTCGGGTCCATGCGCTGTTTCAGCCCCTCCTCATACGCCTCCATGTCGATGATCGGACGGCGCGCGGCGCCCGTGTCCATCCCCGCCTTGGCGACCGCCGGCGGGATGCGGTGGATCAGCCGCGGATCAAAGGGCGTAGGGATGATATAGTCTCTACCAAAGCTCAACTTGCGCCCGTAGGCCATCGCCACCTCGTCCGGCACGTCCTCGCGGGCGAGGTCGGCAAGGGCGCGGGCGCAGGCAATCTTCATCTCGTCGTTGATGGCGCGGGCGTGCACGTCGAGCGCCCCGCGAAAAAGGTAGGGAAAGCCCAGCACGTTGTTGACCTGGTTCGGGTAATCGCTGCGCCCGGTGGCGACGATGGCGTCGGCGCGCACGTCATGCGCCTCTTCGGGCGTGATCTCGGGGTCGGGGTTGGCCATGGCAAAGATCACCGGGTTGTCGCCCATGCTCGCCACCATTTCAGGCGTCACCGCCCCTTTGACCGACACGCCGAGGAAGACATCCGCCCCCTCCATCGCCTCTTCGAGCGAGCGGAGGGAGGTGTTGACCGCGTGCGCCGATTTCCACTGGTTCATCCCCTCGGTGCGGCCTTGGTAAATGACGCCCTTGGTGTCACAGACGATGCAGTTCTCGTGCCGCGCGCCCATCGCCTTGAGCAGCTCGATGCAGGCGATCCCTGCCGCGCCCGCACCGTTGAGCACGATCTTGACGTCCTCCATCTTTTTCCCGCTGATCTGCAGGGCGTTCAGAAGGCCCGCCGCGCAGATGACCGCCGTGCCGTGCTGGTCATCGTGAAAGACGGGGATGTCCATCTCCTCCTTCAGGCGCTGCTCGATGATAAAGCACTCGGGCGCCTTGATGTCCTCGAGATTGACCCCGCCGAATGTCGGTCCCATCAGCTTGACCGCCTGGCAAAACGCGTCCGGGTCCTCGGTGTCGAGCTCGATGTCGATTGAGTTCACGTCGGCGAACCGTTTGAAGAGGACGGACTTCCCCTCCATCACCGGTTTCGACCCTAACGCACCTAGATTGCCCAATCCGAGCACCGCTGTGCCGTTGGAAATGACAGCCACCAGGTTTCCTTTGTTGGTGTAGTCGTAAGCGAGCTCGGGCTGTTCGGCGATCTCCTCACACGGGAAGGCAACGCCCGGCGAGTAGGCCAGCGAGAGGTCGCGCTGGGTGGTCATCGGCACGGTCGCCTGGATCTCAAACTTGCCGGGAGACGGCTCGAGATGGAACGCGAGCGCGTCTTCGCGGGTGACTTTGACCTTGGCCATGGAACTTCGCCTTTCGCACGAGACTGGTCCGCCTTAATGTCACGGGCCAAGCCGTGGGGGAAGGGACGTGAGCGCTAACAAGATCACGCCGATGATGGCGCAATATCTCGAGATCAAGGCGCGGCACGATGGCGCCCTGCTGTTTTACCGCATGGGCGATTTCTACGAGCTGTTCTTTGACGATGCCGTGGCGGCGGCGGCGGCGCTCGACATCGCGCTCACCAAGCGCGGCAAGCACGACGGCGAGGATATCGCGATGTGCGGCGTGCCGGTACATGCCGCCGAAGGCTATCTGCTGACGCTCATCCGCAAGGGGTTCCGGGTCGCGGTGTGCGAACAGTTGGAGAGCCCGGCGGAGGCGAAAAAGCGCGGGTACAAGGCCGTCGTCAAGCGCGACGTGGTGCGGCTGGTGACACCGGGGACGCTGACCGAGGACACGCTGCTCGAGCCGCGCCGGCACAATTACCTGGCGGCCTACAGCGCGATCCGGGATACGGCGGCGCTGGCGTGGGTGGATATCTCGACGGGGGCGTTTCACGTGCTGAGCCTGCCACCCGTTCGTCTCGGACCCGAGCTGGCGCGCTTGCGCCCTGCTGAAGTGATTGTTCCGCAAGATGCGGATTTCGCTGTAATAGAGACGATTTCCGAGGGTGGTGCCGCACCGAGCCAACACGCGCGCAGTGCGTTTGACAGTGCCTCTGCCGCACGGCGGATCGGGGACGCGCTGGGTGTTGCGACGCTGGAGGCGTTCGGAAGTTTTGACCGTGCAGAGCTGTCGGCGATGGGCGCGCTCGTCGATTATATCGACATCACGCAGAAAGGTCAGATGCCGCTGCTGCGTCCGCCGGTCAAAGAGCACGGCGCGGCGTTCATGCAGATCGACGCGGCCACCCGGCGCAATCTCGAACTGGCAACTTCGATGTCCGGCGGTCGGGCGGGTTCGCTGCTCGCCACGATCGACCGGACCGTGACGGCAGGCGGCGCGCGGCTGCTGGAGCGACGTTTGGCGAGTCCCTCACGCGATCTGTCGCTTATCAATGCGCGGCATGATGCGGTTGAGAGCCTTGTCGAGGCGACGTCCTTTGCCGAGGATTTGCGTTATGCGCTGCGCGCGGTGCCGGACCTCGACCGGGCGCTCTCACGCTTGTCGCTGGACCGCGGCGGCCCTCGGGACATGACGGCGATACGTACTGCGCTTGGACAGGCGGAGGAGATTTTTCGGCTCTGTTCCACCGCAACTCTGCCCGAAGTTTTGTCAGAAAGCGTGACCGCGCTGTCCGGCCATGAGACACTTATGGGACTGCTGGATGCTGCGCTGATCGCCGAACCTCCGCTGCTTGCACGGGATGGTGGGTTCATCGCGGCCGGGTACGACGCGGAGCTGGATGAGGTCCGTCAGCTGCGCGACGAGGGGCGCGGCGTCATTGCCGGGATGGAGGCGCAGTTTCGCGAGCAGACGGGCATCACCTCCCTCAAGATCAAGCACAACAACGTGCTGGGCTACTTCGTCGAGACCACTGCAACACATGCGGACAAGATGCTGTCCGAGCCGCTCTCGCAGACGTTCATTCATCGTCAAACCACGGCGAACCAAGTTCGGTTCACCACCGTTCAGTTGAGCGCGCTGGAGACGCGGATCCTGAACGCGGGCGCGCAGGCTTTAGACATCGAGATGCGGCTCTATTCCAGCCTGAAAGGCGCCATTCTGGAAGCGGCGGCTGCCTTGGGCGAGACGGCGCGCGCGCTGGCGGAATTCGACGTAACCGCTGCTTTGTCGGACCTTGCGCGAGCGGAGAACTGGTGCAGGCCGACGCTCGACACCAGCCGCATATTCGATGTGACGGACGGGCGACACCCGGTCGTCGAAGCCGCTCTAAAAACCGAGGGCGCGGTGTTTATCGCCAACAGCTGCACCCTGCCGGACACCAAGACGGGGGCGGTCTGGCTGCTGACCGGACCAAACATGGCGGGGAAGTCGACGTTTCTGCGGCAGAACGCGCTGATCGCAGTGCTGGCGCAGATGGGAAGTTTTGTGCCTGCGGCGTCGGCGCATATCGGCGTGGTCAGCCAGCTTTTCAGCCGGGTCGGGGCATCGGACGATCTGGCGCGGGGCCGCTCGACGTTCATGGTTGAAATGGTCGAAACGGCGGCGATCCTGAACCAGGCGGATGCGCAGGCGCTGGTGATCCTCGACGAGATCGGGCGTGGGACGGCGACATACGACGGGCTGTCGATCGCCTGGGCCACGCTCGAACACCTGAACGAGGGCAACCGGTGCCGGGCGCTGTTTGCAACGCACTACCATGAGCTTACGGCGCTTGCGGACACGCTGGACGGGGTGGAAAACGCCACTGTCGCGGTCAAGGAGTGGGAAGGGGACGTGATCTTCCTCCACGAAGTGCGCAAGGGCGCGGCGGATCGGTCGTATGGTGTCCAGGTGGCCAAATTAGCGGGCCTGCCGGCGTCGGTCGTGGCGCGGGCGCGGGTTGTGCTGGATGCGTTGGAGCAAGGTGAGCGGGAGGGCGGAACGGCGCCGAAGGCGTTGATTGACGATCTGCCACTGTTCTCTGCCGCGCCCCCTCCTCCACCGGAGGCGAAGGCTTCGCTGGCGGAGACCATGTTGCAGGACATCGAGCCGGATGCGTTGACCCCGCGGGAGGCTTTGCAGGTGCTCTATGATCTAAAAAAGGCATCGCGCGATTGAGGGCGCGTTAACCGAAATCGGCAGTGCCCACCTTACCAGTAAGGTGGGCACTGCCGAATAGGGTCAGTAGATCATTAAGTCGCGCAGTTGTTGGTGCTGGGCCGAGCCTTGAAAGACTGCACCTGAGGTATTGCTTAACCGGTGAACGACGAAACGCCCACCTGTGCCGGGCGCAAGAGCCGGTCGTGCAGCATGAACCCGTCGGCGGAGACCTGGATGATCTCCCCTGCCTTGGTGCCCGGCAGCGGCGCTTCGAACATGGCCTCGTGCTGCTGCGGGTCGAATTTATCGCCGACTTGCGGTTGGATAGGCTCGATTCCGTGTTTCTTGAACACGTTGACGAGCTCGCGCATCGTCAGCTCGACCCCTTCGATCAAAGCCGCGGACGCCTCTTTTTGCTCGTCCGTTACCGAGGCAACGGCGCGGGCCATGTTGTCGTAGACGGGCAGCAGGTCGCGGGCCAGCTTCGAGCCGCCGTACTGCTCGGCCTCCTTGCGCTCTTTCTGGGCCCGCTTGCGGACGTTTTCGGCATCCGCGAGGGCGCGCATGAAGCGGTCTTTGAGCTCGTCCCGCTCCGCGCGCAGGGTGTCCAGCTCAAGCGCCTCGTCGTCGATCTCGTCCACCTCATCGGCGTATGCCTCGGCCTCGGCTTCGGCGATGTCTTCGAGAAACTCGTCTTCTTTCGGCGTGCTCATCTCAAACCTCTAGCTCCGGTCGGACACCATTCGCCCGACCAGTTGAGCCGTGTAATCCACGATGGGCACGATCCGTCCGTAATTCAGACGAGTCGGCCCGATCACACCCACGGCCCCGATAATCCTACGGTCCGCGTTCATATAAGGAGACACGACCAAAGAGGAACCCGAAAGTGAGAAAAGTTTGTTCTCGGACCCGATGAAGATCCGCACGCCGTCACCCTCTTCGGTCAGCTCAAGAAACTGCGCGATGTCGCGTTTGCGTTCGAGGTCATCGAAGAGTTCGCGGATGCGGGCAAGGTCGCCGTCATCGTCCAAGAGGTTGGCTCGGCCGCGCACGATGAGCCGGTTGATGTCTTCGGTCTCGCCCTGCCAGACGGCCATACCCGAATCGATCAGCTGCTGGGCAAGCACGTCGATTTCCTGACGGCGGGTGCTGATCTCGCGCGCCATCACGTGGCGCAGATCGCTGAGGGTCCGCCCCTCCATCAACGCGTTCAGAAAGTTTGCCGCCTCGCGCATCGAGGACGGCGTCTGGCCCGGGGGCGGCGCGAAGACGCGGTTCTCGACAGTGCCGTCCGCGAACACCAGCACCACGAGCGCGCGGTCAGGGCCGAGGCTGACAAACTCGATATGCTTGATCGGGGCCTCGCGTTTCGGCGTCAGCACCAGCGACGCGCCCTGGGTCAGACCGGAGAGTGCCTGGCCGACATGGTCCAGCACGTCGGAGACGTCCTGGCTGTTGGAGGACACGGAGGTCTCGATCCGTTGTCGCTCTTCATCGCCGATATCGCCAGTCTCGAGCAGGCCATCGACGAAGAGGCGCAATCCCAGCTCGGTCGGGATACGGCCAGCACTGACATGCGGCGCGGCGAGGAGACCGAGGTATTCGAGGTCCTGCATGACGTTGCGGATCGTGGCGGCGCTCACCTTTTCCTCGAGGGTGCGGGTGAGCGTGCGCGAGCCGACGGGCGCGCCGGTGGCGAGGTAGGTGTCCACCACATGGCGGAACACCTCCCGCGAGCGGGCGGTCATGTCGTCGAGCAGAGTTGCGTGATCCACCATCGGCTGCCTCGTGCCACACCGGATGACACAAACAAAGGGCAATCAGTCTTGCCTTTCAACCTCCCCGGGCGGTATCGGGGGGCAAATCCTACAGGAGATGACCCATGCGCCCTTCTGGCCGCCAGCTTGGTGAAATGCGACCTGTCTCGATCGAGACGGGGGTGACGAAACACGCCGAAGGCTCTTGCCTGATCAAGATGGGCGACACGCATGTGCTGTGCACCGCCACGCTCGAAGAGCGCGTCCCGCCGTTCATCAAGGGGTCCGGCCAGGGCTGGGTGACGGCGGAATACGGGATGCTTCCGCGCTCGACCAACACGCGGATGCGCCGCGAGGCGAGCGCGGGCAAGCAAGGCGGGCGTACGGTGGAAATCCAGCGTCTGATTGGGCGGTCGTTGCGCGCGGGCGTGGACCGCAACGCGCTGGGCGAGCGGCAGATCACGGTGGATTGCGACGTGATCCAGGCCGACGGTGGCACGCGGTGTGCTTCGATCACCGGAGGATGGGTTGCCCTGCGACTCGCTGTGAACAAACTGCTCAAAACAGGTGCGATTGTTTCTGATCCGTTGACGGATCATGTGGCCGCGGTCTCGTGTGGTTTGTATGCGGGACAGGCTGTGCTGGACCTCGACTATCCCGAAGACAGCGAGGCGGGCATGGACGGCAACTTTATCATGACGGGGTCCAAGCAGCTGATTGAAGTGCAAATGTCGGCCGAGGGATCGACCTTTTCGCGCGATCAGATGAACACGCTGCTGGACCTCGCCGAAGCGGGCGTTGCGGAGCTGGTCGCTGCGCAGACGGAAGCGACCACATGACGCGGCGTTTTGCCGGCGACACGTTGCTGGTGGCGACGCACAACGATGGCAAATTGCAGGAGATGGCGCACCTGTTTGAACCGCACGGCGTGATTGTCACCGGTGCCAAGGCGTTTGATCTTCCTGAACCCATCGAGGACGGGACGACGTTTGTCGAGAACGCGCGGATCAAGGCGCACGCGGCGGCGCAGGCGACGGGTCTGCCGGCGCTGAGCGACGATTCCGGGATCGAGATCGACGCGCTCGCCGGAGCGCCGGGTGTTTACACCGCAGACTGGGCGGAGACGGAGAGTGGCCGTGACTTTGTCATGGCGATGCAAAAGACGCATGACTTGCTCGAGGTGGAGCAGGCGCCGTTTCCCCGGACCGCCCGGTTTTGCTGCACGCTGGTGCTCGCATGGCCCGATGGACATGACGAGGTGTTTCCGGGCATCATGCCGGGTCAGGTCGTCTGGCCGATGCGGGGCGAGCAAGGCCACGGGTACGATCCGATCTTTCAACCGGACGGGTACGACATCACGTTTGGCGAGATGGACCGGTGGGAGAAGAACAGGATCAGTCACCGCGCCGATGCGTTTCGCAAGTTGATCGCCGGCTGCTTTGGCTGAGGACTGGGTGCACGGCGGGTTCGGGCTTTACGTACACTGGCCGTTTTGCGCCGCCAAATGCCCCTACTGCGATTTTAACAGCCACGTCACGCGCAGCGTCGATCACGACAGGTGGCAGTCTACCTTCTTAGGCGAGTTGCGCAGGGTTAGAGACGAAATCGGGCCGCGAGTGCTCAACTCGATCTTTTTCGGGGGCGGCACGCCAAGCCTGATGGAGCCTTTGGTCGTGGCGGCGGTCATCGAGGCGGCGTGCACCCACTGGACGCCGGCCAACGACATCGAGATCACGCTGGAAGCGAACCCCGGGTCCGTCGAGCGCGGACGGTTTCAAGCCTTTGCCGAAGGCGGCGTCAACCGGGTGTCGATGGGTATCCAGGCGCTGAATGATGCAGACCTCAGGCGGCTGGGACGGCTGCACTCGCGCGAGGATGCGCTGCGGGCCTTTGACGTCGCGCGGGATGTTTTTGCGCGGGTCAGTTTCGATCTGATTTATGCGCGGCAAGATCAGTCGGTGCAGGCATGGGAGAGCGAGCTGAGGCAAGCGTTGAGCTATGCCGTGGATCACCTGTCACTTTATCAGCTGACCATCGAGCCAGGCACGGCGTTTGGGGAGCGACATGCGGCGGGTCGCCTGCATGGGTTGCCGGATGAAGATCTGGGCGCGGATATGTTCGAGGTCACGCAAAGGGTTTGCGCGGAGGCTGGATTTCCGGCGTACGAGGTGTCGAACCACGCAAGGCTAGGCGCGGAGTCGCGCCACAATTTGATTTATTGGACATGTGGCGACTACGTCGGGATTGGACCAGGGGCGCACGGGCGTGTGACGCGAGATGGCAGGCGTTTGGCGACGGAGAGTTACCTTGCGCCGGATACTTGGTTATCGGCAGCGGAGGCTGGGTCGGGATACAAGTGCCAGACTGCATTGAGCGCTGGGGAGCAGGCTCAGGAGCTGCTGCTCATGGGGCTCCGGCGCTATGACGGGGTCGATCTGCGGCGGTATGAGCAGGTTTCCGGAGAAGCTCTTTCAGGGGACGTTGTCTCGGATTTGATAAAGCGTGGTTTGGTCGCGCGGGAACACCATATGTTGCGTGCGACAGCGGAGGGTATGCCGCTTCTCAACTATATCTTGCGTCAGCTGCTTGACGATTAACAGCTACGTGGCGCTGAGGAGACGGCAGAGGCCATCGAGCTCGTCCAGGCTGCGGTAGCGGATCGTGAGGGCACCCGCCTCGGTCCCCGGCTTGTGCTGTATCTCGACATTCATACCAAGGCCGGCGGACAGATCGTTTTCGAGCGCCTTGGTGTCCGCATCTTTCTCGGAGCCGCCCTGACGCGTTTGCTTGGGCTGCGGCGCCGAGACGGTCTTGGCCAGCCGCTCGGTCTCGCGGACAGACAGGCCCTGCGCCACCACCTTTTGCGCCAGCGCTTGCGCGTTGTCGGACGTGATCAGCGCGCGCGCGTGGCCGGAGCTGAGCTTGCCGTCCTTGACCAGGTCCTGCACCCCGTCGGGCAGCTGCAAAAGGCGCATCACGTTGGCGATGTGACTGCGGCTTTTGCCAAGCGACTCGGCGAGCTGTTCTTGCGTGTGGCCGAATTTATCGAGCAGCTGGCGATAACCCAGCCCCTCTTCGATCGGGTTGAGGTCAGCGCGCTGGACGTTCTCGATGATCGCGATTTCGAGGACTTCGAGATCATTGAAGTCACGCACGACGACGGGAACCTCGTGCAGCTGCGCGATCTGTGCGGCACGCCAGCGACGCTCACCGGCAACGATCTGGTAAATCCCCGCCGCGCCGGGCGCTGGTCGCACGACGATAGGCTGGACGATCCCGCGCGCCTCGATCGAGCGCGCGAGTTCCTCAAGCTGATCCTTATCAAAGGAACGGCGCGGCTGGTCCGGGTTGGGTTGGACTTTTTCGATCGGCAGATGCGTGTCTGGCCGTGCCTGTTCCGCAGGCGCGCGTGCATTGAGGTCGACGTCGGACATCAAAGCGGACAAACCGCGTCCCAGCCCTCGTTTCTTGTCAGCCATGGGCGTGATCTCCCGTTAAGCAGCCGCGCGGCGCTGGTTGTTGGTCAGAATTTCCTGCGCCAGCGCCCGATACGCGGCAGCGCCTTTGGACGCCGTATCGTAGTCAAGCACGGGCATCGCGAAGGACGGCGCCTCGCTTACGCGGACGTTTCGGGGAATAACAGTCTCGAAAACAAGGTCCCCAAGGTTCGCGCGCGCGTCATTCTCAACCTGTTGTGACAGCCGGTTCCGCATGTCATGCATCGTGAGGACGACACCTTCGATCCGCAGGTTTGGATTGGCTTGATCGCGAATGTCGCGAACGGTCAGCATGAGTTGCGACAGCCCTTCGAGCGCGAAGAACTCGCTTTGCAGTGGAACCAGTACGGAGTGCGCCGCGATCATGGCGTTGACGGTCAGCAGATTGAGGGAGGGCGGGCAGTCGATCAGAATATAATCAAAGTCGAAGTGCTCCATCTCGGGCTGGCGGAGCGCGTCGTAGAGCAGGTGGCTGCGTTTCTCGTTCGCCACCAGCTCGACGTCTGCCGAGCTCAGATCGACGGTCGCCGGAATGACGGAGATGTTGGGAACCTCGGTTTCCTGGATCAACTCGGCAAGCTCGATGTCTTCGAGCAGCAGCTCGTAGGTCGTGAATTCACGTCGGTCGAGGCCAATTCCAAGCCCCGTCGAAGCGTTGCCTTGCGGATCGAGATCGATGAGGAGAACGCTTTGCCCTTCCTCAGCGAGCGCCGCAGAAAGATTGATCGCGCTGGTCGTCTTGCCCACGCCGCCTTTTTGGTTCGCGATTGCGATGATCTTGGGGCGCGGTGGCGCGGTGGCGTGATCAATCACGTCGGACCTCTTTGACTTTGAGAATAACGGAATCGGCCTGTGTCACGCTGTTTACCACATCGTAGTCGAATTTCCACGATTGGCGTGCGGCCTCTACCTCAGAACGCCAGGTTGCGCCTTTTGGGAGCAGGAACGTGGTTTGAGGTGTGGCGAACGGTGTAGTCCACTCGAACAATTGCGCGAGCGATGCTAAGGCTCGGGCAGAGATGATGTCGTATGGACTTGGATGGACGGCTTCAATACGTTTGGCGATCACAGACGCGTCGAGGTCGAGTTCACGAATGGCCGTGCGCAGGAAGGTTGCTTTGCGTTGATCGCTTTCCACGAGCGTGAAGTGCGTGGGATGGTTGGCTTGCTTTGCCAGGATTGCGCACACGATGGCGGGTAGTCCTCCACCGCTTCCAACGTCCAGCCACGTAGCAGCGTGCTCATGTTTCACGTGAAACACTTGCGCGGAGTCCTGAATGTGACGTTCTTCGAGGCGCTCAAGGTCCCCCCGAGAGACGAGATTTATCTTGGACGACCACTTTCGCAGCAATGCGGCGTAACTTGTGAGCGCGTCTTTTTCATCAAAGGCGGCGCTCAATTTCCGACGGCGTCCAGCCGTTTAATGCGCGCCAGGATCACAAGCAGCGCCGCTGGCGTCATCGCCTCAATCCTCGACGCTTGAGCGAGAGTCTCTGGCCGTGTGGCACACAAGCGCGATTTCAGCTCGTTCGAAAGACCGTCGATCCGGGTATAGTCAAAGTCAGCTGGAATCTTGATGTTTTCATCGCGCTTGAGCGCGTCCAAATCACGAGCCTGACGATCCACATAATTTGCGTAAAGCGCGTCGCGGTGGAGTTGGTGCAGCGTTTCGTCGGACACTTGCATGGCTTCACCACAAAGCGCGCGCACGCGACTTACATCAACATTCGGAAAAGACAGCACCTCCATGGCTGTTCGCCGGGACCCATCATGGCTGACTTGGAAGCCAGCGGCCTGCAACTGCTGAGGCGAGTATGTGTCGCGACACAGGACCTTTTTGCCATGGTCCAGGCTTTCCATCTTGACCTCAAACGCAGTCCGTCGTTCATCACTCACACACCCGAGACCTATTGCCATCGGTGTAAGTCGTTGGTCAGCGTTGTCAGCACGGAGCGAAAGACGGAACTCTGCACGCGACGTGAACATGCGATACGGCTCTGTCACACCCCGACTCGTGAGGTCATCGATCATCACACCAATATAGGAGTTCGACCGCGAGAAGGCCGGTGCATCCCGCTCAAGCACAGACGAAGCTGCAGACAACCCAGCCACCAGGCCCTGCGCGGCTGCCTCTTCGTACCCCGTTGTGCCATTGATCTGACCGGCAAAATAGAGACCACTTACCTGAGGAAGCTCAAGCGACGTTTTCAGATTGCGCGGATCGAAGAAATCATACTCGATCGCATAGCCGGGCTGAAGGATTTCAGCCGCTTCCAATCCCTTGATCGTGCGCACATAGTCCCATTGAACAGCTTCGGGAAGAGACGTCGAAATACCGTTGGGGTAGATGACATCGGTCGACAGGCTCTCCGGCTCGAGGAAGATTTGGTGGGACGTCTTCTCTGCGAAACGCACAATCTTGTCTTCGATCGACGGACAGTAGCGTGGGCCCTTACCATCGATATGGCCCCCGTACATTGCTGATTTGGCGAGGTTGGTCTCGATTATCGCATGTGTCTCTTCGTTCGTATGTGTAATGCCACACGTCACCTGCGGCGCCGAGGGTGCGGTTGACATGAACGAGAACAACGTCGGCACCTCGTCGCCCGGCTGCTCCTCTAGTCCCTCCCAGTTGATCGACTTCGCACTCAAGCGCGGAGGCGTGCCGGTTTTGAGGCGTGCGACCGGCAGATCGAGATGTTGGAGACGTTGAGACAGACGCGTAGACGCCTCGTCACCCATGCGACCCGACGGATAGCTGACATCGCCGATGTGCACGAGCCCGTTAAGAAAGGTGCCGGCAGTCAGAATGACGCGAGGCGCGTTGATTATCGAACCATCGGCAAGTGAAATGCCTGACACGCCCTGCGGCGCGATATGGATGTCGACGACCTCGCCAAAAATCAGCTCAAGGTTCGCGCAGGACGATAGCGCGGCGTTCATGTGTTTTTGGTAAAGAACGCGGTCTGCCTGCGCGCGTGGTCCTTGCACGGCAGGTCCCTTACGTCTGTTGAGCAATCGGAATTGTATGCCCGCTTTGTCCGCCACGTGACCCATGACACCGTCCATGGCGTCGATTTCGCGGACCAGGTGTCCTTTGCCCAATCCCCCTATTGCAGGATTGCACGACATAACGCCGATATCTGACGCACGCATAGTGACAAGCGCGGTTTTTACACCCGTGCGTACGGACGCAGCGGCGGCTTCGCTTCCGGCGTGACCGGCGCCGATGACAAGAACATCAAAGTGTTTCACGTGAAACGCTCCTATTTCCCAAGGCAGAACGACGAGAATATCTGATCATACACGTCTTCTATACCAACATGACCTACCAGTGACTCAAGTGCTCTCACTGCCGCTCTGAGGTGTTCGGCCGCGAAGTCGAGCTCCATGGCATCCTTCGTCAGAAACTCTAGACACCTCCGCAAGTCCTCAGCGGACCGCGACAAATCGTGCTGCTGCCGACTGTGGGCGACTAGGCCAGCGCCTGCGGAGTAGGTCACAAGTTGGGAGGTAACCTGTTGCATCAGATCAGGAACACCCTGACCCGTGAGACCTGACACCCCCTCACCACCAAGGTCGGCTTTTGCAGCAACTTCAATATCACCCGGCCGCATCAAAGCTTGATCCGCCTCGAGCTGCGCTCCCAGGAAAATACGCAGGTGCGCCTCTTTCGCACGCCGCCGCGCCAAATCCACCCCGAGGCTTTCAACCCTATCCGACGTCTCGCGTAACCCGGCAGTGTCGAGGAACGTCACCGACAAGCCGGCCAAATCGACCCTGGCCTCCACCACGTCCCGGGTCGTGCCAGGCACATCCGTCACGATCGCCACCTCCCGGCGCGCGATAGCGTTGATCAGCGTTGATTTTCCAGCGTTGGGTTGGCCGACAATGGCCACTTCGAACCCGCTACGGATCGCCTGTGCTCCCGCGAACCCATCGAGTTGCTCAGTAACCTCATTCAAAATGTGTGCGATCTTCGCGGTCGCTGTCGATAAAACATCCTCTGGGATTTCCTCATCGGCAAAATCGATGCTGGCTTCGATCAAAGCAGACACTTCGATCAAATCCCTACGCCATATCCCCGCGGTGTCGCGCAACGCCCCGGAAAAGAGCGCCTGCGCCTGGCGACGTTGCGCCTCCGTCTCTGCCTCGATCAAGTCGGACAGTCCTTCGATCTCGGTGATCGAGAGGCGGCCATGCTCCATCGCCCGGCGCGTGAACTCTCCCGGCTCAGCGAGACGGCACCGGCCGGTCGCACTCAGAGCGTTCAAGACTGCGCGCACGACAGCAACAGAGCCATGAGTGTGCAGCTCGACGACGCGTTCGCCTGTAAAGCTCGCGCCTTTCTCGAACGGCAAAACCAGCGCTTCGTCGAGAGGCTCCCCACCCTCGTCCTGCAAGATGCGAACAGCACTGGACCGCGCCGGAGGCAGCGTACCGCACAGACTTTCCGCTACAGACCAGGAATCTGGTCCCGAAAGACGAACCACCGCGACGCCGGACTTCCCTTGCGCCGTCGCGAGCGCAAAGATCGTGTCCATCGCGCCCTCCCCGGTTTAGGTGTTCATCGAGTCGAAGAATTCCGAGTTCGTCTTGGTCTGCTTGAGCTTGCTCAGCAGGAACTCCACCGCGTCCGTCGTTCCCATCGGGTTGAGGATTCGGCGCAAGACAAATGTCTTTTGCAGGTCCACCTTGTCGATGAGCAGGTCTTCCTTACGCGTGCCGGACTTGAGGATGTCGATCGCCGGGAACACGCGTTTGTCGGCCACCTTGCGGTCCAGGATGATCTCCGAGTTACCGGTGCCTTTGAATTCTTCGAAAATCACCTCGTCCATCCGGCTGCCTGTGTCGATCAGCGCGGTGGAGATGATGGTGAGCGAGCCGCCCTCTTCAATGTTGCGCGCCGCGCCAAAGAATCGTTTCGGGCGTTGCAGCGCGTTGGCATCCACACCGCCAGTTAGCACCTTACCCGACGATGGCACCACAGTGTTGTAGGCGCGTCCAAGTCTGGTGATTGAATCGAGCAAAATCACAACATCTCGTTTGTGCTCGACCAGCCGTTTCGCCTTTTCGATCACCATCTCGGAGACTGCCACGTGCCGCTGCGCCGGTTCGTCAAAGGTCGACGAGATCACCTCCCCTTTGACTGAGCGCTGCATATCGGTGACCTCTTCAGGCCGTTCGTCGATCAGCAGCACGATCAGGTAGCACTCCGGGTGGTTCGCCTCGATCGAGTGCGCGATGTTCTGCAAGATCACCGTCTTGCCGGTCCGCGGCGGTGCGGTGATCAGCGAGCGCTGACCCTTCCCGATCGGCGCCACCAGGTCGATGACGCGCGCGGACTTGTCCTTGATCGTGGGATCCTCGATCTCCATCTTGAGCCGCTCGTCGGGGTAGAGCGGCGTGAGGTTGTCAAAGGCAATCTTGTGTTTCGCCTTTTCCGGGTCCTCGAAATTGATCGAGCGCGCGTTCATCAGCGCAAAGTACCGTTCATTGTCGTCCGGTGCCTTGATCACCCCGTCGACCGTGTCGCCTGTGCGCAGCGAGAATTTGCGGATCATGTCCGGGGAGACATAGATGTCGTCCGGGCCCGGCAGGTAGTTCGCCTCCGGCGAGCGCAGGAACCCGAACCCGTCCTGCAGCACCTCCAGCACGCCGTCGCCCGAGATCTCCCACCCTTCATCCGCGCGTTCGCGCAGGATCTGGAACATCATCTCGCCCTTGCGCATGGTCGAGGCGTTCTCGATTTCCAACTCTTCCGCTAGCGACAGCAGCGCCTTGGGGCTTTGCGCCTTGAGATCGGCGAGGCTCAGCGTTTCTTCGGACATGTCACACCTAACGAGGGCCACAGCCAGTCGGCGCGGCGCAAATGGGTCTTGGGGGAAAACGTCTCAGGACAGAGACGCGCTCAGTTAAGCGGGAGCGCGGCGCGCGTCAAGTTCAGAACTTCACCACCACCGCGCAGACGATGACGATCAAGAGCAGCGTCGGCACTTCGTTCATCATGCGGAATGTGCGGCCCGAATGTTGGCTGGTGCCTGCGGCCAGCTCCTTGCGACGGCCTGCGCACCACATGTGAAACCACGTCATCGCGATAACCGAGGCCGCCTTGACCCATGGCCAGACCGATCCCCAGTCGACGATGCCGGGCGTCGCCACCAGAGCCAGCCCGAACACCCAGGTCGCGATCATAGCCGGGTTCATGATGGCGCGCAGCAGCCGCCGCTCCATCACCACAAACGTGTCGTGCAAGATGCCCGGCTCTGTCGCCCTCTCAGCGTGATAGACAAAGAGGCGAGGCAGGTAGAACAGCCCCGCCATCCAGGCCACCACCGAAATGATGTGCAGGCTCTTGGTCCAAGGATACGCTGTCGAAAGGAAATCAGCCATGATCTCTTCCCTATAAATAATATAGAAAGAAAAGAAAGATGATTGAGATGTGAGCGCCAAAACCGTGGATTATCCGGTTGCCCGCCGACTTACCCCCACGCGTCGCGCAATGTGGGGGAAAGAGTGAAGAAACGGTGAATGAGTGGTAATAGATATAACTTTCAATGGCTTGATATCTCACGGAAGGTGCATGGGTGTGCAAAACCCTCAGGACATCTCCAGACCAACTCCCTTTCCTCACCACGTCCGACTTGTCCTTCTCCACTCGGCACAAACGCCACCGAAAATCCCTATTGCCCCCAACACCGCAAAGCAAACCCGGTGGACCTTGCGACCGTCCCCGTCTATCCGCGTCCGCGCCCCAAGGCTTTTCCAAGGGTTATCCAGATGTCCGACGTTATCCTTGCCTCCGGCTCCGCCATCCGCGCGACCCTTCTGACAAACGCGGGCGTGCCGTTTACCGTGCAAAAGCCGCGCGTGGACGAGGACGCCGTCAAGGCTGCGCTCCTCGCCGAAGAGGCGCCGCCCCGTGACATCGCCGACGCCCTGGCCGAGCTCAAGGCCCGCAAGGTGAGTGAAAAATCACCCGGCGCGCTGGTGCTCGGCAGCGACCAGGTGCTCGCCTTCGAAGGCGCCATCCTCAGCAAGCCAGCCACACCCGAAGAAGCGATAGACCAGATCACGATGCTCCGCGGCAAACGCCACACGCTTTATTCCGCGGCTGTCATCTGCGAGGACGGGGCGCCCATCTGGCGGCACGTCGGGCAGGCGCATCTTAGCATGCGGCTTTTGACGGATGCCTATATCGCCGACTACGTGGCGCGCCACTGGGACAGCATTCGTCACTCCGTTGGCGGCTACAAGCTCGAGGAAGAAGGCGTGCGATTCTTCACCCGCATCGACGGCGATTATTTCACAATTCTCGGCCTGCCGTTGCTTCCGATATTGTCCTACCTCGTCACCCGCGACATTCTGCGCGCATGAGCAATGCCCCCCTCCTTGCCGGTGTGATCGGTGCGCCGATCGGCCATTCGCGCTCCCCGCAGCTGCACACCCACTGGCTGCGCCAGCTGGGCATCCGTGGTCACTACATCCCGATGGAGGTGCAGGCGTCCGATCTCGAGGAGGTCCTGCGCATGCTGCCGAGGATGGGGTTTCGCGGTGTGAACGTGACGATTCCCCACAAAGAGCGCGTGCTCGAGATCGCCGACCAAGCAACCGACCGAGCGACGTTGATGGGGGCCGCGAACACGATCATCTTTCGCGCCGATGGCAAGTTGCACGCGGACAACACCGACGGGTACGGATTTCTCGCCAATCTCAAGCAGCAAGCGCCGATGTGGGAGCCGGACGCCGGCCCGGCCCTTGTGCTCGGCGCGGGCGGCGCGTCGCGTGCGGTCATCGCGGCGCTGCTCGACGCAGGCGTGCAGGACGTGGTCATCACCAACCGCACGCGCATCCGCGCGGACCAGCTCTCGGACGCATTCGGCAAACGGGTGCGCGTTGCCGAATGGGTGCAGGCCGGCAATCTGATGGAGACGGCGACCACCGTCATCAACACCACCGCCCTTGGCATGGTCGGCAAGCCCGAGATGCGCGTGCCGCTCGATGGATTGCGCGAAAACACTGTGGTCAGCGATCTGGTCTACACTCCGCTTGACACACGCCTGTTGACCGTCGCTGCGGAGCGTGGCTGTCATTGCGTCGATGGGCTTGGCATGCTTCTCCATCAGGCGGTCCCCGCGTTCGAGCGGTTCTTCGGCATGCGCCCCACCGTGGACGAGGCAACGCGCCGCGCCGCGCTGGCATGACCTTCCGGCTCGGCCTGACCGGGTCCATCGGCATGGGAAAATCAACGACGGCGCAGATGTTCATCGATGCAGGCTGCGCGCTTTGGGATGCGGATGCCGCCGTACATCGGCTCTATTCCAGCGGAGGAGCGGCCGTTCCGGCACTTTCCGACCTCTGCCCGGACGCTATCGAGGACGGCGCCGTCTCCCGCGCCAAGCTGCGCGATGCGATCAGCGCCGACCGATCCTTGCTGGAACGCATCGAAGCCATCGTGCACCCACTCGTGCAAGCAGACCGCCAAGCCTTTTTCGACACTGTTACAGCCCAAATCGCGGTTTTCGACATCCCCCTCCTCTTCGAGACAGGCTCAGAAAACAGCTTCGACGCCGTCGCCTGTGTCTGGGTCGACCCTGACATCCAACGTGCCCGCGTCCTTGCCCGCGGCACGATGACCGAAGCGCAGTTCGACGCGATCCGGGCCAAGCAAATGCCGATTGAAGACAAGCTTGCCCGCGCGCACTATCACATTCACACCGACACGCTCGACCATGCGCGCCGTCAGGTGCAGCAGATCGTGGCGGACATCCGGGGAGTGGAAACCGATGCGTGAGATTGTTCTCGATACCGAAACAACCGGCTTTGACCCAGAGCAAGGCGACCGCATCGTCGAGATCGGCGCGGTCGAGCTGCAAGGCCACCTGCCCACCGGGCGCACCTACCACCAGTACATCAACCCTGAGCGGGCGATGCCGCAGGAGGCGTTCGAGGTGCACGGGCTGGGCGATGACTTTCTGCGCGACAAACCCAAATTTGCCGAAATCGGGCAGGCGTTCCTGGATTTTGTCGGCGACGCCAAACTGGTGATTCACAACGCCGCGTTCGACATGAAATTCCTCAACGCCGAACTCGGCTGGATGAAGGCGCGGCAACTCCCCTGGGAACAGGCCGTCGACACCCTCGCCATCGCACGCAAGCGCTTTCCCGGCTCACCGGCCTCCCTCGATGCGCTCTGCCGCCGGTTCGGGATCGACAACACCGCACGCACACTGCACGGCGCGCTTCTCGACAGTGAAATCCTGGCGGAGGTCTACCTCGAGCTGATCGGCGGGCGGCAGCCCGACTTTGGCCTCGGATCAGCCGGACACGGCACCGGGCCAACCGGTTCAGACGCCGAATGGCGTGCACCCAAACGCCCGCGCGCGCTCCCCTCCCGCGTCAGCGAGGAAGAACAAGCCGCGCACAGCGCATTTGTCGAAAAGCTGGGAGATGACGCAGTCTGGCGCAAGTTCGGATGACCCGCGCCAGACGGTAGACGTTACGCGGTGCCGGTCGGCCCGGCCTGCGCGGCCTGACGCTTCATCAGCTCGGTCCGATAAAGACCCACGAAATCAATGGTTTCAAGGTTCAGCGGCGGGAAACCACCGTCGCGCGTCACGTCGCTCACGATGCGGCGCACAAACGGGAACAGCATCCGCGGACACTCGATCAGCAGGAACGGGTGCATCTGCTCGTCCGGGATCCCCTCGATGCGGAAGACACCGGCGTAGTCGAGCTCGAGCACGAACAGGACTGCGTCGCCATCCTTGGCCTTGGAGGTCACGTTCAGCTTGATCGCGACCTCGTACTGGTGCTCCGTCGACCGCTTTTTGGCGTCGAGATTCACCTGCACCTGCACGTCGGGCTGCACCTCGCCGGTGGCGCCCTTCTGGCTCAGAATGTTTTCAAACGACATGTCGCGGATGAACTGCGCGAGGATGTTCATCTGGACTTGCGGCTGTTGTTGCGGCGCGGCGTTCGGCTGCGCCTCGGGGGTGGTGTCGTCTGCCATGATGGCCTCTCTGTCGTCTCAACTTGGGCGGAGCGATACCAGCTTAGCCGTGGACCCTCAATGCTTGGTCCAGCCCGAAGGGCGGTGCGTCGGACGTTTGACCTCGGGCGGCTCCACGTCCGGCTGCGGCTCTTCCCGCACCTCCGTGAAGTCCCCGTCGATCACGTCGCTCTGCCGCGGTTGCGGTCCACGCGGGTTCGGCTGCGCTTGATCCCCCATTGGCATCGCGTGCATCGTGATCCGCTGCTTGGCAAACTTGATCACGGCATCGCGCACCGGCGGCAGCAGCAGCGAAAACCCGACGGCGTCCGTAAAGAACCCCGGCGTCAGCAGCAGCGCCCCGGCAAACAGGATCATCGCCCCGTGCGCCAGAGGCCCGCTCGGATCCTGCAACTGCGAGAGCGAGCCGCGCAGCTGGCCCAGCGCCAGCGCGCCTTGCGCCCGCACCAGAAGCGTCCCGGCAATCGCCGTCAGCACCACGATTCCCAGCGTCGGCCACAGGCCAATTGCTCCGCCAATCTGAATAAACAGGGCGATCTCAATGAGCGGGACCATCAGGAAAGCAAGAAACAGCCACATGGGCAGGCTCCAAAAGCAAGGAAGCGATCACGTCGCAGTGGGCTGTGGTGGACTTGGCCCGCCACGCAACTTACATAGTGACCCGTTGCCGTCCTTTCCATGCGCTCAACGAGGCTCCGTATGAATTCGCCGCTTTTGCAACTTTTGGTTTTGGCCGGGATTGCCGTGTTTCTCATTCTGCGGCTGAAATCCGTGCTTGGCACGCGCGAGGGGTTTGAAAAGCCGCCCGCGGACGCGCCTGCTACCGCGGGCCCGTCGCGCCAGCGCAGTTTCGAGGTGATCGAGGGCGGGCCCGATCCCGACATCGTCGACCACGTCCCCGCAGGCAGCCCCGCCGCCGAGGCGCTCGCCCAGATGAAGGGCGCAGAGCCAAGCTTTGGCGTGTCCGACTTCCTCGGCGGCGCGCGCGGGGCCTACGAGATGATCCTGATGGGGTTCGAGCGCGGCGACATGGCTGAGATCAAGCCGTTCCTCTCTGACGACGTTTACGAGAGCTTCGCCGAGGTTGTGGAAAACCGCGAGCAACAGGGCCTGAAGGTTGAGGCTGAGTTTGTCGGAGTTCGCGAACTTTCGCTAACCGATGCGGAATTTGACCCTGCCACCAGCATTGGCGAGGTCACTGTCAAATTCATCGGCGAGATGACCTCCGTCGTGCGCGACGCAGGCGGGACCATCGTCGAGGGCGAGCCGGGCAAGATCAAACGCCAAAAGGACGTCTGGACCTTTGCGCGCACGATGGGCGCGGACGATCCCAATTGGCAGCTGGTCGCCACGGGCGAATGAAACGCGCGCTCGGCGCGGCTTGGGTTGTCCTTTGCGTGGCGGTGACGGGTATGGCGGACGAAGCGAAAGCCACCGACGTCACCCACGCGATCCTCGATTTCGACCAGCTGGACGGCTGGGCGGAGGATGACCACGACGCCGCGCTCGACGTGTTCCGCAACACTTGCCCCGACCTCAGGACCGCCGACTGGCAATCGCTCTGTGCGGCGGCCTTTGACCAGACCAACGGACGCGCGTTCTTCGAACTCTTCTTTCGCCCGGTCCTGATCGAGGACGGCAGGGACGCCATGTTCACCGGGTATTTCGAGCCCGAGCTGAACGGCAGCCGCACCCGCACCGAGCGCTATAGATACCCCGTACACGCCCTACCCGCCGAGGCGCGCAGCGGACGCTGGATCAGCCGCCGCGATATCCTCGAAAGCAACATCCTCGACGGACGCGGGCTCGAAATCGCCTGGGTCGACGACCCGGTCGAGCTTTTCTTCCTGCAAATTCAGGGCTCTGGACGCATCCGTTTGCCCGACGGCGGTCGCATCCGCGTTGGCTACGGCGGCAAAAACGGACACGAATACCGCTCCGTCGGGCAGGAGCTTGTCCGCCGCGGCATCTACGCGCCCCATCAGGTCTCCGCAGAGGTGATCAAGAATTGGGTGGCCCGTAACGGCACAGCCGGCGAAGAACTCCTCTACCACAACCCCAGCTACGTCTTTTTCCGCGAGGTCAGCCAGGTGCCCGCTGACAAGGGCCCCCTCGGCGCGATGAATCGCTCGATCACCGACATGCGCTCCATCGCGGTCGACCCAAAGTTCGTGACCCTCGGCGCACCTGTCTGGATTGAAAAGGACGGCGTCGACCCGCTCAGGCGTCTGATGATCGCGCAGGACACCGGCTCCGCGATCAAGGGCGCCCAGCGCGCGGACGTGTTTGTCGGGACCGGCGACGCCGCAGGCCGCAAGGCCGGTCGCATGCGCGATCCCGGACGCATGGTTGTGCTCATGCCGATCCAGCGCGCCTACGCCCTTTTGCCCGAGGCGATCCAGTGATGCCGCGCAAGCTGCGTCCCGACGAGGTCGAGCTCTGGAACAAGGTCGCCGCCACTACCGAGCGTGGCGTCCTGCCGCCAATGCCAACCACGGGTGCGCGCCAGTCGCCCGCGAAACCAAAACCCACGCTCAAGCCACGGCTTGACCCGTTCGAGCTTGGCAGCGCCGCGCTCCCCCTTGCCGAAGTGCACCAGACAACCCGCCGCATGCGGGACCGCTTGTCATCTGCGCCCGTCGCGATGGACGCCCGCACCCATGGCAAGATGAAACGGGGCAAGCTCAAGCCCGAAGCGCGCATCGACCTGCACGGCATGACGCAGGCGGACGCGCATCCCGCGCTGATCGGCTTCGTGCTCAAGGCGCACGCCTCGGGCAAACGGCTGGTGCTGGTGATCACCGGCAAGGGCTCCCCGGACGAGGCCGCCTGGCCGATCCCCCGCCGGCGCGGCGTGTTGCGCCAGCTGGTCCCGGACTGGCTACGACAGGGTCCCTGCGGACGTGTCGTGCTGCAGGTGGTTCCGGCGCATCTGCGCCATGGCGGGGACGGCGCTTACTACGTCTATCTCAAGCGGCAGCGGTAGCCGGCAGATCGCGCGCAGCACGGCGGATGGCGACCACGATCAGCACCGCGCAGACCGCAAAATAGACACTAAACCCGCCGAACTGCGTCTCGAGCCCGACCCCCGCATCCAGCATCACGCCCGAGATGCCGGGCCCGACCGCGGAGCCAAACACCATCACCGCCGTCGCCAGCGCCTTGATCGCGCCGATGTGACGGGTGCCGTAAAATTCGGACCAGAACGCCGTCGGCACCGTGGCCGTCGCCCCCGCGCCAATGCCGAACACGACGAGCCCGAGCAGGATGCCCGGCACCCCATCCGCATAGGCGAAGATCGCAAAGGCACCGATGAACGGCAGCAACACCAGCGGCATCAGGCGCGCAGTCCCAACCTGATCGAGCGCCCAACCCCAAAACAACATCGCGCCCATCGAGACCAGCGGAAAGAGGGGAAAGAGCGTCGTCAGCTCCAAGTGCGTCAGCGCCTTGGCCTCCGCAAACGGCACCTGCTGGAAAAAGAAGACAGTGCCGAACGCCGAAATCCCCGCGATCATTGGCAGCACGCTCCAGAACAGCGGGTGGCGCAGCGCCTCCGCCCGTGTCCAGAACCGCGCGTTCATCCCCGTCTGCGCCGTCTCTTCGGCCATCGCGGCAGGCGTGCGCTCCTCGGTCAGCAGGCGGCGCAGCACCAGCGCCCCCAGCACTGCGATCCCTGCGGCGGCCACCCAGATCAGGCGAAAGTCGAACGCCTGCATCAACGCCACGCACAGCACCGGCAAAGCCCCCTCGCCCACCGAAAATCCCAGCGCGGCAATCGCGAGCGCCCGCCCTCGCGTCGCCACGAACCAGCGCGCCATCGCCACTGCCGCCATGTGCGAACACATGCCCTGGCCAAAGAACCGCAGCGCAAAGATCACCAGCGGGAGTAACCAGACCGACGGGTTCGCGGCCATCGCCAGACAGGACACCGCCAGCCCGAGCAGGATCGCAACGCCCAGCGCGCGCACGCGGTACCTGTCCGCAAGTCCCCCCGCCCAGACCATGACCGCCGCCGAGCTGAGCGTGCCGATCGTGTAGATCCCGCCCCAGGCTCCGTGCGACAGCTCAAAGTCAGCCCTGAGGGCGCCCGCAAAGATCGCGATGAAATAGGTCTGCCCGAACCCCGACAGAAAGGTCAGCAACGCACCCGCCCCGAGCCAGCGCGCATTTGCTCCCAGAAATGTGAAGAATCCCGCCTGCATCACGATGGTGACTTGCCTTGGAAAATGATTGGAATACTTAACACTGGCGAAAAAACGCACCCGCGTGAATGTGGGTGAGGGATAACATACAGTCTCACGAGGTGTAGAATGAAAACTCAGATTGCGATGCTGATGACGACGCTCGTTCTTGCGACCCCAGTGATGGCCGACGGTCATGCAACAGGGGATGCGGCAGAGGGAGAAAAGGTCTTCCGCAAGTGCAAATCGTGCCACATGATCGTCGATGCCGACGGCAACGACATCCAAAAGGGCGGCCGCACCGGCCCGAACCTTTATGGCATCTACCAGCGCCAGCCCGGCTCGGTCGAGGACTTCCGCTATGGCGACTCGCTCGTCGAGGCCGGTGAAGTGCTCGAAGGCGGCTGGGATGAAGAGAACTTCGTCGCCTACGTCGCGGACCCTCGCGGCTGGCTGCGTGAAACGCTCGACGACAACGGCGCACGCTCGAAGATGTCCTTCCGCTTGCGTGACGAGGACGACGCCAAGAACCTCTGGGCGTACCTTGTCTCCGTCGGCCCGGAAGTGACCGAAGCCAGCGACAGCTGATCCATAAACAATCATGTGCGGGTGTTCGCTGATGCGGCGCCCGCGCAGCGCTTCGGCGACATTGATCCTCCGGCCCGATTGCGGCATAGACCCCGCATTGATCGAGCAAGAGGGCTCCCATGAAAATTGCAATGATTGGAACCGGCTACGTTGGGCTGGTGTCTGGCGTTTGTTTTTCTGATTTCGGTCACGACGTCGTCTGCGTCGACAAGGACGCGACCAAAATCGACAAGCTGCACCGCGGCGAGGTACCGATCTACGAGCCTGGCCTCGACACGCTCATGGCGCGCAACGTCGAAGCGGGCCGCCTGACCTTCACGCTTGATCTTGCCGAGGCCATAGATGGCGCGGACGCGGTGTTCATCGCCGTCGGCACACCCACCCGGCGCGGTGACGGCCACGCGGACCTGCGTTTTGTCATGGCCGCCGCCGAAGAGATCGCGCGGACGGCCAAGGATTACATCGTCATCGTGACCAAATCGACGGTCCCGGTTGGCACCAATCGGCAGGTCAAGGAGGTCGTGGCCAAGGCCAACCCGGACCTCGATTTCGATGTCGCCTCCAACCCCGAGTTCCTGCGCGAAGGTGCCGCGATCGAGGATTTCATGAAGCCCGACCGCGTCGTCGTGGGTGTCGAAACCGACCGCGCCGCCGGCGTCATGGCCGACATTTACCGCCCGCTCTACCTGCGCGAATTCCCGATCATCACGACCGACCTCGAGTCCGCCGAGATGATCAAGTACGCGGCGAATGCCTTCCTCGCGACCAAGATCACGTTCATCAACGAGATCGCTGCATTGTGCGAACGCACAGGCGCCGACGTCAAACAAGTGTCCAAAGGCATGGGAATGGACAACCGCATCGGCAACCGCTTCCTACACGCCGGTCCCGGATATGGCGGGTCGTGTTTTCCCAAGGACACCAAGGCACTTGCCCGCATCGGTCAGGACAACGCAGTCCCCATGCACATCACAGAGTCGGTCATCACGGTGAACGAAGAGGTCAAACGCCGCATGATTGACAAGGTCCGCGACCTCTGTGGCGGGTCGTTCAACGGCAAGACGATCGCCGTGCTTGGCGTGACGTTCAAACCCAACACCGACGACATGCGCGACGCCCCATCGCTCACGCTGGTCCCGGCACTGGTTGGGGGCGGTGCGTCCGTCAAAGCCACTGACCCGCAAGGCAAGCACGAAGGTGAGGCTCTGCTCCCCAGCGTGACGTGGTGCGCGGATGCCTACGAGGCAGCGACGGACGCCGACGTTATCGTCATGCTCACGGAATGGAACGAATTCCGCGCGCTCAACCTCAAGCGGATTGCCTCGCTCATGGCGTCGGCGCGCATGGCCGATCTACGCAATATGTATGAGGCGTCCGATGTCGGTGACGCTGGTTTTCAGTCTTACGTCGCCGTCGGCCGTCCCGGCTTCGGACCCGGATCGCACTAAGTATCAAGTGCCCCAGGCAGCCTAGTTCGTCGCTGCCTGGATCGCGTTGTTCGCACCCAGAACCGCCCCGAACAAGGCCAGCGCTGCGCGGGTTTGTACCGCCGGCGCTTCGGTGGCGAGCACTGTGTCGTTCGGGTTGATCTCGAAATTGCGCGCCGCGAACAGCCCGTCCGCCGTCGTCAGATCGAAAGAAAAGATCACGTGCGGATGCGTCGGACCCGAGCCGTCCGAGCGCACGGCCTCCAGCGGGTACTCCCGCAAGACCAGCAGACCCTTGGGATCGGCGCGCGCGTCCAGCAGACCACCCATCAGCGACACCGCCTCCAGCGCCGTCACGTGATCCTTGGGAAAGTAGATCAGGTCTTCCTTCCCGGACGCGCCAATCGCCATAAAGCTGCGCTCGTCTTCGGTCACGATAACCTTGTCACCGCCAACCAGACGCGTGTTCTTGTCCGCGCTCGCAAAGAGCGTGTCCGCGCGGATTTCAAACGTCTTGGACCCCCGGATCAGCCGCACCAGCGGATTGCGCAGCGCGTCACTGATCCCGCCGCCTTTGGCGATCAATCCCAGCACGGAAAAGTTCTGGTTCGGCATCGGGTACGAGCCCGGCGCGCCAACACCACTCACCAGATCAACCGAATTCCCCACACCAGCTGACATGTTCAGCTGCACCTGCGCCGACGGCACCACCGGCTGCAGCCGTGTCTGGATCCGCCGCCGCGCCTGGTCCGGCGTCAGGCCGCTGATCTTGACCGTGTTGATGTACGGCACAAAGATCGCGCCACCCGAGGACACCTCGAGCCCGTCCATCCGCACTGCCTTCTCCGCTTCACTTGTGAGCAGGGAGTTCAGCTGGCTGTCCCAGATCACAAGGTCGATACGGTCACCGGGACGCACGATCCGCGCATTGTACCCATGCGACGCTGCCAGCCAACGGTAGTGACCTTTCCAGCCGGTGACCGGCCAGGCACTGACAACTGGGATCTGCGCCCGGGTGACCTGCACCAGATCGACCGTCGGCATCTCGGACTCGGCGTCCTTGATAATCTCACGTTCTAACGCCGCGCCACGTGGCAATCCACACGCGGCCAGGAAAATCAAAAGGCAAGAAGCAAGAAATGCGCGCAGGGTGACCCTCATCACCTGACCCCCTAAATATCTTTGTGGGAGCATATTGCGCTCCACCGCCTTGTTTTTTCTTGAGTGATAGACACAAGTGCGCGCTTTCGGCAAGTTGCCCACAAGGGTGTGGACAATTTTGTGGCGGGTTCGTGGCAAACATGCGGCTGCTCTGTCTCGGGGCAAATGGAACGGTGGCGCAGAGCGTGATCCCCGCGCTGCGCGCGCTGGGCGCAGATTGCGTGACCGTCGCGCGGACTGGACCGGCGGATCGCGTGTGGGGGCAGGGTAACCCGATCCCAAATCTCGAGCCTTGCGACGCAGTGATTGCGTTCTGGGGCGTGGTGTCGAACGACCCGCCAAAGGCGCAGTGCAACACCAATCTCGCCCTCGCCACCATGCAATGGGCAGCCGAAGCGCAGGCAAACCGCGTTTTGCACTTTTCATCCGCCGCCGTGTACCCCGCATCCGATACGCCGCACGTCGAGGACACCCCCCTCGCTCCCGCGTCCATCTACGGCCAAGCCAAACACGCGATGGAGGACGCCGTTCTGCGCGCAAGGGACCCAAAGCAGACCGTCCTCCGACTCGGAAATGTCGTCGGCGCCGATTCACTGAAAGGCCCCCTGACGCAAGGACGCGCGACACTGCACCAGTTCCCGGATGGCACCACGCCGCTGCGCAGCTACATCGCGCCCGGCGACCTCGCGCGCGTGCTGCTCGCCCTTGCAGGCGCCCCGCAACTTCCACCCGTCCTCAACGTCGCAGCGCCCGAGCCCATCACCATGGGTGACCTCGTGCAAGCCGATGGCATCACACCGGTATTCACGCCCGCCCCCGAAAACGCGCAACAGCGCGCGTGCCTCGACACCGCCCGGTTGACCCGTGCAATCGGGCAAGTCTGCACCGCGATCACACCCACACAGATGATCGCCGACTGGCGCAGGTGGAGCCCCCATACATGACCCCGGCCAAACGCGTTTTCGACATCGTCGCAGCGCTCGCGCTCAGCCTTCTGCTGCTGCCGTTGGTGCTGGTGCTCTCCGCGCTGATCCTGCTGCGCGACGGACGGCCGATCTTTTATGTGTCCGAACGGATGAAGGACCCGGTGACACCGTTTAACCTCATCAAGTTTCGCACGATGACCACCGATACGCAGGACCGCGGCGTGTCGGGCGGGGACAAGGCGCACCGGATCACCCGGACCGGTGCAATGATGCGCGCCAAACGCCTCGATGAAATCCCGCAGCTTTGGAACATCCTGCGCGGCGACATCAGCTTTGTCGGCCCGCGCCCGCCGCTGCGCCGCTACGTGGACCTGCGCCCGGACCTTTATGCCGAAGTGCTGAAGTCACGCCCGGGTGTGACAGGTCTGGCGACCCTCGCCTTCCACCGGCGCGAAGAAGAGCTATTGGCCACCTGTGCCACTGCCGACGAGACCGAAAACGTCTACGTCCGGCGCTGCGTGCCGACCAAGGCGCGGCTCGACCTAATCTACGCCCGCAATCGGTCGCTGTGCTACGATGTGCAGCTGATGGTGGCGACGGTGTTCCGCCGCGTGCCTTTACGCAAAAGGCGCGCTTAGTCGCGCAGCAGAACCAGCGACGCCATGCCGTTGGTGAAGCCGAGCCATTGCTGCGAGGCGAGCACCTGGCCCTGTGCATTCACCGCAAAGGTGTTCTCGAACGAGCCGCTTTTCGACGCGCACGCCTCCCGCATGCCCTGCAGCCCGCCTTGGGAGACTTGCCGCGAGACGGTGCATTGAAAGGTGAACTCCGCCGTCTGATCGTCGCCTGTCAGGAACCGCATCTTGCGGATCGAAGTCCCTTCCTGCCGCGCCGCGACGAGGTTCAGCGTCTGGTCCAGATCGGCGGACATCAGGTCCCCGCCTAGCCCGCGCGTGCCGGTGACAAACCCGTTCTTGACCACAACTGCCTGCCGCCCGCCCGTGGCGTAGGTGCGGTAGGCCAGGTTGCGCTCGATCTGGATGATCGGCACTTGCTGCCCGGATTTTTCGGGCGTGAAGAGCATAACCGAGTTCGGCGTCGCCGCCAGCACACGCCCCATGTCTTCCGGTGTCATCGCAGCCGGAGGCGGCGCGTCCTGCGACACGCGCGCGAGCTGCACCAGCCCCTTGATCAGCCCTTGGGTGGCTTGGGTATCGGCCTCGTTCCCGCAAGCGGTCAATGCGCCCAGCGCGAGGGACAGAACGGCGATGCGCAGTTTCGACACGCGGATCATCTCCAGAACCTCCCCCAGCTCTTCTCCATGTCGGGGCGGTGGTAGTCCCGCACCCGTTCGTAGAGGCGCCCGCCCACGTCGAGTTTCGCACCCCCGTCGCGGGTGAGCGACTGGATGACCACGTCGTTGGTGCGGCGGCTCGGGGTGCCGGTCGCCCAGCCCAGCGGGATGGTGACGCGGATGCCCTTGTCGAACGAGCCCTCGCCGAAATCCTCGGCGCTGACATCGGTAAAGGTCGCGTAGGCGCCCACGCGCCAGCCGTTGCCGAATTCGCGGTCCAGCGCCACCGTCGCGCCGCGGTCGCCGGCCAGGTACTGCCCTACGTCGAGCTGACCGTGGTAGCCGTTGCCGAAATCGTAGTAGGCCGACAGATGCCCGGTGATCAGCGTGCAATCCTCGAAGTTTTCGTTCGCAACCAGATCGTCGCAATCCCCCAGGCCAAAGCCCTGATCGTAATCGCGCTGACGCACGGCATTGACCTCGGCGCCCAGCGCCAGACGCGAATTGACCGGTTTCCACAGCACCTCGGCCGAGGCGCCCGCGTACATCGGCTCGAGATAGCCGATCGTGGCCCGGCCATAGAATTCAGGACCCAGCCGCGTGTAGCCCGTCAGCGTCAGATGCTCGAGCGTGGTGTCCCCCGAGTTGGAGAACCGGTTAAAATTCGTCCGCACCCGCGGCAGGACCGAGTTCGACGGACGCTCGATCGAATCGAGGTCCCCGCCCAGCCGCTGTGTGACCGAGCCGGACGCGACGAGGTTGGGCGTGAATTCGTACCGTGCCTTGAGCCGTGCTCCGACGTCCGCGCGCACAGGGCTGTCAGGGTCAAAGACCGACAGGCTCAGGTAGGGCGACAGCGACCAGCGGAACTTGGGGTAGACATCCGTGTCGAGCTCCGGCGTCTGGCCAAACGCGTCGGTAAAGACCGCACGCTCCAGCATCGCGGTCGCCTTGGCGTTCTCGAGGTTCTCCAGATCGCCGCGTTGCAGGGTGATCGCCGACAGCGCGAGCCCGTTCACGACCGGGATGATCACGAATTCGCTGACCGAATCCGGCACCAGCCGCGTCATGATCCGCGCCGCGCGCCCCACAGCCTGCGCCGAAGACTGGTACGTCCCGTTGCGCATCCGCAGAACTGCACGGCGGCCATCGCTTTCAAATCCCTGATACTCGAGCCCGTCACGCGCCAGTGACGTCTTGAGCGCCTGGCGCACGGAGGTCTGCGTGTTTGGCTCGGTCACCCAACCCAGATCGCGCGCGGCGACCGCGTCACGGCGTTGCACCGGGTTCGGCGCGGTCTCAACCCCGCCTGGCACGCGGGCCAGTTTGGGATTGGTGTGCAACGTGAACTGCGCGCCGATCTCTGCTCCGTAGGCATAGTAGAACGACAGCTGGTTGCCGCGCTTGAACCGGTAGTCGAGGCCAAAGTTCCAGTCGGATTGACGCTCGAACCCGCCATCTTCGGTCTCGAGGTCATAGGCGTCGGAGGAATACTCCGCCTTGAGCGTGAGCCGGTCGTTCGGGCTGTAGCTGATCCCGCCAAAGCCCGCGACATCGCCGCGGAACCAGCGGTCGTAGGTCGGCACGCCGCCTTCGGCCAAGAGGTCATCCGGGCGGGTCCCGGTGTTCCCGAACGCTCCGTTCGAGCCGAGCCGCCCCCAGCCGATGCCGCCCGTCAGCGACAGGCCCGGCACGACCTCCTTGGTGGCCACGATGTACTCGGCGCCGTAAAGTCCCGTCCCGATGGCGTCCTGCAGACCGATCACGACGCTCGGCCAGTATTGCCCTTCCTTGAGCACCTGATAGCGCACGTCAAAGCTGCGGTCATAATACACGCCATCGACCGAGCCACCGATCGGCAGCTCGCGAATGGCCGAATACCGGAACGCCCCCTGCAAGCGCGGCGCGATCTGAAAGGCCAGCGTCGTGCGGGTGTTGTTGCCAAAGTTGCTGATCGTCGTTGACAGCGTCGCATCTGGCGCCATGCGCGCGTTCGGCATGTCGATCAGACCCGGCACCCCGTAGAGCGAGAAACTGGTCGGTCGCTCCTGCGCCATCCCGGCCGAGGCCATCAGCGCCAGCGACACCGAAGAGACAAAGCAAACCGAGCGTGTGCGCCGCGAAAAGATCGAATTGGCCATGGCTGAAAGGTCCAGTCACCGAGCAAGGTCAAACCTGCGGTACGGCAGATCCGGGGCCAAGTCTATCGCCCTGCTCGCTTTGTGCGCAAACTTGTGGACAAAGCGCCGCAGATTCCGCGGGTTTCCGCCAAGATCCTGTCAAAAATCCAGGTTCTCCACGCTCAGTGCGTTCTCCTGGATAAAGGCGCGGCGCGGTTCGACCACGTCGCCCATCAGCTTGGTAAAGAGGTCGTCCGCCTCCGCCATATCCTCCACCCGCACTTGCAGAAGCGTGCGCGCGTCGGGGTCGAGCGTCGTCTCCCACAGCTGGTCGGGGTTCATCTCGCCCAGACCCTTGTAGCGTTGCAGCTGGTTGCCCTTTTCCCCCTCTTCGAGGATCGCCTGCAGCAGCGTCAGCGGTCCGTGGATCACCTGATGCCGCTCCTTGCGGTGCAGCATGGCGGGGGCGTTGTAGACGTCCTGCAGCGACTTGGTAAACGAGCCGGTCTTGCGCGCCTCGCCCGAGCGCAGCATGGGCCCGTCGAGCGTGCGCACCTCTTCGACCCCGCGCAGGATCCGCGCCAGACGAATCCCTTTGTCCTGCGTGATCCGTCCCATCCAGCCGCGCTCGTATTCCAGCGCGATCAGGTCGAGCCGCTGCGCCACCTTGTCGGCCACGCCTTGCAGGTCCGAATCCACCGCGCCCGGCACAAACGCGCCGGCAATCGCCGCCTGTTCGAGGATGTGCCGCGGATAATGCGTCGGGAAGGCGTCGAGCACGCGTTTCAGCTGCCGCGCCTCCTCGACCACGCGCACAAGGTCCTGGCCGACGATCTCTTCACCGCTGGCCAGCCGCAGCACCGCGCCGTCGGTGCCTTGCTGGATCAGGTAGTCGTCGAGCGCCGCCTGATCCTTGAGGTACACCTCGGACCGCCCCCGCGTGACTTTGAAGAGGGGCGGTTGCGCAATGTAGAGGTACCCGCCCTCGATCAGCTCCGGCATCTGCCGGTAAAAGAACGTGAGCAGCAGCGTGCGAATGTGCGCGCCGTCCACGTCGGCGTCGGTCATGATGACGATCTTGTGGTAGCGCAGCTTATCGATGTTGAACTCGTCGCGCCCGATCCCGGTGCCCAGCGCCATCACCAGGTTGCCGATCTCCTGGCTCGACAGCATCCGGTCGAACCGCGCCCGCTCGACGTTCAGGATTTTACCGCGCAAAGGCAGGACCGCCTGCGTGCGCCGGTCGCGTCCGGTCTGCGCCGAGCCGCCCGCGCTGTCCCCCTCGACGAGGAAGACTTCGGTCTTGGACGGGTCCTTTTCCGAGCAATCCTTGAGCTTGCCGGCGAGAAAGTTCACGTCCATCGCCGTCTTGCGCCGGGTCAGCTCACGGGCCTTGCGCGCGGCTTCGCGGGCCAGCGCGGCCTCGACGATCTTGCCCACGATCATCTTGGCCTCGTTCGGGTTCTCCTCGAACCACTCGCTCAGCTTTTCTCCGACCAGCCCTTCGACGGCAGGGCGCACTTCGGAGGACACCAGCTTGTCCTTGGTCTGGCTGCTGAACTTGGGGTCCGGCACCTTGACCGACAGCACGCAGGTCAGTCCCTCGCGCGCATCGTCGCCGGTAAAATTCACCTTCTCGCGTTTGGCGATCCCGCTTTCCTGCGCGTATTTCTGGATCACCCGCGTCAGCGCGCCGCGAAAGCCCGCCATGTGCGTGCCGCCGTCGCGTTGTGGAATGTTGTTGGTAAACGGCAGGACGTTCTCGTGGTAGCTGTCGTTCCACCACATCGCGACTTCGACCCCGATGTCGTCCTTTTCGCCGACCACGTGGATCGGTTCGGGCATCATCGGCGATTTCGAACGGTCGAGGTATTTCACGAACTCCTTGACCCCGCCCTCGTAAAACAGCTCCGTGCTGAGCGGCTCTGCCGGGCGCTCGTCTTCGAGGATGATGCGCACTCCAGAGTTGAGGAACGCCAGCTCGCGCAGCCGTTTTTCGAGCGTCTCGAACGAATAGTCGAGGTTGCTGAACGTGTCCGTCGACGCGAGAAACCTCACCTCGGTCCCGGTCTCGCCATCGGCGTCGCCGACGACCTTGAGGTGCTCCGCCGTCTCGCCATGCTCGAACCGTGCCACGTGCTCCTTTCCGTTGCGCCAGACGCGCAGCTCGAGCCAGACGCTGAGAGCGTTCACGACCGACACACCGACGCCGTGCAGACCGCCGGAAACCTTGTACGAGTTGCTGTCGAATTTGCCGCCCGCATGCAGCTGGGTCATGATGACCTCCGCGGCCGAGACGCCCTCTTCCTCGTGGATGTCGACCGGAATGCCGCGCCCGTTGTCGCGCACTGAAACGCTGCTGTCGGCGTGGATTTTCACCCGCACAAAGTCGGCGTGCCCGGCCAAAGCTTCGTCGATGCCATTGTCCACGACCTCGTAGACCATGTGGTGCAGGCCCGAGCCGTCGTCGGTGTCCCCGATATACATGCCGGGGCGCCTGCGAACCGCCTCCAAGCCTTTGAGAACCTTGATGGAATCAGCGCCGTACTCGGTGCTGTTTTGCTCGACGTCGGACATGGATGCCCTTTCTTTGAATTTATGCCATTTTATACAAGGGAGTGGGGGCAATGTCACGCGCACCCACCGGATTTTGTGCAAGTCGATCAGGGGGATGCGATGCAGTTCACAACCGAGGAAGGCCCGCTCGAGATTGCCGTGGACCGTATGGTGGTGGCAGGCTGGACCGGGCGCGACGCGGCAGGCGTCCAGCACCACATCGAAGAGCTTACCGCGCTGGGCGTTGCGCCTCCGTCGCAGGTGCCGCTGTACTATCAAGTGTCCGGTCAGATGCTCACGCAGGTCGCCGTTTTGACGGTGGTCGGGGCGCAGACGTCGGGCGAGGCGGAGCCATTGCTTGTGCAGTCGGGAGGTGAGCTGTGGCTCGGTCTGGGGTCGGACCATACGGACCGTGCGTTGGAGGCCACGTCAGTCGCGCTCTCAAAGCAAATATGCGGCAAGCCGGTGGCCAAGGAACTGTGGCGGTTTGCGGATGTGGCGGATCGGCTCGACACGCTCGAGTTGCGCGCGTGGATCATGGAGGATGGCGCCTGGACGCCGTATCAGGAAGGCACGCTCGCCGCGATCCGTCCGCTGGGCGACCTGCTGGCGGGCGCCGATCTGGGCGATCCGGGCGTGATGCTGTGCGGCACGCTGCCGGCGATTGGTGGTGTTCGGGCGGCCTCTGCGTTCAAGGCGTCGCTGACGGACCCGGCCACCGGGCGACAGCTGTCGATGGAGTACAAGATCATAACATTGCCGGAAGTTGCGTAAAGTTAGCCGCTTATGGCGCTGATGCCGTCCGCTTCTGTCACTTCGACAAGCTGCGCGCGTCCGTCAAAGGCGTCAAAAAGCTCGGGGCCTGTGCCGGTCATCCATGCCTGTGCGCCGAGCTCGCAAATCTCGTCGTAGAGCGCCGCGCGCCGGCCCGCGTCGAGATGGGCGGCGACCTCGTCGAGGAGCAGCAGTGGCGGCGTGCCGATCATGGCGGTGAGCGCGCGGGCGTTCGACAGGATCAGTGATAGCAGCAACGCCTTTTGCTCACCGGTGGAGCAATCGCGGGCGGGCACGCCTTTGGCCGCATACACGCCCTGCAGATCACAGCGGTGGGGCCCCACCAGCGTGCGCCCGGCGGCAACGTCTCGGAGCCGCGAGTCCTGCAGCGCCTGCGCGAAGTCCTCGGCCGTGTCTGGCAGCTCGGCGTCGATGGCAACCAGCGCGAGATCGGCAGCGGGGAAGGCGGTAGTGGCGCCCTGTTGCGCCTCCGCAAGCGCGGTGAGCGTCGCTTGACGGTTGTGGTGCAGCGCGGTGCCGCTGCCGGCCATCTGCGCCTCCAAGGCGCGGTACCAATGGGCGTCGCGCACCTGGTCCTTGAGCAGGCGATTGCGCTCGCGCATCGCCTTTTCGTAGGTCAGCGCGTGTTGCGCGTGGTCGGGAAAGAGGCTGAGCGCCGCGCGGTCGAGAAAGCGACGCCGCCCTTCCGCCCCCTCGATCCAGAGGCGATCCATTGCTGGGATGAGCCAGAGCACCCGCACTTGGCTCGCCAGATCGAGTTGCGAGGCCGGCTTGTCGTCGATCTTGATCTGCCGGGCGGCGCCGGCGTCGGACCACGTCTCCACCTCGAAATGGCGGGGACCTCGGGCAAGGGTTGCTTTGAGCTTCCACCCTAAGCCTTCGGGACGGCGCACCATGTCGGCGGCGGAGGCACGGCGGAGGCCACGTCCGGCGGACAGCAGCGAGACGGCCTCGATCAGGTTGGTCTTGCCCGCGCCGTTGGCACCGTAAAGCGCGACGGGCCGCGTGTCACAGCTGAGCCGCGCGACGTGGTGCGAGCGGAAATGCGAGAGCGTGAGGGATGTGACCGACAGCGACATGAGCGGGCGCCGTACAGAATTTTCTTGCGAAAATTCTGCTGCGTCAGACCCGCATCGGCATGACGACGTAGATGGCGGAGGTGTCGTTGCCCTCACGCATCAGCGTCGGATCGCCGGACGAGTTGAAGAGGAACACCGCGTTCTCGCGGTCCACCTGGTTGGCGATCTCGAGCAGGTACTTGGCGTTGAACCCGATCTCGAGCCGGTCGTCGCCGTACCTGACATTGATTTCTTCATGTGCCGCACCACTGTCCGGCGCGTTCACAGATAGGATTAGACGATCATCGTCTAATGTCATTTTCACTGCTCGAGAACGTTCAGAAGAGACGGTCGCAACCCGATCGACAGCCTTTGCGAATTCACTTGCTTCTACCTCCAACTCTCGTGTGTTCCCGGTGGGGATGACGCGGCTGTAGTCGGGGAACGTGCCGTCGATCACCTTGGAGGTGAGCGTGATCTCTTCGGTGGCAAAGCGCACTTTGGTCTCGCTGACGGACACCGCGATGGGTTTGTCGTCGCCGTCGAGGAGCTTGCGCAGCTCGCCCACGGTTTTGCGGGGCACGATCACGCCGGGCATGGTGTCTGCGCCGGACGGAAGCGCAGCGTCGATGCGGGCGAGGCGGTGGCCGTCGGTGGCCACGCAGCGCAGCTTTGGGCCGTCCTCGGTCGTGGCGACGTGCATGTAGACGCCGTTGAGGTAGTACCGCGTCTCCTCCGTCGAAATGGCGAATTTCGATTTGTCGAAGAGCCGGCGCAGCACGTCCGATTTGGCGGAAAAGTTGGCGGCGTATTCCGAGGAGGCCATCACGGGGAAGTCCTCTTTCGGCAAGGTGGCCAGCTGGAAGTTCGAGCGTCCGGCCTCGACCGTGAGTCGTCCCGAGCCGGGCTCTTCGGTCAGAGTCACGAGCGCGCCGTCGGGCAGCTTGCGGACGATCTCGTGCAGGGTCACGGCGCTGACGGTGGTCGCGCCGGCGCGTTCGACCATCGCGGCGGTCTGGTCCACGACTTCGATGTCGAGGTCGGTGGCGCGGAACTGGACGGTGTTCTCGGCGGCCTCGATCAGCACGTTCGCGAGGATCGGGATCGTGTTGCGACGCTCGACAACCGACTGTGCCTGGGACACCGCCCCGAGCAGCGTTGCGCGTTCGATGCTGACCTTCATCCCTGTCCCTCCAGACGGCCTTGGGAGCGCAACTTTAGAAGATCCGCAGGGCGTGCCAAGCGAAAACGCGCGCCGTGTGGGGCGCGCGTGTCAAAGCGTGGTTGTGGTGCGTCAGCCTTCGAGCGAGCGGCGCAGGATCTCGATGTCCTCGCCGATCTGCGGGTCGCTGATGCGCAGCTCTTCGATCCGTTTGACGCCGTGCATGACGGTGGTGTGGTCGCGTCCGCCAAAGCGGCGGCCGATTTCGGGTAGGGACCGCGTCGTCAGCTTTTTGCAGAGCCACATCGCCACCTGGCGGGGGCGGGCAAAGGCGCGCAGGCGCTTGGGTCCGATCATGTCGCTGAGGCGGATGTTGAAATGCTCCGCCACCTTGCGCTGGATCTCCTCGACGGTGATCTTGCGTTCGGAGGCGCGGATGACATCCGCGAGGCAGTCCTGCGTCAGCTCCATCGTGATCGGTTTGCCGACAAGCGAGGCAAAGGCAAAGAGCCGCGTCAGCGCGCCTTCGAGCACGCGCACGTTCGAGGTGATGCGGTGCGCCAGGAACTCGAGCACGCCGTCGTCGAGCGACACGTCCGGGTAGTTGGCCTCCTGCGTGCGCACCTTGGATTGCAGAATGCCAAGCCGCAGCTCGTAGTCGGTCGGGTGCAGGTCCACGATCAGACCCGATTGCAGGCGCGACTTGATCCGGTTCTCCAGATCCTTGATTTCGCCCGGAGCGCGGTCCGCCGAGATGATGATCTGCTTTTGCTGGTCCACAAGCGCGTTGAAGGTGTGGAAAAATTCCTCCTGCGTGGAATCCTTGCCGGCGATGAACTGCACGTCATCGACCATCAGCACGTCGACAGAGCGGAACATTTCCTTGAAATCCATGGTGGTCTTGTCGCGGATCGCCTGCACGAACCGGTACATGAACTGCTCGGCGGAAAGGTAGAGCACGTTGAGCTCGGGGCGTTCGGTCTTCAGCTTGTGCGCGATGGCGTGCATCAGGTGTGTCTTGCCGAGGCCGACGCCGCCATAGAGGAAAAGCGGGTTGAAGGTCACCGGACCCCCTTCGGCGACACGCTGAGAGGCGGCATAGGCCAGCTCGTTCGGCTTACCGACGATGAACGTGTCGAACGTGAAACGATCATCGAGGGGGGCAGAAAGCATGGTGTCGGACCTCTTGGACGGCTTGCGGGCAGGCGCGGGTTTGGCGGTGGGAGCGGCGGAGGGGGCGGTAGGCTTGTTCACCGCAGGACGGTCCGAGGGGACCTCGAACGCGACGCGGCGCACGTCCGTGCCTTGTGCGCTCAGCTGGTAGAGCAGCAGGTCGCCAAAGTTCTGCGAGACGTAGTTTCCGAGGAAGGTGGTCGGCACCAGAAAGGTCGCCACCCCGTCACTGATCCCGTCGAATTCGAGCGGCTTGATCCAGTTCGCGTAATTGTTCTTGCCTACCGTGTCCTGCAGTGCCGGCTGCAAGGCCCCCCATTGATCGTGCGTCATCCCAGTCCTCTGCGTTTCTTATGCCGTGCGCCACCTGCCGCAGGTGACACCGACTTTGCCTGTCGACGCAAAACACGCAGCTACCCTACCGGGCTCTGGCGCAGAGCCGGTGACCGCGATGCGGAACGGGTAAAGTCAGCAGCTTGGGTAGAGGTGGAAGAGCGCTGGTTCGTGCTGTCGGTCCCACTGACAACAGCAAACAAAGGTGCCTCGCGGCATGCTCTCGTGACCCCTACGCCCCCCAGCGTGATGTGAATCGATGGACTAGAGTTAGCAACTCGTCTGCGGACGGGGCAACAGACCTTTGCGCTTGACTCAGGTTGGACCCAAGAGAATCTCCGCCCTTATTTTGTTAACGTTTGAGGCGAATATTTTGACTCGCCAACAAAAAAAGGCAGCGCTCGTTTCCGAGCGCCGCCCTGCAAAAATTTTCACCGGTTTTAGCCGAGTGCCTTGATCCGCGAGGACAGGCGGGAGACTTTCCGGGAGGCGGTGTTTTTATGATACACCCCTTTGGTCACGCCGCGCATCAGCTCGGGCTGTGCGGCTTTCAAAGCGGCTTCGGCGGCGGACTTGTCGCCCGACGCGATGGCCTCTTCGACTTTGCGCAGGAAGGTGCGGATGCGCGAGCGGCGCGCCTTGTTCACGGCGAAGCGTTTGTCGTTCTGACGGGCCCGCTTCTTGGCCTGAGGCGAATTTGCCATGTTGTCTCGTCCCAATGAAAGGTTGGTGCGGTAGTGTGAGCGCGCCGCGTACCGCGCGCCCTGCGTCGAGTCAACCGTTCATGGGATGGCAGCCGGGATCACTTGTCCCGGAACTGCGCCTCGCGCTTTTCGACAAAGGCGTTCATGCCTTCGGTCTGGTCCTCGGAGGCAAAGAGCGCGTGGAACGCGCGCCGTTCAAAGAGGATGCCCTCGCTGAGGCTGCCTTCGTCGGTGCGGTTGACGCACTCCTTGACGACCCGCGCGGTCAGCATGGATTTCTCGGCGATCCGCTCGGCGGCGCCGCGCGCCTCCTCCATCAGTTTCTTGGCGGGCACGACGCGGCTGACGAGGCCCGACCGCTCGGCCTCCTCGGCGTCCATGAACCGTCCGGTCAGGTGCATGTCCATCGACTTGGCCTTGCCGACGGCGTGCGTCAGGCGCTGGCTGCCGCCGATCCCGGCGACGACGCCGAGGTTGATCTCGGGCTGGCCGAACTTGGCGTTGTCCGCCGCGATGATGAAGTCGCACATCATGGCGACCTCGCAGCCGCCGCCGAGTGCATAGCCCGCGACGGCGGCGATGATCGGCTTGCGCACCCGGACGAAGTCGTCGTGGAAGTCGCCAAAGAGGTTGGTGTTGTGCACCTCGCAGAACGTCTTGTCCGCCATCTCCGAGATGTCCGCGCCGGCGGCAAATGCCTTGGACGAGCCGGTCAGCACGATGCAGCGCACCTTGTCGTTCCGGTCGGCGTCCCGCAGCGCGTCGATCAATTCAGCCAGAAGCTGGCCGTTGAGCGCGTTCAGGGCATCGGGGCGGTTGAGGGTGACGGTGCAGATATGGTCTTCGATCTCGACGTTGATCGTCTCGTAGGCCATGGGCGCGGCTCGCGTTTGTTGCTGTCAGGACGTCAGAGTTAGCAGCCGAAATGCGGCGCGCAAGTTATCTTTGGCATTGCGCGCAGTAGAAGCTCGACCGCCCGGACTGCACGATTCGCTTGACCGTTCCGGTGCACCCATCGCGGGTGCAGGGCTGCCCCTCTTGGCCGTAGACGGCAAAGGAGTGTTGGAAATATCCAAGCTCTCCATCGGCTTGGCGGTAGTCGCGCAGCGAGGATCCGCCCGCCTCGATCGCCTCGGTGAGCACGTCGCGGATGATCGGCACCAGCGATGCGACGCGCGATTTGCCGATCTTTCCGGCCTTGCGGGTGGGTGAAATTCCCGCGCGAAAGAGCGCCTCGCAGACGTAAATGTTACCGAGCCCGGCCACGATCCGTTGGTCCAGCAGCGCCGATTTCACTGGTGTGTTGCGATTCTGGAACGCCTTGATGAGCACCTCTTCGTTAAAGGCATTCCCGAGTGGTTCAGGTCCCAGCTTGGCGAGCAGCGGATGCGCCGTCTCGTCGCCGGTCGGCAAAAGGTCCATCGCCCCGAACCGCCGTGCGTCATTGAACGTCACGCGGGTGCCGTCCGCCATGTCCCACACCACGTGGTCGTGCGCGACGCGGGTCGGGTGGTCGTGCACGAATTTACCCAAGGGATCGCCCGAGATCGTCATGCGCCCGGACATCCCCAGATGCACCAGCAGGCTCTCGCCTGACGCCAAATCGATCAGGATGTACTTGGACCGGCGCCGGATGGCCCGCACGCCTTGGCCTGTCAAACGCGCCGCCATGCCGTCGGGGAAGGGCCAGCGCAGGTCCGGGCGGCGCACTTCGGCGCGGGCGATCGTCCCGCCCTCCATGACGGAGGCGAGGCCACGGCGCACGGTTTCGACTTCGGGCAATTCGGGCATCCGTGGTCTATTCCACGCGCGCCGCGCAAAGCCAAGGCGGGCCTGCGACACCGGAGGCGTTTGACGATTTGTCTCCCGCACCCATCTGTGTCAGGGACACCGGGCAGAGTGGCCCCTGTTTCACACGGAAAGACCCCAGCGATGACCGACGACCGCACCACCCATTTCGGCACCCGCACCGTGCGCGAGGACGACAAGGCGGGCATGGTGCAGGGCGTCTTCAACTCGGTGGCGTCCAAGTACGACATCATGAACGACGTCATGTCCGTGGGCATTCACCGGATCTGGAAAGACGCGATGATGGACTGGCTCGCGCCGCGTCCGGGGCAAAGGCTGCTCGACGTGGCGGGCGGGACCGGGGACATCTCCTTCCGGTTTCTCAAGCGCGCTGGGCGGGGTCACGCGACAGTTCTGGACCTCACCGAGCCGATGCTGGTCGAGGGCCGCCAGCGCGCCGAGGCGGAGGCGATGCCGGACAGCCTCGACTGGGTGGTGGGCGACGCGATGGCGCTGCCGTTTCCAGACAATAGCTTTGACGTCTACACGATCAGCTTTGGCATTCGGAACGTGACCCGCCCGCAGGAGGCGCTGAACGAGGCGTTCCGCGTGCTGAAGCCCGGCGGGCGTCTCATGGTGCTGGAGTTCAGCCAGATCCCGAATGACATGATGCAAAAAGCGTACGACCTTTACTCCTTTAACGTGATCCCGCGCATGGGCCAGCTGATCGCCAATGATCGCGACAGCTACCAGTACCTGGTGGAATCCATCCGCCAGTTCCCGGATCAGGAGACCTTTCTCGGGATGGTACGCCAGGCGGGCTTTGATCAGGCCAAGTACCGCAACCTATCGATGGGCATCGCGTGCCTGCATTCGGGGTGGAAGCTATGACCGCGCCGCTCGTCCGCCCGGCTGGGCGGCCTCGCTAGATGCGCGGGCCGCATAATATCATCCGCCTCGTGCGGACGGGGGCGACGCTGGTGCGGACGGGCGCGATGAACGTCGTGCTCGACGCGTTCAAGGCGCCGCCGCCCCTGCGCGCTGTGGCGTGGGTGCTGGGCTGGCCGTTCCAGTGGCTGGGCTACAAGGGTGATCCGTCGATGCCGCCCGCGACCCGCGCGCTGACGGCGCTGGGCCCAGCCTATATCAAGTTCGGTCAGGTTCTCTCGACCCGTCCTGACGTGGTCGGCGATGAGCTGGCTTTGCAGCTGCGCGTCCTTCAGGACAAGCTCCCGCCGTTTTCGGTCGAGGAGGCCAAGGCCGCCGTTGCGCGTGAGCTGGAGGTCGATGCGGACGCGCTCTTTTCCAGTTTCTCGGACCCGGTCGCGGCGGCCTCGATTGCACAGGTCCACAAGGCGACGCTGCGCGAGACGGGCGAGACGGTTGCGGTCAAGGTGCTGCGCCCCGGCATCGAAAAGGCGTTCCGCAAGGATGTCGATGCCTTTTACCTTGCCGCGCGGATCATCGAGATGGCCGCCCCTCAGGCACGCCGTCTGCGCCCGATGGATGTGATCGAACACTTTGACGGCGTGGTGCAGGGAGAGCTGGACCTGCGGCTCGAAAGCTCGGCTGCAAGCGAGTTTGCGGCGAACACGGCCAACGATCAGGGCTTCCAGCTGCCGCGCATCATGTGGCCTTACTCCGGCAAGCGCGTGATGACGCTGGGTTGGGCCGAAGGCGTGCCGATGGGCGACAACGCCGCCATCGACGCGGCGGGGCACGACCGTCGGGTGCTGGCGGCACGGGTGCTCGACCTCTTTCTCAACCACGCGCTGCGGGACGGCTACTTCCACGCCGACATGCACCAGGGCAACCTCAAGGTCGCGCCGAACGGGGACATCATTGCCTATGATTTCGGGATCATGGGCCATATCGACGAGTACACCCGCCGGGTCTATGCCGAGATCCTGTTCGGGTTTATCCGCAAGGATTACAAACGCGTCGCCGAGGTGCATTTCGAGGCGGGCTATGTGCCGCCCGACAAGGACGTGGACGAGTTCGCCCGGGCCTTGCGCGCCGTGGGCGAGCCGATCTTCGGCATGGACGCGACCAAGATCAGCATGGGTCGGCTCCTCGCCTACCTCTTTGAGGTGACCGAGCGGTTCGGGATGGAGACGCGGACCGAGCTGATCCTCCTGCAACGGACGATGGTGGTGGTCGAGGGCGTGGCGCGCTCGCTCGATCCCTACATGAACATCTGGCAGGTCGCGCAGCCGGTGGTGGAAGACTACATCCGCAAATCCATCGGTCCCGCCGCCGTCGTGAGTGATTTGACCAAAACGGCACTGGTGCTCACGCGCTTTGGTCCCCGCCTGCCGGGGTTGGTGCAGGACGCGCTCTTGCGCCAGGCGACGCCCGAGCCGCCGAAAAAGCCGCGCACGTCGTTGCGCGCGCGGCTCCTCTGGGGCACGCTTGGGATCGCCGCGGGGGTGATCGGCAGTTCGGCCATTCACCTGTGGGCGCTGTGATCCCGGAGGACGCGTTTCATGTCTGAGCTTCGCACCGCGCTCGTGACCGGGGCGGCGGGTTTCATCGGCTACCACCTGAGCCTGCGTTTGCTGAAAGAGGGGTGGCGCGTGGTCGGGCTCGACAACATGTCGCCGTACTACGATCCCGCGCTCAAGGATGACCGTTTGGCGGCGCTTGAGGCGTATGAGGCGTTTGTGCCGGCGATTGCGGCGGTCGAGGAACCGGGTGTGCTGGCGTCGCTGATGGAGGAGTACTGTCCCGAGATCGTCGTGCACCTCGCCGCGCAAGCCGGCGTGCGGTATTCGATCGAGGCGCCGCGCAGTTATGTGCAGGCCAACCTTTGCGGAACGTTTGAAGTTCTCGAGGCTGCACGTGCTTACAAACCCCAACATCTGCTCATCGCGTCCACAAGTTCTGCTTACGGCGCGAACACTGAAATGCCGTATCGCGAGACAATGCAGGCCGATCACCAGATGTCGTTTTACGCCGCCACCAAGCGCGCGACGGAGGCGATGGCGCATTCCTACGCGCATCTTTACGACATCCCGACGACGATGTTCCGCTTTTTCACTGTCTACGGACCGTGGGGGCGGCCTGACATGGCGCTCTTCAAGTTCGTGTCCGCGGCGCTCAAGGGCCAGCCCATCGACGTCTACAACAACGGGGAGATGCGGCGCGACTTTACGTATGTGGCCGATCTGGTGGAGGGGATTTGCCGCCTATCGGAAGCCGTCCCAAAGGTGGGCGAGCGCCACGGCGCAGCGGACACCCTGTCCCCGGTGGCACCCTGGCGGGTGGTCAACATCGGCAATGGCGCGCCTGTTCCGCTGTTGGATTTCATCGCGGCGATCGAGGACGCGCTGGGCCTTGAGATCGCGCGTAACCTGATGCCGATGCAGGCGGGCGACGTGCCGGCAACCTGGGCGGCCACGACATTGCTCACCGGGCTCGTGGGCGAGTTGCCGCGTACGGACCTGTCGGTGGGTGTCGGGGAGTTCGTGCGTTGGTACCGCGCGCGGTACCGGGAGAACTGACCTCAGTCGGTGCCGGAGGCCGAGGCCACCGCGATGGCGAGGAATGCCAGACCCAGCGCGATGTAGATCGGATCGATCTCCGCCCCGGACGTCGCGATGAACGGATCAAGATCAGGCGCAGGTTTTGCCTCGTCGGCCATTGACGACGAGGCGCAGAACGCGGCAAGGATCAGGGTGGTCAGTCGCAGCATCGAATATCTCGCGTGGCAGATCTCCATCTACACAGCCTTTGCGTGTTTGGCCAAGGGGCGGTGCACGCTTTTTGACCGATATCCCCAGAATATTGACGGGAATTCAGGCAAATTGGCCGAAAACAGCCGGTTTTTGCGCAGGTGACACATGTTCTGCGGGGTTCAGTACGCTTTGATCCGCTCCAATGCTCCTGCACACGTGGCAAGCACCGACTCAGGCGCCTCTTCATGCGCGAGATGGCCGAGCCCGGCCAAATGTACCGCCTCCGCGTCCGGCATCTGCGCTGCAGCCTTGTCCGACACGTGTGGCGGCACGGTGCTGTCCTGCGCGCCCGTGATCAGCAGCGCGCGCGAGGGATGTGCGCTCAGGGCCTCGAGCAGGGGCGCAAGGTCCCATTGCGCCATCATCCGCAGCGTGCCGGCGATATGATCGGGGTTCGAGGCGAGCCGCCGGTAAAGCGCGCATCCCTCGGCGTCGAGCGTTGAGCCCGTGCTCTCGATCAGGCGCGCGATCTGGCGGTCGTTGCCGATCTGGCGCGACACTAGCCGCGGGACAAAGGGCGCCGACGCCATGACCTGCGCCAGCACCGGAAAGATCACGCCGGCCAGCCCCGGGAACGGGCCAAGCGCGGCGTTGATCCCGATGACGGGACGGCCGCGCAACGGACCTTCGAGCGTCATCTGGAGGGCAATCGCCACTCCGGCGGAATGCCCGACGATTGCCTTGGGTTGCCAGCCTTGCGCCGCAACCAGCGCCGCGACATCGCGCGCCATCGGTTGCAGGCCAGAGCGATTGCGCGTCCCGAGCGTCGTGAAGCCGTGTCCGGGCAGGTCCACGATTCTAAGCCTCCATTCGCGCGCAAGAAGCGGGGCAAGGGCCGCCCATGAGTGCGTGCTTCCCCCGGCGCCGTGCAAGAGCAGCAGCTCCGGCGCTCGCGGCGCGTCGTCAAAGGTCTGCACATGCCAGCGATGCACCGGGCCCGACACGCGGGTGGACCGGTCGCGGTGCGGCCAGCCCTCCAGATCGCGCGGCCAGTGCATCAGCGCGTCCCGGTCACGACGTCCGAGATTTGCGCGGCCTGTGCGCGGGGCAGGGGCACGTAGTCGGCGCGCATGGTGGCGGCAATCTCGGCGAGCTGGCTGTGCGGGCGTCGCCCGGTGTCGATCACAAGCGCCTCCACGTCGCAGGCGGCGATGTGCCGGGCGAGCGCCTCTGCATCGGCCTGCGCCTGCGCGCGGTTGGCGGACCCGTCGAGCGCGATGTTGCCGCGCCCGTCGGTCAGAAGCACCATCTGCGGCGTCAGCCCGCGCGCGCGCGCCGACAGCGCCTCCCTCAGGCCCGCGTCGATCCCCGCGGCAAGGGGCGTCCCACCGCCGCCGGGCAGGGCCGCCAAGTGCTTTTTGGCCTGTGTCAGAGACCGTGTGGCGGGCAAGAGCACGTCCGCGCCGTCCTTGCGGAAGGCCACCAGGGCGACGTGATCGCGCTGGGCGTAAGCCCGGGCCAGCACCAGTTCGACGGCGCCTTTGACCTCTCCCAAACGCGCGAGCGCCGAAGAGCCGGAGGCGTCGACGGCAAAGACGAGAACCCGGTCCGAGCGCTCCTCCATCCGTTGCACGTGGATGTCGCGCGGGGCGAGGATCACGCCGGTCCTTGTTGGCACCTGACGCCGGCGCAGGGTTTGCCACGGCACGGCCGCACGCAGGGTGGCCGTCAGGTCAAGCCGCACCTGTCCGTCGAGCTGGCCGTGCACCGCAGGCAAGGGTCGTCCACGTCGGTTCCCGCGCCGCTTTTGCCCTTTGCCCGCGAACCCGCGCCCGGCCTTTGCCGGCGTACGGGTCGAGCGGGTGAGCAGGTCTTCCGGCAGATGTGCGCGGATCGCCTCGACGAGGATCTCCTCCGGCAGCGTGTCGCCGGCGCTTTGCGGGTCCTGCGTGTCGTCTGATTGATCGCTTTCCGGCGGCGGCGGGGCGTCGTCCTGCGCGTCCTCGGGCAGTTGCGTGGCACGGGGCGCCAGCACCAGCTCCGCGGCCTGGGTGACCGCGCCCATGGTGATCTGCGGCGCCAGCGTTTGCGCGGTCTGCAGGGCGAGCACCGGGGCGCGCAGGCCCGGCACGCCGAGCCGCACCGCGAGGGCGGTGAGCAAGGCAGCGGCGTCCTCTGCCGGTGTGCCGTCGCTTGGAGTGGGCAATCCCTCGTGCAGGTCGCGCAGCGTCACGTCGGTCAGGTCACAGTGAAACGCGCAGCGGTCGGCGAGCGCGGCGTTCACGCCTTCCTGCGCGTCGGCGCCTTCGTCGATGAGAAAGAGTGGCGGCGCGGTGCCAGCATCCATGGCTTGCCCGATCAGCGCGGCGGCGGTTCGGTCGAGGCGCTCCGCAGAGGGTACAAGCAAAGGCTGCGCGCGCTGCAGCAGGCCCTTGGTGTAGACGGCTTTCCCGGCTGCGAGGGTGGCCGTGCTGTCCAAACCGCCTGACAGATCGCTGAGCGCGAGGCTCGCAGGCCAGCGGCGCAGATCGGGGAAGGCTGCGCGCAGCTCGACCAGCGCGGCGTCCCAGACCGGGCCCGGCCGCATGCGCAGCACGATCCCGCCCAGCCGGGGGTTTGCCACTATCAGCGGCACCGCGCGGCGCAGGCTTTGCCAGGCGCCCGGACTGCTCATGCGCGCGTGCTCATGCAAAGACGTCGGCGAGCACCCGCGCGACGCGCGTGGCAGAGCCTGCGTCATCCAGTGGGTCGCGGCGGAGCCGGTGCGACAGGGCGAGAGGGGCGACATCTGAGACATGGAACGTGGTGACTTCGTCTGCCTCTTCAAAGGCGGCGAGGGCGCGGGCGGCGCGGAGGAGTGTGAGCTCTCCACGAAGGCCGTCCGAGCCGAGTGCGAGGCAGAGTTTGGCGCAATCCTCGAGCACGCTGTCGCCGGCCTCGAGCGTCCTGATCCGGTCTCGTGCGCCGATGATGCGTGAGCGGATTTCGGCGTCTGTGGCGGACCAACTGCCCACAAAGCCTGCCGGGTCTCGGTCGAACGCGTCGCGGCGCTTGATGACCTCCACCCGGTCGGCGAGGTTGTTCGGGGAGGCGACTTCTACAGACAATCCGAACCGGTCGAGGAGCTGCGGGCGCAGATCGCCCTCCTCCGGGTTGCCCGAGCCGACGAGGACAAACTTGGCCGCGTGCCGGATCGAGAGGCCGTCGCGCTCGACCACGTTCTCGCCTGACTGTGCGACGTCGAGGAGGAGGTCCACGATGTGATCTTCGAGCAGATTGACTTCGTCGATGTAGAGATAGCCGCGGTTGGCTTGCGCCAGCAGACCCGGTTCGAACGCCTTTTCTCCGCGCGTCAGGGCGCGTTCGATGTCAAGTGCGCCGGTCACGCGGTCCTGGCTCACGCCGAGGGGAAGGTCGACCACGGGAGTGGGCACTTCGACGGTCGTATCAGTCTCTAATCCAGTCCAATCCGGCACATCTGCTGCGTTCGCAGACTGGATCGGGCAGCCTTTGACCACCGTGATCGGCGGCAACAAAGCGGCGAGGGCGCGGACGGCGGTGGACTTTCCGGTGCCTCGGTCGCCAAACACCAGCACCCCGCCGATGGAGGGGTCGATGGCGGTCAGGATCATGGCGCGCTTCATCGCCTCCTGACCTACGATTGCGGAAAAGGGAAAGGCGTGGCGCATCACGCGGCCTCCAGTCGTGAAAGAGGGCTGACCCCGCCCCAGGTGCCATGGTCGCCGGCGATGGCAAAGCGGGCGTAGAGCTCTTCGCGGAACCATTGTCCGGTGCGGACGGCCTGGATGGCGCGGGCATGGGGTCCGTCCTTGCGGGCGAACGCGGCCATGGCGGCGGTGTCGGGCCAGATGGAAAAGGTGACCTGGTGCATGAGCGGGACTTCCCCGATGCCGATCTTGAACGCGACGTTGGGATCGCTTCCGATCACCGAGCTGATGCCCGGCACATGCTTCCAGAATTGTGCGGCGATGCCGGGTTTCAGCGTCGCGCGGGTGAGGGCGGCCAGGGGGCCGGTGGTGGTCGGTGCGGTGACTTCGAAAGGGGCGGTCCCGGACCACGCGCCAAAGCTGCGGATTGTGTTGAGATACACCGTCCAGCTCTCGTCCGCCTTGGCGGCGTAGCGGGTGAACGGATCGCAGGTCTGTGTGCCTGTCTCCGCCGCCGCGCGGTCTGGCCAGGTGGCAAGGATCGCGACGGTTGCCATGTTGGCGGTGGGCGTGAACCCCTCGCCCTTGCCGGCGCCGCAGAGCTTCCAGAAGCCGATGTCCGGCACCCTTGGAAGGAGGAAGCGCCCAGCCCCCATCATGCCCAGCGCCCAGGCTCGAGTGCGCCAGCTGTCGAAACGATAGAGCGTGAGCGTGACCGTTTGGATGAGAGCATCCTTCCAGTTTGGTTCCACCTGTCAGCTTATTCTGACAATCCACTTGCCCGCAAACACTATTTGTAAATCAAAATGGACAGATCTAGGGTAAGCGTATGATGACACGAGTCGATCCAGGCCTGCAGGCCGAGGCGGCGCGGGCGTTTGCGCCGCATGCCGTTGTTATTGGGGCAGGATTGGGCGGTCTCGCGGCCGCGATGCGTCTGGGCGCCAAGGGGTACCGAGTAACGGTTCTGGACCGGCTCGACGGTCCCGGAGGGCGCGGCTCGGCGATCTGGCAGGACGGTCACCGATTCGATCTGGGTCCGACGATCGTGACCGTGCCGCAGGTCTTTCGCGAGCTGTGGGCGGCCTGCGGGCGCGACTTTGACAAGGACGTGACGCTCAAATCGCTGGACCCGTTTTACCAAATCCGCTGGCCGGATGGATCGCACTTCAACGCAACATCGAGCGATGAGGGGATGCGGGCGGAGGTGGCGCGCCTTTCGCCCGGAGATCTCGCAGGCTACGACAAGTTCCTCGAGGACAGCCGCAAGCGCTACGACTTCGGGTTCGAGGATCTCGGCAAGCGTCCGATGAACAAGCTTCTGGAGCTGATCCAGGTCCTGCCGAAATTCGGCATGCTGCGCGCGGATCGCTCGGTCTATGCCCACGCTGCGCGCCGGGTCAAAGACGAACGGCTGCGGATGGCGCTCTCCTTCCATCCGCTCTTTATCGGGGGCGATCCCTTTCGGGTGACGTCGATGTACATCCTCGTCAGCCATCTCGAGAAAGAATACGGCGTGCATTGCGCGCTGGGCGGGGTGGCCGCGATTGCCAAGGCGATGGCCGGCGTGATCGAGGATCAAGGCGGCATCGTGCGGCAAGGCGTCGAGGTGGACGAGATCCTCGTGCGGGACGGCACCGCGGCGGGCGTCAAGCTGACCGGCGGCGACGTGATCACCGCCGATGTGGTCGTCTCGAACGCGGACGCGGGCCACACCTACACCCACCTTTTGCGCCACACGAAAAAGAGACGCTGGACCAATGCGCGGCTCAAACGCTCCCGTTGGTCGATGAGCCTCTTTGTCTGGTATTTCGGCACCAAAGGCACGCAGGACAAATGGAAGGACGTGGGTCAGCACACGATCCTCAACGGCCCTCGCTATGGAGAGCTGGTCAAGGATATCTTCCGCAAGGGTGTGCTGGCCAAGGACATGAGCCTCTACGTACACCGCCCGACGGTAACGGACCCGAGCGCGGCGCCGAAGGGTGACGACACGTTCTACGCGCTCAGCCCTGTGCCGCATCTGGGTCACGACGCTGCCGAGTGGGGCGAGATCACGGAGGAGTATCGCAAGTCCGTGCAGGACATGCTCGAGGCGGAGCTGCTGCCCGGCCTGGGCGATCACCTGTCGACCTCGATGTGCTTTACGCCCGAGACGTTCCGGGACCGATACCTGTCGCCCTTCGGGACGGGGTTCTCCTTGGAGCCGCGCATTTTCCAAAGCGCTTGGTTCCGTCCGCACAACATCAGCGAGGAGGTCAAGAACCTCTACCTCGCGGGCGCTGGCACGCACCCCGGCGCTGGCCTGCCGGGAGTGGTGGCAAGCGCCGACGTGATGGCGCAGCTTGTGCCGGATGCCGAGACGGTGCGCACGCGATGATTGCGCCGCAAGACCTCGAGCATTGCCGGGAGGCGATCCGCCATGGCTCGCTGTCGTTCTACACGGCGTCCCGGCTGTTGCCCGCCTCCGTGCGGGACCCGGCGCTTGCGCTCTATGCGTTCTGCCGTCTAGCCGATGACGAGGTCGATCTGGGTGATGCTAAGGTCGCCGCCGTGACGGACCTCAAGGACCGGCTCGATCTGGCCTACCAGGGCACTCCACGCAACGCCCCTGCCGACCGCGCCTTTGCCGCGATTGTCGAGGAGTTCGAGATGCCGCGCGCCTTGCCCGAAGCCCTCCTCGAAGGGCTGGCCTGGGACGCGATGGAGCGGCGCTACGATACGCTGTCGGACGTGCGCAGCTACTCGGCGCGCGTGGCGGCGGCGGTAGGTGCGATGATGTGCGTGCTGATGCGCGTGCGCGACCGGGATGCCCTGGCGCGGGCCTGCGATCTGGGCGTGGCGATGCAGCTGACAAATATAGCGCGTGACGTCGGAGAGGACGCGCGGGAGAACCGCCTCTACCTGCCGCGCGATTGGTTTGTGGAGGCGGGCGTGAGCGAGGCGGAGTTCCTCGCCAACCCCACCGCCAGCCCCGAAATCCGGGCGATGACCAAGCGTCTTTTGCGCGAGGCGCAGGCGCTCTATCACCGTTCCGAGGCTGGCGTGCCGGAGCTGCCTATCAAGGCCCGCACGGGCATCTACGCCGCACGGCACATCTACGCCGCCATCGGTCCCAAGGTCGCGCGCGCTGGGTATGACAACATCACCCGCCGTGCCGTCACCACCAAAGCGACCAAGCTCGGCCTGCTCGGCGTCGCCATGGCCCGCACGGCCGTCTCCGTCGCCATGCCGAAATCGGCGGTCGTCTATGCCAAACCCTTGCCCGAGGTCGCCTTCCTCGTCGATGCCGCCGCAGCGATTGCTGCGCCCGCGCATGACTGGAGCGACACGCTCTATGCCACCTTTGCCACGCTCAAGACGCATGAAAAGGTGGGTTGATCCCCGCCCATGCCCGTCTAGGTGACGGGGTATGTTCTGGCTCTACTTCTCCCTCTTTCTTGTGGCTTGCGGCGCGGCGGCGACGACGGGTGCGATGTTCGATCCCGGCAAGTGGTACGACGATCTGGAAAAGCCCTCGTGGAACCCGCCGAAGTGGCTGTTTCCCGTTGCGTGGACGGTGCTCTACATCTGCATGTCGGTCGCCGGCGCGCGGGTTGCCGGTCTGCCGGGCGCGTCTTTGCCGCTGATCTTTTGGGCGATCCAGATCGCGTTCAACACGCTCTGGACGCCGGTGTTCTTCGGCCTGAAACGGATGAAGGCAGGGCTGATCATCATCGCCTTTCTCTGGCTCGGTGTGTTTGGTGCGATGGTCACACACTGGCAGGTCGATTGGATCGCAGGCGCGCTTTTCATGCCGTATCTGGTGTGGGTGAGCGTGGCTGCCGCTTTGAACTGGTCCGTGTGGCGGTTGAACCCCGAGGCGAGTGCGGATTGAGGTGAGAGAGCGCTATCGACGGGCCGCGGTGCGTCGATCCACGGGAGTTCTAGACACCTTTATCCTTGCCACGTTCGGAAGACCTCCGAGCGATGCGCTGCCCTCACCGTATCGACGTGCCGTGGGTGCGGCCCGTCGATAGCGCGGCGCCTGCGGCTTGATTCCGCGCTGGGACACCGATCACCCGTTAAACCGCCACTTCGGCACCCGAGGCACCCGCACCGCCAGCATTGGCTTCAAAAGTGGCGACCGAAACCGCCGCAAATCCAGCGCTTCATGCACACCTGTCGTCCACTCGCCATTGAGCCGCGTCTTGACCAGCGCCCGATTGTAGAACGGCGCGTCCAGCATCGGCTTGACCTGCCGCGCGGTGTGGCCCGGATCGGCCCGGCACTCCCGCCGCAAAGCCCACAAAGACCGCGACATCGGCTTGGTCTGCGGCAGATCCACCTCCGACACGTTCCCCGCAGCATCGAAACTCGCCGCACAGGTCAGCGTGCTCCCATCCAGCCGGGTCGCGTCATAAAAGCAGGTCGCGCCGGACGCCGTGGGGAACCGACCCCAGGTCCAGTAGCCAAAGTCCTCCTCGAGCGCGCGTGTGCCGAAGTTCGCGTCGAAATACCCGTGGCCCGACCACTGCCAGCCCTTCGCCTCCAGCGAGACCGAGATGTCGCTGACCGGCGCAAAGGGGCGCCAGACATGCGCCCCGTCCGGCGTCAAAGGCAGCTCGACGCTCGTGTTCGCGCGCGGTGTGACGCGGACTTGCCCGCGCACACGGGACACCATCGGCAGGGCGCCGATCTCGTCGATGTCGATCACCAACTCCTGCCCGGTCCACCGCATCGAAGAAGGCCCGACCCGCAGAATGTCATCGCTCACCCGTAATGCAGAGCGTCCCCGATCGGTCATGGTGAACCGTCCGCCGGGGCCGTAGGTGGCGACGTTGATGCAGCAGTGGTTGGCCGGGTCCTTACGCCCTGACCAGCGGTACCACGGTGAAAAGACCGAGCCGATGAACCCGATGATCGAGATGGCGCGCTCGCCGCAGCTGCTTACCCCGTCGACATACCACCAGGCATAGCCATTGGGCGGGACGTCGAGGTCAAAGCAAGGTCGCTCAAGATCGCCTCGGCCGCGTGCTTCCCGGAACGTGTCGCCATGGGAACGCCTGCCCCCGGGTGCGTGCCGCCCCCCGCGAGGTAGAGCCCCGGCCTCCCGCTCCGCGCCGTCGGGCGATGGAACGCCGCCATCATCCCATGCGGGCTCTGCCCGTAGAGGGAACCGGCCGACCCCGGGAACCGCGCCTCCCACTCCGCTGGCAGCGTGACCGCGTCCGTGTCCGGCGTCGGGGTAAAGCGCAGGCCGAAGCGCGCGAGCGTCTGGAAGGTCTGTTGGTGACATGTGGCGGCCTCATTCGCGTCAGGGGTGCGCTGCGTGAGCGGCGGGGCGTTCAGGATGATCTCGAACCGTTCGAGCGTCGGCGGAGGCCGCGCCAGCCCCCGGTCCTGCGCGCAGATGTAGAGTGTCGGCGTCTGTGGCAGATGGCCTGCATCGAGCGCTTGCCACTCTGCCCGGCTGTCCGCGCTGAAAACCACGTTGTGATGCGCCAGCTCTGGCCCTGATGGCGTCGCCGCAAACGCCCAGACCTGTGCCGAGAGGCTGCGCGCATCCGACTGCGTGCGGGGTGCGAGATCGGTGACGTCCTGACCCAGAAGGCCAAGGCCAAGCGCGCGGGGATCGCCGTTGTAAAGCACGGCATCGGCAGAAAGCCGCTCGCCTTGCAGGCGCACGCCTACGCAGCGTCCATCCGCGACCAACAGCTCGTCCACATGCGCGTTGCAGCGCAGCTCGGCGCCTTTGCTCTGCGCGAGTTTGGCGATGGCCTGCGCCACCGCGTGCATCCCGCCCTCGGGCACCCATACGCCGCGCGCCTCCGCCTCGGAGATCAGCGCCAGCAGCGCGGGTGACTGGAAAGGCGAGCCACCCACATAGGTCGCGTAGCGCGCAAAGAGCTGGGCGAGGCGGGGATCGTGAAACCGGCGGGCCAGACGCTGCGCGAGTTTCGAGAGGGGCGCCATCGCAGGTACCAGATGCGGGCGCGCCACGACGTGCCGCGTGAGGGCCGACGGACTCGGCGCAGGGGCCTGCATCATCGGCGCGTCGAACGCGTCAAAGAGCCTTGCCGTCTCCGCCTTGAACCGTTCGAAATCCCGTGCAGCCTGGTCGCCGCCAAACGCCCTCACATTGGCGAGGGACACGCCCGGATCGCTGGACAGGTCCAGCTGGCTCCCGTCCGGCCAGAAATGGCGGGCGATAACGTCCTGCTGGATCAGGGTCACGTGGTCCTCGAGCCGCGCGCCCACATCGGCAAAGAGCGCGTCGAATTCGCGCTTCAGCGTGAGCACCGTCGGCCCGGTGTCCACCGCGCCAGCATCGGATGGCACAACCCGCATCTTGCCACCGGGCGCGCTCTGCCGTTCGAGGATTGTGACCGCGCATCCTGCATGCGCAAGCCGCAACGCCGCGCTCAGCCCGCCGATGCCGGCGCCGATCACGATCACCCTCGGGCGGGTGTCCGCCTGCGCTGCGAGATGACTTCCGTCCATGGGCGATTGTTGACTCGTCCTGTGAATATGTCCAGTATGATTGACAGTTAGATGTCATCCTAGAGTGACAATGCGACCTGATACGGAAAGGCTGCCCATGGATATGGCCCCCAAGGCTCGGATCGACGCGGCGCTGTCCTCAGCGATCAAAGGCGCCGGAGCGCAGCCCGCGCCCAAGCAATTGGCCAGCGCGCTGGACTACGCCACAACCCCGGGCGGTGCGCGCATCCGCCCGACGATCCTGATGTCCGTGGCGCAAGCTTGCGGCGACGACCAGCCGGGGCTTGCCGACGCCGCCGCAGCCGCGCTCGAGCTGATGCACTGCGCCTCGCTCGTGCACGACGACCTGCCCTGTTTCGACAATGCCGACACCCGCCGCGGCAAACCGTCCGCGCACCGCGCGTTTGGAGAGCCCCTTGCGGTGCTTGCCGGCGACAGCCTCATCATGCTCGCCTTTGACGTGCTGGCCGAGGCGTCAGATCCTGCGCCCAAGCGCGGGCTCGAGCTCTTGCGCATTCTCGCCAAACGGTCGGGCATGCCGATGGGCATTTGCGCCGGACAGGGGTGGGAGAGCGAGGCGGAGATCGACCTGCGCGCCTATCACATGTCCAAGACCGGCGCGCTCTTTATCGCGGCGACGCAGATGGGCGCGGTTGCGGCAGGTCAGGAGGCCGAACCTTGGGAGGAGCTGGGCGCGCGCATCGGCGAAGCCTTCCAGGTGGCCGACGATCTGCGCGACGCGCTCTACGACGCGGACACGCTGGGCAAGCCGGTGGGTCAGGACGATCTGCACGGACGACCCTCGGCGGTGACCGAGTTCGGTGTCGACGGCGCGATCCGGCATCTCAAGGACATCCTGTCTGGCGCCATCGCCTCGATCCCGGCCTGTCCGGGGGAGGCGCAGCTGGCCCACATGGTGCGCGCCTATGCCGAGCGTCTCACGCCGGTCGCGCCCGCTCACAGCCGGGCCTGATCCGCGTGGTCGAGGTCTCCTCGAACGGTCCACGCCCCTCCCGGCGCCGACCCTTTCCCAGCTTTACGCAACTCGTCGCCAGCCCCGGCTTTCAGCGCTGGGCGGCACGGATGCCGCTTGTGCGGCGGCTTGCGGCGCGCGACGGCGCGGAGATGTTCGACCTCGTGCAGGGGTTCGTGCAAAGCCAGGCGCTGATGGCGCTCGTGCGGCTCGAGATCCCGCAGTTGCTGCTCGACACGCCGCTGACGATGTCCCAGCTCGCGCAGCGCACCCACATCCCTGAACCGCGCCTGCACATCCTGATCCAGGCGGGAATCGCGATGGGCCTGCTCAAGCGCCGCCGCGACCGGACTGTCACGCTGGCGCGCAAGGGCGCCGCACTGGTCGGCGTGCCCGGCCTGCAGGCGATGATCCGGCACCACGACGTGCTCTACCGCGATCTTGCCGATCCAGTGGCCTTCTTCAGAGGGCCGGAGACAACCGAGCTTGCGGCGTTCTGGCCCTACGTGTTTGGCGCCGGGCGCGAGGTGCCGGGACCCGAGGCGCAGGTTTACACCGATCTGATGGCGCAAAGTCAGCAACTTGTTGCCGCCGATACGCTGGACGCGATTTCGCTCAAGGGCGTGCGCCAGCTGATGGACGTCGGCGGCGGCTCGGGCGTCTTCCTCGAGGCGGCAAGCCAGGCCGCGCCGCAGCTGCAGTTGGCGCTCTTTGACCTGCCGAATGTGGTTGCCGAGGTGCCGGATCGCCTCAAGGTTGCAGAATCGCAAGGCCGGCTCTCGGTCCATGCTGGGTCGTTCAAATCGGAGGCACTGCCGACCGGCAGCGACGCGATCTCGCTCGTGCGGGTGCTCTACGATCACAGCGACGACACGGTGCGCGACCTTCTGGCCAAAACCTATGCAGCCCTGCCTGCGGGCGGCCGGCTGATCGTGTCCGAGCCGATGTCCGGCGGCGAACACCCAGACCCCACCACCGATGTCTACTTTGCCGTGTATACGCTGGCGATGCAGACCGGAAAGACGCGCTCTGCCGCGCATATCAAGGCGCTTTGCGAAGAGGCCGGATTCACGGGCATCCGCATCACGCCCCCGCGCCGCAGCTACGTCACGCAAGTGCTGACATCTGTAAAGCCAGCCTGACACTTCACTGAACCGATCTGTCTAATCCGTTTGACAAACGTGTGTGTCCAGATAAGGTGACACTACCACAAGACAAGGTGAGGCGGGCTTGCGCGCGCTCATCGGGGAGAAGGCTCAAGATGCAAACCGAAGCTGTTTTGTTGGCAGGTCCGCAGGACCTGTCCGTCGAGACACTGACGTTGACCCCACCGGCGGCGGACGACGTCGTGGTGGACGTGCATCATTCCGGGATCTCGACCGGCACCGAAAAGCTGTTCTGGACCGGCGATATGCCGCCGTTCCCCGGCATGGGTTACCCACTGGTCCCCGGCTACGAGGCCGCCGGCGAGGTGGTCGAGGCTGGTGCCCTCAGCGGGTTCAAACCCGGCGACATGGTCTTTGTCCCCGGCGGGTCCTGCTATGACGGCGCACACGGCCTCTTTGGCGGTGCCTCGCAGCAAATCGTCAGCGCGGCCAGCCGCGTCACGCGAATCGATTCGCAGATGGGCCCGGATGGCGCGCTGCTTGCGCTTGCCGCCACCGCACGTCACGCGATGGCGGGTCTCAAGAACACGCCGCCCGACCTGATCGTCGGTCACGGCGTACTGGGCCGCCTCCTGGCGCGGCTCACCATCGCCTCCGGCGCACCCGCCCCGACGGTCTGGGAAATCGACGCGAAACGCACATCCGGCGCGGAGGGCTACGAGGTCCTCTCCCCCGAAGAAGATCCGCGCCGCGACTACACCTCGATCTACGACGCATCTGGCCAGGCCAGCCTGCTCAACGTTCTGATCGGGCGCATCGCGAAGGGCGGCGAGATCGTGCTGGCTGGGTTCTATCCCGAGCCGCTCAGCTTCGCCTTCCCGCCCGCCTTCATGAAGGAGGCGCGCCTGCGCATCGCGGCAGAGTGGACCCCGCAAGACCTGATGGCCACGCGCAGCCTGATCGAGTGCGGCGCGCTGTCTCTCGACGGCCTTGTCACGCACACGCGCCCCGCGCGCGATGCGGCAGAGGCATACCCCACGGCATTCCAGGATCCGGCTTGCCTGAAAATGATCCTCAACTGGAAGGACGCGGCGTGAAAGACGACGTCATCAAAGACTCCAAAAAGGACCGGGGCGCACCGCCCAAGCTGACCGAGTTCACAGACCGTCTACGCGACGAGGCGAACGAGGACCTGGCCGACGTGCTCCCGACCGAAGCCACCAAGAAGACGCAGATCATCGCGATCTACGGCAAAGGCGGCATCGGCAAATCCTTCACCCTCGCCAACCTCAGCCACATGATGGCCGAGCAGGGCAAACGCGTGCTCCTCATCGGGTGCGACCCGAAATCCGACACGACCTCCCTGCTCTTCGGCGGCAAAGCCTGCCCGACGATCATCGAGACCTCGACTCGCAAGAAACTTGCCGGTGAGGAGGTCGCGATCGGCGACGTTTGTTTCAAACGTGGCGGCGTCTTTGCCATGGAGCTGGGCGGTCCCGAAGTGGGTCGCGGTTGCGGTGGACGCGGCATCATCCACGGCTTCGAGCTTCTCGAGAAACTCGGCTTTCACGACTGGGACTTCGACTACGTCCTGCTCGACTTTCTCGGGGACGTTGTCTGCGGCGGCTTTGGCCTGCCCATCGCGCGCGACATGGCTCAGAAGGTCATCCTGGTCGGCTCGAACGACCTGCAATCACTCTACGTGGCCAACAACGTGTGCTCGGCTGTGGAATACTTCCGCAAGCTGGGCGGCAACGTCGGTGTCGCGGGCCTTGTGGTGAACAAGGACGACAATTCCGGCGAGGCGCAGGCGTTTGCCAAAGCCGCCGGCATTCCCGTCCTCGCTTCGATCCCGCAGGACGACGACCTGCGCAAGAAATCCGCAAACTACCAGATCGTCGGCACCTCCGAGAGCCAGTGGGGCGCGCTCTTTGCCGAGCTCGGCATGAACGTCGCCGAGGCGCCGCCCGTGCGCCCGACCCCGCTCAGCCAGGACGGCCTGCTCGAACTCTTCGACGGCTCCGAGACAGGCGCCGGCATCAAGCTTGACCCGGCCACCGACGCCGACATGCGCGGCAAGCACGCCAAGCCGAAACAAAGCCTGGAGGTCATTTACGACGATGTTTGATCTTGACGAAATGGACGCCTGGGACCGTGGCCTCGAAGCGCTTCAGGTTCAATCGGAAGCCTTGGTGCGCGAGCGCGACCAGCTTTTGAACGACGCACACACCCGGCTGCAGGCAGCGCAGCTGGCCGCCGTGCAATCCCAAGACTTGATGGATTTCGCGTGAGCGGAGAAGTCACATACGATGCCGCCGGTGACACCGAGGTAACGCTGGGCGAGGCCCGCGTAGAAGCTTCCGAGCCATCCGAGGGAACGCCCGCGATGGGCTGCCATTCGGGCGCAGACCTTGAGCAGGCCGCGCGCATGGCAGGCCAGTCCGAGCTGCTCGAAGGCTTTGCCCGCGACTACCCGACCGGCCCGCATGACAAGCCGCAATCCATGTGTCCGGCCTTTGGCTCGCTGCGCGTGGGCCTGCGGATGCGCCGCGTGGCGACGGTCCTGTCGGGCTCCGCCTGCTGTGTCTACGGCCTGACGTTCGTCTCGCACTTCTACGGCGCGCGGCGCTCGGTGGGCTACGTGCCGTTCAACTCCGAAACGCTGGTGACCGGGAAGCTTTACGAAGACATCCGCGACTCGGTGCACGAACTGGCGGACCCTGAGAAATACGACGCCATCGTGGTGACGAACCTGTGTGTTCCGACCGCGTCGGGCGTGCCTCTGCGCCTCTTGCCGGACGAGATCAACGGCGTGCGCGTGGTCGGCATCGACGTGCCCGGGTTCGGCGTGCCGACCCATGCCGAGGCCAAGGACGTCCTCGCCGGCGCGATGCTGAGCTACGCCCGCAAAGAGGTCGAGGCCGGGCCCGTCGCCGCCCCTTCCGGGAGCGTCTCCGATCGCCCGACGGTCACGCTTTTGGGGGAGATGTTCCCCGCAGACCCGATGATGATCGGCGCGATGCTGGCGCCTATGGGTCTGGCCGCAGGGCCAGTTGTGCCGTGCCGCGAGTGGCGCGAGCTTTACGCCGCGCTTGACTGCGGAGCTGTAGCCGCGATCCACCCGTTTTACACCTCCGCCGTGCGCGAGTTCGAGGCGGCGGGTCGCCCCATCGTCGGCTCCGCGCCCGTCGGCATCGACGGCACGCACCAGTGGCTCGCGTCGATTGGCGATGCATTCGGCCTCGGCAAGGACGACGTGGCGCGTTCGCAGAATGCGTTCCTGCCGTCGATCCGCGAGGCGTTGGGCGGCGCGGATCTCAAGGGCACGATCACACTGTCGGGCTACGAAGGCAGCGAGCTTTTGGTCGCGCGTCTGTTGATCGAGGCGGGGGCTGACGTGCCTTACGTCGGCACGGCTTGCGCGAAATCCGCTTGGAATGCCTATGACGCGGACTGGCTTGCTGCGCAGGGCGTGACGGTCAAATTCCGTGCCTCGCTCGAAGACGATTGCGCCGCAGTCGAGGGGCTGAAGCCAGATCTGGCCATCGGCACGACGCCGGTTGTGCAGAAGGCGAAGGAGATGGCGGTGCCGTCCCTCTACTTCACCAACCTCATCTCGGCGCGGCCGCTGATGGGGCCGGCGGGTGCGGGCTCCCTGATCGAAGTGATCAAGGCGGCCATGGCCAACAAGGACCGCATGGACGGCATGCGCGCCTTCTTCGAGGGCGTCGGTGCACATGACACCGCTGGAGTTTGGGAAGGGGAGCCGAACCTCCGGCCCGACTTCCGCGCGTTAAACCAGAAGAAGATGGAGCGGGCCGCGAAAGCGGCGAAGGCCGCGGAGATGATCTGATGACGGCGAATATGCTTCATATTCGCCGCGTGCGCGAAAGCGGATTTGCCTGCAAATCTGCGGGCGCACCTGGTGGTCGCGTTCGGAGTGAGGGGCCAGCCCCTCACGCTCCCCGGGATATTTCGGGCCAGAAGAAGCACGGGAGGGCGCTCCCATGTTGATCCAGGACCATGACCGGGCCGGTGGGTACTGGGGGGCTGTCTATGCCTTTTGTGCCGTCAAGGGATTACAGTGCGTGATCGACGGACCTGTTGGGTGTGAGAACCTGCCGGTGACCTCGGTGCTGCATTACACCGATGGTTTGCCGCCGCATGAGTTGCCGATCGTGGTGACGGGGCTTGGCGAGGAAGAGCTGGGCCGGGACGGGACCGAAGGCGCGATGAAGCGGGCCTGGGGTACGCTTGATCCGGCGCTGCCGGCGGTGGTTGTGACGGGCTCGATTGCCGAGATGATCGGGGGCGGGGTCACGCCGCAGGGCACCAACATTCAGCGCTTTCTGCCGCGCACCATCGACGAGGATCAGTGGGAAGCGGCGGACAGGGCGATGACCTGGATCTTTACCGAGTTCGGCATGACCAAGGGGCGCATGCCGAAGGAGAAGGCGCGCGAAGAGGGCGCCAAGCCGCGGGTCAATATCCTCGGGCCGATGTACGGCACGTTCAACATGCCGAGTGATCTGGCGGAGATCCGGCGGCTGGTCGAAGGGATCGGCGCGGAGATCAACATGGTCATGCCGCTGGGCGCGCATGTGGCCGAGATGCGGGACCTGGTCAATGCGGACGTGAACGTCTGCATGTACCGCGAGTTTGGCCGGGGTCTGTGCGAAGTATTGGGCAAGCCGTACCTGCAGGCGCCGATTGGCATCGATTCGACGACGAAGTTCCTGCGGATGCTGGGTGAGTTGACGGGGCTGGACCCTGAGCCGTTCATCGAGCGGGAGAAGCATTCGACGATCAAGCCGGTCTGGGACCTGTGGCGGTCGGTGACGCAGGATTTCTTTGCCACCGCGTCCTTTGGGATCGTGGCGACGGAGACCTATGCGCGCGGGATCCGACACTATTTCGAGAGTGATCTCGGGCTGCCCTGTGCCTTTGCCGTGGCCCGGTCGCGCGGGACAAAGACGAACAATGACCAGGTCCGCGCCGAGATGGCCAAGCACCGGCCGCTCGTCGTGTTCGGGTCGATCAACGAGAAGATGTACATGGCGGAGCTCAAGGGTGGGCACGGGCCGAGTCCGGCGTTCATCCCGGCGAGCTTTCCCGGCGCTGCGATCCGGCGGCACACCGGCACGCCCTTCATGGGTTATGCGGGCGCGACGTACCTTCTGCAGGAAGTGTGCAACGGGCTCTTTGACTCGCTCTTTCACATCCTCCCGCTTGGCACGCAGATGGACGCGGCGGAGGCGACGCCGACCTCGCTGCGGCGCGATTTTCCCTGGGATGCCGATGCGCAGGCCGCGCTCGACAAGATCGTGTCCCAGCACCCCATCCTTACCCGCATTTCGGCGGCCAAGTCCCTGCGGGACGAGGCGGAGCGCGCGGCGCTCGCGCAAGGCGCCGAGCGCGTGGTGCGGGAAACGGTCGAGGCGCTCGACCCAGCAATTTCAACAGGAGGAGATCGGACATGACCGACATCACGTCCCAACCCCCATCCGCGAAACCGAAGGCCAGCAAAGCCGAGTTTCGGGTCTATTTCGCCATCATCTTTGCCGCTGCGTTGCCGTTCGCGCTGATCGCCTGGATCACGCACCCGCTGCACCGCAAGGGCGAACCGAACAAGGGCCCGATCGCCCGCGCCTGGTCTCAGGCCCGGACCGTGACGCCCATGATCTTCTCGGCGTAGCGCAAGCTGCGTCCGGGAAACAGCACTGGCCGCTGTTCTGGCGGTCAGAGCCCCGCGGGGTCTAGCAGCCCCAACGGACCCTGCCGCGAGGGTGTCGCGGCATCGGCTTAACATTCCGGAGGAAAGTTAATGGCTGATAACTCCGACCTGTCCTTCACAGGTCTCACAGACGAGCAGGCGCAAGAACTGCACTCGGTCTACATGAGCGGGCTCTGGCTGTTTTCGGCAGTCGCAGTCGTGGCTCACCTGGCCGTGTTCATCTGGCGCCCGTGGCTCTGAGGAAGGATTGAAGAATGGCAAAGTTCTACAAAGTCTGGCTCATCTTTGATCCCCGTCGCGTGTTTGTGGCTCAGGGCGTGTTCCTGTTCCTGCTCGCAGCGATGATCCACCTGGTGCTCCTGAGCACCGAGCACTTCAACTGGTTCGAAATCGCAGCCCAAAAGGCTGGCGGCTAAGACAGTTGCCGCTGCGGGCGGGGCTGGCCCTCGCCCGCGGCAAACCGAATGCACGAAGCTGGGGCATGGGGCCTGTCAGCAGACGCGGAGAACAACATGGCGCTCTTGAGTTTTGAGAGAAAATATCGCGTCCGCGGAGGGACGCTGATCGGCGGCGACCTGTTCGACTTCTGGGTGGGGCCCTTCTACGTGGGGTTCTTCGGGGTCACGGGTGCCTTCTTTTCCTTGCTTGGCACGGTGCTCATCTTTTGGGGCGCCTCGCAGCAAGGAACGTTCAACCCCTGGCTGATCAACATCGCGCCTCCCGACCTGAGCTATGGTCTGGGGCTGGCGCCGCTGCTCGAAGGCGGGCTCTGGCAGATCATCACCATCTGCGCGGTGGGGGCGTTCGGCTCCTGGGCGCTGCGGGAGGTCGAGATTTGCCGCAAGCTGGGGATGGGCCTACACGTGCCATTTGCCTTCAGCTTTGCGATCTTTGCCTATGTGACGCTGGTGGTGTTCCGGCCGTGGCTGATGGGCGCCTGGGGGCATGGGTTCCCGTACGGGATTTTCAGCCACCTCGACTGGGTGTCGAACACCGGCTACGCCTACCTGCACTTCCACTACAACCCGGCGCACATGCTGGCGGTGACGTTCTTTTTCACCACCACTCTGGCGTTGGCGCTGCACGGCGGTCTCGTCCTCTCGGCGGCCAATCCGGCCGAGAAGGGGATGGAGAGCCTCAGCCCCGACAACGAGGACACGTTCTTCAGGGACTTCATCGGCTATTCGGTCGGCACGCTCGGCATCCACCGTGTGGGTCTGCTGCTTGCGCTGAACGCCGGGTTCTGGAGTGCGGTCTGTATCATCATTTCCGGTCCCGTCTGGACCGAAAGCTGGCCGAGCTGGTGGAACTGGTGGCTCGAGCTGCCTCTGTGGCCAAGCCAAGCGGGGATGTAAGCCATGATCGTCGAATATCAGAACATCTTTAACCAGGTTCAGGTTCAAGGCACCCCCGAGATGGGGACCGACAACGAGAACAACATGATGGAGGAGCGCACCAAGAAGCCCTTCTTCAGCACCCTCGTTGGCTGGGCCGGCAATGCGCAGATCGGGCCGATCTACCTCGGCTGGACGGGTCTGGTGTCGCTCTTTACCGGCATCCTGGCGTTCAACATCATCGGGCTCAACATGCTGGCGCATGTCGGCTGGTCGATCCCGGAGTTCCTGCGGCAGCTCTTTTGGCTGGCGCTCGAGCCGCCGTCACCGGAGTACGGGCTGAGCATGCCGCCGCTCGACGACGGGGGCTGGTACATCATCGCGTCCATGTTCCTGCTGGTCAGCGTCATGACCTGGTGGGCGCGGACCTGGTTCCTGGCCGAGCAGCACAAGATGGGCAAACACATCTTTTGGGCGTTCGGCTCGGCGATCTGGCTGTTCCTGGTGCTGGGTCTCTTTCGTCCGGTCCTGATGGGCTCTTGGTCGGAGGCCGTGCCTTACGGCATCTTCCCGCACCTCGATTGGACGACGGCGTTCTCGATCCGGTACGGCAACCTCTACTACAACCCGTTCCACTGCCTCTCGATCGTGTTCCTCTATGGCTCGGTGCTGCTCTTTGCGATGCACGGCGCCACGATCCTCGCCGTGACCCGCTTTGGCGGCGACCGCGAGCTGGAGCAAATCTACGATCGCGGGACAGCCACGGAACGCGCCGCTCTCTTCTGGCGCTGGACCATGGGGTTCAACGCCACGATGGAAGGCATTCACCGCTGGGCGTGGTGGTTTGCGGTGCTCACCCCGATCACGGGCGGCATCGGCATCCTTCTCACCGGCACCGTCGTCGACAACTGGTTCATCTGGGCGCAGGAGCACAACTTTGCCCCCGAGTACACCGGTGACTACGGCTACGACGCCTACGACACCCAGTTCGGACAGGAGAACTAAGTCATGTTTCCCAAATGGTTCGACAAGTGGAACAGGGACAACCCCACGAACATCTTTGGCCCCGCCATCCTGGTGGGGTCCCTCGGAGGAGCCTTGTTCGTCGCGGCGATGCTGGTCACATGGGGGCAACCCTACGAGACCACGTCCCAGCAGTCCGGGCCGCGCGGCACGGGCATGAGCCAGACCAAGTTCGTCAAGGCGCTCGAGGCAGCAAAACCCGATGAGACGCTGGCGGCGGCGAACTTCGTGATACCCGCCATCGGAGAGGTCCCGCCCTACGACGAGTTCGGGCCCGGCAGCTCGGATGAACTGGTCGCGGCGATGCGCTCGTGGACGGGAATTCCCAACCTCTTTGCCGAGGACAATTACCAGACCAACATCGCGTATCTGATGATCTCGATGACGCAGTTCCTTAACGAGGAGTACGACTACCACGTCAATGCGTCCGGCGAGGGAGTGGGTGTGACCTGCTACACCTGCCACCGGGGTCAGGCCGTGCCGAATGGCGTCTGGTTCAAGCTGGGCGCAGTCAATGAGGCAGCCTCCGGCTGGTCGGCGGTGCAGAACCGCGCGACGGTCCAGTCGCAGTCCACGTCGCTGCCGTCCAACGCGCTCGAAGAGTACCTGCTCGGCGACGCGATCATCCAGGTCCACGATCTCGACAGCCGGGTCGAAGGGTCGATCGCCGAAGGCGAGGTCGCCTCGATCCAACAGACCGAGATGACGTTCAGCCTGATGAACTACTACGACACCTCGCTGGGCGTGAACTGCGTGTTCTGTCACAACAGCCGCGCCTTCTACGACGGTGCGCAGGTGACCCCGCAGTGGGGCACGGCCCAGGGTGCGCGCGAGATGGTTCAGACGCTGAACAACGACTACCTCGTGCCGCTGGTCGACAGCCTGCCGGAGAACCGGCTGGGTCCGATCATGGGCGACGCGCCGAAAGCGGCCTGCAAGACATGCCACCAAGGGCAGAACCGTCCAGTTGGCGGGCACCTGTGGCTCGAAGCTTACCCCGAACTCGCGACCATCGGGGGATAGAACAGAGGCACGCGGAAACAGCCTCCCGCTTAACCCGCGTGCCTCTTCGCCATCCTTGGGTGACAGCACATCCAAGGATACGGGGCTTCCACCCCGGTTCCCTTCCTGTTGGCGACAGGAAACTGGGCGTCGCACGGGGCACCTCGTGCGACGCCTTTTTACCATAAGACCGTGGCTTTGTCTGCGGCTGACCTGGAGGTGACCATGACACGCCCCGAAACTCCGCTTCTCGACCGCGTCGCCGGCCCGGCTGATCTGCGCGAATTGAGCGATGCGAACCTCGCCAAACTGGCAGACGAGTTGCGCTCCGAAGTCGTTTCTGCCGTCTCGGAAACGGGCGGTCACCTCGGCTCGTCGCTTGGCGTCGTCGAGCTCTCCGTCGCGATCCACGCCGTGTTCAACACCCCCGCGGACAAGCTCATCTGGGACGTCGGTCACCAGTGCTACCCACATAAGGTGCTGACCGGCAGGCGCGACCGGATGCGGACCCTGCGCCAGAAGGACGGGCTGTCAGGCTTTACCAGGCGCAGCGAGAGTCCCTACGATCCCTTTGGCGCGGCACACTCGTCGACGTCGATCTCGGCTGCGCTCGGCTTCACCATCGGGCGCGACATGGGCCAGCCCACGGGTGATGCGATTGCGGTGATCGGCGACGGCTCGATCTCGGCGGGCATGGCCTACGAGGCGCTCAACAACGCCGGTGCCGAGGGGCGCCGCATGTTCGTGATTCTCAACGACAACGAGATGTCGATTGCCCCGCCCGTGGGCGCGATGTCGAGCTACCTCAGCCAGCTTTACGCAAACGAGCCGCTTGCCATGATGCGCACGATGGCGGACGAGTTTGCCGATGCGATGCCGGGTCCCATGCGGGACGGCCTGAAACGAGCCAAGGCGCTGGTCACCGGCGCACATCCGCGCGGCACTTTGTTCGAGGATCTGGGTTTCGAGTATGTCGGTCCAATTGATGGGCATGACATGAGCCAGCTGCTCCCCGTTTTGCGCACCGCGCGAGCACGTGCAACCGGGCCGGTGCTGATCCACGTCTGCACGGTGAAAGGGAAGGGCTACGCCCCCGCCGAGCAATCTGCTGACAAGTACCACGGCGTGTCCAAATTCGACGTCGCCACGGGCACGCAGGCCAAGTCCAAACCCAACGCGCCGTCTTACACCTCGGTCTTCGGCCAATCGCTCACCGCCGAGGCCGCACGCGATCCCTCGGTTGTTGCGATCACCGCCGCCATGCCCTCTGGCACGGGCGTCAACATCATGGCCGACCGCCTTCCGGCGCGCGTCTTTGACGTCGGCATTGCCGAACAGCACGCCGTGACCTGCGCGGCGGGGATGGCGGCGAGCGGGCTCAAGCCCTTCTGCGCGATCTACTCGACGTTCCTTCAGCGTGGGTACGACCAAATCGTGCACGACGTCGCCTTGCAAAACTTGCCGGTGCGGTTTGCCATCGACCGGGCAGGGCTGGTGGGTGCGGATGGTGCAACTCATGCCGGAGCTTTTGACGTGGGTTATTTGAGTGCGCTGCCGAACATGGTCGTGATGGCTGCGTCGGACGAAGCCGAGTTGCAAGACATGGTCGCCACCGCCGCGGCGTATGACAAAGGCCCCATCGCTTTCCGCTACCCACGTGGGTCCGGCACGGGTGTCGAGATGCCCGAACGCGGGACGCCGCTCGAGATCGGCAAGGGCAAGGTGCTGCAAGAGGGGTCGGATGTCGCGTTGCTCTCCTTTGGCGCGCATCTGGACGAAACCTGGCGCGCGGCGCGTATGCTCGAAGAGCAGGGGCTGTCCGTCACCGTCGCGGATGCACGTTTTGCCAAGCCTTTGGACACCGCACTCCTCGAGCGGCTCGCGACCACGCACCAGATGCTGGTCACGGTCGAGCAAGGCTCGGTCGGTGGGTTTGGCGCGATGGTGCTGCATCATCTGGCGGGCGAAGGGCTCTTGGATCGCGGGCTCAAGGTGCGCACGATGACGCTGCCGGATCGCTTTATCGACCAGGCCTCGCCGGATCAGATGTACCTCGATGCCGGGCTCACCGCGCAGGACATGGTGCATACCGTGCAAGAGGCGTTGCAGCCAACGGTCAGCAATGTGACCACGTTGAAGCGGTAGCGAGACGCCCAGAATTTTCCTGCGAAAATTCTGTTTAGGTCAGTTCTGAAAGCCAGGGCGGGTTGGCGCCTGCGCGGCTGACCGTGACGGAGGCGACCTTTGCCCCCATGCTCAGCGCGTCTTTCAAGGCGTCTTCGCTCAAGTTGGCGATGGCTTCGTTGGAGAGCGCGTCAGCCTTGGCCAGAGCCGCCATGAAGCCAGCGTTGAACGTGTCCCCGGCGCCGACGGTATCGACCACGGTTGCCGGGACGCCCGGCACCTCGACCACGCCAGAGGCGCGATGCGCCTCGGCGCCGTCCGCGCCTTTGGTCATCAAGACAATCCTGGGTCCGCGCTCGAGCAGTGTCTCAGGCCCGGCGCCGGGATAAAGCCAGTCGAGGTCTTCGTCCGAGACCTTCACGATGTCGGTCACCGCGAGCATCGCCTCGATCCGGCTGCGGTAGGCGGCCTCGTCGGTGATGAACCCGGGCCGAATGTTCGGGTCGAGCATCACCACCCGCCCTTTGGCGTGACGCTGACACATGGCTGCGTAGGTGCTCGCGGCAGGCTCGGCACAAAGGGAAATCCCACCGAAATAAAGTGCCTCCACCCCGGTCACATCGGGAATGTCACCCTCGGACAGCATCCGCCCGGCCGAGTTCTCGTCCATGAAGGAGTAAGTCGCGTGCCCGTTCTTGAGCTCGACAATTGCGAGCGTCGTCGGGCGATCGGACACGGCGGCAAAGGACGTGTCGACGCCGCTCGCCTCATGAAACGTCTTGAGTTTGCGCCCGAACACATCCGTCGAGAGCCCCGCGAAGAACCCCACCGGCACGCCCAGCCGCCCCAGCGACAGCGCGGTGTTGTAGACTGCCCCGCCCGGCAGCGGCAGGAACGCCTCTTCACCCTCGGTCGTCAGGCGCGGGACCATGTCGATCAGCGCCTCTCCGCAGCACAGGATCATGTCAGCCACTTTTCGTAATCGGAGACGAGGAGGTGCAGCGGTGCCTCGTCCTCCTCGACGTTGGCGAACCGGCCGATGTCCATGTCAAAGACGTTGTCCGTTTTGTCGTCGTTCACGGTGGAGACTTCGCCGATCAGCACATCGTCGCCCTCCCCCCAGAACGCATGCCAGTCACCCGGCATAAGCGTCACTGATTCACCTGGATCAAGCTTGATCAGCCCGCCCGCCTGCACGGTGCGTGGGGAGCCGTCGCACATCACGGTTACATCGCTCTCGCGGTCCAGACCGCCATCCGGGGCCATGTTGAAAAGCTCGAGCACCAGCTTGCCGCCACCTTTGTTGATGATGTCCTCGGCTTTCACCACGTGCCGGTGCATGGGCGAATACTGGTCCTTGCGCGAGATCATGATCTTTTCGGCGTACATCATACCCGTCGGCTGGCCGAGGTGGCTGGGGTCGCCGTTCCGCGTCGTGAACAGAAACAGCCCCATCTCGTCGAACTTTTCCTGGCCATAGTCGGTGATGTCCCAGCCCATGCCGCGCGCGACGTGCATTTTGTGGTCCGCGGCTTGAAATTGCTCCGGCGTCCAATACGCAAAGGGCGGCATGATGTAGCCGAACGAGCGGATGAAGGCGTCGCCCTCGCGCAGGATCTCGTTAATGCGGGAGCGTTTCATCGCGCGCCTCCGTTGTTTGCGGTAACACCGGAGATGCGCTGCGGGTTGACGCGAGTCAAGTTAGACCCGCGCTGAGGTATGGCGTGGGTTGCCGTCAGGCCGACTCAGGCGCGATCAAACCTCGATGCTCGGCCAGATAGATGCGGAGCCAAGGCGTAAACACCTCGGGCGTCGCCGCGATCTCCTCGCCGAGCGTGTCGAGGTCCACCCAGCGGGTGTCGCTCACCTCGTCGGGGTTGAGCGTCATCTCGATGTCCGAACGTGCGTCGGCGCGGTAGATCTCGACCACTTCGTGCTCGATCAAGCCGCCACCCACATCGGCGCGATACTCGACCTGGCCGCGATGCACCGGGCGCACGCCAGTGATCCCCAGCTCCTCGAACAGGCGGCGGCGCGCGCATTCTTCGGGCTCTTCGCCAAAGTCCGGATGCGTGCAGCAGGTGTTCGCCCAGAGGCCGGGCGTGTGATACTTGGTCAGCGCGCGGCGCTGCAGCAGCACCTTGTCCCCGTCCATGACAAACACCGACACCGCCTTGTGCCGCAGGCCACGTTCGTGCACCTCGAGCTTTTCGACGGGGGTGATTTCGCCGTCCACCCAGGCGGGGATCATGATCGTCATACGAAGGTCTCTCGCACGAGGCCGGTCAGGTGCGCAATGTTCTTGAGCCCGATCTTGAGGTGGGCCATGGGACGCGCCTTGACCAGCTCCTTGTTCATGTACGCCTCGAAGGTCAGCCGCTGCACGTCCACATCGTGGCACAGCGACACGAACCGCTCGCGCCGCGCGTCCGAGCGGTAATAGGCGTTCTGCATCGAGCCGAGCACGCGGAAGACCATCTTGTGATCCTTCATAAAGACGGCGCGCGCCAGTTGCAGGTCGCTGGCCTTGCCGGTGCTGAGGCAGGCGGAGGCGGCCATCGCCGCGACATGTCCGCCGAACATGGCGTAGTAGATGCCCTCGCCCGACGACGGTGCAACGACGCCCGCGGCGTCTCCGGCCAGCACGACGTCCTTTCCGTTGTCCCAGCGGTCGAGCGGCTTGAGCGGGATCGGCGCGCCCTCTTTGCGCAACGTTTCACAATCTGAGAGGCCGGATGCGTCGCGGAGGTCGGCGGTTGCTTTCTTGAGGTCTACCCCGTCGACGCCCGTTCCCATCCCGACCGAACAGCTTGCCCCGTGGGGAAACACCCATCCGTAGAAGTCCGGGCTGATCTTGCCGTCGTAGATCACGTCGCAGCGTTCGGGATCGTAGGTGTCCGTCTTGGGCGGGGCGGCAATGATCTCGTGATAGGCGATGACGTAGGGGATCGTGTCGCCACCGGGTACCGAATCCGCCGCAACGCGGGACCGCGCGCCGTCCGCGCCGATCACCAGCCTGGTGGTCAGGCGTTCCGTCTCGCCCGAGGACTTGTCGCGGTAGAGGACGTGCGTGCCATCTGCGTCCCGTTCGATCCCGGTGTAGGTGCCGGTGAACCGCTCCGCGCCCGCCTCCGCCGCACGCGCGCGCAGGAACGGGTCAAAGTCCTTGCGATCCACCATCCCCACGTAGCCGTTCTCGATCGGGATATCGACCTTGCGACCGGTGGGGGAGATCATCCGCGCGGTCGTGACCTTGGCGATCAGCTGCTCGTCCGGGATGTCGAAATCGTTGATGAGACGCGGCGGGATCGCGCCGCCGCAGGGCTTGATCCGCCCGGCGCGGTCCAGGAGCGCCACGCGTTTGCCCGACCGGGCAAGCTCCAGGGCGGCTGTCGCGCCCGAGGGCCCTCCGCCAACGACGACGACATCGTACATGGTTATTCTCCCGGTTGGATCATGGGTGCCGGAGTGGTGGCAGGTGTCTTGTGAGGGTCGAGCAGGCGCAGCGCCACAAGCGCTGCCCAGAGGAAGAGCGCCGCCTCGATGGCAAATACCGTCGCATAAGCCGCGCTGTCCGGCATGGTGAGCCGCGCAATATCTAGGATGCCCGTCGCGATCAGCCCCGCAAGGCCCGCCGCAATCGCCTGCGCCGCGCCAAATACGCCCATGCGGGTGCCAGTCGCGCCCTCCTTAGCGGCGGCGAGGCGCATCATCGAGCCGATGGCGCCGACGACGAACAATCCGTTGCCGAGGCCAAGCGTCACGGTGGCCGGTACCAGCGGTGCACCCGCGCCAAGGGCCACCAGCCCGGCTGCCGAGATGATGCATCCTGTCACCGCCCAGGCGCGAAGCGACCCGAGACCCAACGTCGAAAGCAGACCGGCACCGATCATCCCAAGGAGCGCTGCCCCGTCCTTGCCACCCGACAGCTTGGTCGAGGCGTCCGGGGTCAGGCCATGCACATGCCCGGCAAAGGGCTCCAGCACCAGTTCGGACAGGTAGAACGCGAGGATCGACAGGAACACGAACCCGGTAAAGGCTTTGGCCGCCGGGTCCGCCCAAGTCGCGCGCAACGCGGGTCCCAGCGCCGTCTCTTCGGGGGCGGGTGCCGGCCCGCAGCGCCGCTCGATTCCCCAGACGGCGATTGCGGTCAGGATCAGCGCCACCGCCACGACACACGGGATCACCGTGAGCAGGCGCGCGGTCGAGTATGGCTCGAGTGCGATGCCCGCCCCGACGGAGGCGGCAATGGCCCCCGCGATCAGCATGAGCCAGGCAAAGGTCGCAGCCGCGCCCTTGCGCGCATCGGGGGCGGCGGTTGCAAGGAGCGCGAGGAACGACGTGCCCGCCGCGCCGATGCCGAGCCCGATGAACACGTAGGCGGCGATCCAGATGATCAGCGCCGAGGCGCCCGAGGTCTCGGCCACACTGATTCCCCACGCGGCCAGGATCACGCCAAGCCCGACCACAGCCACACCGCCCAGCACAAAGGGCGTCCGCCCCCCACGCGTGTCGGAGCGGTGACCCCAGACCGGCCGCGTCAGCTGCACGCCATAGTGCAACGCCACCAAGAGGCCCGGCAGCAGCGCCGGCAGGGCCAGCTCCACCGTCATCAGCCGGTTGAAGAGGTTCACCGGCAGCGCCGCCAACCCACCAATCGCGGCATTGGCCAGACACAGCCGCGCGATGCCGCCCCAGCCGATCATGCCAGCCCCCGCAGGGCAAAGGCCGCGATCATCATGCCCGAGATGTAAAGGACGACGCCGGTGCCGTTGTACCACGGCGCCTTGGCCTTGGGATCACGCAGCATCACCCGCATCGCGGCGCTCTGTGCGATCAGCAAGGCCAGCACGCCGGCGGCATGCCAGGGCTGCGCCCACATCAGCAAGAGCCCGATCACCACGCCTTGCGGCACCGCCATGACCCAGCACGCAAGCTGCGCCGCGCGCGCCGGACCCATCGTGACGGGGAGGGAGTTCACACCCATCTGGCGATCGCCCTCCAATGCCTTGAAATCATTGAGAGTCATGATGCCGTGCGCGCCAATCCCGTAGAGCAGCGCGATCACGACGACCTCCCACCGCGGTGCCCCCGCGCTCAGCACTGCGGCGCCGGTAAACCACGGCAGGCTCTCATAACTCAGCCCGACAAGGCCGGGACCCCAAAGCCCCGAACGCTTCATCCGCACCGGCTCCGCCGAGTAGGCCCAGGCGGCGGCCACGGCCACCACCGTCGCGCCAAAGCCCCACGGACCCAGCTGCCAACCGATCAGCAGCGACAGCCCGGACATCGCCAGAGCCACCCACAGCCCCCAGCGCCCGGGCACGCGGCCGGACGGGATCGGGCGGTGCGGCTCGTTGATTGCGTCCACATGCCGGTCGCACCAATCGTTGGCCGCCTGGCTCATGCCGCAAGTCACGGGTCCGGCGAGCAGGATACCCAGCACCACCAGCCCCCAGGCCGCACCCACCGATTCGCCGGACGAGACCACGCCGCACAGATACGCCCACATGGGCGGAAACCACGTGATCGGCTTGATCAGCGTCAAAAGTGCCGAAGGTTCCGGCCAGTTGCGCGATGGCAGAAGAGTTGACAGAGACATCTGTCAATTATGACTGACACATTAGCCCTGTGCAAGAAAATGTCAGCCGAGGCGCCGCGCGCCTGCCGGGGTCAGTCGCCGTCCTTGGACAGCATCCCGTACTTGCGCAGCTTGACGTAGAGCGACTGGCGGGACAGGCCCAGCATCTCTGCCGCGGCGACGCGGTTGTTGCGCGTCAGGTTCACAGCCGTCTCGATGCAGATTTTTTCCACGACGTCGGTCGTCTCCGCGACGATGTCTTTCAGCGGGGTGGAGCCGACAAGCTCCATCACCGACCGCTGCGCGCTCTCGCTCGAGGCGTCGGCGACCGGCTGGCGCACGTTCTCTGACCGCTCCGCGTCGCGCATCACGAACACCATCTGCGGGGGATCGAGATCGCCAAGCGTCGTCGCCGACATCTCGACCGGCCGCCGAATCCCGAGATCATTCACAAGATGCGTCGCATAATGGCGCATCTGCCCTGTCCGCTGTGCATTCTCGATCAGCACGTTCAGGTCGATCTGACCATGGCCGAGGAATTCAGACAGGTTGCGACCAGCCAGGTGGCGGTCACTGACGATGTCGGCAAGGTCCAGAAAGCTGTCGTTGACCGCTTCGATCACGCCCTTGGACGACGTAAAGAGGATGGCATCCGCCGCGCTCGAGAAAAACGCATCCAGATGTGATGGCGCACCCAGCGGATCGGTTTGGCCGTCACCCAGCGGCACAAGCCGCGCAAGGATCAAACGCTCGCCTGCGGCACGGAACAAAGTCGTTTCCAGCAGAACCGGCTTTTCCGTCCGTTTGACCTCCGCACGCAAATCGGTGCCGCCCTCCACACCACTTGCACTCGTCAGATCGTCCATGAACTCGCCGCGCCGGCGGTCCTTGAACAGATGTGCAAAGGTGCTGCCCTTGAGCGTCTCGATCGTCCCGCCAAGGATATCCGCAGCCGCGCTGGACAGATCGTCCACCCGGCCATCTGAAACCGCGACAAAGACGACGGCGTCCCGCACCTGGTTCAGCATCGAGCGGAACCGTGCGTCAAAACCGCGCCGCGCTTCGTACCCCTTCTCCAGGGCAATCTGCGTTTGTACCAGCTGCTGCTGGGTCTCCGCAATGGGGCGCAGGTCGCGCCCGAGCATCAACACCGCGCCTTCGTGACCGATGCGGTGGAACGAATAGCTGACCGGAAACTGCCAATCTGCGCCGTCCTGGTGATTGATCTCCACCGACGCGTGCGCATCGTCCGCCGTCGACATCAATGTCATGGCGCCGTCCAGTTTGGACAGGCTCTCCCGGGTCAACACGTCCCTGATCGAGCGCCCCTCCCAGTGGGACAGGTTCCCGAACGGTGCGACATGCGAATTGGTCAGTACAGACAGGATCACGTAATCGGGCGAAATGACCAGCGCGATATCGGACGCGGCCGAGATAATGCTCGACAGAAATTCAGGCTCGATCAGGGGAACGGACCCCGACGACCAGAATGTCGAGCCCTCGGTCGTCATGCGCGGCCCGCCGGCCCTGCGGACAGCTCGCTAATAAGATTGAGCATGTCTTCGAAACCGGTCAGCACACGGTCCACGCCTGTTTTTTGCTCCAAACCCTCGATCCCGCTGACACCGCCGCCACCCAATAGGATAGGGGGGACCGCGTCGCAGGATTGACGGACCTTATCGACCAATTCCTCAATCGTTTCAAGCGCGGACGCCTGCGAACACGAGATCATGACGACGTCGAAACCGCCCTGTTGCACGAGGGACGCCACCTCATCCGGTCGCGCCCCGACAACGACGTGGATATCAATGCCCACCCGGCGCAGCTGATGCGCCAGTACAAACGCACCCAGCGTGTGATCGTCGGCTTCCGTCACCAAGAGCAGCGCGACCCCGCACGGAGCCGCCGCATGCGGCGATGCACTGTCGTCGAGCAGAGGCAGCAGGCCCTGAAGCCGCGCCGCCCCGATCGACACCTGCGCAAACGGCAACTCGTCGCTCAACCAGCAGTCGCCGAGCGTGCGCGCCACTGTTGGAATGAAGTCATCCACGATGCTCGCGTCTGAAATTCCCGCATCTCGCAGCGTGCTCACGATCTCTTCGGCGGCAAGGGTGGGACTGGCAAGCACCATCCGGCGCAGATCGTCCACGATGTCCTGATCGATCCCGCGCGACTGGGACTTGGCTTTCGGACGCACCACGGACAACGCCTGCGCTGCAAGTGCGCTGACGCCGGGCCTGGGCGCGGGTGCCCAAGCCGTTTTCTGGCGCGGTAGGTCCTTCGACATTTAAGCCATCCTAGCTGTTGCTCGGTACCACAACCGGGAAAGCCATCGGCGAGTTCCTGAGTCGTGCGGCGTGAACAACGGCCACACACTCTGCGATATCCACACCAATGTCAAAGCAATTAGACAAAACGAGCCGCCAGATGCCACAGGGCGCGTAGGAGAAGCACCTCTCCTTGCGTGCGCGTGCCTGGCAAAAATGCTTTACATTATTGGCAAAATCCCGCCCGAAATCGCTATTTGTGTCAATTGTGAACCTGTAAGTTTACATTGACACTTTCCGGCCTGCGCCGGTACGGTCTGACAGGATGTCATGACAAGGAGTCGGTAGATGACCGGCCTTTCCAGCAGCTCGCCGCCCCGCGGTGCGCTGTACACACCCGACCAAAAACGCCGCCGCGACGCCTCGCGTTGGACGGTGGTGCAGGGCGTTCTAGCGCCCCTGCAGTTCGTGGTGTTCCTCGTCTCGCTGGCGCTCGTGCTGCGCTATCTCGCCACCGATGCCGGCTACACCGCCGCCACCTGGTCCATCGTGGCCAAGACCGGCGTGCTCTACCTCATTATGGTCACCGGCGCGATCTGGGAGAAGGAGGTGTTCGGCCAGTACCTCCTGGCGCCCGCCTTCTTTTGGGAGGACGTGGTGAGCTTCGGCGTGATCTTCCTGCACACCGCCTACCTGATCGCACTCCTGACCCAAGCGCTTGCCCCCGTTGAACAAATGTTCCTCGCGCTGGCGGCCTACGCGCTCTACGTCGTGAACGCCGGGCAGTTCCTCTGGAAGCTGCGCTGCGCGCGCCTGCAGGCGGAGGCATCGGCATGAACCGCCCCCTCAAGCCCCCCTCGGGACCCGGTTGCCAAAACACCCCCGTGCTCAAGGAGCGCGGTCAGCACGAAGTGTTCTGCGGGCTGACCGGCATCATCTGGCTGCACCGCAAGATGCAGGACGCCTTCTTCCTGGTGGTCGGATCGCGCACCTGTGCCCATCTTCTGCAGTCGGCAGCCGGCGTGATGATCTTTGCCGAGCCGCGCTTCGGGACGGCGATTCTCGAAGAGACGGATCTGGCCGGTCTGGCCGACGCGCACGAGGAGCTTGACCGCGAAGTGTCAAGGCTGCTGTCACGGCGCTCTGACATACGTCAACTCTTCCTCGTGGGGTCCTGCCCTTCCGAAGTGATCAAGCTGGACCTGTCCCGCGCGGCCGAACGCCTCACCCAGAAATATGCGCCACATGTGCGGGTTCTGAATTTCTCTGGTTCGGGAATCGAAACGACCTTTACGCAAGGGGAGGACGCCTGCCTCGCCTCGATGGTCCCGGTCCTGCCGGAAACCAACGCGCGCCAGCTTCTTCTGGTCGGGGCGCTGCCCGACGTCGTGGAGGACCAGATGCTCGACCTCGTGCGTGGTATGGGGATCGACAATGTCTCTGTCCTGCCCGCGCCCCGCGCCGCGGACGAAGTAGGGATCGGCGAGAACACCGTCTTTGCCCTCACCCAGCCGTTCCTTGGCGATACGCACGCCGCCCTGACGCGCCGCGGCGCCCGCCACATCGCGGCACCGTTCCCGTTTGGCGAGGAAGGCACCACCGCGTGGCTCCGTGCCATCGCAACCGAGTTCGACGTCCCCGAAGACCGCTTTGCCGCCGTCACCGACGCCCCCCGCGCCCGGGCGCGGAAGGCCCTCGCGCAAGCCGCCGCACCGCTGCGGGACAAATCCGTCTTCTTCTTTCCCGACAGCCAGCTGGAAATCCCCCTCGCGCGGTTCCTGACACGCGAATGCGGCATGTCGGCCGTCGAGGTCGGCGCCCCCTTCATCCACAGCCAGCTTATGGGTGACGAGCTCGCGCTCCTGCCCGAAGGCCCCACCATCGCCGAAGGCCAGAACGTCGACAAACAGCTCGACCGCTGCCGTGCCGCCGCCCCTGACCTGACAGTCTGCGGCCTCGGCCTCGCCAACCCGCTTGAGGCGCAGGGCCTGACCACCAAATGGGCCATCGAACTCGTCTTCACCCCGGTCCACTTCTACGAACAAGCGGGCGACCTCGCCTCTCTCTTCGCCCGCCCCGTCCGCCGCAAATCGCTCCTCCAATTGGAGGCAGCGGAATGAAAGCTCTCTTCATCTTCCCAGGTAAACTCCGGGGTCGTCCATTGGGCGCCCTTGGTTCAAGCCCAATGGACGACGGGCAGAGCCCCAGGACGCCTCAATGAAGCTCACCGTCTGGACATACGAGGGCCCGCCCCACGTGGGCGCCATGCGCGTCGCAACCGCGATGAAGGGGCTGCACTACGTGCTGCACGCCCCGCAGGGCGACACCTATGCTGACCTCCTCTTCACCATGATCGAGCGGCGCGATCACCGCCCGCCGGTGACCTACACGACCTTTCAGGCGCGCGATCTGGGATCGGACACGGCAAATCTCTTCAAGACCGCCTGCCAGGAGGCCTACGACCGCTTCCAGCCCGAGGCGATGATTGTCGGCGCCTCTTGCACGGCCGAGCTGATTCAGGACGACCCGGGCGGCATGTCCGAGACGATGGGCCTGCCCGTCCCGGTCATCCCGCTCGAGCTGCCGTCTTATCAGCGCAAGGAAAACTACGGCGCTGACGAGACGTTCTTCCAGATCGTGCGCGCGCTGGCGAAGCCGACCGAACGCACCAAACACCCCAGCGTGAACCTGATCGGCCCCACCGGCCTCGGCTTTCGCCATCGAGACGACATCACCGAACTGACCGGCCTTCTCGAAGAAATGGGCGTCTCGGTGAACGTCGCCGCGCCTTACGGTGCGTCTCCGAGCGACATCGCAACCCTCGGCGCGGCCTGGGCCAACGTGTTGATGTACCCCGAAACGGGCGAGGCCGCGTGCCGCTGGATGCAGCGCGAGCTCGGCCAGCCGTTCACCAAGACCGTCCCCATCGGCGTCGGCGCCACGCGTGATTTCATCCGCGAGTTGGCCGATATGCTCGAGATCACGCCGCGGCTGGATGAGAGCCGCCTGCGTCTGCCGTGGTACTCGGCCTCGGTCGACAGCACGTACCTCACGGGAAAGCGCGTCTTTATCTTTGGCGACGGCACGCACGCGATGGCCATGGCGCGTGTGGCGCGCGACGAGATGGGCTTCGAGGTCGTGGGCCTCGGCTGCTACAACCGCGAGCAGGCCCGCGCGATGCGGAGCACGGCCAAGGAATACGGCCTCGAGGCGCTGATCACGGACGATTACCTCGAGGTCGAGCAGGCCATCGAGGCCGCCGCGCCGGAGATGATCCTCGGCACCCAGATGGAGCGCCATATCGGCAAGCGTCTGGGTATCCCCTGTGCGGTGATTTCCGCGCCGGTGCACGTGCAGGACTTCCCCGCGCGGTACTCGCCGGTGATGGGGCTCGAAGGGGCCAACGTCCTTTTTGACACTTTGGTGCATCCGCTGGTGATGGGGCTCGAAGAGCATCTGCTGACAATGTTCCGCGAGGATTTCGAATTCCATGATGGCGCCGGGGCCTCGCATCACGGTGGGCATGCGCCTGTGGTTGATCGCGGGAGTGAGGGGCCAGCCCCTCACACTCCCCGAGGTATTTCGGAACCAGAGAAGCAGGACCGGGTCGAAGCCGGCAACGTCGTTTGGCTGGAGCCGGCGGAACGTGAGCTGAAGAAGGTGCCCTTCTTTGTGCGGGGCAAGGCGCGGCGGAACACCGAAGCCTTTGCGGTGGAGAAGGGCGTGTCGGAGATTTCGGTCGAGACGCTTTACGAGGCGAAGGCGCATTATGCGCGGTAGCGTCCAGCCATATCGCGTGGTCCTGTTGACGCTGGACCGGCATGCGGCAGGACCGTGTGAGGTCGCGGCTGCGCGGCTGGCCGGGGAGTTCCCGGGCCTCGAGATCTGCGTGCATGCAGCGGCGGAGTGGGGCGAGAGCCCGGCGGCGCTTGAGGCTGCGAAGGCGGATGTGGCGCGGGGCGACATCATCGTCACGTCGCTTTTGTTTCTCGACGATCACATCCGGGCGATCAAGCCGGCGCTCGAGGCGCGGCGCGATCACTGTGATGCGATGGCGGGGATCATCGCGGATGCGCAGATCGTCAAGCTGACGCGGATGGGCGCGCTCGACATGTCGGCGCCGACCTCGGCGACGATGCAGCTTTTGAAGAAGCTGCGCGGCTCGTCTGAACCCAAGACCGAGGACGGCGCCAAAAAGATGCGGATGCTGCGGCGTCTGCCGAAGATCTTGCGGCTGATCCCGGGCAAGGCGCAGGACCTGCGCGCTTGGTTCCTCGTGATGCAGTACTGGCTGGGCGCGAGCGACGACAATATCGAGGGGCTCGTGCGGTTCCTCATCTCGCGTTATGCGAGCCGGCCGGATTGGCAGGGGGCGGAGGCGCCGCTGCCGACGGAATACCCGGATGTGGGTTTGTATCATCCTGACACGGGAATTGTGACGGAGGCGGCTGATCTGCCGGATCGTGGCGGGCCGCGCGTCGGGGTGCTGATGATGCGCTCCTATGTGCTGTCGTCCGATACGGCGCATTACGACGCGGTCATCCGGGCGTTCGAGGCGCGGGGCATGACGGTTGTGCCTGCCTTTGCCGGAGGGCTCGACGGGCGCCCGGCGATTGAGGAGTATTTCGACGGCATCGACGCGCTGGTTTCGCTGACGGGGTTCAGCCTCGTGGGCGGGCCTGCCTACAACGACAATGCCGCGGCGATCGACGTGCTGACGCGGCTCGACGTGCCGTATATTGCGGCGCATCCGCTTGAGTTTCAGACGCTCGACCAGTGGGCCAAGTCCAAGGGTGGCCTCGGTCCAATCGAGACGACGATGCTGATTGCCTTGCCTGAGCTGGATGGCGCGACTGTGCCGACAGTCTTCGCCGGGCGCCATGGGGAGAGTGGCTGCACGGGCTGCGCTAAGCGGTGCGATGCAGGGCCGCGACCGTCCGCGATGGCGCCTTGTCCCGAGCGGGTTAAGGCGTTGGCGGACCGGGTGCTGCGCCAGGCGCTGAACCGGCGGGCGGAGAAGGCCGACCGCAAGGTCGGAATCGTGCTTTTCGGGTTTCCGCCGAATGCCGGGGCGACCGGAACGGCGGCTTACTTGGATGTCTTCCAGTCGCTTTTCAACACACTCAAGGGGCTCGAGGCGGACGGGTATACCGTCGACGTGCCGGAGAGTGTCGAGGCGCTCAGGGCGGCTGTCCTGAAAGGCTCGGCAGAGACCTATGGGCAAGAGGCGAATGTGCTGGCGCATGTGAGTGCGGACACGTTGGTCGAACGCACGCCTTGGTTGAACGAGATCGAGGCGGTCTGGGGACCGGCACCAGGGAAGGTACAGGCGGACGGGCGTGGTGTCTTTGTGCTGGGTGCCAAGTTTGGGAACGTCGTTGTGGGCGTGCAGCCGGCCTTTGGCTACGAGGGCGACCCGATGCGGCTGCTCTTTGAGGGTGGCTTTGCGCCGACGCATGCGTTCAGTGCTTTTTACCTGTGGATGCGAGAGACGTTTGGTGCGGATGTGCTTTTGCACTTTGGTATGCACGGCGCGCTCGAGTTCATGCCCGGAAAGCAGGCCGGTGTCAGCGGCGCGTGCTGGCCGGATCGGCTGATCGGGGATGTGCCAAACGTCTATCTTTATGCTGCGAACAACCCGTCGGAGGCGACCTTGGCCAAGCGTCGGTCGGGCGCTGTTACCGTGACGCATTTGACGCCGCCACTTGCGCAGGCGGGCCTTTATAAGGGGCTCGCGGAGCTCAAGGACTCGGTCACGCGCTGGCGTGGTCTGGCACCCGAAGAGCGGGATTCGGAGCTGGAGACGCTGATTGCGGAGCAGGCGGCGGCGGTGGATTTGGCCGGTGACCCGGAGGGTCTGTGGCTCAGGTTGCTCGATACCGAAGATGCGCTGATCCCCGAGGGCTTGCACATCGTTGGTGCGACTTTGAGTGATGCGCGGCAGGCGGCGTATCTGGACGCGATGCCGGAGGCGACGGAGGCGGCGCGCGCCGCGCTGGCGGAGGACAGCGAACTGCCGGCGATCCTGCGGGCGCTGGGCGGGCATTACACGGCGCCGGTCCCGGGCGGAGACATCGTGCGCAATGCGGACATCCTGCCGACGGGACGGAACATCCATGCGTTCGATCCGTTTCGGATGCCTTCGGAATATGCCTGCCGCGCGGGCGCGGAGCAGGCCCGGCTGTTGCTCGAGACCCACAAGACGCTGCCAAGGTCGGTGGCGGTGGTGCTGTGGGGATCGGACAACATCAAGTCGGACGGGGAGCCGATTGGACAGGCGCTCGCGCTCATTGGAGCCAAACCGCGGTTCGATGCCTTTGGCCGGATGTGCGGCGCGGAGCTGATCCCGCCCGAAGAGCTGGGGCGTCCGAGGATCGACGTGGTGATGACGCTGTCGGGGATCTTCCGCGATCTCTTGCCTTTGCAGACCAGGCTGCTGGCGGAGGCGGCGCTTTTGGCGGCGGAAGCGGACGAGCCTGCGGAGATGAACTTTGTCCGGGCGCATGCGCTGTCATATGCGGCTGAGCATGGGTGCAATCTGGAGACGGCGGCGCTGCGGGTGTTCTCGAACGCCGAGGGCGCTTATGGGTCGAACGTGAACCAGCTGGTCGATGCCTCCGCCTTTGGCGAGGAGGACGAGCTGGCCGATGCCTACGAGGCGCGCAAGTCCTTTGCTTATGGCACGGATGGGAAGGCGCGCAAGAACGCCGAGCTGCTCACGCGGGCGCTGGCGGATGTTGACCTGGCGTACCAGAACCTCGAATCGGTCGAGCTGGGGGTCACCACGGTCGATCACTACTTTGACACGCTCGGTGGGATTTCTCGCGCGGTGAAGCGAGCCAAGGGCGAGGATGCCGCGGTCTATATCAGCGACACGACACGCGGCACGGGCAAGGTCAGGACGCTTGCCGATCAGGTGGCGCTGGAGACACGGTCGCGCTCGCTCAACCCCAAGTTTTACGAAGCGCTGCTCAGCCACGGGGCGGAGGGCGTGCGCCAGATCGAGGCGCATGTGACGAACACGATGGGCTGGTCGGCGACGACGGGCCAGGTGGAGCCGTGGGTCTACCAGCGGATCAGCGAGACCTTTGTGCTCGATGACGCGATGCGCACGCGGCTGGCGGAGCTGAACCCGGTGGCGTCGTCGCGGATGGCGAACCGTCTCTTGGAGGCAAGCGACCGCGCGTATTGGACGCCGGATGCCGAGACGCTGGATGCCCTTCAGGCGGCGGCGGACGCGCTGGAAGACCGGATGGAAGGGGTAGCGGCGGAATGATCGTGCGTTGCTCTGAACTGCGGGCGTGCGTGAGGGGCCAGCCCCTCACACTCCCCGGGATATTTTTAGCCAGAAGAAGGACCTTGCGTCTTTCGGAGAGGAGGGGCGTATGAGCCCATTGGATCGCAATCCCCCGGTGCTGCGGGGGCAGGATGGTGAAGGCTCGGTGCAGGTGCATCAGGATTCTTCGATGAAGATCGAAGGGGCCAAGGTCTTTTCCGTGTACGGCAAGGGCGGGATCGGCAAGTCGACGACGTCGTCGAACCTGTCGGCGGCGTTTGCCAAGATGGGCAAGCGGGTGCTGCAGATCGGCTGTGACCCCAAGCACGACAGTACCTTTACCCTGACGGGGCAGCTGCAGCCGACGGTGATCGACATCCTCAAGGAGGTGGATTTCCACCCCGAAGAGCTGCGTCCCGAGGATTTTGTCACCGAAGGGTGGGGCGGCGTGCAGTGCGTGGAGGCGGGAGGCCCGCCTGCGGGCACAGGTTGCGGTGGCTATGTCGTGGGCCAGACGGTTAAACTCTTGAAGCAGCACCACATGTTGGAAGACACCGACGTGGTGATCTTTGACGTGCTGGGTGACGTGGTCTGCGGCGGGTTCGCTGCGCCTTTGCAGCACGCGGATCGGGCGCTCATCGTGACGGCCAACGATTTTGACAGCATCTACGCGATGAACCGGATCATTGCGGCGGTGCAGGCCAAGTCGTCGAACTACAAGGTGCGGCTCGCCGGCTGTGTCGCGAACCGGTCCAAAGCCACGGACGAGGTCGACAAGTTCTGCGACGTCGTGGGCTTCAAGCGCATTGCGCATATGCCGGATTTCGATGCGATCCGCCGCTCGCGCCTCAAGAAGAAGACGCTCTTTGAGATGCCGGACGAGGACGACATCATCCTTGCGCGCGCCGAGTACATCCGCATGGCGGAGACGCTTTGGAACGGGACGGAGCCTTTGGCGCCCGCGCCGCTGCCGGATCGCGAGATATTCGAGCTGTTGGGATTTGACTGATGGCTGACGGCGCCCGCCCGCATCTGGAGGTCCTGAACCGGGACCTTGCCGAGCGCCCCGAGGCGCGCTCGGACTACGCACGCACGCGTGCGCGGGTGGAGCGCTATTTCGACGACACCGCAACGGACACCTGGGACAAGCTCACGTCCGACGCGCCGGTCTCGCGCATCCGCCAGACGGTGCGCGCCGGGCGGGACGAGATGCGGATGATGCTGCTGTCGCGGCTGCCTGCGGACCTGAGCGGACAGCGCGTGCTGGATGCAGGTTGCGGTCCGGGCGTGCTCTCGGTCGAGTTGGCGCGGCGCGGCGCGGAGGTTGTCGGGGTCGACATTTCCCCCTCGCTGATCGGGATCGCGCAGACGCGCCTGCCGCGGATGTACCGCCACAACGTGCAGTACCACGCCGGCGACATGCTGAGCGCTGATCTGGGTTATTTCGACCACGTCGTCGCGATGGACAGCCTGATTTACTACGATGCCAAGGATATCGCGCGGGCGCTGCACGAGCTGGAGTTTCGGACCTCCGGCACGATTGCTTTTACTGTCGCGCCGCGCACGCCGCTGCTGATGCTGATGTGGCGGGCGGGCAAGCTCTTCCCGCGCGGGGACCGGTCACCGACGATGGTGCCGCATACGCATACGGGGCTGGCCAAGGCGTGCCGCGAGATCGGAGTGCGCCGGATGCTGCGCCCGGTCACGCGGGTGAGCCGGGGTTTCTACATCTCTCAGGCGATGGAGCTGAGCGCATGACGGCCAAAGCGCCGCATCCCCTGACGCGGCTCACGCTGCGCGCGCTGCCCTTTGCGGATGCGGCGAGCGAGGGGCTGCCGCTGCGCCAGCTCCTTCGGCTGTCGCTGTTCCAAGTGTCGGTGGGGATGGCGACGGTGATGCTGCTCGGTACGCTCAACCGGGTGATGATCGTCGAGCTGAGCGTGCCGGCGCTGATCGTTGCGCTGATGATCGCGCTGCCGGTGCTGATCGCGCCCTTCCGCGCCTTGCTGGGGTTCAAGTCGGACACCTACCGCTCCGCCATCGGCTGGAAGCGCGTGCCGTACCTGTGGTTCGGCTCGCTCTGGCAGATGGGCGGGCTGGCGGTGATGCCATTTGCGCTAATAGTGCTGTCGGGTGACCAGACGCTGGGTCCGACTTGGGCGGGCGAAGTGCTGGCAGCACTGGCTTTCCTGATGACAGGGCTTGGCCTCCACATGACGCAGACCGCCGGGCTGGCGCTTGCCGCCGACCGCGCGGATGAGGAGACGCGGCCGCGGGTGGTGGCGCTCCTTTACGTGATGTTCCTGCTCGGCATGGGCGCGGCGTCGTTGGTGATCGGGTACCTGCTGCAGGACTTCAGCCAGGAGCGGCTGGTGCGCGTCGTGCAGGGCGCGGCGCTCTTCGGGATCATGCTCAACCTGATCGCGCTCTGGAAGCAGGAGCAGGTGAGGCCCATGACCAAGGCGGAGCGCGCAGCGCCTCGTGCCAGGTTTGCGGACGCCTGGAAGGATTACGCGAACGGCGGGACCGCCGGGCGACTGCTCGCGGTCGTCTTTGCCGGGACCATGGCCTTCAACATGCAGGACGTGCTCTTGGAGCCTTATGGGGGCGAGATCCTTGGCCTGTCGGTGTCGCAGACAACTTGGCTGACCGCGCTCTGGGCGGGAGGTGCGCTGGCAGGCTTTGCATTGGCCGGGAAAAGGCTGGCGAGCGGCGGCAATCCCTTCCGCATGGCGGGCTTTGGCCTTGTTGCCGGGCTGGCGGCGTTCTCGCTCGTGATCTTTGCCGCGCCTTTGAACTCAACCGGGCTCTTCTTGGCAGGTGCCGTGCTCATTGGCTTTGGCGGGGGGTACTTTGCCGTTGCCACGCTCATGGCTGCCATGTCCCTCCCTGCCGAAGGGCTGGCCGGGCGCGGGCTGGCGCTGGGCGCCTGGGGCGCTGCGCAGGCGACTGCTGCCGGGCTTTCCATCGCGCTGGGCGGGGGCGTGCGCGACATCGTCGGCGCCGCTGCCACGTCAGGCCGCTGGGGCGAGGCGCTCAACACGCCGGCGACGGGATATTCCGCCGTCTACCACACCGAGATCGCGCTGCTGTTCGTGACGCTCATCATTCTTGGCCCGCTCGTGCGGACCGGGACCCGAACCCTCAACTCCCGCCAGACCCGTCTAGGGCTGGCTGAATTCCCGACCTAAGGACCGCAAAGGAGACCTCCCATGGTGGAACCGTTCTTTGGCAATTTCGATCTGGCAAGCCTGACGCTGTGGCTCTTCTACGGCTTCTTCGCGCTGCTGATCTTCTACATCCAGCGCGAGAACATGCGTGAAGGCTACCCGATGACCGACGACGACGGGAACGAGGCGGCCAACCAGGGCCCCTTCCCGGTGCCGGAGGACAAGACGTTCATCCTGCCGAACGGGCGCGGTCCCAAGTCGGTGCCGTCCGGGCAGACGCCCGAGCGGGCTGACATCGCGCTCAAGCGCGTGGGTCCGGGCAACGGCTACCCGCTCGAGCCGACGGGGGACCCGATGGCGGATGGCGTGGGTCCGGCTTCCTGGGCGCCGCGCGAGGACATCCCGGAGCTCGACTGGAAGGGCCACCCCAAGATCATCCCGATGCGCACGACCGAGTTCGTGCACGCCGCGGGCTTTGACCCGCGCGGCATGCCGGTCATCTCGGGCGACAAGGTCGAAGTCGGCACCGTCACCGACATGTGGGTTGACGAGCCCGAACAGCTGGTGCGCTACCTCGAGTACACGCTCAGCGCCGAGCACGGAGGTGGCAGCCGGATCGTCCCGATCACGCTGGCGCGCATCTGGATGGGCAAGGTCTTCGTCAAGTCGCTCTACGCCCACAACTTTGCCGGCATCCCGACCACCGCGTCGGAGACGCAGGTGACCAAGCTCGAAGAGGACAAGATCAGCGCCTACTACGCCGGCGGCTACCTTTATGCGAGCGAAGCGCGGCAGGAGCCGCTGCTCTGAGCCTCGCCAGCTCGGAGCCACGTTAAGGGGAGCCAAACGCATGCACGACGATTTCGACCAAGAACCCGTTCCTGGTTTGCCCGAACTTCCGCCAGAGGGGGAGAAGATCCTCTGGCAGGGAAGACCCAACTGGTGGGCGTTGGCCTGGGAGAGCCTCAGCCTGCCTTGGGTCATCGGGTATTTCATCGTGCTTGCGCTCTGGCGGTTTGGGGCGGCGGTCGACCTGATGCCGATGGATCGGGCAATTGCCGTCTCGACGCCGTTCCTCATCCTTGGCCTGATCGTGGTGGCGCTGCTCGTGGTGATCGCCGCCGTGCAGGCTTGGGCGACTGTTTACACCGTGACCAACCGGCGCGTGGCGATGCGCGTGGGCGCGGCGCTGACGATCACGCTCAACCTGCCCTACCGTCAGATCGGTTCGGCGGATTTGCGTCTGCGCAAGTCCGGAATCGGCTCGATCAGTTTCGACACGCTCGGGGAGACGCGGTTCAGCTACCTGATGCTGTGGCCGCACGTCCGTCCGTGGAAGATGAAGAAGACCCAGCCGACCCTCCGCTGCATCCCCGATGCCGCACGGATCGCGGGTCTCATCGGCGAGGCCGCGCAGGCGCGCATTTCGACCCCCGAGGTGCGCCTCCCCGACGCAGCAGTGCCGGCGGAGTAAGTGACGATGAGCGATCAGACACACCCCCGCCCGCACCAACACCCGACCATGATCCCGCCCTTCATGGGCAAGATGATGGTGGCCCTGATGCTTGGCGCGCTTGCGATTGCGGGCTTTGCCCGGCTCACCGACCAGCCGCTCTCCGCGACCCCGCCCGTCTCGGAAGTGGTGGAAAGCCGCGACTTTGTCCTGCGCGCCGACCAGTCGGGCCAGATCATCGTCCTCAACCCGATGGGAGAGGCCGTTGCGCATCTGGGTGAGGACCAGGGCGGTTTCATCGCCGGCGTTGCCCGCGTGATCGAGCGTGAGCGCACCAAGGCGCGCGTGCCGCTGAATGCGCCGGTGCAAGTCGCCCGGCACGAGAACGGACGGCTGTCGATCAACGACCCGTCCACCGGATGGAGCGCCGACCTCATGGGGTTCGGCGCCGACAATGCCAGAGCCTTCGCCCGGCTTCTGGCGCAATAGAAAGGGACCCACACGATGGGATTGCTGACCCGAGAATTGGAAAAGAACGTGCCCTGCACGGTCGAAGTCAGTCACAAGTTCGAAAGCCTGCACGCTCACGTGCGCTTCGACGACGGCTCGGTCGTGAACCCCGGTGACGAGGTGCAGGTCCACGGTGGAGAGATCATGGCGCCCTTCGGCGAGATCGTGATCGAACAGCGCAAGGCCACCATCGTGCGTGCCTCCTGGCTTGAACGCCAATGGACGCGCCTAACCGGTGACCTCGAGGTCATGGAGCTGTGCGAATTTTCCTTCTCCGAGGAGGTGAACCTGTGAACATCCAGAACCCAACCGCCAAACACACCGCCGACGCGACCACCGTCGAGGAGGGCCTCGCCATCCAGGAGGCGCAGGCGAAATACGACAGCGCCTTTGCCACCGACGTGGCGATGCAGAACACCCTGCTGACGCCGCGGTTCTACACCACCGATTTCGACGAGATGGACGCCATCGACGTGAGCTCTGTCCGCAAGGAGTGGGACGATCTCATCGACGAGATGGAGGCGGACCCCAACAAGGGCCACTTCAAGAAGAACGAGGACTGGGACCAGATCGACTGGGACGGGATGGAGCCGCAGCTGAAGAAGGAGTTCATCGACTTCCTCATCAGCTCCTGCACCGCCGAATTCTCGGGCTGCGTCCTCTACAAGGAGATGAAGCGGCGCGGCAAGAACGGCGACATCGTCCAGCTCTTTCAACTGATGGCGCGCGACGAGGCGCGGCACGCCGGGTTCATCAACGATGCCCTGCGTGAGGCGGGTGTGGCGGTGAACCTGGGCTTTCTGACGCAGAAGAAGAAGTACACGTACTTCCGCCCCAAGTTCATCTATTACGCGACCTACCTCAGCGAAAAAATTGGATACGCGCGCTACATCACGATCTTCCGCCACTTGCAGGCGAATCCGGAGCATCGCTTCCACCCGATCTTCAAATGGTTCGAGGAGTGGTGCGGGGACGAGTTCCGCCACGGCGAGGCGTTCGCCCTGCTGATGAAGACGGACCCCAAGCTGACCTCCGGCGTGAACGTCTACTGGATCAAGTTCTTCCTGACCGCTGTCTATGCCACCATGTACGTGCGCGACCACCAGCGGCCCGCGTTCCACAAGGCGCTGGGCGTCGACCCCGACTGGTACGCGCACGAGGTCTACACCAAGACGTCGAAGCTCTCCGAGCAGATCTTCCCCATCACGCTCGATATCGAGCATCCGCGTTGGCAAAGGGGCCTGGTGCGCCTGCAAAAGGCAAATGTCGATCTGGCGAACGCGAACAATTTTGTGTCGAAAATTGTTGCTCAGGCCCGGGCTGGCGCAGCCTTCCTGTCGCTTCTGACGATCCCCGCGCACAAGCACAAAGCACCCGACAACGTGCGGTTGGAGCCGGTGTACTGATGGCCCCTCATCGCGCCCTTCGTGGCGCGCCTCGTGAGGGAGGCGCGCGGTGACCAGTCCCTGGATCGCAGCGGCGTTCGCGCTCTTTGCCTGGTGGTTTTCCACCGGGGCGATCCTCTTTGCCGTGCGTCTTGCAGACCGACACGGCAGAGGTGCGTTTGTCACCGTTGCCTCGCTGCCGATCCTCGCGCTGGGCGTCTGGGGCCTGATCTACACCTTTCACGATGTCACGCCCATGGGCGCCGTCTGGGCATTCCTGTCGGCGCTGGCCGTATGGGGCTGGATCGAGATGGCCTTCCTCACCGGGGAGATCACTGGCCCGAACACAAGCGACTGCCCCGAAGACATTCCAGAATGGGAGCGGTTCATCCGTGCCTGGGGGACGCTCGCCTATCACGAGATCCTGCTGACGGCGGCCTTGATCGCGGTGCTCTGGGCGGGCTGGGGTGCGGAGAATGCGTTTGGTCTCTGGACGTTCGTGGTGCTCTATTTTGCGCGCATCTCGGCCAAGCTGAATCTTTATGCTGGCGTGCCGCGTATCAATACTGAGTTCCTGCCGGCCAAGCTCCAGCACCTCAAAAGCCATTTCCGCCTCGCGCCGCTCAACTGGATTTTCCCGATCTCAATCACCGCGCTCAGCTTTGCGGTCGCCTGCTGGCTCGAACGGCTCTACGCCGTGTCCGCGCCCGGCGAGATCACCGGATTCGCGCTTTTGGCGGCGATCACCGCGCTTGCGCTTCTCGAACACTGGCTGATGGTGCTGCCATTGCCGGATGCAAAACTCTGGCGTTGGATGCTGCCCGCGCCTAAGACCCCAAAGACGACAAGGGAGATGGCAGATGGACTTTGACGGTCTGTTCACCGAACAACTCGACGCGCTCAAGGAAGAGGGCAATTACCGCATCTTTGCGGAGCTGGAGCGCCGCTGCGGGACGTTCCCCCGCGCCAAGAGCCACGACGACGACGCGCCGGACGAAGTCACGGTCTGGTGCTCGAACGACTACCTCGGCATGGGACAGAACGCCGAGGTGCGCGCCCGGATGAAGGAGGTCATCGACCTTTGCGGCGCAGGCGCTGGCGGGACGCGCAACATCTCGGGCACCAACGTCTATCACAAGGAGCTGGAGGCGGAGCTTGCCGATCTGCACGCCAAGGAAAGCGCGCTGCTCTTTACCTCGGGCTATGTGTCGAATTGGGCGGCGCTCTCGACGCTTGGATCGCGCCTGCCGGACGCGGTGATCCTGTCGGACGAGCTGAACCACGCCTCGATGATCGAAGGCATCCGCCACGCCCGCTGCGCCAAGCAGATCTGGAAGCACAACGATCCCGAAGACCTCGATCGCAAACTGTCGGCCCTGCCGTCGAACGCGACCAAGATCGTGGCGTTCGAGTCGGTCTACTCGATGGATGGCGACATCTGCCCGATGCAGGAGATCGTCGAGGTCGCGGAAAAACACGGCGCTCTGACCTACCTTGATGAGGTGCACGCGGTGGGCCTCTATGGCGCACGAGGCGGCGGCATTTCCGAGCGCGAGGGCCTGCAGGATCGCATCACCCTGATCGAAGGCACTTTGGGCAAGGCTTTTGGTGTGGTCGGCGGGTACATCACCGGATCCGAGGCGCTCTGTGACTTTGTCCGGTCCTTTGCGTCGGGCTTCATCTTTACGACGGCACTTCCGCCTGCGGTGGCGGCGGGGGCGACGACCTCGATCCGGCACCTCAAGGCGTCGAGCACAGAGCGGCATCAGCAGCGTGCGCAAGTCGCCAAGCTGCGGGCGGCGCTGGACCGCGAGGGCATCCCGCATCTGGAGAACCCGTCCCACATCATTCCGGTGATGATCAAGGACCCGGTCAAATGCCGCCAGATCAGCGATATCCTGATGCAGGACTACGGGATCTATGTGCAGCCGATCAATTACCCGACCGTGCCGAAAGGCACCGAGCGGCTGCGGTTCACGCCGGGTCCGCTGCACAGTGATGGCGATATCGAGCGGCTGGTGGCGGCGCTCAAGACGCTGTGGAAGCAGTGTGCGATTGCGCATCAAGTCGCGTGATCTGAGCGGGGGCGCATAATCTTCTGACGAAGATTATGCGGGCGCCCGGGAAAATCCTTCCGCATTTTCTCGCACGTTTTTCTGGCCTTGCCGCGGTTTCTTGGCCTAGGCTCCGAGTCTCGGAGCTTGGGAAGGAGCGCGCGCAGCATGGAGATGTCGGGCAGCAAGGTGATTGCCGCAGATCGCGACACGGTCTGGGCGGCGCTTCTCGATCCAGAGGTTCTGAAAGCCTGCGTGCCGGGCTGCACCGAGATGTCCGGCAACGCCGATGATGGCTTTGAGGCCACCGTGGTGCAAAAGGTCGGCCCGGTGAAGGCGACGTTCAAAGGCAACGTGACCTTGGAGGACCGCACACCGCCCGAAAGCCTGCGACTGACTGGCGCAGGCAAGGGCGGAGCTGCGGGTTTTGCCAAGGGTGGCGCGGACGTGCGCTTGACAGATGTGCCGGAGGGCACGCAGCTTGATTACGACGTGGAGGCTAAGGTCGGCGGCAAGCTCGCCCAGCTCGGCAGCCGCATCATCGACGGGTTCGCGCGCAAGATGGCGGACCAGTTCTTTGAGAATTTCCAGGCCGCGGTCGAGGGACCTGCGCCGGAAGAGGACACAGCCGAGGCGGAAGACACCCCGAAGAAGGGATGGTTCCGCAGGAAAGACGCCGGCTGAACGACTGAACCAAGGGCCGCAAAGGGCTCCAGGGAGGAGAAGACATGACTGACGTTTCAATGACGGTGAACGGCAAGGCTGCGACCGGCTCGGTCGAGGGCCGCACGCTGCTGGTGCAGTTCCTGCGCGAGGACCTGGGCCTGACCGGCACCCACGTGGGCTGCGACACCTCGCAGTGCGGCGCCTGCGTGGTGCATGTGAACGGCAAGGCCGTGAAAGCCTGCACGATGCTCGCGGCCGAGGCGGACGGCGCCGAGGTCACCACGATCGAGGGGATGGCTGCGCCCGACGGCACGCTCAACACCGTGCAGCAGGCGTTCCAGGATCACCACGGGCTTCAGTGCGGGTTCTGCACGCCCGGCATGGTGATGTCTGCGGCGGCGCTTTTGGAAGAGAACCCCAGCCCCTCCGAGCAGGAGATCCGGGAGTATCTCGAGGGCAACATCTGCCGGTGCACGGGGTACCACAACATCGTCAAGGCGATCATGGCTGCATCTGGTCAGGACGTCACGGCGATCGCTGCCGAGTAGCGGCGACCCGCCGGGGGGCCAGCCCCCCGGACCCCCCGGGATATTTCTTGCCAGAAGAAGGTGTGGGGGTTCGGGTGTGGAATGGCTCAACGCGGGCGCGGGATGTGCCGATGCCGATGTTGACCGATCCACCCAAAGTGCGGACGTGTCTGTGGTTTCACCAGGACGCGGAGGAAGCGGCACGGTTTTACGTGTCGCTTTTGCCGGGGAGCGAGGTTGTGGCCTCGACCGACATGGGCGGCGGCGTTGCCGTGGTGGAGCTGGTGCTGGGCGGTGCGCCCTACCAGTTCCTGCAAGCCGGGCCGCATCACACGCTGAGCCCGGCGGCGTCAATCTCGGTCCTGACGGAGGATCAGGCGGAGACGGATCGCCTTTGGGAGGCGCTGATCGCCGGTGGTGAGCCGTCGATGTGCGGGTGGCTGACGGATCGCTTTGGCGTCAGCTGGCAGATCGTTCCGCGCCGCCTTTTGGAACTTCAGGCCGGGCCGCATGCGGAGGCGGCGCAGGCTGCGATGATGAAGATGAACAAGATAGAGATCGCGGCGCTCGACGAGGCGGTTGCGGCAAGCCAACGGGGAGGACTTTAGTATGCCGAAGGATCATGGAATTGGCGCGGCGCCGAAGCGCCGGGAGGACGTCCGGTTTTTGACCGGTGCCGGGAATTACACGGACGACATCAACGTGAACGGTCAGGCGTATGTGCATTTCCTGCGCTCGGACATGGCGCACGGGGCGATCAACAGCATCGACACCAGTGCCGCCGCCGGGATGCCGGGTGTCGTGCGCATCTTTACGGGTGCCGACTTTGAGGGCGTTGGCGGGCTGCCGTGCGGCTGGCAGGTGACCGACCGGCACGGCGAGGCGATGCAGGAGCCGGCGCACCCGATCCTGTGCCAGGGCAAGGCGCGGCATGTGGGTGATCCGATCGCTGCCGTTGTCGCCGAGACGCCCGAACAGGCGCGGGATGCGGCCGAGGCGATCGAGGTCGACATGACCGAGCTGCCGGCGGTCGTGGACATGAAGGCGGCGCTCGAGGATGGGGCCACCAAGGTGCACGACGACCTGACGAGCAACCTGTGTTACGATTGGGGCTTCGTCGAGGAGAACCGCGACGCCGTCGATCAGGCGATCAAGGACGCCGCGCATGTCACGACGCTGGAGCTGGTGAACAACCGCCTTGTCGCGAACCCGATGGAGCCGCGTGTGGCCGTGGGCGATTACAACCGCGCGACGGACGATTCGACGCTCTACACCACCAGCCAGAACCCGCATGTGATCCGCCTGCTGATGGGCGCGTTTGTGCTGGGCATTCCCGAGCACAAGCTGCGGGTCGTTGCGCCTGACGTGGGTGGCGGGTTTGGCACCAAGATCTTTCACTATGCCGAGGAGGCGTTCTGCACCTTTGCCGCCAAGGCGTGCAACCGTCCGGTCAAGTGGACGGCGAGCCGGTCGGAGGCGTTCATCTCGGACGCGCATGGCCGCGATCACGTGACCAAGATCGAGCTGGCGCTGGATGCGGACAACAACTTTACCGCGATCCGTACCGAGACCTACGCCAACATGGGCGCGTATCTCAGCACGTTTGCACCGTCGGTGCCGACCTGGCTGCACGGCACGCTGATGGCGGGCAACTACCGCACTCCGATCATTTATGTGAACGTCAAGGCGGTGTTTACGAACACGGTGCCGGTGGATGCCTACCGCGGTGCGGGGCGCCCCGAGGCGACGTTCCAGCTGGAGCGGGTGATCGACAAGGCGGCGCGCGAGCTGGGTGTCGATCCGATTGCGCTGCGGCGCCAGAACTTTATCCAGCCGGATCAGTTCCCCTACGCCACGCCGGTCGCCGTCGAGTACGACACGGGCGACTACGAAGCGACGATGCAGAAGCTCGAGGAGATCGGCGATCTCAGCGGGTTCGAGGCGCGGCGCAAGGAGAGTGAGGCACGTGGCAAGTGGCGCGGGCTGGGCGTGAACTGCTACATCGAGGCGTGCGGGATTGCGCCGTCGAACCTGGTAGGTCAGCTGGGTGCGCGCGCGGGGCTCTACGAGAGCGCAACGGTGCGGGTCAATGCGACGGGCGGTCTGGTCGTGATGACCGGCTCGCACAGCCACGGGCAGGGGCACGAGACGACCTTCCCGCAGGTGATTGCCGAGATGATTGGGATCGACGAAAATATGGTCGAGATCGTGCACGGCGACACCGACAAGGTGCCGATGGGGATGGGGACCTACGGGTCGCGGTCCATCGCGGTCGGAGGCTCTGCCATGGTGCGGGCCGCGGAGAAGATCATCAACAAGACCAAGAAGATCGCAGCGCACCTGATGGAAGCCTCGGAGGCGGATATCGAGCTGAAGGACGGGGCGTTCAGCGTCGCTGGCACGGACAAGTCCGTGGCTTGGGGCGACGTCTGTCTGGCGGCCTATGTGCCGCACAACTATCCGCTCGAGGACATCGAGCCGGGGCTCGAGGAGACGGCGTTCTACGATCCGGCCAACTTTACCTATCCGTCGGGTGCCTATGCCTGCGAAGTGGAGGTCGACCCGGACACGGGCAAGGTCACCATCGAGCGCTTTGCGGCGGCGGATGACTTTGGCAACGTGATCAACCCGATGATCGTGTCAGGTCAGGTGCACGGCGGTCTGGCGCAGGGGATCGGGCAGGCGTTGCTCGAGAACTGTGCGTACGACGAGACCGGGCAGCTGCTCAGTGCGTCTTATATGGATTACGCGATGCCGCGGGCGGATGATGTGCCGTTCTATGACGTCGATCATTCCTGCCAGACGCCCTGCACGCACAACCCGCTTGGGGTGAAGGGTTGCGGTGAGGCCGGCGCGATTGGCTCGCCGCCGGCGGTCGTAAACGCTGTGATCGACGCGCTGCATTCGGGGGGCAAGACAGGTGTCATGCACATCGACATGCCGTTGTCGCCGGATCGCGTTTGGGCCGCGATGCAGTAGGTTTTGAGGACAGGTGCGAGGGGCCAGCCCCTCGCGCTCCCCGGGATATTTTGGGCCAGAAGAAGAGACTGGCCGGGAGGATGAGATGTACAACTTTGACTTTGTGAAGCCGGGTTCGGTCGCGGATGCGGTGGCGGCGCTCAAAGGCGACGAGGCGCAGGCGTTGGGCGGAGGGCAGACTTTGCTTCCGACGATGAAGCAGCGTTTGGCGTCGCCCGCGACGTTGGTGAGCCTGTCGGGCATTTCCGAGATGCAGGGCATTTGTACGGGTGACGACGGCGCGCTCTGCATTGGCGGTGCGACGACGCACGCCGAGGTTGCGGCGGGTGCAGGTGCGTATCCGGCGCTGGCGGCGATGGCCTCGCATATCGGTGATCCGGCGGTGCGCAACCGCGGGACGATTGGCGGGTCGCTGGCCAACAACGATCCGTCGGCCTGTTATCCGTCGGCGGCGCTGGGCTCGGGCGCGACGATTGTGACGAACACGCGTGAGATTGCGGCGGACGATTACTTTCAGGGCATGTTCGCGACTGCGCTCGACGAGGGTGAGATCATCACCGAAGTGCGGTTTCCGGTGCCGGAAAAGGCGAATTATCAGAAGTTTGTCCAGCCCGCATCGCGGTTCGCGCTCGTCGGGGTGTTTGTCGCCAAGTATGCGGATGGAGTGCGCGTTGCGGTGACGGGCGCGTCGGAGGACGGTGTCTTCCGCTGGTCCGAGGCGGAGGCGGCGCTGTCGTCGAACTTCGATGCAAGCGCGGTGCCGGACGCGCCGTCAGCGGATGGGATGATTGCCGACCTGCACGGGTCCAAGGCGTATCGCGCGCATCTGGTGAAGGTTCTGACGGCACGGGCTGTGGCAGCGGCAAGCTGATCCAAGGCAGATGATGGAGGCGCGTGGGCGAGGCTCGCGCGCCCTTTTTACGCGTAGGTGGTGCGTCCGTAGAAGCCGAGCTGCTCTTCGCGGGTGAACATGGCGCCGGGCTCTTCGTAGTAGGTGAGCACAGCGATCATGCGCGGGCGGTCGCCTTGCACGGGCGTCACGCGGTGAGGTGTGTTGACCCCTTTGAAGACGTTAAGTGTGCCGGGGACCACGGACATCGACCGCATCGCCGGGTCTTTCCCTTGCAGCAGCCGGGCGACGCCATCGTAGTTGGCGTCCTCCGGAGTGCGCAGGTCCGTGCGGTACTCGAACGCGCCACCGGCGGAGGGGGCTTGCAGAAGCAACGTCACGGTGAATTCGGACCGGTCGAAGTGCCAGTTGAGCGCCTGCCCTTCGGCATATTGCATCACGTTGAAGGCGGCGAGCGGGTCATCCATCGGGTAGAGCGCGAGCTTGTCCATCACCTCCGCCAGAAAGCGGGTCAGAGGCGGCCAGCGGTAGATTTGATCGACGAGCGAGCCTTTGATCTGGTCGGCGCAGAGCGTATTGTTTGACGTCTCGAAGAGCTGCAACGCGGGGTGATCGGGGGCGAGGCCGGGCACCTCTTTCTTGAAGTAAACGTTGTGCGTGCGCGCGTGGTTGAAGCTTTCGGCCGCCATCTTGGGCTTGTGTCGGTCGGCTTCGGCTTGCGCGGCGCCTGCGTGCACAAACGCATCGAGATTGAACATGCCGCCTGACGCCATCTCTCGTTTACAGCGCTGCACGAGCGCGGCATAGGCGTCCGTCCCGGGCGCATCGAGGGGGAAGGCGGCGAGGTTCAGGGCGTCACGCATGGCAGCTCCTCCGTTTGCAAAGCATCTGACGCAAGGTGACGCCCGGGTTCAAGAGGCGCCTAAAGCAGCCCACCTTAAACCTGACACACGCTGGCTTTAATCAAAGCGCCCGCCTGACGTTTACGTCAGGCCGCGTCATGCCAAAGGCATGCCTCCGGCATGACCCGCCCCCGTCAAACCGAAGGTTTGCCTCCGGCAAAACGGGCGGCGCGATTGCGCCACCCCGCGGGACGGCGCGTGAACTTCTGTTTCTCATGTATCAGATTTAAGGCCGCCCGCTTTAGCCCTGCTGGTGCGGGTGTTTGCCGAGGATAATCATGCCAAGCAGGTCGTCGTCAGTGACCTCCTTGACGTCGACCGTGCCGACAAGCTGGCCGTTCTTCATCACCGAAGCGCGGTCGCAAAGGTCCATCACGTCGTGGATGTCGTGGCTGATCAGGAAGATGCCGATCCCCTCGGCCTTGAGCTGCTGGATCAGTTCGGACACCATCTGCGTCTCGTGTGGACCCAGTGCGGCGGTTGGTTCGTCCATGATCAGGATGCGCGCGTTGAAGTAGACGGCGCGGGCAATGGCCACCGACTGGCGTTGACCGCCCGAGAGGGCTGACACCGGCTCAGCGAACTTTTTGAAGTTCGGGTTGAGCCGCGCCATGATCTTGCGCGTTTCCGCCTCCATCGCGTCGTCGTCGACCATGCCGAGGCCGTTCACCAGCTCCCGCCCGAGGAAGAGGTTGGACGCCGCGTCGAGGTTATCGGCCAGCGCGAGCGTCTGATAGATCGTCTCGATGTTGTATTTGCGCGCGTCGCGGGGGTTGTTGATCGTTGCCTTTTCGCCGTTGATCCGTATCTCGCCCGAGTCCATCTGATAGGCGCCCGAGAGGCACTTGATCAGCGTGGATTTGCCGGCGCCGTTGTGACCGAGGAGGCCGACGACTTCGCCCGGGTGCAGATCGACCGACACCTGGTCGACCGCCTTGATCCCGCCAAAGGCGATGGAGATGTCCTTGAGTTCGACAAGTGGTGTGCTCATGGTCTCGTCTCCTTATTTGGCTGCGTTGCGGTAGAGGTTGTCGAGGTAGACCGCGAGCACCAGCACCGAGCCGACGACGACTTGCTGCACGGCGGCGTCGAAGCCGATCAGCACCATGCCCGTCTGCAGCGATTGCATGACGAATGCGCCAAGCACCGCGCCGTAGATTGTGCCGACCCCGCCCGCGAGGGACGTGCCTCCGATCACGGCGGCGGCGATCACGTAAAGCTCGTCAAGAGTGCCAAGCGCGTTGGTGGCCGAGCCGAGCCGCGCGGAGGCGACGCAGGCGGAGAGCCCGCAGAGGAACCCCATGAGGGCAAAGATCTTGACCGTCATCCACTTGGTGTTGATCCCGGCAAAGGCTGCCGCCTCGGGGTTGCCGCCAATGGCGTAGACGTAGCGCCCGAACCTTGTGCGGCGCATGACAATGGTCATGACCACGACGACGGCGCCGAGGATCAGGAGGGGGATGGCAAAGCCATGGCTGATAAAGAGCCCGCCCTCGGGAATTTCGATCCCTTCGGCAGCGGCGTAACGGCGGACGATGCCGCGAGGCCAGGGGTAGGCGTTCACGAGGAGCGTTGCGCCGATGGCGGCGACCACGCAGAGCCCGGCGATGAAGGCATCAGCCCAGACAGGACGCAGGGCAAAACCGTGCTTTCGACGTTGCTTCCGTCCCATGACCACAAGCGTCACCGCGATGAGCGACACACCAATGCCGATGAGCCAGCTGCCGAGGTTGCCGACGGCACCAAAGGGTCCGCCGCCCAAAAGCTTGAACGTCTCATCGACCGGAGAGATGGTCTCGCCCCGGGTGATCAGGAAGGCAGCGCCGCGCCAGACGAGCAATCCGCCGAGCGTCACGATGAATGCGGGGATGCCGCGATAGGCGACGAGCCAGCCGTGGAAGGCGCCGATGATCGTGCCGGTGATGCAGCCGACGATGACGGCGATCACCCAGATCATCGGATGGCCCAGGCCCAGAATGTCCGGCAGCACCCAGACCTGCAGCGTACCCATCACGACAGCGCAGAACCCGAGCAAGGAGCCAACCGAAAGGTCGATGTGGCGGGTGATGATGACCAGAACCATCCCGCAGGCCATGATCCCGATGGAAGAGGTCTGCACGCTGAGGTTCCACAGGTTGCGCGGTGTCAGGAAGGCGCCGAACCCGTTGACCAGCGCACCATAAAGGTGAAAGCCGACCCAGATCAGCGCAATCGCGCCCAGCATTCCCAAAAGGCGGCTGTCGAGCTCGGTCGCTGTCATGAACCGTTTGACCCGCGAGCCCGCCTTTGGCGTCGAGGAAGAGGTTGTGTCCGTCATCGTATCACCCGGATGCACGACACCCGTGCGGGCCAGTGAGAGGCACGCTCAGCGTCAGAAATGGAGTGGGAAAATCTGTGATCCACCCGTGGGTGGAGGTGGCCCGGCGAAGGAACTTCGCCGAGCCGAAAGGTCTGGTGGAGGGCTTAGCAGCCGTCCACACCGTCCATTGCGCCTTCGCAGACTTTGTCCTTGGCGATGTGACCTGCGTCGATCACGGCCGAGATGTTGTCCTTGGTGATCGGCGTCGGGTCGAGGAAGATGGCGTTCATCTCGACGCCGTTCTCACCGCCGGACCACTTGACCGCACCTTCGACGCTGTCGAGTGCGGCACCGCCTGCCAGAGCAACTGCGATTTCAGCTGCGGCCGCGCCCAGGTCGTTGGAGTTCTTCCAGACCGACACGGTTTGCGTGCCGCGTGCCACACGGTTCAGAGCGGCGTGGTCACCGTCCTGGCCGCCGACCGGGATGGCCAGACCTTGCGCTTCGAGGGCTGCGATCGCGCCACCGGCCATGCCGTCGTTCTGGGACAGAACCGCGTCAACGTTGTTGTTGTTGGCGGTCAGGATCTGCTCCATGTTCTTTTGCGCGTTGTCCGGCTTCCAGCCGTCCGAGAACGCCTCGCCGACGATGGTGATCTTGCCCGCGGCAACGTCGTCACCGATGACTTCCATCATGCCTTCGAGCAGGAAGCCCGCGTTCGGGTCGCCCTTGTCGCCTTTGATGATCGCGTAGTTGCCTTCCGGCTGCGCCGCTTTCACGGTTTCGGCGATGATCCGGCCAACGCCCTTGTTGTCGAATGTCAGGTAGAACGTGCGGTCATCTTCGATCAGGCGGTCATAGCCGACGACCGGGATGCCTTCGTTGTCGGCCTGATCGACCGCGGGACCGATCGCGTCCTTGTCCATTGCAAGGATGATAAGCGCGTCCGCGCCTTGCGCGATGAGCGCTTCGACGTCGGTCAATTGCTTGGCTGCCGAGGCTTGCGCGTCTGCCGAGATATAGTTGGCGCCAAGCTCGTCCAGCTTTGCCTTGATCGCGGCTTCATCGGTTTTCCAGCGCTCTTCCTGGAAGTTCGACCAGCTCACGCCGACCGTCACGCCGTGGCCGTCTGCATAGGCAAACGTGGCCGCGGACATGGTGAATGCTGCTGCCAGAGCAGTGATGTGTTTCTTCATGATGTCCTCCCTTGATGGGGACATCACACCGGATGCCCCTCGAGTAGCTTAGCGGTAGCAGATTAAATTCGTAAAGCAAATTAAATCTTGGCCTGCGGCGGGCTGACGCGGCTTGATATTTGATTTGGCGGCTAAATTAATTTAGCACGGGAGGGGGAGGACCACCGATGAGCCAGGACCAGCGCACCCGATCGCGTCGGGTGATTCTGGATCACATCCGCCGTGCGGGCCGGATCGCGCGGATCGATCTGGCGCGCGCGTCGGGCATCAGCCAGGCGACGGTGACGACGCTCACCGCCGAGATGCTGCGCCAGGGCCTGATCGAGGAGGTCGCTGAGGGCGAGGGAAAGGCGACGCGCCGGGGCCGTCCGCGTGTCGACCTCAAGCTGCGCGGCGATGCGCATCTGGTCGCGGGGGTCAAGATTGCCGGGCGCTCCGTCTCGGTCGTGGTGCTTGATTTCGAGGGCACCCAGCGCGCCCATCACAAGGTCCCGCTCGCCGATCTGTCGCGTCCGCCCGATGCGCTGGGCTGGATCGTGCGGCAGGCCGTCGAGGCCGCGGCGGGCAAGGCCGGCGTGCGCCTGTCGCAGCTGAGCGGCGTGGGCGTCGGCATCGCCGGGTTCATCGACGCGCTGGCCGGGCTCTGCCACTGGTCGCCCTCGCTCGACCGGCGCAACGTCGCGTTTCGCGACCTGCTCTCGCGCACGCTGGCGCTGCCGGTTTTCCTCGACAACGACGCCAACCTGGTGGCCATGGCCGAGCAGTACTTTGGCGCCGGGCGTGGGGTCACCAACTTTGTCGTGGTCACGGTCGAGGCAGGCGTCGGTATGGGCATCGTCCTCGGCAACCGCCTTTACCGCGGCACACGCGGATGCGGCGCCGAGTTCGGTCACACCAAGGTGCAGCTTGACGGAGCGCTCTGCCGCTGTGGTCAGCGCGGTTGCCTCGAAGCCTACGTCGCCGATTACGCGTTGATGCGGGAGGCGCAGATCCTCAACGGCGGGCGCGGGGTGCCGACGATCGACGCGCTCCTGTCGCTCGCGCGGTCCGGGGACCAGATGGCCGGCTCGATCCTCACCCGTGCGACGCGCATGTTCGCGATGGGTCTGGCCAACATCGTCAACATATTCGACCCGCAGCTGATCATCGTGGCGGGTGAGCAGCTGCAGTCCGAGCATCTGCAGTCTGACGATATGCTCGAGCTCATCCGCGCCTCCATCGTTGAAGTGGACCTCGCACCGCCCAAGGTGATCCGGCACACCTGGGACGACCTGATGTGGGCGCAAGGCGCTGGCGCGTTTGCGCTCGACGGTGTGCTGGACCTGACGCTCAAGGCGGAGACCGATCATGTGGCGTAGCGCGTGTCTTGTCCTGCTGGCCGGCGCCGCAAGCGCCGAGCCGAGGTTCGTTCCCGTGACCATGCCGGAACATGTCTACGGCGGCGGGTGGGAGCATTTTGTCGGCGGCGGCCTGGCGGTCTTCGACTGCAACGAAGACGGTTTGCCCGAGCTTTATGCCGCTGGCGGTGCAAACCCCGCGACGCTCTTTGCCAATGTGAGCACGGCGAAAGCGGTGCACTTCGAGGCGGTAACGCCCGATCTTCTTGCGCTGACCTCGGTGACGGGTGCGTATCCCGTGGACCTCGACGGCAACACCTTTTCCGACCTGATCGTGCTGCGCGCTGGCCCGAACAAGGCATTTCTTGGCGGCCCGGACTGCACCTTTGCCGAGACGGATCTGATCCCGGACCTGGGCGATCGTTGGACCACCGCCTTCAGCGCCACGTGGGAGCAGGGTCAGACGCGCCCGACGCTGGCCTTTGGCAATTACGTGGACCGCAGCGATCCCGAGGGTCCGTTCGAGGCGTGTGACGTCAACCACCTGATGCGCCCCGAGGGCGACGGTTATGTCGTGACTGAGCTGGCGCCGGGATACTGCCCGCTGTCGATCCTGTTCTCCGACTGGGGCGCGGGTGTTCTCGACCTGCGCGTGTCAAATGACCGGCACTATTACGTCTCCGAAGGCGAGGAGCAGATGTGGCGGCTGGACGACGTGCCGCGCCTGCTCACCGAAGCGGACGGCTGGCAGCGGCACCGCCTTTGGGGGATGGGGATTGCCGCCCGCGACATGACCGGGGACGGCCTGCAGGAGGTCTATCTGACCTCGATGGGAGATCAGCGGATGCAGCGGCGCGTTGATCCTGATTTGCCGACCTATGCCGATGTGCCGTTCGATCTGGGGACCACCACGCACCGCCCGGCCTTTGGCGGGGACGGGCGCCCCTCGACCGGTTGGCATGTGGCGTTTGGCGACGTCACGAACGACGGGCGCGACGACATCTTTGTGGCCAAGGGCAACGTCGACCAGATGCCGGGGCTGGCGATGGAGGATCCCAACGCCTTGCTTGTGCAGACGGCTCCGATGCGGTGGGACGACGTGACGGAGGGCGCTGGGCTTGCCTCTTTCCATCGCGGTCGCGGCGCGGCGCTGGAGGATTTCAACGGCGACGGCCTGCTCGATGTGGCGGTGGTGAACCGCCGCGCGCCTTTGGAGGTCTGGCAGAACGTGAGTCGGGCGGATGGCGCGTGGCTCAAGGTCGCGCTGCGCGATGGGGGGTCGGGCAACGTGTTCGGGATCGGTGCCTGGATCGAGGTGAAGGTCGCAGGCGCCGTGATCCGGCGGGAGGTGACACTGGGCGGAGGACATGCGGGCGGCACTTTGGGGCCGGCGCATTTCGGGCTTGGGGATGTGCAGGAGGCTGAGCTGCGCGTGGTCTGGCCGGATGGTGAGACCTCAGACTGGCAGACGGTCTCCGTCCAACAAACGGTGACGCTGGACAGGTAGATGGGTGCAAGCACCCATCCTACGGCACAGCCAACCCGCTCGGCACAGACACCGGCACCCCCAGCTTTCCCTTGATCGAAGCGGGATCGGTGAGCGCCTCGAGGAAGGCGAGGATGTCCTCGACCTCGGAATCGGTGAGAGAGATCGGCTCCAGCGTGTTCGCATCTGCAATGGCTTGAAGCTCAGCCGGGTCGTCGAGCACGCGCCAGTCGTTGGCGCCTGGCAGGTCGGGCAGGATGGCTTGAGTTCGGTCGTAGCTGGTGAGGCTCGCCACGGGGTCGAGGTGGTGGCGCACCACGGCCTCGAGCGTCGCGTAGGCGCCGGCGTGGCCATAGGGCGCGGTTGCCGTCACGTTGCGCAAGGAGGGGGTGCGGAAGGCGTAGGCGTCGGCCGGGTCACCCGTCACGCGCATGCGTCCGGTGTCGCGGGCGTGGCGCTCGAACCGGGCAGCCTTGCCGGGTCCCAGCTGCGGCATGGCGATGGCGTGAAACTTGTGATCGGTCTGGAATTTTCCGGCGTGGCAGGTGCTGCATTGCGCCTTGCCCTCGAAGAGGACGCGCCCGCGTTCGGCGGCTTCGGGCAGGGGCGTTCCGGCGAGGTAGCGGTCGTAGGGGCTGTCCGTGCTTTCCCACTCGAACTCCATGAAGGATGCGAGCGCGTCGGAGACTTGGGTGAAGTGGATCGGGCCGGGGCCAAAGGCGGCATCGAACTGCGCGCGGTAGGCCGGAATCGTCTCTAACCTTGCGGAAAGCAGAGCCCAGGCGCCGCCGGGTCCAGTGATGAGGCCCTGCCGGACGGCCTTGGAAATCTCGTTCTCGGCGTAGTGCCCGGCCATCTCGTCGCCCGAGAGCACGGGAAACATCGACTGGGCGGAGATGACGCCGGCGAACCCGTCCTCCATATCTGCGCCGAGGGGTGTGCGGATGCCGGAGGGGCGGTAGGCGTCGGCCTCGAGCCTGCCATCGTGGAACATGACGGTGAACTCGGGCTGGCCGAGGTTGAAGAGCGCGGGCGCGTTCCGGGGGATGCGCTGCTCGGGCATGTTGGCCGCGTCAAGCGTGCGTTTCGGGCCAAGGCCGATACCGCCGTCGCCGATGCCGAGCGACAGCCCGTCCCCGGTGCCGTGGTCCGGGTGGTGGCACGTGGCGCAGGCGACGGTCTTGGAGCCGGACAGGATCGGGTCGAAAAAGAGCGCCTGGCCGAGCTTGATGACGGGCGTGTCCGCAAACGCGGGCGCGGCGAGCAGGGCGAAACAGAGCGCAAGACGTCTCATGTGATCTCAATCTCGGTGACTTGGCGGTAGGGCTTGTCCGGTCCGTGCAGCGTCGTCGGAAAGCCGTGGGTGAGCGCGTCGGGATACCCCTGCGCCTCAAGGCAGAGCGCACCGAATGGCTGGTGCGGCGCACCGGTCGGGGTGCCGTGTGGTCCCAGCGTGACGGAGGTGTAGAGCTGCAAGCCGGGCTGGTCAGTCCAGAGCTTGAGCTTTCTCCCGTTTGGTGCAGTCAGAGTCGCGGCAGGGCCTTGGTGCGGGTCGAGGATTACGTTGCCGTCTGTCCCTTCGCGTTGAGGGTCCGCGTCCGAGAGCGTGCGCGCAGTGCGGAAGTCGTAGCGGGTGCCCTCGACCGGCGCGATATGGCCTTCGGGCACGAGGTCCGCGCGGTTGGGCGTGTGCTGGCTGGCGTGGACCTGAAGGGTGTGGTCCATCACATCGCCCGCCCCCATCAGGTTGAAATAGAGGTGCTGCGCAAAGTTGAGCGGGCAGGGGCGGTCGACGGTCGCTGCAATCTCGTAGCGGAGGGTGGCGCCGGTGAGGGTCATCACAACTCGCGCGTCGCACGCGCCGGGGTAGCCTTGGTCGCCGTCCTCGGAACGCAACGTGAGGGTGACTTCGTTGCCGTCCTGGACCATGCCCCAGTTGCGCCAGCCAAAGCCTCCGGGTCCTCCGTGGATGTGATGCGCGCCGCCGTTCCGAGGCAGATCGTACGTCGTGCCATCCACCACCATCCGCCCGTCCGAGATGCGGTTCGCGACGCGCCCGATCACCATGCCCATGGCCACCGGGTTCTCGATATAATTGGCAGGGTCGGCATATCCGAGCACCATCTCGGTACCCGCCACCTGCCAGGACTGCACTACGCACCCGAGCGAGAGGACGGTGATCCGCGCCGCCTCGGTCTCGAGTACGGCGGTCTGGATGTCGGAAGGATCGACGGGCGGGCGCATACTCATCCGCCCTTTCTGGCGGCCTCGTTGGGGTCAGACAAAGCGGTTCACGTAGTTCTCGAGCATCTCCTGACGGCCCGACACCGGCTCCGGGTTCACCCCATCGGCCAGCACCCGCGCGGCGATGCTCTCCAAATCAGAGCCGAGCATGGCCCGCGCCTCGGCGCTCTCCCATGCGGCATAACGTTCCGACAGCGCCTTTTCCAAACCGCCGTCCTCCTGCATCGCGACGGCGGCTTTGAACCCGCGCGCGCAAATGTCCATGCCGCCCACATGCGCGGCGATCAGGTCCTCGGCGTCGAGCGACTGGCGGCGCAGCTTGGCGTCAAAGTTGGTGCCGCCGGTGGTGAACCCGCCCGCCTTGAGGATGTGGTAGTAGCAGAGCGCCACCTCCGGCACGTTGTTCGGGAACTGGTCGGTGTCCCAGCCGGACTGGTAGTCGTTGCGGTTCATGTCGATCGAGCCGAGCACGCCAAGCGCCGCCGCCGTCGCGATCTCATGCTCAAAGGAGTGCCCAGCCAGGATCGCGTGCCCCTGTTCGAGGTTCAACTTCACTTCGTTCTCGAGGCCATACTTTTGCAGGAAGCCAAAGCAGGTCGCGGCATCGTAATCGTACTGATGCTTGGACGGCTCTTGCGGTTTCGGCTCGACGAGGATCTGACCTTTGAAGCCGATCTTGTGCTTGTACTCGACGACCATCGTGAGGAACCGCCCCATGTGATCGAGCTCGCGCCCCATGTCGGTGTTGAGCAGCGTCTCGTACCCCTCGCGCCCGCCCCAGAGGACGTAGTTCTCGCCGCCGAGGGCCTGCGTTGCGTCCATGCAGGATTTCACCGTCGCCGCCGCAAAGGCGAACACGTCCGGGTCCGGGTTGGTCGACGCGCCGGACATCCAGCGGCGGTGCGAGAACATGTTGGCCGTCCCCCAGAGGAGCTTGGTCCCGGTCTCCTCCATCTTGGCGGCAAAGACGTCGGTCATCTCCTGAAGGCCCGCGAGGTTGCCCGCAAAGGATCCTGTCTCGGGGCGCACATCCGCGTCGTGGAAGCAGAAGTAGGGCTGGCCGAGGATGCGGAACATCTCGAAGGCTGCGTCCGCCTTGGCTTTGGCCGTCTCCATGCTGTCCTGCGGATGCCAGGGGCGGATGAATGTCTGTCCGCCGAACGGGTCCCCGCCCTCCCACGCGAAGGAGTGCCAGTAGGCGACTGCGAACCTCAGGTGGTCCTCCATCCGCTTGCCGGCGACGACTTCATCGGGGTTGTAATGGCGGTAGGCCAGCGGGTTGTCGCTCTCTGGTCCTTCGTACGTGATGGGCGCGATGCCTTGGAAGAAATCGGTCATGTCGTGGCTCCATCTGGCAGCGCGGTGAGCGCGGGATAGGTGGCTTTGAACCGCTGGTAGGCAGCCTCGTAGGCGCCGAGTTGCGCAGGGTTAGGCTCAAAAGTGCGGGCGATCTCAGGTTTTGTCATCACGGTGCCCGGGTCGGCGCCTGTGGCACCGCAGATTGCCAAACGCGCCGCGCCCATGGCCGCCCCGAACTCTCCCTGTGCAGGCAGATCGAGCGGCAGGTTCAGCACGTTGGCAAGCGTCTGGCACCAAAAGGGCGACTGCGTTCCGCCCCCGATGGCCGTCAGCCGCGTCAGCTGCGCGCCGGTCGCCTCGAGCGCCTCGAGGCTGTCGCGCAGGCCAAAGGCCACGCCCTCCATCACCGCCTGCGTGAGCGCGGCAGGACCGTGCGCGATGTCGAGCCCGTGAAAGGCCCCCCGGATGCGGCTGTCGTTGTGTGGCGTGCGCTCGCCCGACAGGTACGGCAGGAACATCACAGCGCCGGGACCGCTTGGCACCTCCAGCAGCGCCCCTGCCAAAGCGGCAGGCGATTGTCCGGTCAGCGTGGCCAGCCAGTTGAGGCTGTCGGTCGCCGCAAGCATCACCCCCATCTGGTACCAGCGCGAGGGCAGCGCGTGGCAGAACGTGTGCACCGCCGTCTCCGGCATCGGCGCGCACGTGTCGCGTGCGGCCAGCAGTACGCCGGATGTGCCGAGCGAGACAAAGCCGTCGCCCTCCGCCGTCGCGCCCACGCCGCACGCGGCAACCGCGTTGTCCGCGCCGCCGCCGATCACTTGCACGCCACCCGGCAAACCCAAGGCCTGTGCCAGGTCCGGCCTGAGCGTGCCGGCGATGTCCGTACCTTCGATCAGGCGAGGCATCTGGCTGCCGACCATCCCGGAGGCGTTCAAAAGGTCCACCGACCAGTCGCGCGCCTTAATGTCGAGCCACGCGCTCCCGGCGGCATCCGACATTTCCCCGACAGTCACGCCCGTCAGATGCCGGATGACAAAATCCTTGGGCAGATGCACCATCACGGTTCGGGCAAAGATGTCCGGCTCGTTCCGCGCGACCCATACCAATTTGGGCGCGGTAAAGCCTGGAAAGACGATGTTGCCCGACAGCTCCCGCACATCGGCCATCGCATCGAGCTCTGCCGCTTCGGCGTGGCTGCGGGTGTCGTTCCACAGGATGCAAGGACGCAACGGTGTGCCAGTCTCATCCACCAGAACGGCACCGTGCATGTGACCCGATATGGCCAGCGCCAAAACGTCTTTCAGCTCACTGGCGTGGCTCTGCGCAAGAGATCGCAGCGCCGCGTCGCATGCCGTCACCCACGCATTCGGGTCCTGTTCGGACCAGCCGCTGTGCGGATGCGCCACGTCATAGTGCGCCTCGGACGAAGCCAGCGCGGTGCCGTCTTCGGACACTAGCAACACCCGCAGGCCCGAAGTCCCCAGATCCAATCCTAGAAACATGACTCCTCCCATGTTGCCGCCAGCATGCGTGTTTTAATTCGGCTGTCAAATTAAATCTCAGCCTGTCGACCTGCGGCCCATTCGTGCCTAGCGTCGCGCCGATGGAGACTGACAGCCGCTACGCCTGGACCCGACTCGCGATAACCCTGGCCATTGCCTCGGTGATCAACGTTGGGATGTGGGCCATCATCATGGTTTTGCCTGCGGTTCAGGCCGAGTTCGACGTCAGTCGGTCGGAGGCCTCACTGCCCTACACGGCAACGATGATCGGTTTTGCCTTGGGCAATCTGGTGATGGGCCGTTTCGTGGACCGGTTCGGCGTGACCCTTGCTCTGCTCGGGGCCGTGGCCCTCTTTGCCGGGGCATCTGTCGCGGCGGCCTACGCGCCGTCGATCTGGCTTTTGATCCTCGCCCAGGCCGCCATCGGACTGGGCACCGCGGCGGGTTTTGGCCCGTTGATGGCCGACATATCCCACTGGTTTCAGAGGTTTCGCGGCATCGCCGTCGCCATCGTGGCGTCCGGCAACTACCTCAGCGGCGCAATCTGGCCGGTGGCTTTGTCCGGGCTGCTCGCCTCGGACGGCTGGCGCGCGGTCTACTTTGCACTGGCAGCGATCGCGGTGGCCGTCGTCGTTCCGCTCAGCTTGTTCCTTCGCCGCCGCGTAAGCGCCGACACCACCGCCCGGGCCAATGCAGCCGTCGCTGCCAAGACCGGGCGCATGCCCTTCACCCCAGGCCAGTTGCAGCTCATGCTCGCCGCCGCGGGTGTTGGATGCTGTGTCGCCATGTCGATGCCGCAGGTCCACATCGTGGCGCTCTGCACCGACCTCGGGTTTGGCCCGGCGGTCGGAGCGGAGATGCTGTCCCTCATGCTCCTCGGCGGCGTCGCGTCGCGCCTCGTCTCGGGCTTTTTCTTCGACAGGCTCGGCGGTCTCGTGACCGTGCTCATCGGCTCGGCGCTGCAATGCCTCGCGCTGTTTTTCTATCTGCCCGCCGGTGGCCTCGTGTCGCTCTACATCGTCAGCCTCGTCTTCGGCCTCAGCCAGGGCGGCATCGTCCCGGGATACGCCGTGATTGTGCGCGACTACCTCCCCGCTCAGGAGGCCGGCACGCGCGTCGGTTTCGTAATGATGATGACCATCCTCGGTATGGCGCTGGGCGGCTGGATGTCGGGCTGGATCTACGACGTGACCGGCACCTACACCTGGGCCTTCTGGAACGGTATCGCCTGGAATCTTGCCAACATCGCGATCCTCGGTACGCTCTTCTGGGCGACCCGCCGCCGGATCAGCGCCTTCGTGTAAAGGCCTTCTCTGGTTCAGAAATACCTCGGGGGGAGCGTTGAAACTCCTCGGAGTTTCAACGCGGGGGGCAGAGCCCCCTCTAGTGTTGCAATCAGCGCCGTCCTTCGCGCAGCCAGGCACCCACGCTGAGCGCGGCAATGACCATCAGGATCAGCCAGGCCGGCAGCAGGGACTGGCGCGAGATCGAGAGCGTCTCGAACGCGTCGCGGGGTGTGAGGCCCACCCAACCGCGCCCCGACGCGGGCCGTCCCTCGCGCACGTTGCGGAGGCGGGGCAGGCCGTCCTGAAGCCGGTGCACACCGCCGCGCAGCGCTGCCAAGGCAGGTGCCACGATCTCGCCAGTGGAGATGGTCGCCTCGAACTCCTTGGGTGCCGCGGGACCGAGTCCGATCACGGTGGTCAGATCGCCCTCTTCGAGCCGGTAAAGCCCGATCTCGCCGCCGGTGATCTGCGCCTCGAACCGGCCTGGCGCGACCTCGGAGAGAGGCACAATGGAGACCTCACCTGAGGGGGAGGTGACGGTCACATCACCCACGCTTTCGTCCAAAGTCCGGCGCACGATGCGCATCTGCTGACCCGTGGCCTCGGCGACCAGCGCCTCTTCCTCGAGGTCCGGCTCCTTCATCATCCAGTGGGCGAGACGGCGGAGCAGTTCGAGCTGCGGACCGCCGCCCTCGTACCCGCGCGACCAGAGCCACGCCTGATCGGAGGCCAAAAGCGCCACGCGCCCGTCACCGACCCGGTCGAGGATCAGCAGGGGCGCCTCGTCCACACCGCTCATCACCACATCGCCGGAGGTCGGCGTCAGCTCGACCTGCCGCAGCCAGCGCCCCCAATCCTCGGGCGCACCGAGACCCGCCGTCACCGGATGGCGCGCGCCTAGCTCGGTCACCGTCGGCGCAAAGGCGCGGTCGATCACCTGCGCCGTCGGCTCACCTGGCAAGGCTGGCGCAAGCGGGGAGCGGTAGAGCGAGTCGGCAGAGGCAAAGTCAGGCCCGGCGTTGATCAACACCGCACCGCCCGCCTCGATATAGGCGCGCACGTTGTCGAGATAGAGCGCCGGCAAGATGCCGCGCCGCTTGTAGCGGTCGAACACGATCAGGTCGAAATCGTCGATCTTGTCGAGGAAAAGCTCGCGCGTCGGAAAGGCGATCAACGATAGCTCGGACACCGGCACCCCGTCCTGCTTTTCCGGCGGGCGCAGGATGGTGAAATGCACGAGGTCCACCGAGCTGTCGGATTTCAGGAGATTCCGCCAGGTGCGTGTGCCGGCATGCGGCTCGCCCGAGACGAGCAGCACCCGCAGGCGGTCGCGCACACCGTTGATCTGCACGAGTGCGCGGTTGTTGCGGTCCGTCAGCTCTCCGTCGACCGTGGGGGTGGAGAACTCGATGACGTTGCGCCCGCCGTGCGGCAGGCGGATCGGCAGGTCCACGTCGCGTCCTACGTCGATCGTATAGCGCTGCGCGTCCGCGCCATCGACCGCGATGTCGATAAAGGCTTGTTCGGCAGCGGGGGCGGCGCCCTGATCCTCGATCCGCAACGTGAGCGTGATCTCTTCGCCCAGGATGGCAAAGGCGGGCGCGTTCTTGACCACCATGCGGCGGTCCCAGTCGCTCTCTTCGCCGGTCAGCAGCAAGTGCATCGGCGCGGGCAGGGAGGGCAGGGCCGGCATGTCGTGCACCTGACCGTCGCTGATCAGCAGCACGCCCGAGACGCGCGCACGGGGTTCTTCAGCGAGGGCCGACGCAATGGCACCCATCGCGGTGGTGCCGAGGTTGTCGGTGCCGTTGGTGATATCGACGCGGCGGACGGTTGTGCCGTCGCGCGCCTCGAGCTCTTCGATCAGCGCGGTCGCCGCGTCCTCGGTCTGGGCGGGACGGCCTGACAAAGACTGGCTTTCGGATTGGTCGACGGCCACGATCACGATGTCGTCCAGCGCCGCCCGGTTTTCCCGTTGCAGTGCCGGTTGCGCAATGGCGCCGAGCAGCGCCGCGCCGGCAAGCACGCGCAGCGCCCAGCCCGCAAGGCCGCGCCAGATCGCGAGCACCAGCCCCAGCGTCACCAGCACCGCAAGCGCGATCAACACCGGTATCGGCACCAGCGGGTCAAAGACGACGGTCGAGATCACTGTCCAAGCCTTTCCAGCAGAGCCGGCACGTGCACCTGGTCGGATTTGTAGTTGCCGGTCAGCACGTGCATCACGAGGTTCACGCCAAAGCGGTAGGCCAGCTCGCGCTGGCGCTCCCCTGCAAAGCCACGCCCGACGGGGAGCAACGGGCGCCCCGCCTCGTCACGCGCCCAGGCGCCCGCCCAGTCGTTGCCACCGATGATCACCGGGGTGACCCCGTCGTTGAGGTTGCGGAAGGGCATCCCTTCGACCGTCTGCGCATCGGGCGGCGCGGCCTCGACCCAGACGTCCCGGCCTGCGTGGCGTCCGGGGAAGTCCTGCAGCAGATAGAACGTGCGCGTCAGCACGTGGTCCTCCGGCACAGGCTCCAGCGCGGGAATGTCGAGCGTGCGGGCGATGTCCTGCAGCTTGCGCCCGGTGGGGCTCGACGCGCCAAAACCGGCCACGTCCGCGTCCCGCGTGTCGAATAGGATCAGCCCGCCCGAGCGCAGGAAGGCGTTGACCTTGGCGGCGGCCTCCGCTGACGGCAGCGACTGATCTGCGGTCACCGGCCAGTAGAGCATCGGGTAGAACGCCAGCTCGTCGGTTTCGAGGTTCACGCTTGCCGGGCCCGCAGGCTCGATCGAGGTGCGTTGGAACAGCGTCTCGCTCAGGCCGCGCAGGCCGGCCTCGGCAGTGCGGTCCACGGTACGGTCGCCGGTCAGCACGTGGGCGAGGCGGATTTCCTCTGTCGCGGCGATCGCGGCGCTGTCGCTGGTGGTCTGCGCCTCGGCATGCTGCGGCAGAACAACGGTGGCCAGCACCAGCGCCGCTGCCTTGACCGCGCGCGGTCCGGTGAGGCGGCCCGCCAGCCAGAGGGAGGCAAGAATGTCGACAACCAGCAGGACCAGCGCCGCGGTCAGGAGCCAGCCCATCAGCGGCTGCTCCTGCGGTGCTTCGAGGCCGCTGACCGTGACGCCTGTTGGCCATGTTGCCGCGGTCAGGCTGACGTCCGCGCCCACGACATTGCGGGCAATCGCGCGGTCTTCAGAGGTATAGAGGCCTGGCCGCATTTCAGGCCCGAGCGGCGCGTTGGCGAGGTCTTCACCGGACACACCGGGCAAAGTGCCTGAGTCGCGCAGCACGCCAAACCCGTCGAGCACTTTGGCCGGTTGCCAGAACGTCCCTTCGAGGTCCTGTGCCTCTGGCGCGGCCACGGCGGTCGAGATCGCCAGCCGCTCGAGCATCTGCACGAAAAGGCCCGACAGCGGCAACGAAGACCATTCGGCATTGGCGGAGACGTGCATCAGCACGACCTGTCCCTGACCCACGCGCTTGCGCGTCACCAGCGGTGTGCCGTCCGTGAGGAGCGCTATGGAGCGTTCGGCGAGGGTCGGGTCGGGTTGCGCCATGACTTGTGCGGAGACTCGCACGTCCTCGGGAACATCGAGCCCGAAGAAGGGGCTTTCCTCGGGGAAGGGCGCGAGCGATTTGGGCTCCCCCCAGCTCATCGCGCCGCCCACGGTCCGGCCTCCGGCACGCAGGCGCACGGGCATCAGTGGGTCTTCGGCATCACGGCTGAGATCGCTCGCCGCCACACGTGGACCGGCAAAGCGGAGCAGCAGACCGCCCCCCTCGACCCACGTCAGCAGGTCGTCCGTTTCCTGCGCGGTGAGGGAGACCACATCGGCAAGGATGATCACGTCGGGGTTTGCAGGCAGCACGTCCCCGAACGCCGCATCGAGCAGGTCCGCGGTTGGCTCCAGAGCCTTGGACAGGAAGTGCAGGGGGGAGAGCAGCTCGAGCCCCTCGCGGTCGTCGCGACCGGCGAAGAGCGCCACCTCCCGGCGGGCGAGCGAATCGTCGGGCAGCGTCACTGCGCCTGCCTGTGCCTGACCTGCGATGGCGAACCGCGTGAGACGTGCGCGCAGCTCGGAGGGCAGGTCGAGCGTCGCTTCGGCCTGGCTCGCACCGTCCTGAAAGGCGAGCGGCACCCGCGCGACCTCTGCCACGCCTCCATTCGGGTCGGTGCCAAAGGCCACCACGTCGATGCTGGGCACGCTGTCCACATCGCGGCGGTGGCTGGTCAGCGTGATCGCTCCGTCTTCGAACGTGGCTGGGGACAGGGCCAGCACCGGCGCGCCCGTCTCGATCACGCTCACGTCGCCTTTGACGGCAAGCGCGTCCAGCAAAAGTTCGCGGTTGTCGCGCGCGAGGCCATCGGAAAGCCAAACCGTGTCGAAATCTTCGAGCGTCTCGAGCGAGGCCACCACCGACGCGATGTCGCTGTCGCGCGGCGCCCAGGGGTTCGGGATTAGGCCGGAGAGCGTGCTGCGCGCGTTGCCTGCCGCCTGGAACGCCGGCACGGTTGGTGCGGTTAGCGAGATCACGGCAGCCGGGCGCGATTGCCGCTCGGCTTCGGCGAGGATGCCATCGAGCGCATTGACCTGCGCCGTCCAGTCGCTGCCCGACGCCCAGCTGGCGTCCAGCACCACCATCAGCGGACCACTCCCACGCTCCGCCTCTGACTGCGGGTTCAGCACCGGTCCCGCCAGACCGATGATCACCGCCGCAATGGCCAGGCACCGGAGCAGCAGCAGCCACCACGGCGTGCGGTCGCTTACATGATCCTCGTCCTGGAGGCCCAGCAGCAGCGTGACCGCCGGGAACATCCGCTTGATCGGCGCGGGCGGCACGGCGCGCAGGATGATCCAGAGGATCGGCAGCGCGGCCAGCGCGGCCAAGAGCCACGGCGTGGCAAAGGCGATGGGTCCCAGCGTCAGCATCAGAGCCTCCGGTCCAGGGCGTGATAGAGCCACATCAGCGCCGATTGCGCCGACTGGTCGGTGTGGTGGCAGTGGTACTGCCAGCCCGTCAGCTGCGCGAGTGCCGTCAGCCTGGCTTTACGCTCGGCCAGTCGTTTCAGGTACTTGTCCCGCAGGTCGTCCGCCTTGAGCGTCTCGTGTGCGAGCGTCTGCCGCGGGCTTTCAAAGACGGCGCGCCCGCGGAAAGGAAAACTCTCCTCCACCGGATCGAGGATCTGCAAGAGCACGCCGCGCACGCCCCGGTCGGCGGCCTTGGTCAGACCCAGCTCGACTTCATCGAGATCGCCGAGAAAGTCCGACACGAACACCGCCTGACTGCGCGGCAGCATTCCCTTGTGGTCTGGCGGGCTGTAGTCGGAGGCATCCTCCTCGAGCAACATCTCGGCCAGCCTCAGCACCTGGATCGATCCCCGTCGCGGTGGCAGGCGCGTGCCAGTCAGGCCCACCCTTTCCCCCGAGCGGAGCAGCAGCACCGCCAGCGCCAGCGTCACCAGCCTTGCGCGATGCGCCTTGTCCGGGTGTTTGCCAGAGGTGAACTGCATCGAACCCGCCTGATCCACCCAAAGCTGCACCGTCTGGGCGATCTGCCATTCGCGCTCGCGCACGAACTGGGTGTCGCCCCGCGCCGAGCGCCGCCAGTCGATGCTGCGCCGCGGGTCCCCCGCTTGAGCCGGACGGTATTGCCAGAAATCATCCCCCAGCCCCGCGCGCCGCCGCCCGTGCGTGCCAAGCAGCACGGTCGAGGCAAGCTGGTCGGCTTGCGCGAGCAAGTCCGGCAGCCGCGCGGCGGCGTCCTCGGCCTCGAGGCGCAGGTCTTGCGCGGTTTGGATCACGCAGCGGCACCTTTGAGCGTGGCGTCGGTCTCGGACTGGATGAGGTCTGCAAGACTCTCACCCCGCGCCCGCGCCGAAAAGCTGAGACCCATCCGGTGCCCCAGCACCGGCAGCGCCATGGACGACACATCCTCGACCGACGGTGCAAGGCGTCCATCAAGCAAGGCGCGCGCCCGCACGGTGAGCATCAGCGCCTGTGCCGCACGGGGACCCGGACCCCAGGCGACCGAGTCTTTCACCGTTCGCGGCGCGCTTGCGTCGTCCGGGCGCAGCTTGCGCACGAGATCAAGGATGCGTTCCACCACGCTTTCGCCCACCGGCATCCGGCGCAGCAGGTCTTGCGCGGCGATCAGCTCTTCGCCGGTGAAGACCGGCTTGGCCGCGGAGGTCTCGGCGCCGGTGGTGGCGAGGAGGATGTTCCGCTCCGTCTCGCGGTCGGGATAACGCACGTCGATCTGCACCAGGAACCTGTCGAGCTGCGCCTCGGGCAGGGGGTAAGTCCCCTCCTGCTCGATCGGGTTTTGCGTCGCCAGCACGTGGAAGGGCGCGTCGAGCGGGCGATCCACCCCCGCCACGCTCACCATCTTTTCCTGCATCGCCTGGAGCAGCGCCGACTGCGTCCGCGGCGAGGCGCGGTTGATCTCGTCCGCCATCAAAAGCTGGCAAAAGATCGGACCCGGCACGAATCGGAAAGCGCGGGTTCCGTCCTCGTTCTGGTCGAGCACTTCGGACCCCAGGATGTCCGCCGGCATCAGGTCCGGCGTAAACTGCACCCGGTTGGTGTTGAGCCCCATGACCGTGCCAAGGGTGTCGACCAGCAGCGTCTTGCCAAGGCCCGGCAGGCCGATCAGCAGCGCGTGCCCGCCGCATATGAGCGCCGTCAGCGACAGGTCGACCACCTCTGTCTGCCCGATGAACCGCGCGGCAAGCGCTTCCTTAGCGGCGCTCAGCTTGTCCGCCAGGGCTTCGATCTCTGCGACCATTTGGGTGGCATCCGCGCCCGTGTCTGTCATGGCAACCGGCCTCGTGTTGGTTATATCTATCGTTGAAAAGAGTAACGCGCGCAGCAGGAATGGCAAAAGATGAGCGGACAAAAAGCCGTGAGACCGGACGCACAAAGCATCGCAGCCTTGGCGCGTGCCGCTTCAAAAGGCGGACTTCCGCCGGTGCACCTGTGGAACCCGCCCTTTTGCGGTGACCTCGACATGCGTATCGCGCGGGACGGGACGTGGTTCTATCAAGGCACGCCGATTGGCAGGCCCGGGCTTGTGCGCCTCTTTTCGACGATCTTGCGGAAGGATGGGGAGAAGTACTTTCTCGTCACGCCGGTCGAGAAGGTCGGGATCACCGTCGACGACGCGCCGTTCGTGGCCGTGGATTTCGAGGTGTCGGGGGAGGGCGAGGCGCAGGTCCTGCGCTTCGAGACAAACGTGGGCGACCATGTGGAGGCCGGGCCGCAGGCGCCCCTGCGCGTGGTGAAGGACCCTGAGACGGGCGAGCCCTCTCCTTATGTTCTGGTGCGCGCGAACCTCGAGGCATTGATCGACCGCAAATCGTTCTACCGGTTGGTCGACATCGGCGTGCACCATGACGGGTGGTTCGGGCTTTGGTCGGCTGGTGAGTTTTTTCGGGTGATCCGGTCGGAGGAGTTGGGGTAATTTGGTCAGTCCGGTGATCCGGCGCGGAACCAAGGCGAAGCCGCCGCGCATCGCCGGGCCCTCCGTCGCACCATAGGTGCGCCATTCATAATCGGCATGCCTTTGGCATGACGGCCCGGCGATTTGGTTGAGCTGGGTGCTTAGCTCAGAGGTTCTCCGAACTTGGCGGACATAAAGGTGCTTAGAAAGGCCGTCGGTTCGCCGGTCCAAGGCCCGTCGATGCACGGCTCACAGCACGCGGTACTGCCCCGGCGAAAGGCCATCGAGCGACCACTCCCCCACCGACACCCGGATCAACCGCAGCGTTGGAAACCCAACCGCCGCCGTCATTCGGCGCACCTGCCGGTTGCGACCTTCGGTCAGGGTCAGTTCCAGCCATGTGTCCGGCACGGACTTGCGCTCCCGCACCGGCGGCACACGGGGCCACACATCAGGCGGCGAGATCAAACGAGCCTTGGCGGGCCGCGTCTTTCCATCCTTCAACGTCACTCCCGTCCTCAAAGGCGCGAGGTCCGCGTCCGTAGGAGCGCCTTCGACCTGCACCCAGTAGGTCTTGGGTTTCTTGAACCGAGGTGAGGAGATGCGTGCCTGCAAGCGGCCATCGTCCGTCAGCACCACTAGCCCCTCGCTGTCGCGGTCGAGCCGGCCTGCGGGGTAGATGTTCGGCACATCGACAAAGTCCTTGAGCGTCGCGCGCCCGCCTTCGTCGGTGAACTGGCAGAGCACGTTCATCGGTTTGTTGAAAAGCACGATCATCGGGGCCGGCGTAGGGTGGGCATCGCCCACCTCACCTCCTGAACGGCGAAGGTCTGAGACCCTCCGCCAGCGCCGCGCGCACGTCCTCGATGCGTTTGGCGCGCGTCGGCGCGGTCTTGGCGGTCTTGATCCATTCGAGCGTCCCGCGCTTGACCGACCTCGGGTAGGTGTCCCATCCGGCGGACAGCTCTCCCAGCGCGGCAGCAAGATCCTGTGGCACAACCAAAGCCTCCACATCATCGAGAAATGTCCACATGCCGTTCGCCTGCGCAGCAGCGATCAACACCTCTCCTGCCGGGGTCATCCGGCCCGCGGCGCGCTCTTCCTCGACTTTGCGCTTGTTGACGGCTGACCACGCCGACTTGGGGTTGCGCGGGGCGATCAGTACGGAGGTCCGGTCGGCGTCGACTTTGCGCGTCTGACTGTCGATCCAGCCCCAGCAGAGCAGCTCGCCCACCAGCGCGTCCCAGCTGAGGTAGTGCGCGGTGTGCTTTTTGAAGGTCACCAGCCAGACCGACGGGGCGCTTTGGTGATTGGCTGCGAGCCAGTCCCGCAGCGCCTGCCGGCTGCGCACCTCGACCTGGGGCGCCTGTTCGGCGGCACGGCTCACAGCGCCAGCTTTCGAAAGACGCAGACCGGAAGGATCTCGGGATAATTGGCGTTGCCGTCGTAGAGGTCGCACGGCGCGAACCCGAGGCGGTCGTAGAGCTTCAGCATGCCCGTGTTGCCTTTGAACGTGTCGGCGTAAACGCTGTGCCAGCCCAACCCGCGCGCGGCGTCGATGCGTGCCTCGACCAGCTTGCGGCCGAGGCCGGTGCCGCGTTCGGACGGGGCGACGTAGAGCCGCTTCATCTCGCCCGCGCCCGGCGCGCATTGGTGCAGGAAGCCGCAGCCGACGGCTTGGCCGTCTGTGCCGCGCGCGATGAAGACCTGCCCGTTGGGCGGAAGAAATTTGTCGATGTCGTCCCACGCACCTGCGACTGCCTGCGCAACCGTCGGGGCGGGCGCGCCGAGAGCGGCGATCCTGGGCAGGACGTCCGCAAAATAGGCGCGCATCAGCGCGTCGAGGTCGGCGCGGTCTGCGGGCAGATCGAGGGCGGATATGGTGTGCATGAGTTTATCGGGAGAGATGGGAGCGAGCACCCATCCTACGGAGCGGCTGAAACGTAGGATGGGTGATTTCACCCATCCCTAATGCGCCTCCGCCCAGTTCATGCCCTGGCCCGCGTCCACGATCAGAGGCACGTCGAGCTTGATGACCGGATCGGCAGCGTTCTCCATCACGTCCCGCGCCGTTGTGATCAGATCATCCACATCGTCCTCGGCCACCTCGAACAGCAATTCGTCGTGGACCTGGAGCAGCATCCTCGCCGGTTTGCCTGCAATCGCGTCCGGCATGCGGATCATCGCCCGCCGGATGATGTCAGCCGCCGTCCCCTGGATCGGCGCGTTGATTGCCGCGCGCTGGGCAAAACCTGCACGTGGGCCCTTTGCGGCGATCTCGGGGGTGTGGATTTTCCGGCCAAAGAGAGTCTCGACGTAGAGGTGCTCCTTTGCGAATGTCTTGGTCGCGTCCATGTAGTCGCGAATGCCCGGGAAGCGCTCGAAATACCGGTCGATAAAGCCCTGCGCCTCCGCTCTTGGAATGCGCAGATTGCGCGCCAGGCCAAAGCCGGAAATCCCGTAGATCACGCCAAAGTTGATCGCCTTGGCCTGCCGCCGCACATCGGACGTCATCTCATCCAGTGGCACGCCGAACATCTCGGATGCTGTCGCAGCGTGAATGTCCTGACCGTCGCGGAACGCCTCTTTGAGCGCCGGAATGTCCGCGATATGCGCGAGGATCCGCAGCTCGATCTGGGAATAGTCGAGCGCCACCAGCACGTTCCCCGCCTCCGGCACAAACGCCTCGCGGATGCGCCGCCCTTCCTCGCTGCGGATCGGGATATTCTGCAGGTTCGGATCGGTCGAGGCGAGCCGCCCGGTGTTGGCCCCGGCGATCGAGTAAGAGGTATGCACGCGGCCTGTCTCGGCGTTGATATGCTCCTGCAGGCTGTCCGTGTAGGTGCTCTTGAGCTTGCTCAGCTGCCGCCAATCGAGGACGCGCCCCGGTAGATCGTGCACCGTTGCCAGGTCTTCGAGCACGTCCGCACCCGTGGCATAGGCGCCGGTCTTGCCCTTCTTGCCGCCCTCCATCCCGAGCTTGTCAAAGAGGATTTCGCCAAGCTGCTTGGGCGAGCCGACGTTGAAGGTCTCACCGGCCAGCTCGTGGATCTCCGCCTCCAGCCCCGCCATTTTCTGCGCAAACGCGTTGGACATGCGGCTCAGCGTGTCGCGGTCGACCTTGATCCCGTGCCGCTCCATCTGTGCCAGAACCGGGACCAGCGGACGCTCCATCCGCTCGTAGACCTTGGTGACACCGGCAGCGTGAAGGCGCGGTTTCAGCGTCTGCCAGAGGCGCAACGTGATGTCCGCGTCCTCGGCGGCGTAAGGCACGGCGTCCTCGATCTTGACCCGGTCAAAGGTGATCGCCGACTTGCCAGTGCCAAGGAGAGGCTTGATCGGGATCGGCGTGTGGCCGAGGTAGCGTTCGCTCAGCCCGTCCATCGAGTGGTTGTGCAGCCCCGCGTGCAGCGCGTAGCTCAGCAGCATCGTATCGTCGATCGGGTCCACGTCGATGCCGTAGCGCGCCAGAATCTTCGCGTCGTACTTCATGTTCTGGCCGATCTTGAGCACGCTCGAATCCTCGAGCAGCGGCTTGAGCGCCTCGATGGCCTCTTCGAGCGGCAGCTGCCCTTCGGCCAGCGCGTCCGAGCCAAAGAGGCCATCGCCCGCCTCCGCCTTGTGGGTGAGCGGGATGTAGCACGCCTCCCCCGCCTCGACGCAGAGCGAGACACCGACGAGGTCCGCGACCATCTCGTTGAGCGCGGTCGTCTCGGTATCGACCGCCACATAGCCTCGCTCGCGCGCCTTGGCGATCCACTGATCCAGCGTCGCGCGGTCGCTCACCTGGGTGTAGACCGCCTTGTCGAACGGCACGACCTCCGGCTCGTCTAACTCTGTCGATGCGCTGGAAGGCGCCGCCTCGATCACCGGCGGCTCGACGTTCAGCTGGTCGGCAATGCGCTTGGTGAGCGTGCGAAACTCCATCTCCGCCAGAAACCCCATCAGCGTTTCCGCGTCCGGGTCTCGCACCTCAAGATCATCCAGCCCAAAATCCAGCGGCGTCGCACAATCAAGCTGCACGAGCTTCTTGCTCAGCTCGATCTGCGCCCGGTGCTCGATTAGCGTCTGACGCCGCTTGGGTTGCTTGATCTCGTCGGCGCGGTCCAAAAGCTCCTCGAGCGAGCCAAATTCGTTGATGAGCAAAGCCGCGGTCTTGATCCCGATTCCCGGCGCGCCCGGCACGTTATCGACCGAGTCGCCGGCCAAAGCCTGCACGTCCACCACGCCCTCGGGGTAGACGCCGAACTTGTCGAACACGCCCTCCCGGTCGATGCGGGAGTTCTTCATCGCGTCCAGCATCTCGACGCCGCCACCCACCAGCTGCATCAGGTCCTTGTCCGAGGAGATGATCGTCACGCGACCACCCGCCTCGCGCGCCTGCACCGCGAGCGTGGCGATGATGTCGTCCGCCTCATATCCCTCAAGCTCCTTGCAGGCGATGTTGAACGCCTCCGTCGCGCGCCGGGTCAAAGGGATCTGCGGACGCAAGTCCTCCGGCATCGCCTCTCGGTTGGCCTTGTACTGGTCGTACATGTCGTTGCGAAACGTGTGCGAGCCCTTGTCGAATATCACCGCTACATGCGTCGGCGCATCCGCGCCCGTGTTGGCCTCCACATAACGATGCAGCATGTTGCAAAACCCGCTGACCGCGCCAATCGGCAGCCCATCGGACTTGCGCGTCAGCGGCGGCAGCGCATGATAAGCGCGAAAGATAAAGGCCGACCCGTCAATGAGGTGCAGATGATGACCCTTGCCAAATCCACCGGTGTCACTCGCCATATCGCGCTCCTTGCCGTGCTCGTCGTATGTGGCATGATCACCGCGACGGCACCAGAGGCTGAGACACTCTCCGTCCCAGGCCTGACCCCTGACACGCCGCCCAAACTCGACCTCGGCCCGTGCGAAAATGCACCCTACAGCCAGGCCAATTGCGTCCGTGTCCTCGCCTGCATCGGCCACGAGGGCGTGCACTTCGACGGACAAGCACGCGGCTGGGACACGGGCGAAGTCCTTGGCCAGCTCTCCACCGGCGCGCCCTGCGCCGGCACATGGACGTCAGGCGGCCTCTTCGGGACTGGACACTCGATACTCACCTGCGAGGGCGGGATGCGCGCGCAGGTCCTCTACCACACACTGCACAACGAGACCGGCACGGTCGAAGGCTCGGGCATCGACAGTTTGGGACGCCGTATCCAGGTCTGGACCGGCCTCAACGTCCTCGAATTCCTGGAAAAGGAAACCGGTAAGCTCGCCACGCTCCCTTGCGGAACGGGCCGAAACCAGGTGGACGTGCCGATCAGCTGAGCACTGCCCCCAGCAGCTTCTTCTGGCTCAAAATATCCCCGCCGGAGGCTCCGACGAAAGCCACGGGCGCAGGTCTCTGAAAGCTCAGACCTTCCCCTCGAAATCGCGGTGCACATAGCGCGCGTCGCAATATGGACAGACAACCCAGCCCACGTCGCGCGGGATTTGCAGCCAGACGCGCGGATGGCCCAGCGCCCCCTCGCCGCCGTCACAGGCAACGCGATAGCTGTTGACGATGTGGGTGACGGGGGCGTCTGCGGTCATGGCGGGCTCCGGTGTGGCGACGCCCGGCATATTGGCCATTGCGCCCGCGCAGTCAATGCGCTCGGGGGGAACCCCGGCGCGGTTTGGCCCGTTGCATCTGCCTAACGTCACAGCCGAGGATGCCATGGAAAACGAAACCGGACTGGAGCAAGTCGACCCGGATGTCGGCAACATCTTCGAGAAACTCGACACCTGGATCGATGGCTTCTTCAAGCTGCTCCCGAACATCGGCCTCGCGCTCGTGCTGCTGGTGGTGTTCTGGATCCTCGGGCGCGTGATCGGCGGGCTCATTCGCCGCAGCGCAAGGAACCGCGACCGGAGCAATCTCGGCGACGTGGGCGGCAGCCTCGTGCGGTGGACCATCACCATCATCGGCATCATGCTCGCGGTCACCATCGTGGCGCCGTCGGTGACGCCGGCGGACCTCTTCGCCAGCCTCGGCATCGGCTCGGTGGCCATCGGCTTTGCATTCAAGGACATCCTGCAGAACATGCTGGCCGGTATCCTGATCCTGCTGCGCCAACCCTTTGAAGTCGGCGATCAGATCGTTTCGGGTGGCCACGAGGGGACGGTGGAAAAGATCGAGACCCGTGCGACGCTCATCCGCACTTACGACGGACGCCGCGTGGTGATCCCCAATGCCGACATCTACACCGACGCCGTCGTGGTCAACACCGCCTTCGACAAGCGGCGCAGCCAGTACGACATCATGATCGGATGCGGCGACGACTGGGACAAAGCGCGCAAGATCATGGAGGAGACCGCCGCCGGCATCGAGGGTGTGCTCTCCGACCCCGCGCCCGAAACGATCCCCTGGGACATGGCGATGGACGGCAACACGATACGCCTGCGCTGGTGGACCCAGCCCGAACGCGCCGAGGTCGTGCATGTCTATGGCCGGGTGATCCAGCAGGTCTACCAGGCGCTCGACGAAGCAGGCATCGATATGCCGTACCCGACGCGGGTCGTCCTCTTCCACGACCAGACCGACGCCGACGACGGCGACCGCAGCAAGCAGCGCGAGGGCTGGCCGGCCAGCCCTGGCGGCAACCCCGAACCGCGCCGGATCGCGGATGCCCTGCGCACCCGCGCAGCCGAAAGCTCCTGACCAAGCCAAGGATGGGTGCAAGCACCCATCCTACCCGCCGATCCACCCCGTAGGATGGGTGCTTGCACCCATCTTTTACGCAAGTCGGTGGATGCGTCCTAACCAGCAATTGTTGCGCGCGGACCTGACATCGACAAAGGCGATGTCCGCCCGGCTCAGCACCTCTTCCGCAAAGGCACGCACGCGGTCCCGCGCGACGATCGCCCCTGTCCCGTAGACGATCCGCTCGTCCGCGCCGTACCCTTTGAGCAGATAGTCGGGCGAAGCGGTCAGCACCTCCGGCACCGCCCGTCGATCCTCCGGCGCTGCACAGGCCCCGGCACATAAGAAGATGGGGCCGGTCTCCGCATAGGGCTGCAGGCCCGAAAAGGGACGGTGCGCCACGATCAGATAGCCAGTGCCCTTGGGGACCATCCGCAAGCAGTGACGGCACGGCACACCTGATCCGTTCGAGACCGCGCGCTCGGCCGTGTTGCCGTAAGCGTCGACGCCGCCGCCGCGCAGCGCCTCCGCCGTCTGCGTTGCCAATCCTTCAAATGTGAGCATCGTGACACCTCCTTGTGGTGCCACGTGTCTATCCGCCCTTCGTCAGCGACCCGACCCGGAACATGCCCATTCCCGGACCTCCGGCCCAGAACCCGTCGCAGCTTCAGGCCTTGGCGAGCATCCGCCCCAGCACGCGTCCGCCGAGGATGTGCACATGCAAATGCGGCACTTCCTGCACACCGTGCGCGCCCGCGTTCGAGATCAGCCGGTAGCCGTCCTCCTGCACGCCCAGCTCGGCACACAGCTGACCCACCACCCGCGTGTAATCCACGATCTCCGCATCGCTCGCCGCGCGGGCAAAGTGATCGTAGCACACGTACGGCCCCTTCGGGATCACCAGCACATGCACCGGCGCTTGCGGATAGATGTCCCGGAACGCCAGCGTGTGCTCGGTCTCGTGCACCGTCTCGTTCGGGATCTCGCCCCGCAAGATCTTCGCAAAGATGTTCTGGTCGTCATAGGTGTAGGTCACGGCGCTCTCCGTCCAGCGGCGCCGGCCCACGCGCCTAGTCGGCAAAGATGTGGTCGGCGGTTGCGATATGCTCTGCCTTGTCCCGCGTGATGGACAGGAATTCAACCAGCGGATCGACGTTCAGCTCGGACGGATTGCCCTCGCGCATCATCACGTGGTTGGCAAAGTTCGCATCCCGGATCTTGTCGGACTCGTAGGCCAGGTCGTGCCGGATCGTCGGCAGCAGCCGGTCGATCGTCTCGCGCGGCGTCCGCTCTCCGGCCAGCCCCGTGCGCTGCGCGTGGCCCAGCAAGAAATCGTCCGAGAAATGGCAGTCGATCTCCAAAAGCCGCGTCGCTGCGCTGTCGGTGCAGAAATCCTGCAGCAGATCGAGGTTCGCCGGGTCGAGGCAGATGATCAGCCGATCCGTCCCGTAATACTCGAACAGCATCCGCATCAGCGCCCGCCGGTGGCGGTGCCGCTTGCTGAGCGAGCCCTGGATGCCGCCGAGGTCCGGCAGTGCCGTCGCCTCCTCGTTAAAGAGGTACTCGATGCACGGCACGTTCGTGACCTGCCGGATCCGCTCGAGCACGCGCTTGGCGACATGCCACTTCTTGCATACGACGATCAGGAGCTCGCGGTTGTGCCCGAGCGAAGCCTCGTTCTCCCAGAACCGCAGCGCGAACCGGCGCCCGATCCGGCCGCGGTTCGACAGGAAATGGTAGAGGCTCGCCCCCTCGTTCGAGATTTGGAACTCCGTCCCTTCGGAGGCATAGAGCACCCCCAGCCGCCGCTTCAGCTCGGTCGCCTCGGGGCTGATCTTGCGCGCAAAGAGGTAATCCTGGCTCAGCAGCAGATCGTAGTGATCGTTGTAGAACGTCACCGGCATCCCGTAGTCCGAGAACATCAGGAACGTCAGCGTCCGGTTCTCGATCTCGGTGGCCGGCACGAGGTGCCGCACGATGGTCTGAAAGAAGGTCTCGTCCGGGATCCACGTCGTCTTGAAGAACCGCACCACGTCGCGCCGCTCGGCCACGAAATCGAGGATCGCCTCGACCGTCCGCCGGCGCAGGCACCACCATTGGCTGCCGATCATCACCTGGATGTCGTCCGGGATCGCACGCGTCAGGCCCAGCCGCTTTTGCGCCTCGAACATGGCGTAAAACGCCTTCTTCTGCGTGCGCTCGTTGAACCAGTGGCGGTAGATCAGCCGCTCTTCCTTCCAGCCGGTCTTGATCCAGTTGCTCTCGAAATAATCGTGGCTCTCGATGAAATCGCAGGCCCGGTCGTCAAGGAACTGGTGGATGTACTCGGCCGACTTGATCGGCATGCAGTCGCCCGACAGCATGAAAAAGTGCGACGCGTCGGGAAACGCCTCAGCCGCCGCCTGAATTGCGTTGAGCGTCGCCTGCACCAGCGACCACTCGCCCCAGCCGCACTTCTCGCGCCGGGTGGCGAACACCACGCGCGGATTGTCCTTGAGCGTCCGGGTGATCTCGGCAAACGCCTTCGCGCTGGCGCGCGCATCGAAATGGATCGCCATATAGTCGCCAGCCGCCGTCAGGCGCTGGGCTTGCTTGATGACGGCCTCCGGGTCTTTGTGACACAGAAGGATAAAGGCAATCTTTGCCATTCCGAGAACCAATTACGATTGTTTACCTGTATTGTTTACGTTGATACCATCAACGAGAGCTGAATACACAATCGTTCACGCAAAAATTTGGTCACGATTGGATCATCTTCGTGACGCAGTGAGGTTCAATAAGGCGCGAAAACAAGCGCCACAACAAAGAGGACGGCAGGCATGGGCTTTCCAGGCACCTGGATGACCGAAAGTGAGAGCGTGGTCTACCGCGTGGTTCCCAAATGCGCGTGTTCGACCATCGGACAGATCATGTTCTACGCCGATCACGGCAAATTCTTTGACGGGGACATCCACGACGCCAAGGACGGCTTGCACAAGTGGTCGCTCGACCACAGCCAGGCGCCGATCACCGACAACGTCACGGCGCACCGCAGCTATGCGTTTACCTGCGTGCGCAATCCCTACACCCGGATCCTGTCGTCGTTCTTTGACAAGATTTGCGGCATCCAGCGCAATGGCCGCCGGTATCGCGGCAATCTCGTCCCGCTTTTGATCCAGAAATACGGGATCGAGGTCGGTGGTGATGACGGCAAGCAGGAGTTCGACCAGATCAAGAGCTTCCGCCGGTTCCTGCTCTTCACCCGCGACACCATCCGCTGGCGCCGCCCGATGGAGCCGGACATCCACTGGTCGGCCATGTCGGGCCATGTCTCGACCTTCATCGTGAACGGTGGGCGCTACGACAACATCTTCTGGACCGAGAGTTTCAACGACGGGATGCAGTCCGTGCTCGACGCCATCGACGTCAAGCACGACGTTACCCTGTCAGAGATCCCTCGGTTCAACGAGAGCGAGGGCCACGGCCCGAAACGCGCGCACCCGGTCGAGGATTATTTCGACGACCTGTCGATGCACCTGGTCAAGGAAATCTACCACCGCGATTTCGATCTCTTCAAATACGACTTCGAAAACCCGGGCAACAAGATGCCCATCGGAGAGATCGACCTCGACGAGGTTCACGCAAAGCTCGGCGATTGACGGGGACGCATTTTCTTCCTGCGAAGAAAATGCCGAGCCTACCGTCTGAGTGACTCCAAAACCCCAAGCGAGGCGTAGCCGTCCGGCACGCGCCCCGTGGCCTGCTGATACCGCCGCACGGCGTTGATCGTCAGCGGACCGATCTTGGCGTCGATCTTTTGCGTGTCGAACCCCGCCGCGGTCAGCCGTTCCTGCAGCTCGATGCGCTCGTCGAAGGTCAGCGCGCGGTCCGAAGTTGGCCAACCTCCCGCGAGGCCGGGACCACCCGCGATGCGGTCTGCCAAATGACCGACACCGATCACGTAGGCGTCGGCGGTGTTGTAGCTTTCGAGCACTTCGAAATTGTCAAAGATCATGAACGCCGCGCCCGTGTGGCCCGCGGGCAGGAGGATCGACGCGCGCCCATGATCCGGCACCGGCTGTCCGTTCACGTCCCGCACGCCAAGCCGCGCCCAGGCGGAGGGCAGGCGCATGGTCTCCCGCCGGGCCGAGGCATAGTCGAACCCTCCCGGCAGTCGCACTTCCACGCCCCACGGCTGACCCGTCACCCATCCGTTCGCGCGCAGGTAGGCCGCCGCCGACGCGAGCGCATCGCGTGGGTCGTCGCTCCAGATGTCACGTTTGCCGTCGCCATCAAAATCCACCGCATGGTCCTGCCACGAGGTCGGCATAAACTGCGTATGCCCCATCGCGCCGGCCCAGGAGCCACGCAGATTGCCCTGCGTCGTATGCCCGTCCTGCAGGATGCGCAGCGCCGCCAGCACCTGCGCCTCGAAAAAGGCCGCGCGCCGCGCGTCATAGGCCAGCGTTGCCATCGCGCTCAGGATTTCCGTGTTCCCGCGCACCGCGCCGTAGGCGCTTTCCAGCCCCCAGATCGCCGTCAGGATCTCCTTTTCGACGCCGTACTGCGCCTCGATCTGCGTGAGCGCCGCGTCCTGGCGCGCCAACGCGGCTTGCCCGTTGCGGATGCGCGCGGGTGACACGGCGGTCTCGAGGTAGTCCCAGATCGTCTTGGTGAACTCGGCCTGGTTGCGATCGCGGCGCACGATGGCCGGGTCATAGGTGACACCGCGCATCGCGCGATCGTAGATCTCCGCGGTGATCCCCGCGGCAAGCGCCTTGGCCCGGAACGCGGTCACCCAAGCCTCGAGCCCGTCTTGATCCGCGCTCACGCGCTCTACGCTCGAAGGCCGCGTTTCAGGGCGCACCGACTGGATCGGCGCGGCAGACGCAAGCGTGACCACTGGCGTCTCGGCCAAGGCCGGAGATCCCAAGCCGCTCACAAGCAACAACGCCATCAAGCAAGCACGCATCACATTCCCCGCAGAAGCAATCATCAATGACACAACTATACGGGGATTGTTTCCAAATCGGAAAGATCGCACGGGCATGTCAGCAATGCTCCGCCAGCCGCTCCATGTAGGTGCGCAGCATCGGCACGCGGTTCGGGCGAAAGCTGACCTCCGTCACCTCCAGATCGCGCAGCCGATCGAGGCGAAAGGTGCGGTAATCGTCCCGCAGATGGCACCACGCCACCAGGCAATGCGTCGCGTCGAAATGCACGATGCTCAGCGGGTCGACCTCCCGCTCGGAGGTGTTGCCCTCGGCGTCGGTATAGGCGAACCGCACGCGCCGCTCGTCCCAGGCCGCCTGCCGCAGGGCTGCCGTGTCGACCTGCGGCTGCGGGATCGGCACGTACCTCCGCGCGTGCAGCACCGCGTGTTTCAGCCGGTGCGCCTGCCGGTCCGGGAGCCGCGCCTGCAGCTTGCTCAGCGCCTTGCCCGCCGCTGCCGCCAGCACCGGCTCGGCGGTCACCTCCACCTCGCGCAGGCCAAGCACCAGCGCCTCCAGCTCGTCGTCGGTAAAGGATTGCGGCGGCACCGCGTTGTCCTCGACCAGCGTAAAGCCGTAGCCCGCCTCCCCATCTATCACCGCGCCCAGACCGCGCAGGGTGTCCACGTCGCGGTAGATCGTGCGCGGGCTCACATCGAGCGCGCGGCCAAGCGCCTCTCCCGTGACCGGAGCAGGGAGCGACCGGATCGTCTGCATCAGGTGGAAGAGGCGGGCGGTGCGGGACATATCGAAGCGCTACCACGGACTGCTGTCGAAATCTGTCAGCAAGTACAGCTAATCTGAGCGCAGCCACAAGAGGATCGCACCCATGCTCACACTCCTCACGTACCCCGCCGCCGCCGGCGTCTTCAGCCTCAGCCCGTTCTGCGTCAAGGCGGCGCTGCTGCTCCAGCACTCGGGCCAGCCGTGGCAACGCGAGGACGTTCAGGATCCGCGCAAGACGCGCTACGGCAAGCTGCCCGTGCTGCGCGCCGGGACCGAGGTGATCGCAGACAGCGACACCATCCGGGCCTGGCTGGAGGCGCGCGGCGCCGACTTTGACGCCGGCCTCAGCGCGTCGCAAAAAGCCCACTCCCGCGCGGTGATCCGCATGGCCGAAGAGCACCTCTACTTCATCCTGATGCTCGATCGGTGGGGCGATCCCAAGGTCTGGCCCACCATCCGCGACACGTATTTTACCGCGATCCCGCCGGGCCTGCGCCACGTCATTGCCGGAGGGCTGCGCCGCTCGGTGATCAAGGGGATGCAGGTGCAGGGTCTGGGGCGTTTCACCCCCGAAGAGCGGCTGGCCCGCGCCGAACAGGACCTCACCGCGCTCTCCGCGCTCTTGGACGCCAACGCCTTCCTCTTTGGCCCCGAGGTTACCGCCGCCGACCTCTCCGTTGCGCCGATGCTCGACGCGATGCGCAGCACGCCCGTCGAAACCGCGCTCTCCCGCCGCGTGGGCGGCGACCCGACCTTCACGGCCTATCTCGACCGTGTCGCTGCGGCAGTGCCACTCCCGGGCTAGGGGCTTGACCCCCCTCGCGCCACCCGCCACCTAGGCGCCATGAGCAAAGAGCATCACATCTACACCCTCGTCGTGCAGGTCGGGCGCAAATCCGGCGACGGCCTGCCCGAGGGCAGCACCGGCGCGGGCCTTGTTTGCTATGCCTCCGGCGTGGACGAGGCGGAGGCCGTGCGCGAGACCGTCGCCATCCTCAAACAGGCCGATCTCGCGCCCCTCGATGTCACCGGCCACGGCACCCTCGACGAGCGCCTTTCCGCCGGAGAGAACATCCCGGACGAGGAACGCGCTTTGATGGGACGGGCAAAAGAAGAGAACTCCGTGATCGTCGCCCAGATGGAGCCGTTCTTTACCCCGCTCGAGGAGGTCTCCGATGACAACTGACCCTGCCGCGCTGACCGCCGCCCTCATCCGATGCCCCTCCGTCACGCCCGCCGACGCAGGCGCCCTCGACGTGATCGCCGCGCCTCTCGCCGAGGCCGGGTTCACCCTTACTTGGGTCGAGCGGGGCGGTATCCGCAACCTCCTCGCTCGCTGGGGAGACAAGGGCCACCCCCGCACCTTCGGCTTCAACGGTCACACCGACGTGGTGCCGATCGGGAACGAGGGTGACTGGACGCATGCTCCCTTCGGCGCCGACGTCGAAGACGGCGTGATGTACGGACGCGGCGCCTGCGATATGAAGTCGGGCGTCGCCGCCTTTGTCGCTGCCGCCATCGACTTCGTGCAGGAAACACCCCCTGACGGCGCGCTCCTCATCGCGATCACCGGCGACGAGGAGGGCGACGCTCTCGACGGCACAATCGCTCTGCTTGATCACATGAAGGACCAAGGCGAAGCCATGTCCGTCTGCCTCGTCGGCGAGCCCACCTGTCCCAACGAGATGGGCGAGATGCTCAAGATTGGGCGGCGCGGCTCCATGTCCGCCTGGTTCACCGTGACCGGCGTGCAGGGGCACTCCGCCTACCCGCACCGCGCCAGGAACCCGCTGCCCGCGATGGCGCGCCTGATGGACCAGCTTGCATCGCACGAGCTCGACCAGGGGACCGAGCATTTCGATCCCTCGACCCTCGCCGTCGTGACCATCGACACAGGCAACCCGGCCAACAACGTGATCCCGGCGACCTGCACGTCCTGCGTCAACATCCGCTTCAACGACGCGCACACCGGCGCGGCGCTCGCGGACTGGCTGCGCGCCGAGGCCGCCAAGGTCGCGGACGCCTTCGACGTCACCATCGAGCTCGAGATCAAGATCAGCGGCGAAAGCTTCATCACCCAGCCCGGCCCCTTCTCCGACATCGTCGTGAACGCCGTGCAGGCCGAGACCAACCGCACGCCCGAACTCAGCACATCGGGCGGCACGTCGGACGCCCGCTTCATCCAGGCGCATTGCCCGGTGATCGAATGCGGCCTCGTCGGGCAATCCATGCACCAGGTGGACGAGCACGTCTCCGTCGCCCACATCCACCAACTCAAGGGCATCTACACCCGCGTCCTGCGCGACTGGTTCGCATGACGCTCACGCTGGTCCAGACCGATGACGTGGAGACATGTTGGGCGATCCGCCACGCGGTGTTCGTCGTCGAACAAGAGGTCCCCGCCGACCTCGAGCCGGACGAACATGACAAAACCGACGCCCTACACATCCTCGCCAGCATCGACGGCACGCCTATCGGCACCGCCCGCGTCATCCCCTACGGCACAACCGCCAAGATCGGACGCGTTGCCGTCCTTGCCTCGTATCGCGGCCAAGGCATCGGCGCCCAGCTGATCCACGGATGCCACCACCTCGCCGCCAGCACCGGCGCAACCCGCACGATCCTCGGTGCGCAAGTGGTGGCGCTCAGCTTCTACGAACGCCTCGGCTACCACCGCTACGGGGAGGTCTTCAACGACGCCGGCATCGACCACATCATGATGGAGCGCAGCCTGTGAGCGACCTTTCACCGTCCTGCAAGACACCACATCGAACCGTTGTGGCTCATCGCCGAATACCTTCCGGACAGCGCCCCAGCATCCCAGTCCGCGCATATCCCGCCGGTCTCGCCCAATCCTCCACGAACAGCCTGACCCCATGACCCGCCACCTCATCGTCATGGTCAAGGAGCCCCGCCCCGGCCGCGTGAAAACCCGCCTCGGCAAGGACATCGGCATGGTTTCCGCCGCCTGGTGGTTCCGCCACCAGACCCGCGCGCTCCTCCTCCGCCTCGCAGACCCCCGCTGGCAGCTGACCCTCGCCGTCTCCCCCGACACCCAAGGACAAACCAGCCGCATCTGGCCCGCCCATCTGCCGCGCCTCCCTCAAGGCACCGGCACCCTCGGCGACCGCATGGCCCGCGCCTTCCGATCGATGCCTCCCGGCCCCGTCTGCATCATCGGCGCCGACATCCCCGGCATCCGCAAACGCCACATCGCCTGCGCCTTCAAAGCGCTCGGAGACCACGACGCCACCCTCGGCCCCGCCCCTGACGGCGGCTACTGGCTGATCGGCCTCAAACGCACCCGCGCCGTCCCCGCCGGCTTCCTCGAGGACGTCCGCTGGTCCACCGAACACGCCCGCGCCGACACGATCGCAACCCTTGGCCCCCTCACCCTCACCACCATCGACACCCTAAGGGACGTCGACACCGCAGCCGACCTCCCGGCTTCTTCTGGCTAAAAATATCCCCGCCGGAGGCTCCCACGGTTTCCACCCATGACGCCGCCGGGTGAGCGTGCTACCTGCCTGACATGAGCCAACTCCCCACCCGCGACGAGGTCCTCCAATGGATCTCCGAAAACCCGACCCTTACCTCCAAACGCGACATCGCCAAGGCCTTCGGGATCAAGGGCGCCGCGCGCATCGACCTCAAGCGCCTGCTCAAAGAACTCGAAGAGGACGGCCACCTCGAAAAGCGCAAAAAGACCTACCGCGACCCGGACCGCCTGCCGCCCGTGACCGTACTCGAAGTGATGGCCCCAGACACCGACGGCGACCTCTTCGCGCGGCCTCTGGAATGGCACGGCCAAGGACCAGAGCCCAAGGTGCTCGTCCTCCCCCGCGCCTCGGACCCCGCGCTGGGGCAGGGGGACCGCATCCTCGGACGCCTGACCGAAGTCGCCGGCGAGCCGCACCACTACGAGGCGCGCCTCATCCGCCGCATCGGCCAGACCGCCAACCGCGTCATCGGCATCTTCCGAAAAAGGACCGAAGGCGGCCGCATCCTGCCCATCGACAAGGGCTCGGACCGCGAGTGGACCGTCCCCGATGGCGCCACCCACGGCGCACAGGACGGCGAGCTTGTCGAAGCCGAACAGACCGGCCCGCGTGGGCGCATGGGTCTGCCCAAGGCGCGCATCGTCACCCGGCTCGGTGATCCTTCAGCGCCCCGCGCGGTCTCCCTCATCGCGATCCACCAGCACGGCATCCCCGACGATTTCCCGCAGGAGGTGCTGGACGAGGCCGACGCGATGAAACCCGCGCCCATGGGCGGGCGCACGGACCTGCGGCATCTGCCGCTCATCACCATCGACCCTGCCGACGCCCGCGACCACGACGACGCCGTCTGCGCGCTCCCCGACACGGACCCCAGGAACCCAAGCGGGCACATCGTCTGGGTGGCCATCGCCGACGTCGCCCACTACGTGACGCCCGGCTCGGCCCTCGACCGGGAGGCGCGCAAACGCGGCAACTCCAGCTACTTCCCCGACCGCGTCGTGCCGATGCTCCCCGACCGCCTCTCCGGTGATCTCTGCTCGCTACACGAAGGTGTCCCGCGCCCCTGCCTCGCCGTCGAAATGTGCCTCAATGCGCAGGGCGAAAAGATCGGCCACCGCTTCGTCCGCGGCCTCATGCGCTCCCCGGCGGCCCTCAATTACGGCGAGGTGCAGGAGGCCATCGACGGCACTCCCAACGACAAGACCGCGCCTTTCGTCGAGGAGGTCCTGAAACCGCTCTACGCCGCCTACGCGGCACTCAAGACGGCCCGCGCCGCGCGCCAGCCGCTCGATCTCGACCTGCCCGAGCGCAAGGTTCAGCTCAATGACGCGGGCGAAGTCACATCCGTCGCCTTCTCCGACCGCCACGACGCGCACCGCCTGATCGAAGAGATGATGGTGCTCGCAAACGTCGCCGCCGCCGAGACGCTGATCGCCAAACGCACGCCGCTCCTCTTTCGCGTGCACGAAGAACCGCCGCCCGAAAAACTCGAAAGCCTGCGCGACACGGCGGAGGCGGCCGGCCTGACCTTTGCCAAGGGGCAGGTGCTCAAGACCCGCCACCTCAACGCGCTCCTGCACGCCGCGCGGGGCAGCGACGAGGCGGAGCTCATCAACATCAGCGTGCTGCGTTCGATGACGCAGGCGTATTACGCGCCGCAGAACTTTGGCCATTTTGGCCTCAGCCTCAAAAGCTACGCGCATTTCACCTCACCTATCCGCCGCTACGCTGACCTGATCGTGCACCGCGCGCTGATCTCGGCGCATGGCTGGGGCGAGGACGGCCTCAGCGAGACCGACATCGACAAGCTCGAGCCGACCGCCGCGCACATCTCCGAAACCGAACGCCGCTCGATGATCGCCGAGCGCGACACGACGGACCGCTACCTCGCCGCCTATCTCAGCGAGCGCATCGGCACCGACATGACCGGCCGCGTCAGCGGCATCGCCAAGTTCGGCGTCTTCGTGAAGCTCGACGAGACCGGCGCCGACGGCCTCATCCCCATGCGCAACCTCGGCAACGAGTATTGGCACTTCGACCGCGACACCGCGACCCTCATGGGGTCCGACAGCGGCACCGTCATCGGCCTCGGCCAGCGCGTCGTCGCACGCCTCACCGAAGCCGCGCCCGTCACCGGCGGCTTGGCGCTCGAGCTGATCGAGCTTGAGGGCGAAGCACTCCACCGCGGGCCCAAAGCCGGCGGGAAGCGCAGCGGGGGCGGCAAGAGACGCCTTGTCAAAGCCAAGAAGAAAGGCGCGAAGCTCAAGCGCAAACGCAGGTAGGATGGGTGCTCGTACCCATCCTGGCTAACGTCAGTCGCGGAGCAGCTCGTTGATCCCGGTTTTCGAGCGGGTGCGCTCGTCCACACGCTTCACGATCACCGCGCAGTAGAGCGAGACGTTGTTCTTGGACGGCATCGAGCCTGCGACCACGACCGAGTAGGGCGGCACTTCGCCGTACATGACCTCGCCCGTTTCGCGGTCCACGATCTTGGTCGACTGGCCGATGAAGACACCCATGCCAAGCACCGAGCCTTCGCGGACGATACAGCCCTCGACCACCTCCGAGCGCGCCCCGATAAAGCAGTTGTCCTCAATGATCGTCGGCCCGGCCTGCATAGGTTCCAGAACGCCGCCGATGCCGACGCCGCCCGACAGATGCACGTTCTTGCCGATCTGCGCGCAGGAGCCGACCGTGGCCCAGGTGTCGACCATCGTGCCTTCGTCCACGTAGGCACCGAGGTTGACGAAGGACGGCATCAGCACCACGCCCGGCGCGATAAAGGCGGACTTGCGCACGACGCAGTTCGGCACGGCGCGGAAGCCTGCGGCCTTCCACTGGTTGTCTCCCCAGCCCTTGAACTTGCTGTCGACCTTGTCCCACCAGCCGCCGCCTTGCGGCCCGCCGTCCTGCTGTTCCATATCCTTGATGCGGAAGCCGAGGAGCACTGCCTTCTTGGCCCATTGGTTGACGTGCCAGGAGCCGTCAACCTGTTTTTCCGCTACCCGCAATGACCCGCTGTCGAGCGCGTTCAGCGTGTCTTCGATCGCCTCGCGCGTCTCGCCCGTGGTGGCGGACGTGATTGTGTCGCGCGCCTCCCAGGCGGCTTCGATGGCGGTTTCGAGTGCGGCGTTCGACATGGGACCCTCCGTCGTGTCAGTCGCGTGGCACATAGCGCCAAGCGGGATGGGAGGCAATCGCGCGGCGCTTACGGCAGATGATCTTCGAACCAATAGAGAAACACAGTCGAGCACGCGTCGTCCCGCGGGGTGGCGTAATCGCGCCGCCCCATGGGGGCGGGACGGCGCGGCCTGACAGTACCCGTCAGGCGGGTGCTTTGGTGAAGGCGGTACTAGTAACTGAACGGTTATCCACTCTAGCTCAGCGGATCAGGAGCTATGTTCCCGCCGCAGACAAGCACGGCAACCCGTTCGTCTGGTTCCGGTTGGTAAGCCCCCGACGTGAGCGCCGCCAACGCAGTCGCACCGGCTGGCTCAACCAGCTGGCGCACCTCCTGCCACAGCAAAGTCTGCGCGGCGCCGATGGCATCGTCATCCACTAGCACCGTCTGCACGTCATCGCGCTCCGCCAGATTGTAGGCAATCCGCCCGATCTTTGCCGCGCCAAGAGCATTCGCTGCTGCCCCCTGCGGCTGGATCGTACTCTCTGGTCCCTCTTTGCGGGCGTTATAGAGCGTGGCGGTGCCAGTGCTCTCCACCGCAACCACCTTGCGCCGCCCCCCGAGCCACGCCAACGCACCCGCGATCAGACCACCGCCCCCCACGGCGATCAGCACCGTGTCCGCGTCGAGGCCCTGCTCCTCCCACTCCGCCATCATCGTGCCTTGTCCTGCCACGGTGCCGGGTGCGTCATAGGCATGCACCTGCATCGCGCCCGTCTCGGCCTCATAGCTTTGCGCGGCCTCCAAAGCATTGGCATAGGCGCCCGGCACAACCGTCAGCTTGGCTCCTGTCCGCTCGATCAGCGCGATCTTGGACGGCCCCGCGATCTCAGGCACAAAGATGTGCGCCTGAATCCCCAGCGACTTGGCGGCATAGGCGACCGCCGCACCATGGTTGCCACCAGACGCTGCAACAACGCCCGCCTTCGGCACGCCGCCGCTGAGAAGAGTATTGAACGCCCCCCGCGGCTTGAAAGACCCAGTGTGCTGCAAATGCTCCAGCTTGAGCGACACCGCCCCGCCAATGCCCTCGACAACCGGCGTGCGCCGCACATGGCCTGCAATCCGCGCCGCGGCGGCAGAGATATCGTCGGGTGTGACCATGGTGCGGGCCTCTCTGGTGTCTCATCGGCTTGGGCGCTACCACAGGCAAAGCAGAAAACATGAGGCACCGCCAGACATGACCGACAGCCGCCAGAACCCGATGACCGATGCCGGCACCGACCGCAGCCGCGCCGAGGGCATCCCCGAGACGCCGCAGACCCTGGCGCCGGCCTACCGTCTTGCTTTCGCGGACGAAGAGTTCATGTACCGCGACGAGTTGCGCCCCGTGCGGCTGCAACTCGAGCTGATGAAGCCTGAAATGATCATGGACGAGCGCGGCATCACCTCGACCATCGTGCTCTTCGGCGGGGCACGGATCCCCGAGCCGTCCAAGAAGAAAGAGGCGCGGACCAAGACGCTGGCGGATCTGTCGAAATACTACGACGAGGCGCGCGAGCTGTCGCGGATCCTCACGCTCAAATCGATGCAGAGCTACGGCCGTGAGGACGTGATCGTCACGGGCGGCGGACCCGGCGTGATGGAGGCCGGCAATCGCGGCGCCAAGGAGGCCGGCGGCGCCTCCATCGGCCTCAACATCGTCCTCCCGCACGAACAAGCCCCGAACGAGTACGTCACGCCCGGCCTCTGCTTTAACTTCCACTACTTTGCGATCCGCAAGATGCACTTTCTGATGCGCGCCAAGGCGATCTGCGTCTTCCCCGGCGGCTTCGGCACGCTCGACGAGCTTTTCGAGACACTGACGCTGATCCAGACCGACCGCATGCGCCGGGTACCGGTGCTCCTCTTCGGCGAGGATTTCTGGCGCAAGATCGTCAACTGGGAGGCGCTTGCCGACGCAGGTACGATCTCCGAAGAGGATCTCGACCTCTTTCAATTCGTAGAGACCGCGGACGAGGCTGCCAAGATCATCGGCGCGCTCGAAGACTAACCCTTCAAACTTGCGGCAGCGGCCCCAGCTCCAGCCCGTGCGGCATGGTCACCAGCACCGGCCCGTCGGGCGTCCGGCGCAGGCCGTACCCCTTGTTCGCGAGGCGCTGTTTGAGGTCCGTCAGGGACGTCGCGCGCTGCACGTCCTGCGCGACCATGAGGAACACGTCACGCAGCACCAGCGGGTTCTTTGAAACATGGGTCATCGGCTCGCCTTGCTCCTGTCACCTGCCCCCAAAGGAAGAGCCTGCGCGGCAAAGCCGGCGGATATGGCACCGAACTAAGGCGATTCTGCGAAGCGCACGAGCATGTCTTGCTCCAAGCCGGGCAGCACTACACAGCACACCCCGGCATCGACGAAGACCTCAGACCCGAAGTCTCTCCGCGTCACCCAAGCCCCGCATCCGCCGCGATCTGCGCCCGGCTCTTGCGCGCGCGCTCGGTGGCGGACTTGAGCTGACCGCAGGCCGCCATGATGTCTTCCCCGCGCGGCGTGCGGATCGGGGAGGCATAGCCCGCCTTGTAGATGATGTCCGCAAAGCGCCGGATCCGGTTGTTCGACGACCTCTTGTACGGCGCGCCCGGCCATTCGTTGAACGGGATCAGGTTGATCTTGGCCGGGATGCCCTCGATCAGCTTTACCAACCGGTGCGCATCTGCGTCACTGTCGTTCACTCCGTCGAGCATCACGTATTCGAACGTGATCCGTTCCGAATTCGAAAGCCTCGGATACGCCTTCAGAGCATCGAGCAACGTCTCGATGTTCCAGCGCTTGTTGATCGGCACAAGCACATCGCGCACTTCATCCGTCGTCGCGTGAAATGACACCGCCAGCTGACACCCGATCTCCTCGGCACAGCGCGCAATCTCCGGCACAACCCCCGAGGTCGAGAGTGTGATCCGCCGCCGAGACAGTGAAATGCCCTCCGGGTCCATCGCGATCTTCATCGCGTCGCGTACAGCCTCAAAGTTGTAGAGCGGCTCACCCATCCCCATCAGCACGATGTTCGACAAAAGCCGCGTCTCGTCCTTCGGCGCGCCGGGTGTCGGCCATTCCTCCAGATCGTCGCGTGCCAGCATGATCTGTCCGACAATCTCCGAGGGCGTCAGGTTGCGCACCAGCTTCTGCGTGCCGGTGTGACAGAAGGAGCAGGTCAACGTGCACCCGACTTGAGACGACACACAGAGCGTCCCCCGATCCTCCTCGGGGATATAGACCACCTCGACTTCATGCCCGCCCGCAATCCGCACCAGATACTTGCGCGTGCCATCTTCGCTGACCTGCCGCGTGACCAGCTCTGGCAGGGCAATCACGAAATGCTCCGCAAGCAGCGCCCGATAGGCCTTGCTGAGGTTGGTCATCGCGTCAAAATCCCGAACGCCCCACTGATACACCCACTGCCAAACCTGACCCGTGCGCATCTTCAGCTGCTTCTCCGGCGTTCCTGCCGCAGCCAGCGCCGCTTTGAGCCCGTCCCGCGTCAACCCAACAAGGTTCACCGGACCCTCCGGCACATTGCGCGGGATCGTATGCACGTCCTGAGTGATCGGAGCGCCGACCATGTCACACCTCATCTGCTGAAGGCCCGGCACCTACACTACCTTGCCAAAAAGAGAAAGACGCCCCGGCCCCTTGCCCAAGCGTCTCATCTTCTTCTGGCTAAAAATATCCCGGGGGGTTTGGGGGGCTGGCCCCCCAAGACATCGTGCGGTTTGGGGGGCTGGCCCCCCAAGGTGTCGTGCGGTTTGGCGGCTGGCTCCCCATCGAGCGGCTGCCTACCCCGCGCAGCGCTTCTCCGCTTCCTCGATCGCAGCCGTGAACCCCAGCAAGGAGAACGTGTCCTTCGTCACCGTGCCTCGGCCCGAGCGCGCCGTCAGCACCGCCTGCGCGCCGCGCTTCATCGCGGTCACGACCTTGGCGTCATCCGCGGGCGTCGCCGGCCAGGCCCACTCGCCGTCGGTGAAAAGCTCGAAATTCGTCCCGCCAATATCGACCGCCACGGTCGAGCCATTGGCAAACGGATACCCGCCGGTAAAGGCGACCTGCCCGGCACTGCCCGCGGCCGGGCGGAAGAAGACCATGAGCAGGATGTCACCGCGGCGCACCGCGACGACGCGCCCGTCGCGCGTGTTCACCGTCTCCTTGGGTGCCGAAACGCTCCAGCACTCGCGCGGGTCGTTACCCTCGAAGACGCTCCAGTCCGTCTTGGCCGCCACGCGGTTGGTGCTGACCTCCTGCGCCGCCACGGTCCCGGCGGCCCCCAGCGCCACGGCAAGCCCAAGCGCCGTCGCTGCCACTTTCAACATCTGCATGCCTACAGCCTCCAAGCTGCTCTACCTCAAAATTGCCAGGCCCTCGGCCCCGTCGCTTCCGTTCTTCTTGAGGCCCGGGACACACTCCTGACCGGCCTTGTGCGGATGCTGTGGACCCCGTCCACAACGACGCATACACATTAGCGCAAAGCTGCATGTCCGTAAAAGACCTCTTGGCAGTTTTCCGCTGCATCCTTTTGTCTCGGGAGAAACCGGCGCATGGCCCAAAACGCAACAGTCCCGCTCGCCGAAGTCTGGCGCGGCAGCTTCCTCGAATGCGTGCACCACGGCCATGCCGTCGTATGCCGCCCGGATGGCGAGATCGTCGAGGCGTGGGGCGACCCGGACGCTGTCATCCTGCCGCGTTCCTCAGCCAAGATGATCCAGGCCCTGCCGCTCCTCACCTCCGGCGCCGCCGAGGCGCACCACCTCACGCCTCAGCACCTCGCGCTTGCCTGTGCCTCCCACCAGGGCGCGCCCATCCACACGTCCCGCGTGTCGGCATGGCTAAAGGCGCTCGACCTGACCGAAGCCGCCCTGCGCTGCGGCGCCCAGCCACCTCCCGACACGGCCACCCGGCACGCGTTGATCAAGGCGGGCGGCAGCCCTTGCCAGTGGCACAACAATTGCTCGGGCAAGCACACCGGCTTTCTGACCCTGGCCAAGCACCTCGGCGCCGGTCCCGAATACATCGACCCGGACCACCCCGTGCAGCGGGCCTGCCTCGACGCGTTCGAGGAGACGAGCCGCGCAACGTCCCCGGGCTTTGCCATCGACGGATGCTCCGCACCCAACTTTGCCACCAGCCTGCACGGGCTCGCCCGCGCCATGGCGTGGTTCGCGTCCGCCTCCAGCCGCTCCGATGTGGCCTCACAGGCCGCCGCACAACTCGTCGACGCCATGCGCGCGCACCCCGACCTCGTCGCGGGTGAAGGCCGCGCCTGCACCGAGCTGATGCGCGCCACGAACGGCAAAGTGGCGATCAAGACGGGCGCCGAAGGCGTCTTCATCGCGATCCTCCCCGATCAGCAGCTCGGCGTCGCCCTCAAGGTTGTCGACGGCGCCACCCGCGCGTCGGAGGCCGCCGTCACAGCACTCCTCGTGCGGCTCGGAGCGCTCGACGCGGCGCATCCCATGGCGCAAAAACGGCTGAACGCCCCGATCACCAACTGGCGCGGCACCCTGACCGGCCACGTTTGCGCGGCGCTTGCGTAGGGTGGGCAGCTGCCCACCTTACCGCTTCGGCTGCACAAACGCCTCACGGTCATAGCCCTGCAGGAACAGCAAAGCCGTCAGATCGCAAAAGTTGACCCGCACGCGGCACTGCGCCTGAACCGCCGGTTTTGCGTGCAGCGCCACGCCCAGCCCCGCACGCCCCAACATGCCCAGATCGTTGGCCCCGTCCCCGACCGCCAGCACGTCCGCATCTGTGAGGCCGAGCCGCGCCGTGATCTCTTCGAGCGCCGACACTTTCGCCTGCTGCCCCAGCACTGGCCGCGCGACTTTGCCCGTCAGCTTACCGCCCTCGGCGCAGAGCGTGTTCGCCCGATGCTCGTCGAACCCGAGCCTTGCACCAATCGCGGCGGTGAAGGCGGTGAACCCGCCGGACACCAGCGCCGCATAGGCGCCTTCTGCCTTCATCGTGGTCAGCAGCACGTTTCCACCCGGCATCAACGTGATCCGCTCCATCAGGACGGTGTCGATGATCGACTCGGGATGCCCGGACAGCAGCCCGACGCGCGCGTCGATCGCCTCCTCGAAGTCCAGCTCTCCGTTCATCGCCTGCGCCGTGATCGCCTTGACCGCGGCGCCGACGCCGACGAAATCGGCGAGCTCGTCGAGGCACTCCTGTTCGATCATCGTCGAATCCATGTCCGCGATCAGCACGCGCTTCCTGCGGCCCTCCGCAGGCACCACGTTCAGATCGACATCCATCGACTGCACACCCGCCCAGGTGTCATCGAAATTGCCCGGCACCTCGACGACGTCGAACTCCGACGCCTCGTCCGGGCTCAGCCACCGCACCTCGCCACCGCCCCAGGCATTGCGCAGGGACTGCACCAGAGCAGGGTCAAGGCGGCCGGGAGGCGCGGTCAGAACGCAGGTCAACATGGCATCGGTTTCCGATCAAAGACGCGGCGCGTCGCAAAAGCAGGATCAAGCGGCGCTATAGGCGCATTTTGCCGGTTGTGAAAGGTGCCGCGGCGCGGCATACCCGGCAGCGGGACACCCCTCCCCAACGAGGGGCGCTTATCTGGAAGGGTAGCATGAGCGATCTTACACCACCGGCCACGCGGCCGGCAAACCCGCGTTTTTCCTCCGGCCCCTGTGCCAAACCCCCCACATTCACGCTGGACAAGCTTTCGGATGCCGCCCTTGGGCGCTCGCACCGCGCGGCTGTCGGCAAGGACAAGCTGAAAGCGGCCATAGACGGCACGCGCGAGGTCCTCGGCATCCCGGCGGATTACAAGATCGGCATCGTGCCAGCCTCCGACACCGGCGCCTACGAGATGGCGATGTGGTCGATGCTCGGCGCGCGCAAGGTCGAGATGCTCGCGTGGGAGAGCTTTGGCTCCGGCTGGGTCACCGACGCAGTCAAACAGCTGGACATCGACGCCAAAGTTACCACTGCCGAGTACGGCGAGATCGTCGATCTGGCCGCCGTGGACTGGGACGCGGATGTCTGCTTCACCTGGAACGGCACAACCTCCGGCGTGCGCGTGCCCTCGGGCGACGTGATCCCCGCAGACCGTGCTGGCCTGACGCTCTGTGATGCGACCTCTGCCGCGTTTGCCATGGACCTGCCGTGGGACAAGCTCGATGTGACGACCTTCTCCTGGCAAAAGGTGCTCGGCGGTGAGGCGGCGCACGGGATGCTCGTGCTCTCCCCCCGCGCGGTGGAGCGGCTCGAATCGTATACCCCGCCCTGGCCTTTGCCCAAGATTTTCCGCCTCACCAAAGGCGGCAAGCTGATCGACGGCATCTTTAGCGGCGCGACGATCAACACGCCCTCGATGCTGGCGGTCGAAGACTACCTGCACTGCCTCGACTGGGCGCGCTCGGTGGGTGGGCTCAAGGGCCTCATCGCCCGCGCGGACGCAAACACCCAAGCGATCTCCGACTTCGTTGCCGCGCACGACTGGATCGACTTCTTGGCGTCGGACCCGGACACCCGGTCGAACACCTCCGTCTGCCTCAAGTTCACCGACCCGCGCATCACCGACGGTGCCGCCTTTGCCAAGGCGATCGCCAAACGGCTCGAGGCAGAGAACGTAGCGCTCGATGTCGGCGCCTACCGCGACGCGCCTCCGGGCCTGCGCATCTGGTGCGGCGGTACGGTCGAGACCTCGGACATCTGCGCGATGCTCCCCTGGCTGGCCTGGGCCTTCGAAGCTGAACTTTCCTGACGTCTGGGATGGGTGAAATCACCCATCCTACCTCCCCATCGCACACGTAGGATGGCGTGCTTGCACCCATCCCCCGCCATCTCTCAAGGAGCGCCACCATGGCCCCCAAAGTACTCGTCTCCGACAAACTCTCCGAAACTGCCGTGCAGATCTTCCGCGACCGCGGCATCGACGTCGACTTCCAGCCCGACCTTGGCAAGGACAAGGACAAGCTGGCCGAGGTCATCGGCCAATATGACGGTCTCGCCATCCGGTCCGCCACAAAGGTCACCGAGACGATCCTGCGCCACGCAGACAACCTCAAGGTGATCGGCCGCGCCGGCATCGGCACCGACAACATCGACAAGGTCGAGGCGTCCAAAAAGGGCGTGATCGTCATGAACACGCCCTTCGGCAACATGATCACCACCGCCGAGCACGCCATCGCCATGATGTTCGCCGTCGCCCGGCAAATCCCCGAGGCCTCCGCCTCGACCCATGCGGGCAAGTGGGAAAAGTCCAAGTTCATGGGCGTCGAGCTGACCGGCAAGACGCTGGGCGTGATCGGCGCGGGCAACATCGGCGGCATCGTCTGTGACCGCGCCCGCGGGCTCAAGATGAAGGTGCTGGCCTACGACCCCTTCCTTGGAGAGGACAAGGCGCAGAAGATGGGCGTCGAAAAGGTCGAGCTGGATGACCTGCTCGCGCGCGCCGACTTCATCACGCTGCACGTGCCGTTCACAGAGGCGACTGCCAATATTCTGTCCCGCGAGAACCTCGCCAAGACCAAAAAGGGCGTGCGCATCGTCAACTGCGCCCGCGGCGGTTTGGTGGACGAGGAGGCGCTCGCCGAGCTGCTGAAATCCGGCCACGTCGCAGGCGCAGCGTTCGACGTCTTCGCCGAAGAGCCGGCCAAGGAGAACCCGCTCTTCGACCTGCCCAACGTCGTCTGCACGCCGCACCTCGGCGCCGCCACGACCGAAGCGCAGGAGAACGTCGCCCTGCAGGTGGCCGAACAGATGTCGGACTACCTGCTGACCGGCGCCGTGACCAACGCGCTCAACATGCCTTCGGTGACGGCGGAGGAGGCCAAGGTCATGGGTCCCTGGGTGAAACTCGCCGATCACCTCGGATCGTTCATCGGGCAGATGACGGACGAGCCGATCACCGCGATCAACATCCTCTACGATGGCACTGTCGCCGATATGAACCTCGAGGCGCTCAACTGCTCGGTCGTGGCCGGGATCATGAAGCGGGTGAATCCGGACGTGAACATGGTCTCCGCCCCCGTGATCGCCAAGGAACGCGGCATCCAGATCAGCACCACCAACCAGGACAAGTCCGGCGCCTTCGACGGCTACATCAAGGTGACCGTGGTCACCGCCAAGCGCGAGCGCTCCGTCGCTGGCACCGTGTTCAGCGACGGCAAGCCGCGGTTCATCCAGATCAAGGGCATCAACATCGACGCGGAGATCGGCGCGCATATGCTCTACACCACCAACGAGGACGTGCCGGGCATCATCGGTGCACTGGGCCAGACGATGGGCGAGAACGGCGTCAACATCGCCAACTTTACCCTCGGGCGCGCCGAGGCGGGCGGGGAGGCCATCGCCCTTCTTTACGTCGACAGCCCCGTGCCCGCGCCGGTGCTGAAAAAGCTCGAGGACACCGGCATGTTCACCCAGGTCAAACCGCTCGCGTTCCACTTGGGGTAAGTCTCTCCCTGACCTTGCGTCACACAAAGGCGCATGAGACACGACACCCGCCGCTCCCACCCGGGGGCGGCGTTCGATATCGAGGCACCTCGCATGACAGCTCCGATCTACGCCATCGGCGACATCCACGGACAGCTCGAGATGCTCGAGACCGCGCTGGCGCGGATCGAGGCGGACGGGGGCCCGGACGCGCGGTTGATCTTTCTCGGTGACCTCTGCGACCGCGGTTCGCGCAGCGCCGAGGTGATCGAGCGCGTACGCGCCGGGATCGAAGAGGACGGGCGCAACTGGGACTGCGTGCTGGGCAATCACGACCTGATGCTGCGTGCGTTCGTTGAGACGGGCGAGAACGGCCCACCACGCCTGCATGCCAAGGACCTGACCTGGATGCACGCCCGGCTTGGCGGGCGCGTGACGCTGGCTTCGTATGGCGTGGGGGAAGACGTCCCGGACGCCTCCCTGCTTACCGCCGCCCGCGCCGCCGTCCCGCAAAGCCACCTCGACTTCATCGCGCGCCGCCCGCTCTACATCGAGGAGGGCGGCTGCCTCTTCGTGCACGCCGGCATCCGCCCGGGCGTGCCGCTGGCCGACCAAGTCGAGGATGACCTCGTCTGGATCCGCGAAGGCTGGCTCGAGTACGAAGGCCCGCTTCCGTGGCTCGTGGTGCACGGCCACACGGCGCTCGAAACCCCCACGCACCATGGCAACCGCGTGAACCTCGACAGCGGCGCCGGCTACGGCCGCCCCCTGAGCGTGGGCGTGTTCGAGAAAGATGCCGTCTGGACGCTCGAAGCCAAAGGCCGCGCCCGGCTCCTCCCTCCGGCATGAGCGACCTTCGGACGCCTCAAAGCTACGACGGGTCTGGGCAGACAAACTTGCCGGTGTTGTCCTCAAGCGCCTCGGAGTAGATTTCCCCCTTGGAATTGTAGCACACGATCGTGCCAGCAGCGTAGTTGGGTGTGCGCTTCTGAAGACGCTTCACGCCCGAGGCCGCGCCCCGCACCACAAGCCGGCTTGCCCCGTACACGCCCTTGACTGCGGTCTTGCCGACAAACACCACGGCATCGGTGGTGGAGCCGGCCACGCTGTTGTCATCGGTGCAGGCGGTCAGGACGAGAAGTGGCAGAGCTGAAATCAGGAGGACGCGACGGACAGGCTGCATCATGGGGAACCTCTTTGCTTTGGTGCGTGCGCTTCATCTTGGACTGCATTGGCTGCTGGGACAAGTGATAGACCTCGACCCCGGCTTTGCCGTGGCGCTGGCCATCTCGCGGGTGCCTGCAGAGAAATTAGGTTCTTGGAGCCGCCGAGGGCAAAGATCACTTCTGAGGCACACTTTGACTTCCGACACGCAACGACGTTGTTGCAGAGGGGGTTGCACGTTCCCTACACCAAGCCATGCCCGATCTTATCTCCCTTGCTATTTTTGCCGGTGCCAGCCTGATCGCGCTGGCGATCCCGGGGCCTACGATTGCGCTCGTCATCACGCGGGCGCTTACGCAGGGGCGGCGCGTGTCGGTGCCGATGGCGCTGGGCGTCGGGCTGGGCACGCTTGTCGGTTCGGTTGTGGCGCTGACCGGGGCAGGGGCGCTGCTTGCGGCCTCGGCGACGGCCTTTACCTTGGTCAAGTGGATCGGGGCTGGGTACCTGATTTACCTCGGGATCAAGATGCTGCGTACCCCGGTTCACCTGCCGAGTGCCGAGCCGGACCTGAGCGGCGTGAGCGCCTTTGAAGGTCTGCGCGATGGGTTTCTGGTGACCCTGCTCAACCCCAAGAGCATCGCCTTTGCCGCAGCCTTCATCCCGCAATTCATCACGCCCGAAGGCGGATATGTCGTGCAGGCGGCGGTGCTGGTCGCGCTTTACACCGCGCTCGCCACGGGCAACGCGCTTGCCTTCGCACTCGGCACCGATGCGTTGCGCCAGGTGGTGCGGAGCGTCGGGGTTCTGCGCTGGGCCAACCGATGCGGAGGCGCGATCATGGTCGCGGCGGGCTGCGCCGGCCTCTTTGCGAAACGGCCGGTGGGTTGAGGGTTTGGCTTCGGTAGTTGCCGAAAACTGAAAACAGGAAAACACATGTGCACGCGCCGCCCCCGGGGGGCGGGTCATGCCGGAGGCATGCCTTCGGCATGACGCGGCCTGACCGTGCCGGTCAGGCGGGTGCTGTGATTTAGGCGGCGTGCATCGGGTCCAAGGTCGCCCACCCAACCTAAGGACAGACCAACCGCCCTCGCCGGTCTTCCCGAGCTAGTGCGTAAACCTCACCATCCGCTCCAATACACACCGTGGCGCCTGCCGGGAAATCCCCCGAAGGCGCGCGCAGGCGTCTGACCCCGGCGGCGGTTCCCCGCACGACGAGACGCCCGGCGCCATAGACGCCCTTGGCCGCCGTCGTCCCGGCAAAGACGGCGACATCGGTTGCCGCCTTGCCCGCCGTGACCGCCGCGCAGCCGGGCAGGAGGCAGACCAACAAACCGGCCAAAGCCATGCGAGATGTGAGATACCCGGACATGCCGCCTCAGGCCGGCCCGGTGGCCACAGGCACCGTCGGGAACTGACCCCACTCCGTCCAGCTGCCATCGTAGAGCGCCGTGTCCGTGACCCCGATCCGCGCCAGCGCCAGCGTCAGAACGGCCGCCGTGATCCCCGACCCGCAGGTGGTGATGATCGGCTTGCCGAGGTCCGCGCCCGCTCCCTCGAAAACCGCCCGCAGGGCCGGGGCGTCCTTCATCGAGCCATCCGCGTCCAAAAGCTCCTTGAAGAACACATTGCGCGAACCTGGAATATGCCCCGATCGCAGCCCCTCGCGCGGCTCGGGCGTCTCGCCGGTAAAGCGCCCCGGCGCGCGCGCGTCGAGGATCTCCGTCTGGCCGAGCTTGGCCGCAAAGGAAACCTCGGTGACGTCCCTGACCATCTGCGGCTGAAAGCGCGCCACCATGTGCCGATCGCGGATCACCGGCGGCGTGTCCTCGACCGGACGCCCCTCGGCGCGCCACTTCGGCAGGCCGCCATCGAGCACCGCGACGTTCTCGTGTCCCATCAGCTTGAAGAGCCACCAGACCCGCGGCGCCGACATGATCCCGGCGGTGTCATAGACGACGATCTGATGCCCGTCGCCCGTACCCAGCGCGCGCACGCGGCTCAGGAACTTTTCCACTGGCGGCGCCATGTGCGGCAGCGCACTGCGGTGGTCTGATATGTCGTCGATATCGAAAAAGCGCGCGCCGGGGATGTGCTCGGCCTCGAACTCCGCTCGGGGATCGCGGTTCTCCGCAGGCATGTGCCACGAGCCGTCCAGCACCCGCAGGTCAGGGTTCTTGAGGTTGTCCTCGAGCCAGGCCGTGGACACCAGCGTCTTGGGATCGTCCGTCATGTTATGCGTCCCCGCTTTGCATCATCTCGGCGGGGTACAGGCGCGGAGGTGTTGGCGCAAGGGCCGGGCCCGGTGACGCGCGCCGACCGGCACGCGCCCTTGGGTGCCAGCTTGCCGCTTACTTGGCCATCATGTTGCGCACCACGCCGACCACCGCGAGCAGGACACCGCCCCCGACGCCGCCCCCGGCCAGCTGGCCGACGATGCTGCCGATGTCGAGCCCGCCGGCCTCCCCCACGGCCCCCGCCAGCTCGGGCGATCCAAGCGCGCTCAGCAGCGTACCCCCAAGGCCGCCGCCGACAATCCCGGCAACCGAGTTGATGAGCGTGCCCTGGTTCAGGCTCTTGACGGCCGCACCGGCGGCATTGCCGCCCACCGCACCCGCGATCAGGCTGATGATCAGTTCCATTTTTCGTTCCCTGCGGAGCTTGTTCGTGTCAGACGCGCCGCGCGCTCCGATGCGCGGCATCGGCCGAGTATGTCACAAGACGCACCGCCGATCTACGCACCATAGGCAGCGCCCCGCTACTCTCCGTGCCGCAAGAGCCTCTGCTTTTGGCGGTTCCAGTCGCGCTTGGCCTCCGTCGCCCGCTTGTCGACGTTCTTCTTGCCCTTGGCGATGCCGATCTTCATCTTGGCCATGCCGCGGTGGTTGAAATACAGCACCAGCGGCACCAGCGTCATACCCTTACGCTGCGTGTCCGCCCAGAGCCGGCTCAGCTCCTTGCGGGAGACCAGCAGCTTGCGCCGACGCTTCTCCTCATGGCCGAACGTCTTGGCCTGCGTATAGGGCAGGATGGTCGAGTTCACGAGCCACAGCTCGCCCTCCTCCACCGCGGCGTAGCTCTCCGCGATGTTGGCCCCGCCCTGCCGCAGTGACTTGACCTCGGACCCCTCGAGCACGATCCCGCACTCCAGATCATCCTCGATCGCGTAATCGTACCGCGCGCGCCGGTTCTCGGCGACCACCTTGTAATTCGGGTCTGTCTTGGGTTTGGCCATGGTCCGGCTGAGATAGGCGCGGTGCCGCGCTTTGTCTAGCGATCCGGGTCCGGCTCACACGTGCCGCCGCGCTGGCACTCCACGACGATGGCAAGTTCTTCAGGACTTGGCGAGTGGAAGGTAAAGACCGGACAGATCGAGACGCTGGCCGAATACACACCGTCCTCCGCGCGGAGAAATGTCAGCACCGGAATGTCTTCGCCCATGTAACCGCAGTGCTCCAGAAAACACTGTACCTCCAAGGTAAACGGCGCATCGAAGGGCACGTCAAACCCGTCCGGCCCAAGCGCCACACCGACCATCCGCGCCTCATACAGCGTCGATGCCGGAGGGAACGACCCTTCGTCATATTTCACGACGCCGGGCGCCACTTCGCCGTAGGACAACTGCCCATACACTGGCACGAACTGAAACTCTGACGCCTGCGCGCGCAAAAACGCATCCGCAACATCCGGGATATGCACACATTCGAAAGCTTCCGCACTGCCTGCGCCCGCAACAGCGGCCACCAGCGCCAACGCCCGGATCACAGATGCCCCGCGAACGCCGCGATCACCCGTTCGTAGACGTCGCGCTTGAACGGCACGATGTTCGGCACCAGCTGATCGACCGGCGACCACCGCCACTCGGTGAACTCCGGCTCTTGGGTAAAGATGTTGATCTGATCGTCGCGGCCCTCAAAGCGTATCAGAAACCACTTCTGCTTCTGCCCGCGCCACTTGCCCTTCCAGAGCTTGCCCTGCAGCTCCGCCGGCAGATCATAGGTGATCCACTCCGCGCTCTCTGCCTCGACCGTCACGAGATCCGGCGTCACGCCGGTCTCCTCCTCCAGCTCCCGCAATGCCGCAGTGCGCGCATCCTCACCGGGGTCGATCCCGCCCTGCGGCATCTGCCAGGCTTCGGTGCCCACGGGCCGGTCCCTGCGCTGCGCAGTGAACACCAGGCCATCCGCGTTCCGCAGCATGATTCCCACATTCGGCCGATACGGCAAAGCTGCAATTTCAGGCGTCACACCCATCCCCCAAGTCTCCACGCCCCGTGCTTCTTCGGTTCAAAAATACCTCGGGGGAGGCGTTGAAACGCCCGCGCGTTTCAACGTCGGGGGCAGAGCCCCCAAACCGCATTTGCAGACCGCGCGCGACCGACCATCGCGCAGCTCGTAGGATGGGTGCTTGCACCCATCCGTCTCCCTTATCACTCCTGCGGCCCAAGCGCGTTCAGACCCTTCAGGATGTCGATCGCGTAAGACAGCTGGTAATCCTCTTCGCGAAGCGCGGCGGCAGCTTCGGCCTTCGCCTGCTCTTCCTTGATCTGCTCGATCTGATCCTCGGTCAGCGAATCGTTGTCGAGCGAGCCGCGCAGGTCCGCCTCGGACCGGCCGGCCCGGGTCTCCTCGCCCTCGTCCTCCGGATTCTGCTCACGGCGCGGTTGCACCACCACGATGTCGGGCGAGATGCCCAGCGCCTGGATCGAGCGGCCCGACGGCGTGTAGTACCGCGCCGTCGTCAGGCGCATCGCACCGTCACCCCGCAGCGGCATCACCGTCTGGACCGAGCCCTTGCCGAACGACTTGGTGCCGACCACTATCGCGCGGCGGTGGTCCTGCAACGCGCCCGCCACGATCTCCGAGGCCGAGGCCGACCCGCCGTTGATCAGCACCACGATCGGCTTGCCTTGCGCCAGATCGCCCGGCGTTGCGTTGAACCGGTCCCCGTCGTTCGGATCGCGGCCCCGGGTCGAGACGATCTCGCCCTTCTCAAGGAACGCATCCGACACCCGGATCGCCTGCGTCAGGAGGCCACCGGGGTTGTTGCGCAGATCGATGATGAACCCGTTGACGTTGTCGAGCCCGCCCAGCGCCTCGACCTCTTCGGCCAGCTTCTCTTCGAGGTTGGGCGTCGTCTGATCGTTGAACGTGGTCACGCGCAACACGACCGAGGCGCCCTCTGTGCGCGAGCGTACCGCCGTCAGCTTGATGGTGTCGCGGATGATCGAAACGTCGAACGGCTCGGCTTCCCCCTCGCGCAAGATCGTCACGATGATCTCCGAGCCGACCGGCCCGCGCATCAGGTCGACCGCCTCGTCGAGGCCGAGACCCAGAACCGACTCGCCGTCCACATGGGTGATGAAGTCACCCGCCTCGATCCCGGCTTCCATCGCCGGCGTGCCATCGATGGGAGAGACGACCTTCACAAAGCCCTCCTCCTGCGTCACCTCGATCCCGAGCCCGCCGAACTCGCCGCGGGTCTGCACGCGCATCGCCTGCGCATCGTCGGGCGACAGGTACGAGGAATGCGGGTCCAGCGAGATCAGCATCCCGTTGATGGCGGCCTCGATCAGCTCGGACGGCTCGACCTCCTCGACATATTGCGCGCGGATCCGCTCGAAGATGTCACCAAAAAGGTCCAGCTGCTCGTACACGGTCGCGCGCGAGCTGGCCTCCTGCGCCACGAGGGGTCCGGCGATCTGCGTCGTCGCGAGGATACCTGCCAATGTGCCGCCGATGGCGGCCAGTGCGACTTTTCTCATGTCTTATCCCTTCTCACGCGTGAACCAAGTCATCGGGTCCACGGGGCTCCCACTCTCTCTGACTTCTATATAGAGCGACTCCGTCCGGTCAGGACCACCCCCCTCACGCAGGCGTGACGCGGGATCGGCCTGCGTCATAAGCGCATCCTCGCCGCCCATCAGCCCGACGGGTGTGCCGGCGGGGATCACCTGACCCGCGTCGCCAAAGACCTGCGCCATGCCAGCCAGCACGATCAGGAGATCCGCCTGCGGCTCGAGGATCGCCACCTGGTCGTAGCTCAGCAAAGGCCCGCGGTAGCGCAACGTCGCCGCCGTGGGCGTTGTCACCAGCGCCTGTGGGCGGGTGGCCAGCACGAGGCCCGGGCGCGTCACACCCGCCGCGTCCGCCTCGCCCGCGCGCCGCAGCATCGTGCCCTGCGCCGGAAGCGGCAGCGCACCCTTGCGCACGGCAATCGAAGGCAGGCTGCCCGGCACTTCGTCCTGCGCCAGAACACGCACGTTGCGCGCGAACTGGTCGAGCGTATCGGCCGCCGAAAGCAGTGCCACTGTCTGCGCCGGATCTTCCACGAACCGCCGCGGCAGGTCTGTCCGGTCCGCAATCGCCTGGCTCAGGGACACCCGCGCGGTCTGCACCTGGCTCAGCCCCTCCTGCAGCGTGAGTGCCGCCTGCTCGCGGATCGCGCGCATGTCGCGCACCCGCGCCAGGTCCCCCGCCAATTCCTGCGCCCGCGCATCAAGCGCCGGCACCACGTCGCGCACGAGCATCCCCGCACGCGCCGTTCCCATCGGCCCCTCGGGGTGCAGGAGGGCCGTTGGCCGCTGCGCCTGACCCATCGACTGCAGAACGCCCAAAAGGCGCGCCATGTCTGCGCGCTCCGCCTCCAGCTTGATCTCCAGCCGCCGCTCCTCGATCGTCGCGGCCCTCAGACCGACACGCAGCGCCGAAAGGCCCGCCTCGTAGCTCTGCACCGCGCCCGTCAGCGCCCGAACACGGTCGCGCGCGGTCTCGGCGCGTTCCAGCGCATCCGTCGCCTCCGCAATCTGCCGCGCCGCGGCAGAGGCCGCCGTACCAAGGTCGTCCTGCGCCACAGCCCACAGCGGCAGGCACGTCAGCATCGCTGCCAGAACGGCCCTCATGCGATCAGGCTCTCCCCGGTCATCTCGTCCGGCTGCGCGAGCCCCATCAAAGCCAGCACCGTCGGTGCGAGATCCGCGAGGCGCCCGCCGCTGCGTAGGGTGGCGCCTTCAGGCCCACCCACCAGCAGCACAGGCACCGGGTTCAGCGTATGCGCGGTGTGCGGCGCGCCCGTCTCCGGGTCGACCATGACCTCGCAATTGCCGTGATCGGCGGTCAGCACCATCGCGCCCCCCGCCGCTTCGAGCGCATCGAGCACACGGCCCAGCCCGCGGTCCACCGCGGCGCAGGCCGCCTTGGCCGCCTCCAGATCCCCCGTGTGACCGACCATGTCGGGGTTGGCATAGTTCGTCACGATCAGATCGTACCCCTCCCGAACGGCATCGACAAAGGCGTCGGTGACTTCGTCGGCAGACATCTCGGGTTGCAGATCATACGTGGCGACCTTCGGCGAGGGCGGCATGTGCCGGTCCTCCCCGGGCTCCGGTGTCTCCACGCCACCGTTCAGGAAGAACGTCACGTGCGGATACTTCTCCGTCTCCGCCAGCCGGAACTGCCGCAAGCGGTGCTTGGCCACCCACGCGCCCAGCGTGTTGGCGATCTGCCGCTTGGGAAAGACCGCTCCCAGCCACTCCGCGTGCTGATCCGAAAAGGTCACCATCCCCAGCCGCGCCGCCAACTGCGGCAGAGGTCCCCGGTCAAAGCCCGAGAAATGCGGGTCGCAGATCGCAGCAAGGATTTCCCGCGCGCGGTCCGCCCGGAAGTTGAGGCAGAAGAGCCCGTCACCCGGCGCCATGCCGCCGTACCCTTCGATCACGCTGGCCGGGATGAACTCGTCCGTGGTGCCGTCTGCATAGGCGGCGTCGATCACGTCGCCCGGCGCCTTAGCCTGCGGACCCTCGCCTTGCACCATTGCGCGGTAGGCCGTCTCCACCCGCTCCCAGCGGTTGTCGCGGTCCAGCGCGTAGAACCGCCCCGAGACAGTGCCGACCGTCGCCCCGTCGGGCAGTTGGCCCAACAGCTCCGCCATGAACCCATCGGCAGACTTTGGTGCCACGTCCCGCCCGTCGGTGATTGCGTGCACGACGACCGGAATGCCGCGCCCCGTCAGCATCTCGGCTGCCGCAAGAATATGTGCCAGATGCCCGTGCACCCCGCCGTCCGAGGCAACGCCCATCAGGTGCGCCGTGCCGCCCGTGCCTGCGAGCGTCTCGGCAAATTGCATCAGTGCCGGCGCCTCGAAAAAGCTGCCGTCCTCGATCGCCAGATCGATCTGGCCAAGGTCCATCGCCACCACGCGCCCCGCGCCGATGTTGGTATGCCCGACCTCGGAATTGCCCATCTGCCCGCTCGGCAGGCCCGCGTCCGGTCCGTGCGTGACCAGCGTCGCGTTCGGACAGGTCGCCATCAGCCGGTCGAAATGCGGCGTGTCGGCCAGCATCGGGGCGTTTGCCTCGGCCCGGTCGCTCAGCCCCCAGCCATCGAGGATGCACAGCACAACGGGTTTCACGGCGGTCATCGGTCGGGGTCCTCGCTCAGCAATCGCCCTCGCGTTGTAGCGGGGAGCCGGGCAGGGGAAAAGGCGGCAGATCGTTCGGATTGCGCGCATCGCGGGTCAGGGCAGGATCTCGACCTCCACCCGCGCCGCGCGGCCCGCGGCATCCACCACCGCAAGCGTGGTCCAGCCCGGTCCTAGCCCGGTCAGGTCGTGCTCCCGCGCCTCCGTCCGCGTACTTGCGACCGCGCCCTCGGCAAGCCAGACGTACGGCGCCGCGCCGCCGCGCACCTTGACCGTGAGCACTCCCTCGCGCAGCGCCACCTGAGCCCCGTCCGGCGGAAAGGCAAGCCGCGGCGCCGCGCTGTCCACCGCCGCGCGTCCGAACCGCTTGAGGTGATCCGGCAGGCGGTCATGGCCGACAAGCAGCGTCTCCGGTGGGGGCGGCGGCAGGGGCGTGATCTCCGTACTGATCTGCTCGAAGGCGGCAAAGACAACCGGCGCGGCAAGTTCGGCGCCAAAGACGCCCGGCACCGCCGTCCCGTCTGGCCGCCCAATCCAGACCCCGACCACATGGCGCCCGTCGAATCCGACCGCCCAAGTGTCCCGATGCCCGTACGAGGTCCCGGTCTTGTACGCGATACGCAGCGGGCGGGCGCCGGTGGGGGGCGGCGTCTCCGCCAGGATATGCGCGACCTGCCAAGCCGAGCGCCGCGTCATCAGCCGCGCTTCCGGCTTCACCTCGGCGCCCTGACACCAGTGCCACGGCACCGCCTTGCCGCCCCGCGCCAGCGTGCCGTAGGCGCGTGTCAGATCGTGCAGCGACAGCCCGACACCGCCCAGCACGACCGCCAGCCCCGCCTGTCCCGACGGCAGCCTCGGCTCGGCGCCTGACCGCTCGAGAAAGCTCATCAGGTGTGCCGGCCCCAGCGCCTCGGCCACCTGCACCACCGGCGTGTTCAGCGATAGGCGCAAGGCGTCCGCCACCGGCAGCTGCCCGCGAAAGACCCCGTCAAAGTTCTGCGGCGCATACCCGTCGAAATCGACCGGACGGTCGTCGATCAGCGTCTCGGGATGCAGCATCCCCCGGTCAAAGGCGAGGCCGTAGACAAAGGGTTTCAGCGTCGAGCCCGGCGAGCGCGCCGCCCGCGTGAGGTCCAGAAACCCGCCCGGCTGCGCATTGCCGTAAACCGAGGCCCCGACCGAGGCACGCACCTCACCTGTCTGATGATCCGCCGCAACAATCGCCACGGCCAGCCCGCGCCCCGCCTCTTCGGCCACGTCGCGGGCCAGCCGGGTGAGTGCGCGTTGCAGCTGCCCGTCGAGCGTGAGGTGGTGCGTCTGTGCCAAAGGCGCGTCCGACACGGCACGATCTGCGAGGTGCGGTGCATCCTGCGGCAAGGCCCGGCGCGCCTCCGGCAGTGGCGCATGACGTGCCGCGACCACGTCCTCGCGCTCCAATACCCTCGCCTCTGCCATCCGTGCCAGCACCCGGTCCCGCGCGGCGCGCGCCCTTTCGGGATAAACATCCGGCCGTCGTGCCTCCGGCGCCTGCGGCAAGGCCACCAGCAGCGCCGCCTCCGCCGGGGTCAGCCGTCCCGGCTCCTTGCCAAAGTAGGCCAGCGTCGCCGCGCGCACCCCTTCGAGGTTCCCGCCAAACGGCGCGTGCAGCAGGTAAAGCGTCAGGATCTCGTCCTTGCTCAGCCGCTGTTCCAGCGCGAGCGCCAGCCGCACCTGCCGCAGCTTGCCGGCCAGCCGCCCGGTGCCCGAGTTCTCCAGAAGGCGCGCCACCTGCATCGTCAGCGTCGAGCCACCCGAGACGACCCGCCCGGCGCTCAGGCTCTGCCAGACGGCCCGCGCCATCGCCTGCAGGTCCACACCCGCGTGACTGCGAAACCGCTTGTCCTCGTAGCGCAGGAGCAGGGCGATATAGCCCGGGTCCACGTCCCGCAGGCCCACGTCCAGCCGCCAACGCCCGTCCTCCACCGGATAAGCGCGCAAGAGCGTACCGCCGCGATCCAGCACCTCCACCGAGGTCTCCGTCAGCAGATCCGGCAGCTCCGTCCGCGCCACCCAGTCGCGCGCAGCATCAAGCGCGGCGGCAAGGCTCCACGCAATCAGCACGCAGGCAAAGGCCCACCTCACCGGATCTCGATCCTGCCCGAGGCCGTGCGGGCACCGAACGCCGGCTGGTACATATCCTCCGCCACCGCGGGCGGGTGGTGAAAGCTGCCCGGGCTGACCGCCCGCACGATATAGGCCAGCTGCACCGGCGCCGTGCCGCGCTTGTCGATCGCCGCGAGGAACCGGTCGGTGCGCGCCTCGGTGAACACCGCCTCCGCCGGCTTGAGCCAGTCGAGCGCCCGCACGTCGCCGGCCCGCAGGAGGTTCGAATTGTCGATCTCAAAGCCCGCTGGCAAGGCGTCGTCGACCATGATCCGCGCGCGCCCGTCCTCTGCCGGGGTCAGCGTCAGAACGGTCACGAACCGGTCCCCGACCTCGACCGTGTCCGGCATCGGCGCACCCTCCATCGTGTAATAGCGTCGGGTCAGCACATAGCCAAAGCTCGACGCCGCCACGTCGCCCTGCGGCACGCCGAAAGTGGTCAGCGTGATGTCGACCGGACGCGCGCCCGCGTTGGTCACCGCCCGGGGCGCAGTGAGCGTATCCGACCCGAGCACCTCCACCTGCGGTCCGGTGAGCGCCTTGCCGTCCAGCGTCAACCCCGTCCCCCGCGCGTCAAACCCGCGCGCGGCGGCGGCCAGCAGCGTCCACGCCTGCTCCTGCGTCGAGCGCGGGCGTCCCAGCGCCGTGATCCGCCGCGACAGCGCCTGCGTGTCCACACCCGCGGCGCCATGTGTGACTGCCAGCGTCAAAAGCCCCGCCAGATCGCGCTGCGCCGTGCCGTAGTCCGCGCGGTAGCCGCCCGCCGCGTCATCCGAACCGGCAGACGCCGCCACGGAAAAGAGCGCATCCGCCCGCCGCTGATCGCCATAAAGCGCCAGCGCCGCACCCATTTGCGCCGCAGCCAGAGGCGTGGCAAACGCCCGCGCCTTCTCGTCGGCATAATAACGGAGCGTCCCCATCGCAGCCTGCCCCTCCCGCGCAAGCACATAAAGCGCGTAGGCCAGACCCTCCCCACCCCGGTCGAAGTCGGGGGCGTAGTTCACCCGGTTCTGCAGGTTGTCGAGCGCCGTCTCGAACGCGTGCTCGGGCACGGTATGCCCCTGGCTCCGGGCACGGCTCAGAAAGTCGGTGACATAGGCGTCGAGCCACAGGTCTCCGCCCCCCGTCCGCCACAGGCCAAAGGCGCCGTTGCTGTCCTGCCTTGCCAGCACTTGCCCGATCGCCTGTGCCAGCTTCGCGTCGATCTCCGCCTGTGTGCCAAGCCCCACCGCCGTCGCCACCGAAGGCAGCGCGAGGAGCGGCAGCGCCCGGCTCGTCACCTGCTCGGTGCAACCGTAGGGGTAGCGGTCCAGCGACATCAGCAGACCCGGCGCGTCAAACCGCGCCAGAGGTCCCGCCGCCAGCGTTGCCCGCCCCGCGCTCAGCCCGGCAAAGAGGTCCGGTCCCAGCGTCAGCGTCTCACCGGGCGCAAGGCTCAGGCGACGCGTGTCGCTCACCTCCGGGTTGGTATCCCGCACACCGAGGACCAGAGGCTTGCGCAGCACCTCGCCCCCCGGCAGCGTCAGCGCAACCTCGATCTCGTGATCCCCCGGCGTGTCCGCTGTCAGCGACAGGCTTACCGTGCTGCGCCCACCTTCGGGCAATGTCACCGTCTCAGGCGCGTCGGTTAGCGTCACGCCGCCTGCATCGACGGCAAGCGCCATCTCCCCGGCTGCGCCACCCGTGTGCGCAAAGGTCAACGCCAGACGCGACGTATCTCCCGGCGCGAGGAACCGCGGCATCGCAGCGGTGATCACCACCGGATCGCGCACCAGAACGTCGGCAGAGGCTTGCCCGACCGCGGTCTCCGTCCAGGCGACCGCCATCAGCTTGAGCGTGCCATTAAAGGCCGGCAGGTCCAGCGGGACCTCCGCCACGCCCGAGGCATCGACGGTCACCAGCCCGCTGAAGAGCGCGACCACCTCCTCCGTCGGGGGCGGTGCCTGCAGGCGCGCCTCGGCACTCCCGTCCCCGCCGGATCGCAGCGCGCCAAGCACGCCGCTCTGCCCGTCCAAAAGCCGTCCATAGAGATCGCGTAGCGCCACGCCCAGCCGCCTCTGGCCAAAGTAGTGATCCTGCGGATCAGGCGGCTCGAACCCCGTGAGGTTGAGGACCCCCACGTCCACGGTGGCCAGCGTAAGGTGGGCCTCGCCCACCCCCGTCAGACCGCCGACCTTGACCCGCGCCGTCATCCGCGTGTTCGGGCGCACCTCAACCGGTGCTTCCAGCGTCACGTCGAGCGCGCGCGGACCGGGATCGACTGCCGCATGGACGAGGCCCAGCGCGCGGACCGGCACGCGGCCCGTCGCCTCCTCCAGTGGGCGGATCACCTGCGCGGTGACATAGACCCCGGACCCCCACGCCTCCGTCACCGGGACGGACAGGCGGTTGGTGCCGGCACTCACCTCCGCCTCGATCGTGTCGATCACCTTGTGCGACAGGACCGAGACCACCGCGCGCCCCGCCGCGCGCGCCTCGAGCGTCAGAACGGCCGTCTCCCCCGGAGCATACCGCGCCTTGTCGAGCGTGACCTCCAGCCGGTCCGGCGCCGCGTCCGTCGTTGGCGCTGCGCCCCATCCGGCCTCGAACATCAGTGACGCCGCGACCGCCGGCATCTCTTCATGCACCGCGACCAGCTCATAGCGCCCCCAGTCCACCGCCACCTCAAGGCGCCCCGGCGTCTCTGCTCCCACGTCAAGCCGCCCCTCCGCCACACGCGTGCGGGAGGTGATCGGCTCCCACCGCCACCTCCCGTTCTGCGCGTACCACTGGTACTCCGTCTCGACGCGATTCACATGCCAGACCACTGGCGCGGCAGCTGGCGTTAGGTCAGGCGCCAAGGCCATCACGTCAAAGACGGCCGTGCTGCCCTCCGGCACCGGTCCCTCGGCGGCAGGCTTCAGCCCCAACAGCGGCGCGTCCGGCAGCATGATCTGCGCCGCACTGCGCTCCACAGGGCGCCCCGACCCCTCGGCCATCTCGCCAATCACCGTCAGTTCCAGTGGTAAGGCGTGGCGCAGACGCTCCGGCAGGGCCAGCGACAGGAGCGCATCGCCCTCGGCATCCGTCCGCACCGGCGTCTGGTACCGCGTCACCGAACGGCGCTCCGCGTCATGGCGGCCAAAGACCACGCCTGGGAACGCCTCGAGACGGCGCACCGGAGCGACTCGCACCCGCGCCTCCAAAGGCAGGTCAGCGCCCGGCGCTCCAAAAAGGTACCGCGCCGTAACGCGCACCTCCACCGGGCGGCGCGCGGCCAGTGGCGTCTCCGGCAGGCCGAGATCAAAGTCGATCCGTTCCGGCACCAAATCTTCGACCAGCACCCGCGTCCGGGCAAGCGGCGCCGCGCTCGTGTCGGCATACATCGCCAGCCCCCAGGTCCCCCGCGGCACGGAAGCTCCCGTGGCAAAGGCAAAGACATGGCCACCCGCCGCCGACGCATCCGCCAGCTTGCGCGTGTACTCAACTCCGTCGGGACGCGTCAGAACCGCCGTCAGCGGCAAATCCGGCAGCGCCGCGCCCACATCGTCCCGGACCAGCGCCGTGGCATGGATCACTGCCCCGGCGCGGTAGGCCCCCCGGTCCGTGGTGACAAAGACGTCGATGGGGGCCGCCGGCGGATTGCCCTCGACACCCCGGTCCGACAGATCGAACGCAGGCCCCGTCAGCGGAAGGAACGTCAGGTCGTCACCCCCGCGCTTTGCCGTGACCAGCGCCGGCGCAGCGCCGCCGGTGCCGCGCATCAGACCCGGCGCAAACTGCACCCGGCCCGCCGCATCGGCCACGCCTTCACCCAGCACACGGTTGGCGCGAGACACCAGCGCGACCTCGGTGCCGGCAAGCGCCTCCGCTGTTGCCAGCGAGCGCACCGTGACATGCAGCCCGTCCGCACCGCCGAGCGTCGCCAGCCCGATGTCCGAGACGACGAACCACTGCGTCGCGCCATCACTCTCGAACGGGTCCTGTCCCGGCACCCGCGCCGTCAGCGCGTAAAGCCCCGGCGGCAAATCCCCGATGGCTTCGCCCATCGGCAGGCGCGTGGTGACGGACCGGTTCAGCGCCATCTCCATCGGCGCACTGCCGCTCCAGACCACTTCGGCCAACGTGTCGAGCCGCTCTTCGGCATAAGCCGAGACCGCCCGACCAAAGGCGTTCTGCTGCAGGCTCCGCACCAGGTTGCGATCGCTGACCCGGCGCAGCACCAGATCGACCGATGTGAGGTTCACCGTCTCGATCGGAACACCCGCATCCGGCGCTTTCGGCAGCACATAGGCGCGCCCCGTGAACCGCGCGACCGGCGCACGGTCCCGCACGTAGAGACGCAGTCGCACATCCTTGCGCAACACCTCGCCCTCGGCGGACGGCAGCCCCCTGCGCAGCGTGATCTCGTACCGCGCTCCGTGCTCGACACCGGCGACGCACAGACGCCGCTTTTCCGCACTCACGGCCAGCCGCGGATCGGGCAACTGCACGTAAGGTGCATAGTCGACACCCGCCGAGTGCAAGTCCTCCGAAAAGACGGCACACAGGCGCGGCGCCGCCAGATCGCTCTCCACGTCATGGCGCAGCACGCGAAAGCCGTGCTTGGCGATCATCGCATCCAGCGCCTGCACCACGTCCGGGCGCGCCTGCGTGCGCTCCGCCAGCCGCAGGGCGCGCACCGCGAGTCGCCCGCGTCCATCCCGTTCCAGCTGGTCGGAAAGCGCAATCAACAGGCTCGCCCGCAGCGGCGGCGCCTCGGCCCTCAGGTAGCCATTCAGCGCAGCACTTCGAGCTTGCGCCTCATAGCTCCGCCGCTCCCGCCCGGTTTCCGCCGGAACCAGCCCGCTCAGCCGCGCGAATTCGAGCCAGTCCTCGGGAGCGTCCGTCAGCGCCGTCAGCGTCGCCTGCCAGCGCAGCGCCGCGCGCAGGTTGCCCGCTGCGCGCTGCGTGCGCACAGCCGCCGCAAGGTCCTCCGCCGTCCACGCGCCCGCCGGGAACCGCAGCCCCAGCTCCGCCGCTTGCGCCCGCGCACGGGCAATGTCAGCGTCCGGCAAGGCGACCAGCTCAGCCCTCCGCGTCACCGCCCGCGCGACCTCGTCAGCGCCATAGCGCGCCAACACAACCGAGACCGCCCCGTCATACGGCGCGCGCTCGCGGATTGCGGATTTCGGGAAACAGGCGTTCGACCGCGCGTTGAAGGTATACGCAACACAGCGCGCGTCGGCGACACAGATGCGCTGGCACGCCTCCTGCGTCGTCTCAAAGAAAGGTTGCAGATCAGATCCGTAAAAATCGACGTTCTGGACCACCTCCGACCGCGCCTCCGGCAAGGGGGACTCGGCCAGAACGGCTTGCGAAAAACAGACTAAGGCACTGAAAATAAATGCAACGAGGCGCATGAGGCTCTCCATCTCTAATCCCGCGATGGTGGCATGGGGGACAATTTGAGGCAACTGCCGCGCTTAACCGGGCCTTAAGGGATCGGCGCGATGGTCCGCCACCTGTCCAAGGCGGAGGGACCCATGGCCAAGGATCATCACCACATGCCGGCGCCGTTTCGGACCCCGGCGCCCGACATTCTCAAGCGCGCGCTCGCCGTGCTGGACGAGGGGATCGCGGTCTTTGACGAGGCCGGGCGGATGCTCGATTGCACCCGCACCTACGTGCGCCTTCTCGGCGGTCTGGCGTCGATCCAGCCGGGCATCACGCATTTCGCCATGATCGAGGCCGTGCTGCGCGCCGACCTCCTCGAGATCGACCCGATGGAGCAGGACGACTGGCGCCGCGCGGTCTTTGCCCGCTGGCAGTCCGCGGACCCGGACGAGGTCGTGCTGCGCTTCCGCGATGGCCGCACGGTGCGCTCGGTGCTGCGGCGCGACCCGGAGGGCGGCCTGATCTCCGTCCTGTCGGACATCACCCGCACCGCCCGGAACGAGGCGGACCTCAAGCAGGCGCAGACCCGTGCCGAGGCCGCCACCGCCGCCAAATCGGCATTTCTCGCCAACATGAGCCACGAGATCCGCACGCCCATGAACGGCGTCGTGGGCATGGCGGACGTGCTTTTGGACACCGACCTCAGCGAGGACCAGCGCCTGTTCGCGAGCACGATCAAGACGTCCGGCGAGGCGCTCTTGGCGATCATCAACGACGTGCTCGACTTTTCCAAGATCGAGGCCAACCGGATGGAGCTGCGCGCCGCGCCCTTCGACCTCGAACAGACGCTGCACGATCTGATGTTGCTGATGCAGCCCGCCGCGCAGGCCAAGGGGCTCGACCTGCTGGTCGACTACGACATGTTCCTGCCTGCCAACCTGATCGGCGATCAGGGCCGGATCCGCCAGATCGTGACCAACCTTCTCGGCAATGCGGTCAAGTTCACCGAAGATGGCCACGTGCTGGTCCGCGTCGTCGGCCTTGTCGAAGAGGCCGCCACGACCACGCTTCACATCACTATCGAGGACACCGGCATGGGCGTGCCAGAGCACGCGCGGGAGCACATCTTCGGCAGTTTCAACCAGATCGAGGACGCGGACCGCACCCGCATCGAAGGGACCGGCCTCGGCCTCAGCATCACGCGCCGCCTCGTCAACATGATGGAGGGGGAGATCTGGGTCGACAGCACCCCCGGGGAGGGCGCATGCTTCGGCATCAAGCTCACCCTGCCCATCGCCGACGGCGAGCCGGACGAGTTGCCCTGCCAGCTGCCCCGTCTCAGGACCGCGCTGATCGTCGGCGCGTCCGAAGCGGGCCGTCAAATCCTCGAAAAGCAACTCCTGGCGATGGGCGTGACTGCCACGGCGGTCCCGGCCAGCCAAGCGGCGCAGCATCTGGAGCTGCGCCCGTGCGACGTTGCGATCGTGTGCCATGGCACCTCCGGCCTCGATGGCCTGGCGCTGGCCAAGACGCTGAGCACATCGCACCCAGACTGCCCGATCCTGCTGGTCAGTTCGGTTTTTCGCGACCTCGGGCGCGCGGCAGACATCTCTGGCGTGCGCTGCGTGCTGCAGAACCCGGCGCCCCGCCGCGCGCTCTTCGACGCGCTCCGGTCGCTCGACCAGTCCCAACCGCCCGCGAAACCAGCCGGGTCAGAGCCGCCTGCGGACCGCCAAGTGCTCCGCCGCATGCGCGTGCTCGCAGTGGACGACAACGCCACCAACCGGCTCGTCTTCCAAAGCTGCACGCGCGATCTCGACCTCGACCTGCGGCTCGCCCGCAATGGCGCCGAGGCGCTCGAGGCCGTGCAGAGCTTTGACCCGGACATCGTCTTCATGGACCTCGAGATGCCGAAGATGGACGGGCGTACGGCAACTGCTGCGCTGCGGGCGCAAGGCGGCCCGCGCCTGCCGATCCTCGCCATGACCGCGCACGTGCCGGGGGAGGATCAGGTCGGCCTTGCCGCCCTCGATATGGACGGCGCCGTGCACAAGCCCATGCGCAAATCCGACATCCTCGCCGCGCTTGTCGCCTACGCGCCCGCCGCCTGCGCCGGGCTCGATGCCACCGCCTCGCGCACAAAGGCCGGCTTGCCGGGCGCCGAAAGCGCCGCATCAAAGGCATAGCCGTCGAGGTCAAACCCACTGATCGCGTCCACGTCCGTCAGCCGGTTCTGCACGATGTACCGCGCCATCGCGCCGCGCGCGCGTTTGGCGTAAAAGCTGATCGTCTTGGCACTGCCATCCTTAAGTTCAAGGAATTGCGGCGTGACCACCTCCAGCTTGAGCGCCTTCAGATCGACCGCGCCGAAATACTCCTGGCTCGCGCAGTTCACCAAGACCTCGGCGCCAACTTCTTCGGCCCGCGTGTTCAGCGCCTTGGCCGGGGTCTTGCCCCAATAGTCATAAAGCGAGCTACCGCGCCGCGTCTTGAGCCGTGAGCCCATCTCCAGCCGGTAAGGCTGGATCGCATCGCGCGGGCGCAGCACGCCGTAAAGCCCCGACAGGATCGCCAGCCGCTCCTGCGCCCAGTCCAGATCGCCGCCCGACAGGCTCGCCGCGTCGAGCCCCTGATACGTGTCCCCGGCAAAGGCAAAGGCGGCCGGGCGCACATGCGCGGCCTCTGGCGCCTCGGCAAACGCCTTGAACCGGTCGCGGTTGAGCCGCGCTAGATCATCGCTCAGCGACATCAGCTTTTTCAGATCGCGCAGCGTCAGGTTGCGCGCCGTGCGCGCTAGTCGGACCGCGTCGTCCTGAAACTCCGGCGCGCTCATCTCGACACCGCGGTCCTGCCAGTCCAGCCGCTTGGCCGGCGAAATCGTCACCAACATCGCTATGGTCTCCCTCGTCTGCGCCGGGATTTAGTCCGCGGCCTGCACCAGGTCCAGAAACGCCGCGCCAAACCGTTCGTGCCGCCGCGCGCCCAACAGTCGTTCCATATCGCGGTCGCCCTTCGGCTTTTGCTCGGCGACCTTGGCCAGAAGCGAGGCGGAGCACGACATCGGCTTTTGCCTCCCGCAAGTCCCGCGCGCGAGGCTCGCCTGCGTGTTGAGCAACGCGTCGTAGAGCGCGCCCGTGTCACGTCCCGCAAGCCGCCGCCGGGCCGGGTGCATCTGCTCGGATTCGCCGTTGATCACCTCCAGGAAATCGCTGCCATACCGCTCCAGCTTCTTGGCGCCGACACCGCCGATCCGCGCCATGGCGTCGAGGCTCGCGGGGCGTGTCTCCGCCATCTCAGCGAGCGTCTTGTCGGTAAAGATGATATAGGCCGGCACGCTGGCCTGCTCGGCGAGCGCCCGGCGCTTGGCCTTGAGCGCGGACAGCAGCGGCGCGTCTTCTTCCGAGACCAGCGTGCGCACGGCGGGACGCCGGGCGGCAGGCGGGGCGAGGGCGTCCTTGCGGAGCGTCACGGCCTCCTCTCCGCGCAGCACCGGGCGCGCCGCCTCGGTCATCCTCAGTGCGCCGTGGCGGGAGGGGTCGGGCCGCACGATGTCGCGCCCCAGCATCTGGCGAAAGATCGACTGCCACGCCGCACGCGACGTGTCCTTGCCCACGCCAAAGGTCGGCAGATCGTCGTGGCCCCGCGCGCGCACCTTGTCCGTCAGGTTCCCCGTCAGGATGTCGATGAGGTGACCGCTGCCGAAATACTCGCCCGTCCGCAGCACCGCTGAGAGCGCTTTGCGCACGTTTTCGGTCGCGTCCACCACCTCGGGAGGCGTGTCGCATTGGTCGCAGCCCGAGCAATTGGGCAGCGTCTCTCCGAAATACGACAGCAGCAGGGCGCGCCGGCATCCCGTAGTCTCGGCCAGACCCAAGAGCGCGTTCAGCCGTCCGTGATCGGCTTCCTTCCGGTCTAAGGGCGCGAGCCCCTCGTCGATCTGCGCGCGACGCAGGCGGATGTCGTCGGCGCCGTAGAGCGTCAGCGTCTCGGCCGGCCCTCCGTCCCGTCCGGCGCGTCCGATCTCCTGGTAGTAGGCTTCGATGGACTTTGGCAGGTCGGCGTGCGCGACCCAGCGGATGTCGGGTTTGTCGACGCCCATGCCGAACGCTATGGTGGCGACGACGATCAACCCGTCCTCGACCGCAAAGCGACGCTCGACCTCGCGGCGCAGATCGGGCTCGAGCCCGCCATGGTAGGCGACGGCCGAATGGCCGGCCTCCCGCAGGGCCTGGGCCAGCGTTTCGGTCTTGGCGCGGGTGCCGCAGTAGACGATCCCGGAGGTGTCCTTGCGCGCCGCCACAAAGCTGAGGATCTGCTCGCGCGGCTTGTTCTTGGGTTGGAAGGCGAGGTGCAGGTTCGGCCTGTCGAACCCCTGTAAGAACGTCGTTGGCGGCGTGCCGGCAAAGAGCTTCTCGACGATTTCAGCGCGCGTCTCTGCGTCCGCCGTGGCGGTAAAGGCGGCGACGGGGACGTCCAGCATCTGCCGCAGCTCCCCGATCTTGAGGTAGTCGGGCCGGAAATCGTGCCCCCACTGGCTCACGCAATGCGCCTCGTCCACGGCGATACGCCGCACGCCGATCCGGCGCAGCATGTGCATCGCACGGGAGGAAGCGAGCCGCTCGGGCGCAAGGTAGAGGAGCCGCAGCTCCCGCGCCTCGAGCGCCTGCCAGACGGCGTCGGTTTCTTCCTCGGTGTTGGCGGAGGTCAATGCGCCCGCGCGCACGCCTGCCTCGTTGAGGCCGCGCACCTGGTCGCGCATCAGCGCGATGAGCGGTGAGATCACGACCGTGACGCCGTCCCCAAGCAGCGCCGGCAGCTGGAAGCAGAGCGACTTCCCACCGCCCGTCGGCATGATCGCGAGCACGTTCTGGTCCGCGGCCACCGCGTCCACGATGTCCTGCTGGCCTGGGCGAAAGGCGGCGTGTCCAAAGACCTCACGCAACAGCGTGGCGGCATCGGTCATGGGAAGGTCCTGCGATTTTGAGTGCTGCATCTGCTCTTGTGCAGAGGGTGCCACACAGGATGTTGCGGCTCAAGCGCCGCCATCGGACTTCTTGTGGAGAATTAGAAGAAGATCGCCGGCAGGATGAAGTCGCGCAGGCTGATGACGATCAGGAACGCCACGAGGGGCGCGAGATCCAGCGGTTGCGTGTTCGGCAGGATGTTGCGGATCGGGCGATAGATCGGCTCGAGCAGGCGGTTGAGCCCCGTCCAGATCTGGTAGACCAGCTGCTGGTGCAGGTTAAGCACCTGAAACGTGATCAGCCACGACATGATGATGTGCACGATCATCACAAAGAACGCCACGTCGAGCAGCAGCCGCAGAATACCGTAGATCGCGTCGGGAGCGCCCATGCCCGTCTCCGTGCTTGTTTGATAGGCACATACGGTGCAGGTCCGCCGCGTGCAAGGGTGCCCCCACGTCTTGCTTGACGTTGGGTGCAGCCTGCGTCACCCGAGGGGGTAAGGAGACGCCATGTACCCCATCGTTCGCCTCACCAAAGAGCTGATCAAGTACCGCAATGCCCCGCCTCTCAAGCCGGACGGCGTGCATGTTTCGCACCACATCTGCTGGCCCTGGGACATCGACCTGTGGATGGAGCTCAACAACGGGCGCACGCTGACGCTTTATGATCTGGGGCGCATTCCACTGGGCCATCGTGCCGGGCTGCTCACCGCGCTCAAGCGCAACCGGTGGGGGCTGACCGTGGCCGGCGTGAGCGTGCGCTACCGCCGCCGCATCCGCCCGATGGAGCGGTTCGAGATCCGCTCGCGCCTTGCCGGCTGGGACACGCGGTTTTTCTACATCGACCAGTCGATCTGGAAGCGGTCGGGCGAGTGCGCCAACCAGGCGCTGTACCGAACGGCTGTGACCGGCGCGTCCGGCATCGTGCCGCCGCCGGAGGTCGCAGTCGAGATGGGCTACGACGGCACCCCACCGCGGCTGCCGGAATGGGTGCAAGCCTGGATCGACGCCGACGCCAACCGCCCCTGGCCGCCCGATTATGACGAAGCGGAATTGGCGAAGGGCGGCTGAAAAAGCTTGCGCACGTGCAAGGCCCGGTCTCTAGTCACGCATCGGCCATCGGAGGGGGACCCTTGGCGCACGTATCACTCAAGAAACGGGTGTGGGGCTGGTTCTTTTTCGACTGGGCTCAGCAACCCTACGCCACGCTTGGACTGACGTTCATCTTTGGCCCGTATTTTGCCGGGGTCGCGGCGGGCACGTTCATCGACGCCGGCATGGACGAGAACCTCGCCAAGACCGAGGCGCAAAGCCTCTGGTCGGGCGCGCAGGCGATCGCGGGTCTCTTCATCGCGCTGAGTGCGCCTTTCGTGGGCGCCTGGGCGGATGCGACGGGGCGCAAGCTGCCGTGGTTCTACACCTTTACCGCCGTGTCGGTGATCTGCGCGGCGTTCTTGTGGTACCTGATGCCGGACGGCTCGGGGCTGATGTTCACGCTGGTCGCGTTCTGGGTCGGGTTCATCGCCGCGGAGATGGCGTTCAACCTCAACAACGCGATCCTGCCGACGCTTGGCGATCCCGAAGAGGTCGGGCGCCTGTCGGGCGGTGCAACGGCGTTCGGGTACTGGGGCGGAGTCGTCTCGCTCTTCATCATGCTGCTGCTCTTTGCCGAGGGCGACACGGGCAAGACGCTGATCGGGCTCGATCCGCTCTTTGGCCTCGATGCCGAGACCCGCGAAGGCACGCGGTTTGTCGGCCCGTTCATCGCGCTGTGGTTCGCGGTGTTCATGGTGCCGTTCTTTTTGTGGGTGCGCGAGGACGTGGACCGGGCGGTGGTGCGCCCGCGGTTCGGCGAAGTCCTGTCGTCGCTCGCCACCTCGATCAAGGGCGTGGCCAAACGGCGGTCCTACGCGAGTTTCCTGATCGGCTCGATGTTCTACCGGGACGCTATGGCGGCGCTCTATTCGTTCGGCGGGATCTACGCGGTGCTGGTGCTGGACTGGAGCATCACGTTTCTCGGCGTCTTCGGCATCATCGCGGCGATCTCGGCGGCCATCGTCAGCTGGCTGGGCGGGATGGCGGACATGCGGTTCGGGCCAAAGCCGGTCATCACCTGGTGCATCCTGATCCTGATCGTCGTGTGCCTCGTCACCGTCGGCATGTCGCGCGAGCAGCTCTGGGGTGTGCCCTTTGCCGCAGGGTCGTGGCTGCCGGACGCCATTTTCATGGTGTGCGGAGCGGTGATCGGAGGGGCGGGCGGTGTGCTCTATTCCGCGTCCCGTTCGATGATGGTGCGCCACTGCACGGCTGAGAACGCGGCGGAGGCGTTCGGCCTTTTTGCGCTGACCGGGCGGGCGACCGCGTTCCTGGCGCCGGCGCTCATCACGCTTTTCACGGATGTGTTCCGCAGCAACCAGCTCGGCTTTCTTCCGGTGATCCTGCTGTTTCTTTTGGGGCTGGGCCTGCTAAGCATGGTGCATTCCAACGGAGATCGCGCAGCATGGTCAGAAGACACCTCCGAATTTTAGGCATTTTCATCCTCAGCCTCGGCGCCACCACGGTGGCCGCGCAAGAGGCGTCCTACACACCGCATTATGTCTCCACCAAGGAGGCCAAGCAGCTTTTTGGTGCAAAATCAGGCGCGTCGCAGCAGCGCCCGCAGCCCTTTGGTGGCTACGCGCGGGGCTGTATCGCCGGCGCCGAGCAGCTGCCCGAGACCGGGCCGACCTGGCAGGCGATGCGTCTGAGCCGGAACCGCAACTGGGGTCACCCGACCACCATCGACTTTATCAAGGACCTCAGCCGCAAGGCCGCGCGCCAGCCGGGCTGGAACGGGCTTTACATCGGCGACATTTCGCAACCGCGGGGCGGGCCGATGCTGACCGGGCACCGCAGTCACCAGATCGGCATGGACATCGACATCTGGATGAAACCGGCCAAGAACCTGCGCCTGTCGCGCGGCCAGCGCGAGCGGATTTCGAGCGACTCGATGCGCCGCGCCAATGGCGCCTACGTCAACGGCCAGTGGACACGCGCGCATCACGAGATCATCAAGGCCGCCGCCAAGGACCGGCGCACCGCCCGCATCTTTGTCTTTCCGGGGGCCAAGGTGCAGATGTGCAAGGACGAGCGCGGCAACCGCGCCTACCTGCGCAAGATCCGCCCCTGGTGGGGCCATCACTACCATTTCCACGTGCGGCTGAACTGTCCGCGGGGTGCCAAGTGGTGCCAGAACCAGGCCGCGCCCCCGCCGGGTGATGGCTGCGCCGAGGCCGAGCAGTGGGTGCGCAACATCCTCAACCCGCCGCCCCCGAACCCGAACGCGCCGCCGCCGCGCAAACGGCGTGAGCTGGTGCTCGCGGACCTGCCGAACCAATGCACGAACGTCTTGCAGTCGCGCTGAGGCGGCTGATCGGGTGTGCGGCGCTGTGGCTGGCGGGGCTTGCCTCTGCCGCCAATGCGGATGACGTGCCGCAGGCACGCTACCTCGGCAGCTACAGCTGGGACCTCGACGTCTACTGGTTCGGCGGGTTTTCCGGTCTCGAGGTCTTTGACGGCGGGCGCCGGTTCGTCGCCATCACCGACCGCGGGATCGTGACCCAAGGCAGCTTTGCGCGCGAGGGCGGCGAGATCATCGGCGTGACCGTGTCGGATGCCGTCCTGCTCTTCCCCGCCGAGCCGTTCCGCGACGCCGAAGTTCCCCGCGACAGCGAGGGGTTGGCGCGTGCACCCGACGGCCGCCTCTGGGTGTCCTTCGAGGGCGCGCACCGCGTCGGGCGGCTCGAGGACGGCGTGGAAACCCGCGCCTTGCCGGGGTGGGAGCAATTCGGCGACCTGTCATTTAACGGCGGATTCGAGGGGTTGGCCCGCGTGCGCGGCGGCTTTGTCGCGATCCCCGAACGGTCGGGCAGCCCCATCCGCCCCTTCCCCGTCTGGCGGTTCCTGGAGGGGAGCTGGACTCGGATCGGCACCATCCCGCGCCGCGAGGGCTTTCTGCCAGTCGGGCTCGACTACCTGCCGGACGTCGGGCTGTTCCTGCTCGAACGCGCAGCGCCCGGCTTTGGCTTTCGCAGCCGCGTCCGTCTGCTCTCCGTCGAGGGGGACCGGGTCGAGGTTCTCGGTACCGTCCTGACCACCCGCACACGCGCCCACGACAACCTCGAAGGGCTCTCCGTCTGGCGCGACGCGGCCGGGCGCATCCGTCTGACCATGGTGTCCGACGACAACTTCATGCCGTTCCAAAAGACCGAATTTGTCGAGTATGTGATCGACTGAGGCGATTGCCAAAACGCGGCAGCAGCGCTACAAGGCGGCCCGGGCCGAGGGATGGCCCCATGTCGCCGCTACCATGTCAAAACGGGCACCAGAAATGAACAAGTATCTCCCCGGCATCCTTGCGATGGCGACCATCGTGGTTGCCTCGAACATCCTCGTCCAGTTCCTCTACGGCGACTGGCTGACATGGGGGGCGTTCACTTATCCGTTCGCCTTCCTCGTGACGGACGTGATGAATCGCGTCTACGGCAAGGCCGCCGCGCGGCAGGTCGTCTACGCCGGCTTTGTCGTCGGCGTCATCTGCTCGCTCATCGGCACGCAGATCGTGGGAGAGTTCGGCCCGCTCGTGACCTTCCGTATCGCCTGCGCCTCCGGCATCGCCTTCCTCGCAGCGCAGCTTGTCGACGTGCGCATCTTTGACGCCCTGCGCCGGGGACCTTGGTGGTCGGCACCGCTCGCTTCCACGCTTGTTGGCAGCACGCTCGACACGGCGCTCTTTTTCTCGATCGCCTTTGCCGCGCAGCTGACGTTCCTCGAGCCCGGAAATGACGTCGGATGGGCGAACGAAGTGCTGCCGCTCTTGGGGACCGGGCCCGAGGCGCCGCTTTGGGTGTCGCTGGCTGTCGCCGACTGGTGCGTCAAGGTGGGCATCGCGCTGCTCGCTTTGGTGCCATTTCGTGTGCTGGTCACAAAAATTTCACGCCGCCCGGTGTGATTTCGTTTGGCGGATCGGATGATCCGTGCCACGCTTTGGGTATTGGCGAAACAAACGAAAGGAGGTGATCCAGTGTCGAGAAAGATGTTGGAGAGAGGTGTCGGAACAGGTCAGGAGGCGCGTGTCTGAGGCAATCCTCGGATGCTGCAGCATCTGATCTGGTGAGAGCCTAACCGGCCCCACCTCCGAAACTTTCGAAAGGGCCACTCCATCGCCGGGGTGGCCCTTTTTTGCATTCGGGCGGTTGGCACTTTGGGGACGATTTGCCGAGATCCTGCGTTGCACGGTAAAGAGGCCATCATGTTGCGCATCACCGACACCATCACGCTCGAGGACTGGGAGCTGACCGAGCAGTTCGTGCGCGCGTCAGGTCCCGGCGGTCAGAACGTTAACAAGGTCGCGTCCGCGGTCGAGTTGCGCTTCGAGGCCGAGCGCTCTCCAAACGTACCGGGTCCGGTCAAGGCGCGGCTCAAAAGGCTCGCCGGGCGCCGCTGGACCAAGGATGGCGCCGTTGTGATCCAGGTCGACGAGACCCGCCATCAGGCGCGCAACCGCGAGATCGCCCGCGACCGCCTCGCGGAATTGGTGCGCAAGGCGACCGAAACGCCGAAAAAGCGGATCAAGACGCGCGTGTCGCTCAACCAAAAGCGCAAGCGCGTAGAGGCCAAAAAGCGTCGCGGTGACATCAAGGCATTGCGCGGGAAGGTCGAAGAGTAGTGCGCAAGCGTGGGTCGTTGATCCCGAAAACTAGGAGCAGAAATTCACGCGCCGTCCCGAGGGGTGGCGCAATCGCGCCGCCCCAGGGAGGCGGGTCGGCGCGGCCTGACAGTGCCTGTCAGGCGTGTGCTCTGAATTCGGCGAGTGTGTGCTGGGTCTTAGATCGAGTTGCTAAACCTCCACCGAAAGCGCATCCTGTGCGCCCACGCCGAACACGCGCTTGTACCGTGCGATCTCGTCCTTCGGACCCATCGCCTTGTTCGGGTTGTCGGACAGCTTGACCGTGGGTTTGCCGTCCGCCGCGACCGCCTTGCACACCAGCGAGAATGGCGCGAGCGCGTCGTCCGGCACCAGCCCTTTGAAGTCGTTCGTCAAAAGCGTGCCCCAGCCGAAACTGACCCGGCAGCGGCCGGCGAATTGCTGGTGCAGCTCTGAGATTTTGTCCACGTCGAGCCCGTCTGAAAAGATGATCAACTTGTCCGAGGGGTCCTCGCCACGCTCTTTCCACCAGCGGATCGCCGTCTCGGCACCGGTCGCGGGATCGCCGCTGTCGATGCGGATGCCGGTCCAGCCGGCCAGCCAGTCAGGCGCGTCTGCCAGGAACCCTTCGGTGCCGTAGGTGTCCGGCAGGATGATGCGCAGGTTGCCATCGTGCTCCTCGTGCCAGTCGGCGAGCACGTCGTAGGGCGCGCGGTTGAGCGCCGCGTCATCCTCGGCCAGCGCAGCGTAGACCATGGGCAGTTCGTGCGCGTTCGTTCCGATCGCCTCGATGTCGCGGCGCTGCGCGATCTGGCAGTTGGACGTGCCGATGAACGCCTCGCCCAGCCCCTCCTGCATCGCCTGCACGCACCAGTCCTGCCACAGAAACGAATGCCGCCGCCGCGTCCCGAAATCGGCCAGCCGCAACCCGTCGATCTCGCGCAGGCGCTCGATCTTTTCCCACAGCTTGGTCATCGCCCGGGCGTAGAGCACCTGCAGCTCGAACCGTCCCATGGCGTTGAGAACCTTGCGGCCCCGCAGCTCCATCAGGATCGCAAGGGCGGGGATCTCCCACAGCATGACCTCCGGCCAGCTGCCTTCGAACGTCAGCTCGTATTGATCGCCGCGTCGTTCGAGGTGGTACTCGGGCAGGCGTAGAGCCTCGAACCACTCCATGAAATCGGGGCGGAACATCTGGCGTTTGCCGTAGAACGTATTGCCGCGCAGCCAGGTCGACTCACCCCGGCTCAGCGACAGCGAGCGCACGTGATCGAGCTGTTCGCGCAACTCTCCCTCGTCGATCATCGTCGCCAGCGGCACATGGGTCGAGCGGTTGATGAGCGAGAAGGTCACGCGCGTCTCGGGCCGGTTGCGGAACACTGACTGGCACATGAGCAGCTTGTAGAAATCGGTGTCGATCAGCGACCGCACGATCGGGTCGATGCGCCACTTGTGGTTCCAAACCCGCGTTGCGATGTCCACCTGCGTCCCCGCCCTTTGCCGATCAGCCGCCAAAGGTGTACGCCAGCGCGCCTGCGGGGCAAAGGGCTATTCGGCGGCGGTGTCGAGCGTCAGGCTGGCGATATGTGCGAGCAGGTCCGCCTTGCGCACTGGTTTGGCCAGGAATGCGTTCATGCCCGCCGCGAGGCACGCCTTGCGGTCGTCTTCGAAGGCGTTGGCGGTCAGCGCCACGATCACCGGCTGGCGCGACAGGGGTGCTTTGCGGATGGCGCGGGTGGCGTCGAGGCCGTTCATGCCCGGCATCGAGATGTCCATAAAGATAAGGTCGGGCGGCTCTGCGAGTGCCGCATCGACCGCCTTTTGCCCGTCCTCGGCGAAGCGTACCGCATAGCCGCAATCCTTGAGGAAACGCGACATCAAGAGGCGATTGGTGTGGTTGTCCTCGGCCACAAGGATCGAGCCTGTGCCGCCGGAAATGACGGCGGGGCTTGGCACAGGCTTGGCCACTGGCCGCGGGAGGGTGGCCGCCACCGGCGCAAAGTCGAGGGTGAGGGAAAAGCAGCTGCCGTCGCCGTGGATCGAGGCGACCTTGATGTCGCCGCCCAGAAGCTGCGCCAGCTTGCGGGAGATCGTGAGGCCGAGCCCGGTGCCGCCAAAGCGGCGGGAGATCGTGCCGTCCTCCTGGCGGAAGGCGTCGAACACCTCGCCCTGCTTTTCGTCCGCGATGCCGATACCGGTGTCGATCACGTCGATCAGGATTTGCGCGCGTCCTGCGACGCGGATCGGTTTGACCTCGACCCAGACGCCGCCGTGGGTCGTGAACTTGAGCGCGTTGCCGATCAGGTTGATCAGGATTTGCCGCAGCCTGCCGGCGTCCGTGCGACCCAGCCGGGGCGTCTTGGGGTCGATGTCGACCGTCAGCGTGAGGCCCTTCTGGCGGGCTTGCGGCGTGAACATGGTGCGCAGCTCGCGCAGGCACGCCTCCAGATCGGTCGCCGTATACTCGACCGTCATCCGCCCCGCCTCCATCCGCGAGAGGTCGAGGATGTCGTTGATGATCGTCAAGAGCCCGCGCGCAGAGGCGTGGATCGTGTCCGCATAAAGCGTCTGGTCGGTGTCGAGCCGGGTCTCCGACAAAAGCTCTGCCATGCCCATGATCCCGTTCATGGGCGTGCGGATTTCGTGGCTCATCGTGGCGAGGAATTCGGACTTGGCCCGGCTGGCGGCCTCGGCCCGGGTCATGGCGTCGGCTAGGCGGGACGCGTCCTCCTTGGCGCGGGTGATGTCGCGCTCCACCGCGATGGTCATGGCGTCCTCCGAGGTCTCGCCCGCGACGGGCACGATGTGGGTTTCGACCCAGATTTTGCGCCCGTCCTTGGTGTAGTTCAAAAGCTCGGCGCGGAGCGGGCGCCCGGCGGCGACCTCGGTCGCGATGTAGGAGACTGTGATCGGGTCCGTCTCGGGCCCGTTCAGCAGCGCGCCGGGGTGTCTGCCGCGCACGTCATCGAGCGTGTAGCCGTTGGTCTCGGTAAAGGCGTCGTTGACCCAGGTCACGCGCCCCTTGGCGTCGGTCAGCATGATGCTGTCGCGCGCGTTGCGGGCGACGAGGGAGAGGCGGTGCGTTTCCGCCTCTTGTTCCTTGAGGGAGCGGGTCGCGCTTTCCAGGTCGCACTGCCGCACGAGTAGCTCCCGGCTGCGGATCGCGTTCCGGCGGAACTGTGTGCTGACGTACGAGACGAAGATGTAGACGAGGTACATCATGATCAAGAGCGCCAGGAGGTCGTATCCGTGCCGCGCCTTGAAGCTTTCGCTGGTCATCACGTCATGGGCGTAGAGCCCGACGGCGGTGCCTGCGTAAATGACCAGGCGCGCGATGGCCGCGGGCGGGTGAAAGGGCAGCACGATCCCGGCGTTGAGGGCGGCGCCCGACAGGTACGCGATGCAAAAGAACGCCGCCTCTCCGGGGTCGGTGCTGAACCACGCGACGGTCACGCATGACGCGATGGTCAGCGACTGGAAGATCGCCGATCCGGTGGACACCACGCGCAGGCGCTCTTCCGGCACGCCCCAGGCGCGCCATTTCGGCAGGTTGCGCAGGATCAGGCAGTCGACTGCCTCGCCGATGAGCGCGGTCAGCACGGCAAAGATGCCGACCCAGGGCGCGGCGATCAGCATCAGAGACATGGTTCCGCTGACGGTCAGGATTTGCCGGCTGAGAAAATGCGCCACGCGCCCGGCCGCGTAACGCCACATCAGCCCATCGGGGCTGTTGGCGCGGTCGAACTCGGCCAGCGCGTCCTCGGCGGAGATGTCCGCGGCGGCAGGCGGGCGCAGGTCTGTGGCGGCGGTCATCGAGGCAGGCGTCCTTGTACTGGCATGGTACTGGCACGCGTCTGCCTAAAGGCGAGGGGTTAACAACCCTCAAACAGGTTCAGGAAATGAGTGTGATCCCGGCGTCCTTCATCTCGGTGAGGGCGGCATCGAGGGATCCATCGAGGTCGATGGCGCGGCAGGCGGGCAAGTGCACCGAAGTCGTGAAGCCGAGCCGTGCGGCGTCGAGCGCGGAGTAGGCGACGCAAAAGTCCGTGGCGAGGCCGGTGCAGAGGACATTGGTGACGCCGCGCGTGCGCAGGTAGCCTTCGAGCCCTGTGGGCGTCGTGCGGTCGTTTTCGAAGAAGGCCGAGTAGCTGTCGATGTCCGGCCGGAAGCCCTTGCGGATGATCATGTCAGCCGGGTCCGTCTCCAGGTCCGGGTGAAAGGCGGCGCCCGAGGTGCCTTGCACGCAGTGGTCTGGCCAGAGCACCTGGGTGCCGTAGGGCATCTCCGTGGTCTCGAAAGGCGCCTTTCCGCTGTGCTGGGAGGCAAAGGAGCTGTGGCCCGCCGGGTGCCAGTCCTGGGTGAAGACGCGCACGGCGTAGTCCGGGAGCATTGCGTTGATGATGGGCACGACGGCGTCGCCGTCCGTGACGGCCAGCGCGCCGCCGGGGCAAAAGTCGTTCTGGACGTCGATCACGAGCAGGGCGGTGTCGGACATGGCGGGTCTCCTTGGCTGGGGTCTTTCCTCGCGCCTGATCCGGCGCGCGTCAAGCTTGCCCGCCCGCGCGCCGCCCCTTACATGCGGCGCATGTTCCAGATCGCTGCGCTTTACCACTTCACGACTTTCGATGCGCCGGATGCGCTCAAGCCGCCGCTGGAGGCGGTGTGCCGGGCGCATGGCGTGACCGGGACGCTCTTGCTGGCGCGTGAGGGGATCAACGGGACGATTGCGGCGCCGGACCGGGCGGGGCTCGAAGCGGCGCTTGCGCATATCCGCGGCTTGCCGGGCTGCGCGTCGCTCGAGTGGAAGGAAAGCGAGGCGGCCGAGCCGCCATTTCGCAAGCTCAAGGTGCGCCTGAAGCGCGAGATCGTGACGATGGGCCAGCCAGACGTACGCCCTGCCGAGCGGGTGGGCAGCTACGTGGCGCCCGACGAGTGGAACGCGCTGATCGCGCGCGACGACGTGGCGGTGATCGATACGCGGAACGATTATGAAGTGGCGATCGGCTCTTTCGCGGGCGCGATCAACCCCGAGACGCAGAGCTTTGGCGATTTTCCGGCATGGTGGGAGGCGCATAGAGCGGAGCTTGCGGGCAAGAAGATCGCGATGTTTTGCACGGGCGGGATCCGGTGTGAGAAGTCGACCAACTACTTGATCGGGCAGGGGGTGGAGGATGTCTTTCACCTCAAGGGTGGCATTCTCAAGTATCTCGAGGAGGTGCCTGCCGAGGAGAGTGCGTGGGAGGGCGCGTGCTTCGTCTTTGACGGGCGTGTCTCGGTTGGTCACGGGCTGCGTGAGGGGCCGCATCTGCTCTGCCACGCCTGCCGCCGTCCGATCCTGCCGGAGGATCGCAGCCGGGACGCCTATGAGGAAGGTGTGTCGTGCCACCAGTGCATCGACGCGACGAGCGCCGAGGACAAGGCGCGGTTTCGCGAGCGTCAGCGGCAGATCGCGCTGGCGGCGGCGCGGGGGGAACGGCACCTTTAATCTGCGGAGGTGCGTACCTGCATTTGACATGGGTTGGAGGGGCCAGCCCCTCCCGTCAAAAATGGGCATTTTCGACGTCCTCCCCGGAGTTTATCCGGGAAGATGAAGCTGGAGCTGGGTCACTCGCCGAGTGTGAGGGTCACTTTGGTGCGGCCCGGCGCCCATCCGTCGACGTTGTCGCGGGCGCGGACGTAGACCGTGCGCACGCCGTCGGGCACCGTGACCCCCGAGAGGGACCGGGTAAAGGGTTGCTCGTGCACGTGCGGGTGCAGGAGTTCGCGGATGCCGAGGGATGTGCCGTCTTCGAGCATGACCTCCCACCCGTCGGCGTAGTGGTCCCAGCCGGTGTCCGGGTGGCTGAGGGTGACGGTGAAGGTCCAGCCCATGCCGCCGGGCCGTGCCTCGACCTTTTCGATCGCAGGCGGGTCCGCGAGCGCGTTGGTGGGCAGGAGGGCGAGGAGCAGGGGAGCGAGGCGTGTCATCATGTCTGGATACGCAAGCGCGCCGATGCGTGGAAGGGGGCTCACGGGGGCGTGACGTCCTCGTCCGGCATCAGCAGCACGCGGCGCGAGCGGGAGGCGTACTCCCGCTGGGCCACGACCCAGAGCGCAAGCGCGCTTGCGACAAGGAGCGGGAGCGCGCCGATCAGCCAGGCCACGGCGGCGAGCGAGAAGTAGACCGACCGGAGGCCGGCGTTGAAGGCGCGGGAGGCGGCGACGGTGAGTTCGGCGGCCTTGTCCACACGTGCAGCGACGGCTGGGTGGTCCGGGTCATTCGGCACGGCGGCCATCATCACGGCGGCGTAGCCGAAGAGCCTGTTGGACCAGACGAACCGCAGGAAGGCGTGGCCGAGGAGGGCGAGCGGGGCAATGAGCTTGATCTGCCAGACGGCGCGGGGCGCCTCGCTGACGGCGAGGTCACGCGCAAGGCCGGAGATCATCTCGACATTGCCGAGGGCGGCGAGCCCCGCACCGAGGGCCAGCATCGAGGCCGATCCGAAGAACGCCGTGCCTTGCCGCAGGTTGGTGATGATCTGCGCGTCAAAGATACGCGGCTCGCGGGTCACCATCTGGCGCATCCATTCGCGGCGGTAGGTGTTCATCAGCGCGGTGACGGAAGGGGTGCCGGCGTTCTCGCGGTCGACCGCCCATCCGATACACCACCACGCCGAGATGAGGAGGCCGAGCGCGGCGGCATCGAGCGGCGTGAAGTGGGTGAGCATCGCGGCAAACGTCATGGCGCGGAGCCTAGGCAGGCAGTGCGGCGGGGGCAATCGGCGTGTGTGGCGCGGCTGGGACTCGACTTTCTGGAAATTGGTTATATAAGTTGACCAATTCTACAGAACGTGGAGACCGCCGATGCAAATGCCTCGACCCGATGAGATGGTGCTTGGCCGCAAGGACGCGCTTGTCGCGGCGCTGCTCGAGGTGCTGCCGGAGGACGCGGTGATCCATGACGCGTTCGAGACGAAGGCCTACGAGTGCGACGGTCTGACGGCCTACAAGTGCCCGCCGCTGGCGGCGGTGCTGCCGAGCTCGACCGAAGAGGTCGCGTCGGTCCTGCGGGTCTGTCACCAGATGGGTGTGCCGGTTGTGCCGCGCGGCTCGGGGACGTCGCTTGCGGGCGGCGCGCTGCCGACGGAGGACAGCGTGATCCTCGGGGTGGCGCGCATGAACGATGTGCTGGAAACGAGCTATGCCGACCGGGTGATCCGGGTGCAGACGGGACGTACCAACTTGAGCGTCACCGGCGCGGTCGAGGAGGATGGCTTTTTCTATGCGCCCGATCCGTCCTCGCAGCTGGCCTGCGCGATTGCGGGCAATATCGCGATGAATTCGGGTGGGGCGCATTGCCTGAAATACGGCGTGACGACGAACAACCTTTTGGGTGTCACGATGGTGACGATGGCAGGTGAGATCATCGAGATCGGCGGGGCGCATCTGGATCCGGCGGGGCTCGACCTGCTCGGCGTGATTTGCGGCAGTGAGGGCCAGCTGGGTGTGGTGACGGAGGCGACGCTGCGCATCCTTCCCAAGCCCGAGGGCGCGCGTCCCGTGCTGATGGCGTTCGATTCGAACGAGGTCGCGGGCGCCTGCGTGAGCGACATCATCAAGAGCGGCATCCTACCGGTTGCGATCGAGTTCATGGACCGCCCGTGTATCGAGGCGTGCGAGGCGTTTGCCAAGGCGGGCTACCCGATGTGCGAGGCGCTCTTGATCGTGGAGGTCGAGGGCTCGGACATGGAGATCGACGCGCAGCTGGCGCAGATCATGGAGATCGCGGCGCGGCACAATCCGGTCGAGATGCGCGAAGCAAAGGACGCGGACGAGGCCGGGCGCATCTGGTTGGGGCGCAAGTCCGCCTTTGGCGCGATGGGGCAGATCAACGATTACATGTGTCTCGACGGCACAATCCCGGTGAGCGCGCTGCCGGAGGTGCTGCGCCGGATCAAGCAGATGAGTGCGGAGTACGGCCTCGATGTGGCCAATGTCTTTCACGCGGGCGACGGGAACATGCACCCGCTGATCCTCTTTGATGCGAACAAGCCGGGGGATCTCGAGCTATGCGAGGCGTTTGGCGCCGACATCCTGCGGCTCTGTGTCGAGGTGGGCGGGTGCCTGACCGGTGAGCACGGTGTGGGTGTCGAAAAGCGGGACCTGATGGGGACGCAGTTCGCGCCGGAGGATCTGGAGGCGCAGATGGCGGTGAAGGATGTGTTCGATCCCAAGTGGCTGCTCAATCCGGCCAAGGTCTTTCCGCTCGAGGTGAGCGCGGGGCGGCGGGCCGGGTAGTTGGGGGCTTTGCCCCCGCCGCCCTGAAGGGCGCCTCCCCCAGGATATTTTCAGCCAGAAGAAGAGACGATGCTGCGACCAGAGAGCGAAAGTGAGCTGTCCGAGATGTTGCGTGCTGCGAGGGGTCCTTTGCGGATCGTTGGCGGTGGGACGCGGTCGATTGGGTGTGTCGACGGAGACGTTCTCGAGACGGGCGGGCTGAGCGGTGTGACGCTCTATGAGCCGGGTGCTTTGACGCTGGTTGCCGGGGCGGGCACGCCGCTGGAAGAGATCGAGGCGGTGGTTGCTGCCGAGGGGCAGGGGTTGGCGTTCGAGCCGCGTGATTTGCGCGCGGTGCTTCGCAGCGAAGGGGTCTCGACGATTGGCGGGGTCTTTGCGGCGAACGCGAGCGGGCCGCGGCGCGTGGTGGCGGGTGCGGCGCGGGATTTTGCGCTGGGCGTGCGGTTTGTCGATGGGTCGGGCGAGATCATCAAGAACGGCGGCCGGGTGATGAAGAACGTCACCGGCTACGATCTGGTCAAGCTGTTGTGCGGGTCCTGGGGCACGCTTGGCGTCCTGACGGAGGTGTCGCTCAAAGTGCTACCAGCACCCAAGACGCGGGCCGGCGTGTTGATCAACGGTCTGGACGTGGCCGAGGCTGTTCCTGTGATGAGCGCGGGGCTGGGCTCTCCCTATGAGGTGACGGGTGCGGCGCATGCGCCTGTGGGTGCAGGTGGCGCGCCGGTCACGATGCTGCGGGTCGAGGGGTTCGAGGCGCAGGTGGCCTATCGCGCGGCGGAGGTGGCACGGCTGATCGGGCGCGGCGCGGTGATCGAAGATGATCCGGCCAAAATCGCGGCAGACTGGCGATGGGTGCGGGATGCCAAGGCAGTCGCCGGTGCCGAAGGGGATCTGTGGCGCATTTCCGTGCGTCCGTCAGATGCGCCCTCGGTCGTGGCAGCGCTTGATGCTAAGGCCATGCTGCTGGATTGGGGCGGCGGTCTGATCTGGGCGCGGGTCGCGGCAGGTCACGATGTGCGCGCGGCGCTCAGCGTGCCGGGCCATGCGACGTGCCTCAGGGGTGCGGCAGCGGCATTCCACCCGGCGAAGTTCGGCGTGGGCCGGCTGGAGGCGGGCCTGAGAGACAAGTTCGATCCCCGCGGAGTTCTGAACCCTGGATTGATGGCATAGCGATCCGTGCCCCGGACCTGATCCGGGGCCTTTTCTTTACCTTTTTGGGAGGGTCCCGGATCCAGTCCGGGACGGGCGACACGATGCAGACGACTTTTACGCCAGAGCAACTCACCGACCCGGCGATCCAGCGCTCGAACGAGGTGCTGCGGACCTGCGTGCACTGCGGGTTCTGCACCGCGACCTGCCCAACCTATCAGGTGCTGGGCGACGAGCTCGACAGTCCGCGCGGGCGGATTTACCTGATCAAGGACATGCTCGAACAGGGGCGCAAACCGGACGAGAAGACCGTCAAACACGTCGATCGCTGCCTGTCGTGCCTGGCGTGCATGACGACCTGTCCGTCGGGGGTGCATTACATGCACCTCGTCGATTACGCGCGGGAGTATATCGAGGAGCATTATGACCGGCCGTGGTCGGACCGCGCGCTGCGCTGGGTGCTGGCGCGCGTGCTGCCGCACCCGATGCGGTTCCGCGTGGCGCTCTTTTTCGCCAAGATGGGACGCCCGTTCCGCGCGCTGGTGCCGGACGCGCGGCTGCGTGCGATGCTCGACATGGCGCCAAAGCACATCCCGCCGGTCAGCCGCAACGACGACCCGCAGACCTTTGCCGTACCGCAGCGCAAGATGCGCGTGGCGCTGATGACGGGCTGCGCGCAGAAGGCGCTGAACACGGACATCAACGATGCAACCATCCGCCTGCTCACGCGGCTTGGCGCGGAGGTGGTGGTGGCCGAGGGCGCGGGCTGTTGCGGCGCGCTCACGCACCACATGGGCAAGACGGCGGAGAGCCACGGCTCGGCAGCTGCCAACATCCGCGCCTGGGTGCGGGAGATGGACGCGGACGGGCTCGACGCCATCGTCATCAACACCTCCGGCTGCGGCACGACGGTCAAGGATTACGGACACATGTTCCGCAATGATCCGCTCGCCGAGGACGCCGCGCGGGTTTCCGGTAGCGCCAAGGACGTGAGCGAAGTGCTGATGGAGTTGATGCCGGGGGAGGCGCCAAGCGCGGAGCCTGCTCCCGCCAAAGGCGCGATTGCCGGCACGGATGCACCCCAGATTTGGTCGCAGGACGCCAGCGGGACGGGCCTGCGGGTTGCCTACCACGCCGCCTGTTCGCTGCAGCACGGCCAGCAGATCAAGATGCATCCCAAGACCCTGCTCAAGAGGGCAGGCTTCGAGGTTGTCGAGCCGAAGGATCCGTACCTCTGCTGTGGCTCGGCGGGGACGTACAACCTGATGCAGCCCGAGATTTCGGGCCAGCTCAAGGCGCGCAAGGTTGAGACGCTGGAGGCCAAGGCGCCGGACGTGATCGCGGCGGGCAACATCGGCTGCATGATGCAGATCGGCTCAAGGACGGGTGTGCCGGTGGTGCACACGGTCGAGCTGCTGGACTGGGCGACGGGTGGGCCTAAGCCGCGGGCGCTGCGGGACGGTGCGTAGCGTTTTGAGCACGCAACAACCTTAAGCCTGATTCACCTTGCCTTAAATTGGAGCGCTCGCCTGACGGAAACGTCAGGTCGCGCCGACCCGCCCCCATGGGGCGGCGCGTGCATATCGGATTCGAATGAGTAAGGGTCAAGGTTACCGAATCTAGCGCAGCAGCGGTCCCACGACCTCGGCCCGGTCGGTCCACACCCAGCCTGCGAACCCGTCCGGGACCTGCGTTAGCTGTGCAGGCGTGTCAATGCCGGCGGTCGAGCCCTGTTCCATCGGGCCAAGCAGCAGGAGCTCTGTGCCATGTGCGGCCATGCGCCGTTCGAACCGGCGCGGCCAGCCCCAGACGAAAGGCGCCACGTCGATCGGCAGCGCCAGTATCGTGCCGCGGCACGCCTCCGGCACGTAGCTGGTCCACCCGAGGGCGATGTAGCGCAGGCCGCAGGCCTGGATGGACGCGCGGCTGAACGTTTTGATCTCGGGGAAGGCATCGGTCACGACCCGCGCGGGCCGTTCTCCGCCGTAGATCGCCCAGACCTGCGCGCGCCAGCCGGGGTTTGCGCGCAAAAGATCGACGAGGGCTGCACCTTCGTTCGGGTCGTCGCTCTTGAAGTTGATCAGGAACCTGCGTTCGGGAAACGTGGTGAACACCTCCTCGAGCCGCGGCATCAGACCCACTCCGCTGCCGCGCAGGGGAAAGGACGTGCCGTCCTCGGAATACCGATACCCGACGTCGAGCCGTGCCAGCGTCTCCCACGGTGTCCGGTTGGTCTGGCCGGTGCCTTCGGTCCGGCAGTCGATCGTCCAGTCGTGGAACACGGCAAAGACGTTGTCCGGCGTCAGGTGGATGTCGAGCTCGATCACGTCCGCGCCCGCGTCAAAGGCGGCCTGCATCGACGGCAGCGTGTTCTCGATGAACCCATGCGTGACGGGTGTGATCGGGGTCGCGGTGCAGGTGTCCCGGACCGGCGGAGGCCCGGCATAGGTCTGGTGCACGCCCCTGTGCGCGATGAGCCGCGCCTCGCCCGGCGGAGGCGCGATCCACAGCGACGTGTTGAGCGCCCAGAGGAGCGCAATCACGAACATCACCGACAAAAGGAGCCGCCGCCACATGCCGCGAGCCTAGGCAACCCGCACCCGCGTGTCATCTCCTGACCCGGACCGCACTGCCCTATTTTCGCCGCACTCTGCCGATACCCGATCAGGCTGAGGGACAATGGAGCGTTTATGCGCAAATTGGTGAGCATGATTGCCGGGCTGTGGTGCCTGGCCAGCCTTGCCATGGCCGAGGACGCTCCGCTGCGCCGGCTCGACACGGGCGACGACAGTCGCGGGTGGGAGGCGGTTGGCCGCCTCAACCTCGGAGGCGCGGCGTTCTGCACCGGATCGCTGATCGCGCCGGACCTCGTGCTGACGGCGGCACATTGCCTGTTCGACCGGGCCTCGGGGCAAAGCATCGACCCCGGCCAGATCGAGTTTCTGGCAGGCTGGCGCAATGGCCGCGCCTCGGCCTACCGCAACGTGGCCCGCGCGGTCACGCATCCCGAGTATGTCTTTGACGCGGCGGTCCGAGCCGAGCGGGTGCGCAACGATCTGGCTCTTCTGGAGCTCGACCGGCCAATCCGCACAAGCGAGGTCCAGCCCTTCCTGACGGCGCGCCGCGCACGCGCGGGCGATCGGGTCGGGGTGGTCAGCTACGCGCTGAACCGCGCCGAAGCGCCCTCCATGCAGGACGTGTGCACCGTGATGGCGCGCCAGGCCGGCGTTTTGGTGATGTCCTGCGACGTGGACTTCGGCGCCTCGGGCTCTCCCGTGTTCAGCTTTGCAAATGGCGCGCCGCGCATCGTGTCGGTGGTCTCCGCCAAGGCGGAGGCGCAGGGCCAGCCTGTGTCGTTGGCAAGCACGCTCGAAGGGGCGTTGCCGATCCTGCAAACCGAACTCCTCGAAGGGCGCGGCCTGCAGAGCACCGGCGTGACCGCCAAGCGCGTTCAGGTCGGTGGACGCAACACATCCGGCGCGAAGTTCGTGCGGCCCTGAGCGCTAAAGGTACGCAAGCCTCAACCAGATACACCTTGCCTTAAATTAGGGCGCCCGCCTGACAGGCACTGTCAGGCCGCGTCATGCCGAAGGCATGCCTCCGGCATGACCCGCCCCCGTCAAACCGAAGGTTTGCCTTCGGCAAAACGGCCGGCGCATGCATGTCCGTTTGGAATGTACCAGGTTTTGAGGCACCTTAGTATAAATATATGTTTCTGATATACAAATACTGCTCGAAAGCTCTGCAACCTCTCCCTCTTGAAACCCGCAAAGGGCTTTCCCAAATACACTTCACCAGGCGCTGAACGATCGGGCCTGGGACCCACAAAAGCCCGTCCCATGGTGGGAGGGCGCACTTTGTTATCGCTCACTGGAGGATGACCCCATGCGAAATTTTGATCTGTCTCCGCTCTATCGTGCCACTGTCGGTTTCGACCAGATGGCCGACCTGATGGACCGTGTTCTGGCTGGTGATGCCGGCACGCAGAGCTACCCGCCCTACAACATCGAAAAGACCGCGGACGACGCGTACCGCATCTCGATCGCGGTGGCCGGCTTCTCCGAAGCTGACCTGTCGGTCGAGGTGAAAGAGCGCGCGCTTGTCGTCTCTGCCCGCAAGTCGGACGAGGCCAAGGACCGCACGTTCCTGCACCGCGGTATCGCCACCCGCGCGTTTGAGCGCCGTTTCCACCTCGCAGACCACGTGAAGGTGACGGGTGCGTCCCATGTCGACGGGATGCTGCACATCGAGCTGGAGCGCGAGATCCCCGAGGCGCTGAAACCGCGCCGGATCGAGATCGCGTCCCGCCCCGCCGTGGAAACCGACGTGGTGGACGCCAAAGCAGTAAACTGATCCGCTGCGTTTCGGCGTAGAGCTACAGCCTGACGCCAGGGCCTCGGCAGTTTGCCGGGGCCTTTTTTGAATGTACCCGCACGGTTCAAAGCACTCGCCTGACAGGCACTGTCAGGCCGAGCCGACCCGCCCCCGTCAAATCGGAGGTTGGCCTTCGGCAAAACGGGCGGCGCGATTGCGCCACCCCTGCGGGACGGCGCGTGAACATCTGTCGGTGTTGTATGAACGGTACGTAGCCCTAAAGCCCGTTCACCGGCACCTTGAGCATCGGACTGCCCGCGGCATCCTTCGGCACTTCCCCCGCGCGCATGTTCACCTGCAGCGCGGGGATGATCAGCTTTGGCATCGAGAGCTGCGCGTCGCGCTCGGTGCGGAACTTGACGAAGTCTTCCTTGGACCGCCCTTGGCCGACGTGGATGTTCTCCGCCTTCTGCGCGCCGATGGTCGTCTCCCACGCGATCTGCCGTCCGCCGGGGCCGTAGTCGTGGCAGATAAAGAGCCGCACCTCGTCTGGCAGCAAAAGCACCTTTTGGATCGAGTCGTAAAGCTGCTCCGCCGAGCCACCGGGAAAATCGCAGCGCGCAGAGCCGCCGTCGGGCATGAAGAGCGTATCGCCCGCAAAGGCCGCATCGCCCATCACGTGCACCATGCAGGCGGGCGTGTGGCCGGGCGTGTGCATCGCAAAGCACTTCATCCCGCCGACCGTGTAAGTATCCCCGTCCACGAAAAGCCGGTCGAACTGGGAGCCGTCGCGCTGGAACTCGGTGCCCTCGTTGAAGACCTTGCCAAAGACCTCCTGCACCTCGGTGATCTGCGCGCCGATCCCGATCTGTCCGCCCAGCTGGTCTTGAATGTAGGGCGCGCCCGAGAGGTGATCGGCGTGCACGTGGGTCTCGATCACCCATTCGAGCGTCAGGCCGTGCTCGCGGATGAAGGCGATCATCCGGTCAGAGCTTTCATGCGTGATCCGCCCGGCGGCGTAGTCGATGTCCATAACCGGGTCGATCACCGCACAGGCGGTCGAGCTGGGGTCCTGCACCACGTAAGAGATCGTGTTGGTGGCCGGGTCAAAGAAGCCGGTCACCTCGGGGGCAATGCTGAAGTCGTGGTCGTTCGGCATGTTCGCTCTCCTTTGCGCGCGAGGATCGGAAAAATTGTCCGTCTGCGCAAGGCGGCGTGGACGATTGTTCCGACCGGTCACACCTGAGCAGAGCCGAGACGTGCTGACTGGATTTGACAGGAGCGCACGGTAGGCTGGGTCTCAAAAGAAGGAGATGTGTCATGAGATCACGGACCGGAGGATGCGCTTGCGGCGCGGTGCGCTACCGCATCGACGCGGAGATCACCCGCACGGGCGCGTGCCATTGCGAGACCTGCCGGCGCTGGTCGGGCGGTGTCTTTATGAGTATCGAGGCGAAAGGCGACGCGGTGACCTTCACCCAAGGCACGCCGCAGGTCTGGCGCTCGTCGCACTGGGCGGAGCGGGGGTTTTGCGCGGCGTGCGGCGGCACTTTGTTCTACCGCGTGACCGCGCCACGACCGATGGAGGGCGATTTTCACTTTGGGTTTGGCACGCTGGATGACCAGTCGGCCGTGGCGCTGACGGACGAGATCTATTTCGACTGCAAGGCCGATGGGTATGCCTTTGCAGGGGATACAAAAAAGCTGACGCGGGCCGAGACCATCGCGCTTTTCACCAAGTAGCTACAAGCCGCGATGGGTGAGATCACCCATCCTACGGGCGCCCCAGCATCGCCAGCCGGATGAGCGCGCGTTCGACCATCGCCATCTGCGGCGCGGTCTGCCCGGCGGAGCGGAGGGCGAGGTCCGTGTCGGTGAGCACCGAAAGGGCCTGCTCCAGCTTGAACGCGCCCCACGTGCGGGCCTGACGCTGGAGGCGCTCCTTGACCTTGAAATTGCCGGGCAGGCGCACATTTGCCCCTGCTGCCACGCCGTGCAGCGTGCGGAAGTGGCGCGTCGCGCCAATGGTGAGAGTTGTGGGGTTCACGCCTTGCGCCGTCAGTTTGCGCAGCATGGGTCCGATCTCTTGCACACGTGCGTCGCCGACGACGGCGAGGAGGTCGTCGATATCGCCTTCGGTCGAGGTGGGTGCGCAGGCGGCGATGTCGTCCGAGCTGATGGGCGCTGCATCACCGCGCTTGTAGAGGCTGAGCTTTTCGAGGGTTTGGCGGAAATCGCCGGGCTCGAGCTCGAGCGCGAGGGCGGTCAGATGACCCATCACCTCGCGGTCCGGCAGCGCAAGCCCGGCCTTGCGCAGCGCGTTCTCGATGTCGTCCCGCCCCATGGGATCGTCGTAGATCGGCAGGCAGGCGGCGGCCTTGTGCCCCTCGAAGAGCTTGCGCAAGGAAGACGCGGGCGTGAGCATCCCGGCGGTCACCACGATCTGCGCGTCCCCGGCCTGCCACTCACCCAAGGCGGCCTTCAATGCGTCGGTCGTGGTGTTGTTCGCCTCTTCGACAAAGACAGCGCGGGGACCGGGGAAAAAACCTTGCGCCTTGATGGCGTCGAGCACCTGGGCCGGGTCCTTGCGCACGTCGGCGCCGGACATGCGGGTGAGGCGCATCTCCTCTTCGGCGTTCGGGCCAATCATGGCGGCGAGCATCTCCTGCCGTTTGAGGGCGATCCGCATCGCGTCGGCGCCGTAGATCAGCGCGCCGGGCGCGGTGGTCGGCGGTTTGGCGATGAAGGCGGAGACCTCGTGGCTCTTGAGCTTCATCGTGGCAGGTCGGGGGCGGCGAGGATCAGCTGGTCGATGATCTGGTCGGCGAGGATGGTCATCAGCCGCTCCTGCGCGTCGAGCTGCGCGGCGCGTTCGGAGACGGTCGAGCCGGTGGTCGAATAGCCGGTGAAGCTCTCGACGGTGCCGTCCGTCAGCACGGCGCCTGTCCCGATCGCCTTGAGCGCGTAGGCGGCGGTACCGGTCAGCTGCGCACGGGTGGCGCCGCCTGATTGCGCGATGCCGATGCTGTCGGTGCTGATCTCGACCGAGAGGGTGTAGGCCGGGCCATTGGCGCGTCCGAGCCGCTCTTCGATGCGGCGCACGAGCAGGTAGTCGAGCCGGGAGGCGGGTGCGTCCGTAAGAACGTTGCCTTGCAGGAAGGAGGCCGCGCCGGTGGGGCCGTAGACGGGGGTGAAGCCGCAGGCGGTGAGGGTTGCGAGGGCTGACAAGAGCAGCGCACGTCGGGTGAGAGGCCCCGGATCACATCCGGGGCGGGAGGGGCTGCAAGGTCCCGGGTTGAGCCCGGGACGGGTGGAGTTGAGGTCAGACGACAACGTTCACGATCCGGCCGGGGACGACGATCACCTTTTTCGGCGCTCCCCCGCCCAGCGCCTTGGCGACAGCCTCGTGCGCAAGCGCGATCTTTTCAACCTCGGCCTTGTCCATGTCTGCCGGTACGCTGATTTCCGCGCGGCGTTTGCCGTTGATCTGGATCGGGAGGGTCACGCTGTCTTCGGTCAGCTTGGCCTCGTCAGCGATGGGCCAGGGTGCGTTGGTGATAAGGCCCGTGCCGCCCTGGTGCGCCCAGATTTCCTCCGACAGGTGCGGGGTCATGGGCGACATGAGCTGCGCGAGCGTCTTGATCGCGGTGGTCTGCGCGTCCTTGCCAGCCTTGGATTTCTGCAAGGTGGCGGTGAAGGCGTAGAGCTTGGCGATGGCGGCGTTGAACCCGAAGCTTTCGATGTTGACGGTCACGTCGCGGATGGCCTTGTGCATCTCGCGCAGGAGGGCCTCGTCGGCTTCGGGGGAGGCCGCCTCGGACGGCAGTCTCGCGATCCGGTCGCCGATGTTCCAGACGCGGGCGAGGTGCTTGCTGGCGGCCTCGGCGCCCGACGCCGTCCATTCCACGTCCCGTTCGGGCGGCGAGTCGGAAAGCACGAACCAGCGCGCGGTGTCGGCGCCGTATTTGGAGATGATCTCCAGCGGGTTGACCACGTTGTTCTTGGATTTCGACATCTTGGCGGAGGGGACAATCTCCACCTCCGTTCCATCGGCGAGAAAGCCCGAGCCGTCGCGCAGGGTCACGTCCTCGGGGAAATGATATTTCGGCCGTCCGTCCGCGCCGGTTGTCTTGTAGATCGCGTGGGTCACCATGCCTTGGGTGAAGAGCGCGTCGAAGGGTTCCTTGGCGGTCTCGGGCAGGTGGCCGGTGATGTGCATCGCGCGGGCGAAGAAACGCGCGTAGAGCAGGTGCAGGATCGCGTGTTCGATCCCGCCGATATACTGGTCGACGTTCATCCAGTATTTGGCGTCGTCCATGTCGGTCGGCGTCTCGGCGCGCGGCGCGGTGAAGCGGGCGTAATACCAGGACGAATCGACGAACGTGTCCATCGTGTCCGTCTCGCGCTTGGCGGGTTTGCCGCAGGCGGGGCAGGGCACATTGCGCCACGTGGGGTGGCGGTCGAGCGGGTTGCCCGGGATCGAGAAGTCGATCGCCTCGTTGCCGTTGTCATAGGGCAGGGCGATGGGCAGGTTCTCTTTTTTCTCCGGGACAACGCCGCAGGCGTCGCAATGCACGACCGGGATCGGACAGCCCCAGTAGCGCTGGCGGGAGAGCCCCCAGTCGCGCAGGCGGTATTGCGTGACGCCCTGGCCGACGCCGTTTGCCTCACAAAAGTCGATGGTCGCGTCGATGGCCTCCTGGCCGGTGGTTTCGGGCTCCCAGTTGATGGGGCGCACCCACCAGACTTTTTCGGCCTTTGTCGGGACGAACGCCTCTTCGAGCTCCGGGGAGCTCGCCTCGGACGGCAGGAAAGTCGGGATGATCGGCAGGCCGTATTTCGTGGCGAAGTCAAAGTCGCGTTGGTCGTGCGCTGGGCAGCCGAAGATGGCTCCGGTGCCGTAGTCCATCAGGATGAAGTTCGCGATGTAGACCGGCAATTCCCAAGACGTGTCAAAGGGATGGCGGCAGGTGATGCCGGTGTCATACCCCAGCTTGGGTGCGGTCTCGATAGCCTCGGCGGTGGTCCCGCCCTTGCGCGCCTCAGCGCAGAACTCCGCGACCTTTGAGTCGTGTGCCTCGAGGTGTTTGGCGAGTGGGTGATCGGGCGAGATGCCGACGAAGGACGCGCCCATGAGCGTGTCCGGGCGGGTCGTGTAGACCTCGATCCGGTCGAACCCTTCAGGCGCTTCAGAGGTGGAGAAGGCGAACTGCAAACCGCGCGATTTGCCAATCCAGTTCTCTTGCATCAGGCGCACCTTGGCGGGCCACTCCTCGAGCCCGTCCAGAGCGTCGAGAAGCTCGCCCGACATGTCGGAGATTTTGAAGAACCACTGCGTGAGCTCGCGACGCTCGACCTCGGCACCCGAGCGCCAGCCCTTGCCGTCGATCACCTGCTCGTTGGCGAGCACGGTCATGTCGACCGGGTCCCAGTTCACCACGGCGTTCTTGCGGTAGACGAGGCCGGCCTCGAGAAAGTCGAGAAACAGCGCCTGTTGCTGGCCGTAGTATTCGGGGTCACAGGTGGCGAACATGCGCGACCAGTCGAGCGACAGGCCGAGCGGCTTCATCTGGCCCACCATCGTGTCGATGTTGGCGTAGGTCCAATCCTTGGGGTGACCGCCCGACGCCATCGCCGCGTTCTCGGCGGGCATGCCGAAGGCGTCGAACCCCATCGGGTGCAGCACGTTGTGCCCGGTCGAAATCTTGTAGCGCGCGACCACGTCGCCCATCGTGTAGTTGCGCACGTGACCCATGTGCAGGTTGCCCGACGGGTAGGGGAACATCTCGAGCACGTAATACTTGGGCTTGCTCTCGTCCCGGACGGCTTTGAAGGTCTCCGCCTCGGCCCAGGTGGCCTGCCATTTCGCTTCGAGGGTGGTGGCGTCGTAGGCCATCTGTCTGCTCCGGTCGGTTGCGCGGGGGTGTGATACGGCGGTCGCGGTGCAGCGTCCAGTGGCGCGCCTCGCTTTGCGGTTTGCGCCAGGGGTGCTACACCGCAGCAAAAGCCCGACAAAAGGCACGCCGTCGATGCAGATCCTGATCATTCACCAGAATTTCCCCGGCCAGTACAAGCACCTCGCCCCGGCGCTGGCGCAGGCCGGGCATATGGTCGTCGCGCTGACCCCCAAGGTTGATAAGCCGACCAAGTGGAACGGTGTGCAGGTGATCCCCTACAAGATCGAGGGCGGCTCGACGCAGGGCATCCACCCGCTTGTGTCGGATTTCGAGACCAAGGTGGTGCGCGGGTTCTCCTGCATGAAGGCGGCCCGCCAGCTCAAGGAGAAGGGGCTGAACCCCGCGGTGATCCTCGCGCATCACGGGTGGGGGGAGAGCCTTTACCTTAAGGACGTCTGGCCTGAAGCGCGGCTGGGGCTCTATTGCGAGCTTTACCACCTCGACGAGGAGCCGCATCTGAACTTTGACCCGGAGTTCCCGAGCCGTGCACCCGAGCTCGACCCGGTGCGCATTCGGATGAAGAACCTCAACAACCGCCTGCATTTCGAGGTGGCGAGCGCGGGGATTTCCCCGACCAAGTTCCAGGCCGACACCTTCCCCCAGCCCTTCCGCGACAAGATCACCGTGGCGCATGACGGGATCGACACGGACCTGCTGGTGCAAAACCCCGACGCGCGGCTCGAGATCCCGGACGGTCCGGTGCTGACGCGCGACGACGAAGTCATCACCTTCATCAACCGCAACCTCGAGCCGTACCGCGGTTATCACATCTTTATGCGGGCGCTGCCGGACCTGCTGAGGCGCCGCCCGAGCGCACAGGTGGTGATGCTGGGCGGGGACGAGGTGTCCTACGGGGCGAGCGCGCCAAAAGGGCAGACGTGGAAGCAGATCTTTATCGACGAAGTGCGGCCGCGGATCTCGGACGCGGACTGGGCGCGGGTGCATATGCTGGGGCGCGTGCCGTACCCGACATTCATGGCGATGCAGCAGGTGAGCCGGGTCCACGTCTACCTGACCTATCCGTTTGTGCTGAGCTGGTCGCTTTTGGAATCGATGAGCGTCGAGGCGGCGATTGTCGCAAGCGACACGGCGCCCGTGAAAGAGGTCATCGAGGACGGCAAGACCGGCTGGCTCACGGACTTCTTCGACACCGACGCATTGACGGACAAAGTGTGCCGATTGCTGGACGATCCCGAGGCGCGGGAGGCCATGGGCAAGGCAGCACGGGCGTTCGTGGTCAAGAACTACGACCTGCGCTCGACCTGTCTGCCGCAGCACGTCGACTGGGTGCACCGGCTCGCAACGCTGCCGGCGCCGAAACCCATGGCCTGAGGTGAAACCTTAAAAGCGGCTGTCGCGGTCGCGCAGCTGGCGCGCGCGGGTCATGATGGCGTCCTCGACGGCGCGCTGGGTGCCGACGCTGACCGGACCCGAACGGGTCTGCAGTGCGAGGTTCAGCGAGCGGGCGTCGAGCGCCGGATCGCTGATCAGGATCGTCGCGCGGTAGGCGCGGCCGGTGCCCGGAGGTGTGCCGTAACCGGTGACGATCGTGCCCGTGAACGGGTCAACCGATTGAACCGGCAGGAAATTCAGGACTTCGAGCGAGGCGTTCCACAGGTACTTGTTCACACCGCCGACCTTGGCCGGGTCCGTGCGGCTAAAGAGGACGTCGCGCAGACGCGAGGGCGGGCGCCGGCGGTCCTGGTAGATCACCTCGTCCGTCAGCTCTTCTGCGGTCTTGCTGCGTTCGGCAAAGTTGGGACCGCACCCCGCAAGCACGGCTGCCGCGAGAAGGCTCATAAGAGGAATGCGAAGTGCTGCGATCATGTCCCTGCTCCGTGCAGACGCCTGCCTTCACTCCTATTAGACCGCCCTGCGAAATGGGACAAGCCACTGTGCAAACGGCGGGAATTCGCCGCTTTGGCAGGGTGGTCCGGGGGCTTGTGGCAAATGCGCATCACTGTGGCACTTGTTGGGCACCCTTGTGGCAGTCCGCATTGCCAAGTCTGGGGGTGCGTGAGCATACAACCTTCATCAAGGCCGGAGCACCGGCTTGGTACGTGCCTTACGAACACATGAGGGAAACTATGAAATCGGTTCTTTTCGCAACCACAGCGTTGGTCGCAACCGCCGGTATCGCTTCCGCAGACATCGCACTCTCCGGCTCCGCCGAAATGGGTGTTGTGGGCGGCGACGTTTACGGCGACGAAACACAATTCTGGACGGACATCGACGTGACGTTCTCCATGTCGGGTGAAACCGACAACGGCCTGTCGTTCACCGCGACTGTCGACCTGGACGAGAACGGCGCATTCGCCGGCACGACCCAAGGCGGCGAAACCATCGCGATCTCCGGTGGCGGCGCAACCCTGACCATGGGTGACACCGACGGCGCATTCGACGCGGCTCTGACCGAAGTCGGCATCGGCGGCTCGATCGACGACGCGCACACCGCGCACGTTGGTTACTCGGGCAACTCCGGCTTCGACGGCACCTACGACGGCCAAGTCGCGCGCTTCACGTATGCCTTCGAAGGCTTCACCGGCCACGTGTCGGCTGAAATCGACGACACCGGCAACGGCGACCCGGTCTGGGGTGTGGGTGTGTCCTACTCCGCAAACCTGGCAGGTCTGTCGCTCGGCGTTGGCCTCGGCTACCAAACCACCGACGGCGGCACCGTGACGCTCGGATCGTCCAACGGTGGCGGTGTTCCGGTCGTGACCGCGTTTGATGACGTCTACGGTATCTCGCTCAGCACCACGTTCGACAACGGCCTGCAGGCGGTTGTGAACTACTCGCAGTTCTCCGGCGACAACGTCGACGACCTGACCCACACCGCAATCGGCCTCGGCTACGCGATGAACGCGCTGACCATCGGCTTCAACTACGGTGTGTACGAGCAGGACGGCGACAGCGTGTCGGGCTACGGCCTCGCGGTTGACTACGACCTCGGCGGCGGCGCACAGGTTCAGTTCGGCTACGGCTCGAGCGACCTGGACGACATCGGCGGCCCGGACAGCTTCGACCAGTACTCGCTGGGTATCTCGATGAGCTTCTAAGTTCCTCTCGGAACTTGGTGGGAAGAGCGGGCCATTGGTCCGCTCTTTTCCGTTTGAACAGCGCCAATTGAACTGCGACAGTCCCACGCCCACAGGAGAGCCGCATGGCCAAGCCGACGCACGCCCAGCTCAGCCAGATGTTCGACGCGGCCAAGCTCAAGCTCGACACCGGGGACGTTAATGGTGCGGCGCAGGCATTTCAGGACCTGGCGCACCTGGCGCCGAATGTGCCGAGTGTGGCGCTGATGCAGGGCGTGATCGCCGCGCGCCTCAATCTACATGAGACAGCGCTCGAGCACCTCGAGCACGCGGACCGCTTGCAGTCCGGCAACGTCGCCACGCTCAAGGCGCTCGCAGGCGCATACGAGGCGACCGGAGCCTTTGACAAGGCCGCCGCCATCTTCGATCAACTGATCGCGAAAACGCCAGACACGATCCAGTGGTCCACCGAAAAGGCGCTGTTCCTGCAGCGCATCGGCCGGTTCGAGGCGGCAGGCAAGCTGCTGCGGCGCCTGATCAAGAAGAAGCCCGATGACGGGTTCCTCTACCGCATGATCACCGTCACCGAAAAACTCAAACCCAACGACCCGCTGCTGCGCCCCATGATAAAGGCGGTTAAGGCCCCCAAGACCATCCCCATGCACCGAGCCCAGTTCGGCTTTGCCCTGTCCAAGGTCATGTCGGATCTCGGGAAACACGACCAGGTCTTCCCCTATCTCGACATCGCCAACAGCACCGAGCGCGCTCGCCGGCCCTTCAAATACGCGTCGCTGCACAAAGAGATCTGGGACCTGATCAACGCGCAGGATGTTCGTGACTTCCCGTCGCGCGAGGACAGCACCGACGGCTTCCGCCCGATATTCATCGTCGGCACGCCCCGCAGCGGGACGACATTGATCGAACGCGTGCTCGCTGCGCACCCGCAGGTCGGCAGCATCGGTGAGTCGTCCTTTGCAACGCGCGGCATCTCTGTGCTGATGGGCAAGGCGCCGCACTACACGCCGCTGTCGCAGGTGACCGGGGACAAGGTCGACGGGTATCGCCGCGCCTACATGCGCCACGCGCAGCGCCAGCTTGGCGCGGCGTGCAGCACGTCGGTCGACAAGACCATGCACGTGCACAGCGCACTCGGCGCAATCCGCTACGCCATGCCGGCGGCGCGGTTGGTGGTGATCCACCGCGATCCTCGCGACGTGGCCGTCTCGATGTACCGCAACCTCTTTGTCGAGGATTCGCACCGCTACACCAACGATCTCGGTGATATCGCGCGCTACATCCATGACTTTAACCAGGCGATCGAGCACTGGCGCGGGATCCTGCCCGAGGCGCCCTACGACCTCGAGTACGAGGCGTTTGTGGCTGACCCCGAGGCGCAGACCCGCGCCCTTCTCGAGGCAGTAGGTCTTCCATGGGACGACGCATGCCTGCGCCCGCACGAATCCGGCGCTGCGGTCAAGACGCTGAGCCTCCACCAAGTGCGTCAGCCGATCTACAAATCGAGCGCCAAGGCATGGCAGCGCTACGGCGACGCGCTCAAACCGTTTGACGAGGTGTGGGAGGCGCTCAATGGGGCTGGCTGACATTCAGGCCAAGGTGGCCGAGGCATGCGAGAAGGCAGGGCGCGACCCGGCGGACGTGACGCTGATTGCGGTCTCCAAGGTGCAGCCGAACGAGCGCGTGCGCGCCGTGCTCGAAGAGGGTCACCGCAGCTTTGGCGAGAACCGCGTGCAGGAGGCGGCTGGCAAATGGCCGGACTTCCGGCAGGAGTTCGACAACGTCGACCTGCACATCATCGGCCCCCTCCAGACCAACAAGGCCCGGCAGGCGATGGAGCTGGCGCAGGCGATCCATTCCCTCGACCGCCCCAAGCTGGCCACGACGCTCGCGCGGCTCGCGCAAGAGACGGGCAGCTGCCCGGACCTCTTCATCCAGGTGAACACCGGGGAGGAGGCGCAGAAGGCAGGCGTCATGCCCGCTGAGGTGGATGCCTTCGTGGCCGAGTGCCGTGGGCTCGACTTGCCGGTCAAAGGGCTGATGTGCATCCCGCCGGTGGAGGAGACGCCGTCGCTCCATTTCGCGCTCCTCGCCAAGATGGCGGCGCGCAACGGGCTTTCAGGGCTCTCGATGGGGATGAGCAGCGATTTCGACCAGGCCATCGCCTTTGGCGCCACGCACGTCCGCGTCGGCTCCGCGATCTTTGGCGAGCGCGTGCCGCCGGCGGGTTGAGCTCCGTGCGGTCATCTTGATCTGAATTCGTGTGCAACGTGGGTGCACGCGCCGTCCCGCGGGGTGGCGCAATCGCGCCGCCCGTTTTGCCGAAGGCAAACCTACGGTTTGACTGGGGCGGGTCGGCGCGGCCTGACGGTTCCCGTCAGGCGGGTGCTTTGATTTTAGCGACGGAGCGTCGAGTCAAAGATCGCCAGCTCTAACGCACAATCAGCCGCGACCCAAACGACAACCTCTGCGTGATCTCCAACAGATGATCCGGGCGTAAGGCCACACAGCCTTCCGTCGGATAACCCGGTCGCCGCCATCTGTGCAGAAAGATCGCCGACCCGCGCCCCGCCACCGGATACGGCCAATTCCAGTCGGTGAGCAGCACCAGATCATAGAGCCTGTCCGCCCGCCGCAACCGCTCGTGACTGCCGTCATACGGCGCGCGCACCATCAGGTTGTAGTCCGGCAGCGCCGCGTCGTCCGACCAAAGGTCTCCCGGCCGGATCGGCACCGCCCACGGCACAGGCCGCGCCATCCTGTCAGGTCGATAGAGACATCCGACGATCCGGTGCACTCCGCGCGGTGTCGCCCCGTCACCCTCGCGCTTGCGACCCGAGATCCCGCCATTGCCAATGGTGCAGGGATAATACCGTCCCCTAAACCGGAGCCCCCGCCGCGTGAGCACCAGATCATCGGGTGTCACAGCAGATGCCCCGACTTGGCCGCCTTGGTCGCCAGATAGGCGCGGTTCTGCGCCGTCTCCCCGACCTTCAACGGCACGCGCTCGGCGACGGTGATCCCCTGCTCCTCCATCATCGCGATCTTGGCCGGGTTGTTCGTCAGGAGCCGCACCGCGCTCACGCCCATCTCGCGCAGGATCGCAGAGCCCAGGCGAAAGTCGCGCTCGTCGTCCTCGAATCCCAGCCGGTGATTGGCCTCGACCGTGTCGAATCCCTGATCCTGCAGCGCATAGGCGCGCATCTTGTTGGCCAGCCCGATCCCGCGCCCCTCCTGATTGAGGTAGAGCAGAATACCGGCACCCTCCCGGCCCATCTGCGTCAGCGCGGCGTTCAGCTGCGGACCGCAATCGCATTTGAGCGAGCCAAGGACGTCCCCGGTGAAACACGCCGAGTGCAGGCGGACAAGCACCGGTGCCGCGCGGTCCGGCCTGCCGATCTCGACCGCATAATGCTCTTCCCCGCCATCGCCGGGACGGAACACCTGCACCCGGCCCGCCTGGCTCGCCACCATCGGAACGCGCGCACCCGAGACGCGGCCCAGCTGCCGCTCGGGTCCCGCATCCCGCGGCACGTCGTGCAGGTCCAGCACCGTGAGGCCGGGGTCGATGTCGCGCACGGGGACGGTCAGCACCGCAGGCAGAAGATGCGCCGACTTGGCCAGCGCAATGCCCGCGCGCGCCACATCCGCCCGTCCCTCTCGCAGGCCTTGAAACGGCCCCTTCATCGGATGCGCAAGGTCGAGCGACGGATCCGCCAGCGCCCGCACGTCCATCGCCGAGTGATGCTGCGCCAGCGCGATGCGCGCGAGATCGCCGTCATAGGGGCGCAGCTTGAGCGTCTCTGCCCGCCAGACGGTCAGCGCGATTTCCACGCCTTCGAGCCGTTTCAACGCCTCGAAATGCGCGGCATCCAGCGTCTCCACCGCGAACACAAGCCACGCCCCGGCGCCGTCCCGCACCACAATCGGCTGTCCCAGACGCAAATCCGTGCGCGCCCGGGCGACCATTTGTGTTTCATTCGGCGCAAAGCTCACCGCGCAAGACCCCTATTCTCACCGGTCCGTGATCGCAAAGGGGCGATTTTTGAAACAAATCTCGCACCCGTTAACCCGCCATACACGAGCCTGTGAGAGTGATGCAGCAAATCTTGAGCGAACGGAAGGTTGGGCGCATCTTTGCCTCGACACGCAAGGGAGGCCCCGATGGCTCAGCTCAAAAACATCCTTCTGGTCGACGACGACGACGATCTGCGCGAGGCGCTTAGCGAGCAGCTGGTGATGACCGAAGATTTCGAGGTGTTCGAGGCCGACAGCGGCGCCACCGCCATGGAGCGCGTGCGCGACCAGCTCTTTGATCTGGTGATCCTCGACGTGGGCCTGCCGGACACCGACGGGCGCGAGCTTTGCCGGCTCATGCGTAAGCAGGGGGTCAAAAGCCCGATCCTGATGCTGACCGGCCATGACACCGACGCCGACACCATCCTGGGTCTCGATGCGGGCGCGAACGACTACGTCTCCAAACCCTTCAAGTTTCCGGTGCTCCTCGCACGCATCCGCGCTCAGCTGCGCCAGCACGAACAGTCCGAAGATGCCGTCTTCGCGCTGGGACCTTACACGTTCAAACCAGCGATGAAGCAGCTGGTGACCGAGGACGACAAGAAAATCCGCCTGACCGAGAAAGAGACGAACATCCTCAAGTTCCTCTACCGCTCGACCACCGGCGTCGTGCCGCGCGATGTGCTGCTGCACGAGGTCTGGGGCTACAACGCGGGTGTCACGACCCACACGCTCGAGACGCATATTTACCGGCTTCGTCAAAAAATCGAACCAGATCCGTCAAATGCGCGCCTTCTTGTGACCGAATCTGGTGGGTACAGGCTTGTGAGCTAACCGAATCCCGCGACTGGCCGGGTTACGCCAGTCATCCTCCCTGTTGACTGGCCCGGGCATGTCCCGGGTCTTTTTTTGTTTGATGGTGGGTGAGTTCAGACCTGATATTGCTGGCCTAATCCAAAGGTCCCGCCTGACAGGTACTGTCAGGCCGCGCCGACCCGCCCCCCTGGGGCGGCGCGATTGCGCCACCCCGCGGGACGGCGCGTGCACGTCTGATCCTCATGTACTGTACTAAAGGCCGCCTGCTTCAAGAGGAGGCACTTCTCAGCCGATCAACCGCACCGCCACCGTCACCGGAATAGCCGTCGCGGCGGCCACCACTGTCAGCCCCGCCAACACCAAAAGCCCGTCGCGCACAAAAAGGCCAAGCGCCATCAGCGCCACGGCGCCGCCAAAGATGGACGAGGAAAACGGGACGAACTCCAACACCGGCATGATCAGCCCGATCACCACGATCAGCGACAACACCAGCGTCGCTACTGGAGGCCGGGTCAGCACTCCGAGCCGGCCTGCGGTGGTCACCCGGTCAATCCTCTGCGCAATGCCGCGTAGCCGCGCGAGCGCGCGTCCCAGCCGCGTGCCGGAAACGCTTCGCTTGGCGAGCGGGCTTGGCAGGCGAGGACGATCGCGCCCGATCAGCATCTGCCCGGCGGTCAAGACCATGACCAGCCCGACCAACGTCGAAAAGAGCGGCACGCCGCTCAGCGGCGATACCAGCACCAGCCCAAGCAGCATCAGCACCGGAAGCGGGCCGGTCGGGCCCACGGCTCCAACCATGTCACCGACCGACACTTCCGGCCTGTCCCGCATGGTCGCCACCCGGTTCAGCGTCTGCCGCACCGGGGCGTCTGTCGTGCGCGCAGTCATGCGGTTCAAACGCGCCCTGCGCGTGGCCGGTTCCGCCGCGGCGGATGCCGGCACTGGCGCCGCCGCGCCCTTCGGCGTAGAGGAGGCGGACCGCAATTCCGAGAGGTTCGCCATGCCGTTCACCCTTGCTACGTGGAACATCAACTCCGTCCGGCTGCGCGCACCTCTGGTGACACGGCTGCTGCAGGATCACGCTCCAGATGTGCTCTGCCTGCAGGAGTGCAAGACCCCGGTCGACAAGTTTCCGCGAGAGGCGTTCGAGGCGCTGGGCTACGCCCATCTCGAGGCCGAGGGACAAAAGGGCTACAACGGTGTCGCGATCCTGTCCAAGCTGCCGTTGCAGCGGCAGGAGACGTTCGACTTCGCCGGCCTCGGTCATGCACGGCACGTTGCGGCGACACTGCCGAACGGGGTGACGGTGCACAACTTTTACGTGCCGGCGGGCGGCGACAAGCCCGACCGCTCCGTGAACGAGAAGTTCGGCCAGAAGCTCGACTACCTCACCGACATGCGCGACTGGTGCCACAGCGCAAAGCCCGCGCGGTCGATCCTGGTGGGCGATCTCAACATCGCCCCGCGCGAGGACGACGTCTGGAACCACAAGCAACTGCTCAAGGTCGTCAGCCATACGCCGGTCGAGGTCGATCACCTGGCCGACGTGCAGGAGGCGGGCGGCTGGGTGGATGTCACCCGCAAGGACATTCCCGCAGGCAATCTCTACAGCTGGTGGTCCTACCGCTCTCCCGACTGGGACGGCGCGGACAAGGGGCGGCGCCTGGACCACGTCTGGGCGACCCCCGACATTGCAGGCGCCGCGCACTCCAGCCGCATCCTGCGAGTTGCACGCGGGTGGGAACAGCCAAGCGACCATGCGCCGGTCTTTGCGACATTTGACATCGACTAAAGCCACGCAACGAAAAAGGCGCACCCATTTGGATGCGCCTTTGCGTTCAGACTGCAGCAACCGCTACCCGCGTACCGCACGTGCGATGAGCGAGACGACGAACAGCACCAGAAAGATCACGAACAGGATCTGCGCGATGCCAGCTGAGGCTCCGGCGATGCCGCCAAAGCCGAGAACGCCAGCGATGATGGCGACGATAAAGAACGTAAGTGCCCAACCAAGCATAGGTTTTCTCCTTATTAAAAGCAGGGGACGCGGGATGCGTCGTTGAGCAGCTAACGTGGAAACCGGCGCCTAGGTTCCGCCGGCCTAGACTAGCGAGCGCACCGTGCGCGCCACGGCACGCCCGAGAACAGCATGCGCCTCGGCGTCGAAATGCACACCATCGACCGGGCTGACGGAGATCAGGGAGCCGGCGTCGAGGAACCGCACATCGCGTGCCGTGCAAAGTGTGGCGCAAAGGTCTGCAAGCTTGGCCGAAACTCCCTCGGCGCCCATGAACATGTCCGCAAGAACGCCCCTCTCCTGCACCGGCGGCGGGCAGATCACGAGCACCTTGAGCCCCGGATGCGCCTCCTGCACATCGGGCAAAACCACGAGATCGAGCAGCCCGGCGATCCCGCCCATGATCTGCATCGGGGTCGCGGCGAACCGTGTCTTGGTGTCGTTGGTGCCGAGCATGATCGTCAGCACGTCGACCGGCGCATGCGACTTGAGTGCGATCATCAGGCCCGTGCCGCCGTCCATCTCCACCAGCGATCCGGGGTCGCTGCGGCAGGTGGTGCGGCCGGGCAAGCCCTCCTCGACGAGGTGCCAGCCCTCCCCGAGCGCCTCGAGCATGACCCGCGGCCAGCGTTCGGTCAGACCGTGCCGGCCTCCGGGGCTTCCATCTGCCGGAAGGGGCATGGTCCCGTGGGTGTTGCTGTCGCCAAATGTCAGGATCGTGCGCATGGTCGAAGCGTAGCGACCTCGTTGCCACGCTGCAATGACGCGGCGTCACGGTCGGGTTTTCCTGCCCCAATTGTGCCATGGCTTTTGTGTTAGCCTCGGCCTGTAAGCGTGTGGGAGTGATAGGTATGGCACAGATCGCGAGGCGTGCAGTCTTGCTTGGCGGGGGCGCCGCGCTGGGCGCCGTGGCCGCGCGCAGCTTTGGTGCGCAGCGTCCGTCCATGGCCGGCACCCAGAGCCTTGTGACACCGCCTGCCGAGAACGTTCTGAACGATGCGAGCGGGCTGAGCCCGACGCCGGTCCACCGCCATATCATTGTTCGGGAGGACCCGGGACAGGCGCTGGTCGATGCTGTCCGCGCCGAGATCGCAGAGGCCCGCGCCGAGGGGCGGCCCTTCAACGTCGGTGCCGCGCGGCACTCGATGGGTGGGCAGGCGATCCCGCGGGACGGACACGCAATGACATTCGACAACGGCAGGGTCGAGATCGACGGCTCCGCCCAGACCTACCGCTGTCATGCCGGCGCGCGCTGGTCGCAGGTGATCGCCGCGCTCGACCCCGTTGGCCTGTCCCCCAAGGTCATGCAATCCAACAACGATTTCGGCGTGGCGGCGACCTACTCTGTGAACGCGCATGGCTGGCCGGTCAAGCTGGGCCCGATGGGCGCGACGGTGCGCAGCGTCGACATGGTGTTGGCCGACGGCACGCTCGTCACCGCGTCACGCTCCGAGAACACCGAGCTCTTCAACGCGGCGATGGGTGGCTACGGCCTCATCGGTGCGATCACCGCGCTCGAGGTCGAGGCCGCGCCGAACCGCAATCTCGTACCGACCTTTGAAAGGATGCCCGCGGGTGACTTTGGCCCGGCGTTTGCCGCAGCCGTGAGCGCCGGCGACGTAGACATGGCCTATGGCCGGCTCAACGTGGACCGTGCGCGCTTCTTCGAGGACGCGCTGATGGTCACTTACCGGGCAGCCGAGGACCAAAACGAGATCCCGACCGCCACAGGCTCGGGCTGGCTGAGCCACGTCGCCCGCGACGTTTTTCGCGCGCAGCTTGGCAACGAGTGGGTCAAGCGGCGCCGCTGGTGGTTCGAGACGGACCTTGGCCCGCGCGTGGGCGGCGGCCAGACCACCCGCAACCAGTTGATCAACGAGCCGGTGGTCACGCTCGACGACGGCGACCCGAACCGGACCGACATTCTGCACGAGTACTTTGTCGCCGTGGACCAGTTCCCGGCCTTCCTCGACGCCTGCCGCGAGGTAATCCCGGCGAGCTATCAAGAGATGCTCAACATCACCCTGCGCTGGGTCGACACGGACGCCGAGAGCCTGCTGAGCTACGCGCCCGTGCCGCGCATCGCCTGCGTGATGCTCTTCAGCCAGGAGATGACCGCGCGCGCTGAGGCGGACATGCAGCGGATGACCCAAGCGCTGATCGACCGGGTGCACGCCATCGGCGGCAGCTATTACCTGCCCTACCGCCTGCACGCGACGCCCGCGCAGTTTGCCGAAGGCTACCCCGGCGCGCTAGCCTTTGCCGCGTTCAAGCGGCAGGTGGACCCCACCGGCGTCTTCCGCACCGATTTCTGGACCCGTTACCTCGAAAGGCTCTGAGTTATGAGTGGTTTGCAAAAGATCTGCCTCGGCTTCTTTGTCGTGCTGATGGGCGCGGCGTCGCTCAACTACATCCCCGGCCTGACGGACGACGACGGGCTGGCCTTCGGGATTTTTGCGCTCGATCTTTTTGACGATGCGCTGCATGCCGCCTCTGCCTTGTGGGCGCTCATTGCCGCGCTCACCAGCCGGGCGGCGGCGCGGACGTTCTGCCTGCTCTTTGGCGCGCTCTATCTCGGCGACGGAGCGCTTGGGCTGGTGACGGGGTCTGGGTATCTCGACTTCGGCATCTTCACGGGTGGCGTTCTGGACCTGCCGTTAGGGTTCAAGATCCTCGCAAACCTGCCGCATCTGGCGCTTGGCAGCATCGCGCTCGTCTCCGGCATCATGGCCGGACCCGCCAAGGCATGAGGCGCTTTGGAAAGCTGCTCGGACGGCTCCTCCTCGCCGCCCTCATCTTTGTGCTGATCCTGCTTGCGCCCGTTGGTTACGTCGAGTTGGCCTGTCGCCCGCAAGGCACGCCCGCGCCGCAGACAGCGCTCGTCGATCCCGAGCACCACCGCCCCGAGGCGCGCACGCTGCTGACTTATCCCGAGTGGCACATCGTGCACGCCTACGACGACTACGCGGAGGTGATCGCCAGCGAGGATCCGCACGACTACGCCTACCTGCGCGGGATCGCGGGGTACTGGACGTCGCTCTGCGATCTCACGCGCGCGTCCGGCACGCTTGGCCCGGTCGATACAGGGACCAAGCAGATGGTCTACGTCATCGGCGTCAGCTTCACCGCCGAGCTGCTCTTCAAGGCGCTCTACGAGGAGACCATCGGACGCGTGGTCACCTGGCTGCGCGGCTCCGAACGCGCTCCGCTCGACGATCTTTCTGCGAAGCAGGCGCGAGCCTACGCGCAGTTCCTCCAGCAGGTCCCATGGTACCGGTACGACTTTGCCGCGGACGCAGACGCCCTGCGCGTGGCCTCGACGGGATCGTTGCGCGACAGCGAACGCGCGGTGGCACTCGGCCTCGAATACGGCGCCAAGCAAGCCTACGCCGGCGTGATCGAAGAGGCCGTCGCCTCCGTCGGGCCAGACGCGCTGCGCCTGCGCATGGTGGTTAACGGGGTGCCAGCCGCTGACCTGGGAGCACTCGACGGCGTCGATGTCATCACCCCCCATGCGCGCGGCATCGAGATCGAGACGCCGCGTTACCGCGAGTTGACGGGGTTGATGCTGCAAATGTCAGAGGCCGGGGCGGAGTTCGTGGAGATTGCCGGGAACGACACGATCCTCTTTACGGCGATCTCCAGTGCGCCGATCGAAAACGCCATGACCTCTCTGCGGCGGCAGGGCTACGGCGATTGGCGGAACCTCATCCTCGTGCCGGTGGCGGAGCTGGCGCCTGCGCTGCGCAATGCCGAGGGGCAGGGCCTGACTATCGAGCACATCCATGATTATTAGGCGCACTCTGCTGACGCTTGCCGCCGTCTTTGCCGGATGGATCGCAGTCCTGAGTAGCGTGATGCTCGTCTCGGACGCAGCGCCCGGTGCCGTCGCCTTCCTGCCGCGCGACGGGTTCATCGCTGCGCTCCCGCCAGACGCCGCCGTCGTCGGAAGCGGGTGGGGCTGGATCGCCATCCGCTCGGATGCGCCCGGCCTTGGCGCGGCGCTCTACAGGGCGGGCGGGCTTCTGGTCCTGCCCGCCGGGCTCACCGGATGCCTGCCTTTGCCTGCCGCCGCCTGACAGCCAGGGCGCTCCCCTTGCACCGGGGCGGGCGATGCTCCATCTAACACCGCAACCGACGGATATGGAGCCAGAGCAATGATCGAACTGGGCCAGGGCCCCGCGCCCTCAGACCTGATCAAGGACGTGACCGAAGCCGAGTTCATGGCCAAGGTCGTGGACGCCTCCAAGGAGGTCCCGGTGATCGTCGACTTCTGGGCGCCCTGGTGCGGCCCGTGCAAGACGCTCGGACCCCAGCTCGAGGCGGCAGTGACGGCCGCCAAAGGCGCGGTCAAGATGGCCAAGGTCGACGTGGATCAGGCTCAGCAGATCGCCGCGCAGCTGCGCATCCAGTCGATCCCGACGGTCTATGCCTTCTACCAGGGCCAACCGGTCGACGGCTTCCAGGGCGCCGTCCCCGAAAGCGAGATCAAGGCATTCGTCGAACGCGTTGCCGCGATGGGCGGCGGCTCTGCCGATGGCGGTCTCGGTGAGGCGGTCGAGGCCGCCGAGGAGATGCTCGCGCAGGGCGCCGCCCCCGATGCCGCGCAGACCTTTGCCGCCATCCTCGGTGAGGACCCGAACCACGCCGGTGCCTACGGCGGGTTGATCCGCGCGCACCTGGCACTGGACGAGCTCGACCAGGCGGAGGCGATCCTCAATGGTGCCCCGGCAGAGATCACCGACACCCCCGAACTCGAGGCCGCCCGCGCCCAGCTGGAGCTGGCCAAGCAGGCGCAGAACGCCGGTCCCGTGGCCGAGCTGCGCGCCGCGGTCGAGGCCAACCCGGACGACCACCAGGCGCGCCTCGACCTGGCGCAGGCGCTGCACGCGGCGGGTGAAACCGAGGCGGCGGTGGACGCGCTGCTCGACCTCTTCCGCCGCGACCGCGAGTGGAACGATGGTGCCGCCAAGACACAGCTTTTCACCATCTTCGACGCCCTCAAACCGAACGACCCGGTCGTGCTGAACGGCCGCAGAAAACTCAGCTCGATGATATTTGCCTGAGGCGCGCGCCAGCCTAGCTCATACTCATGAGCAAGCACGTAGACCTGCCCGACCTCATCCCAGTTTTCCCGCTCCCGGGGGCTCTGTTGCTCCCGCGAGCGCGGATGCCGCTCCACATCTTCGAGCCGCGCTACCTGGCGATGATCGACGATGCCCTCGGCACCAAGGAGCGGCTGATCGGAATGATCCAGCCCAACGAGGTGCCCGGAAAGAAAGCCGGCGGCGTCCACCGCATCGGCTGTGTCGGACGCATCACCCAGTTTTCCGAGACCGAAGACGGGCGGTACATGATCACCCTCACCGGCCTGTCGCGCTACCGCGCCCGGGATGAGGTCGAGGGGTTCACCCCCTACCGCCGCTTCAACGTGAATTGGGACGGGTTCGACGGCGACATGGGCCCGACCGAGCGCGACACCGGCTTTGACCGGCCGAAATTCCTTGATCTGCTGGGGCGGTTCTTTTCGGCACGCGAGCTGAACACCGACTGGGACACGCTCAAGGAGGCCGATGACGAGCTGCTCATCAACTCGCTCTCGATGCTCCTCGATTTCGAGCCGGAGGACAAACAGGCCCTCCTTGAGGCGCCCTCCCTCAGCACGCGGCGCGAAACGCTGGTCACCCTGATCGAATTTGCGCTGCGCAGCGACGGCAGCGGGGATATGATGCAGTGACGACTGCGAGGAACGTCCAATGAGCACACCGCAACCCTTTGACCGCCACATGCTCGAGGCGCTGATCTGCCCGGTGTCGCACAAGACGCTGCGCTATGACGCGGACGCGCAAGAGTTGGTGTCCGAGGCGGCTGGCCTCGCCTTCCCGATCCGCAACGGCATCCCCGTGATGCTGCGCGACGAGGCCCGCACGCTCGACGTCTAACCCCCGTCCCGGACTTGATCCGGGACCTCGAACCATCTTGAGCAAAGCCTTCCATCGCGCGGTCACAAAGCAAATGACCGTTAGCCAGATACGCTCAAACCCAAAACAAAGCACCCGCCTGACGGGAACCGTCAGGCCGCGCCGACCCGCCCCCGTCAAACCGTAGGTTTGCCTTCGGCAAAACGGGCGGCGCGATACGCCACCCCGCGGGACGGCGCGTGAAATGATGTTTTTCAGACCAGCTCTGAAACCACTCGCTCCAGCCACCCCCGCTAAAGCGCCAGCCCCCGCATCAGCCGCGGCAGCTCGCCGGTCAGGCCCGCCGCTTCGCGGATGAAGCCGCGCCGCAGCCCTGGCAGGGCGTTCACAACGCCCATCCCCAAATCGCGGCCCAGCCGCAGGAGCCCGTTGTCGTTGGAAAAGAGGCGGTTAAACGTGTCCGTCGCCAGCGCCAGCGTCGTCGCATCGAACCGCCGCCACGTTTCGTATCGCTTGAGCACAAGCGGGCTTGCGATGTCCTCACCGCGCCGCGTGGCATCCGCCAGAACCTCCGCTAACGCCGCGATGTCGCGCAGGCCGGCGTTCAGTCCCTGTCCCGCGATCGGGTGCACGCCGTGCGCGGCATCTCCGATCAGCACCGTCGGCGCCTCAACGAACCGATGCGCCAGCGACAGCCCCAGCGGGTAGGTGTAGCGCGCGCCGGTCAGCGCGATCTCGCCCAGAAAGTCGCCAAAGAGCGGCCGCAGATGCGCCATGTAACCGTCGTCGTCCCGCGCCTGCAGGCGCGCCGCGGCCTCCGTCCCTTCGGTCCAGACGATTGAGGCGCGATTGCCCGTCAGCGGCAGGATCGCCAGCGGCCCAGAGGGCAAAAACATCTGGTGCGCGATGCCGTGGTGCGGCTTTTCGTGCTCCAACGCGCAAACAAGCGCGGTCTGCCCATAGTCCCAGCGCACATGCTGGATCCCGGCACGCAGCGCCGTGCCGCTCTGCCGGCCATCCGCCCCCACGACCACCCGCCCTTCAAGCGTTTGCCCGTCCGAGAGCGCCAGCGCCCCTCCGTCCTGCGCGGTCACCGACGCGCCCTGCAGCCACGTCACACCCGACGCCGCCAGCTTCGCCTTGCACTCCGCGCGCAGGTGACGGTCCTCGACGAGATGGCCCATCGGCCCCTCTTCGATCTCGGCATGGTCAAAATGCATGAAAAGCGGCGACGGAGGCTGCCCGGGCCGCGCGTCCGACACCTTGATCTCGAGGATAGGCTGGGCGTGATCCGCAACATCCTCCCACAGCCCGAGCCCGCCCAGCAACCGCTGCGAGGCCAGCGCCAGCGCGTAGGAGCGGCCGTCGAATGTCGCACCCACAGATTGCTCAGGCGCGGCATCGATGACCGTCACGCTCAGGCCCGCCGCCTCGGCAGCGAGCGCCATCAGCATGCCGTTGAGGCCGCCACCTACGATCAGGACATCTTGCGTCATGCCCCTGACATACGATGCGGCGCGGGATTGTCCATGCGCGGGATTGTCCAAATCGGGGTGCGTCGCTACCGTCGCGCTCGCCAAGCGACAGGAGAGCTTCATGGACCTGACCCAAACCGCCAGCGCGCTGGGACGCGCCATTGCCTCCGGCGACATCGACCCGGTCGAACTGACCGACGCGTATCTCGACGCCATCGCGGCGCATGGTCACGGCGCGTCGATCTACGCGCGCACGACGCCAAAGCGCGCCCGGGCCGAGGCCGAGGCCGCGCGCGAAAGAGCCAAGGCAGGGCTGCGCAAGGGACCGCTCGACGGGGTGCCGATCTCCTGGAAGGACCTTGTCGACAGTGCCGGCGTCGCGACCGAATCCGGCAGCGCCTTGCTTGCTGGTCGCACGCCCGACACGGATGCCGGTGTGCTTGCCGCCGCCACCGCACAAGGCTCCGTCTGCGTCGGCAAGACGCACCTCAGCGAGCTTGCCTTCTCCGGCCTCGGCTACAACCCGATCACCGCGACGCCGCCCAACGTTCATGATGCCGCGCTTGTGCCGGGTGGATCATCCTCCGGCGCGGCCACGTCTGTCTCGTTCGGCCTCGCGGCGGCAGCCATTGGGTCGGACACGGGCGGGTCGGTGCGCATCCCGGCGGCGTGGAACGACCTCGTCGGGCTCAAGACAACCGCTGGACGGGTCGATGTGACCGGCTGCGTGCCGCTCGCGGCCAAGTTCGACACCATCGGCCCGCTCACCCGTTCCGTCGAGGACGCGGCCAACGTGCTGGCCCTGATCGAGGGCGGCAAAGCGCCGGACCTCGCAAACGCCAGCCTCTCCGGCACGCGCATGGCGGTGCTGGAAACCGGCGCCTTCGACGACATCCGGGATGCGCCCGCCGACGCTTTCGAGAACGCCGTGCACCGGCTCGAGGCGGAGGGAACCAAGATCACACGCATTGCGCTGCCAAGCGTGTCGGACGCGCTCGCGCTCAGCGCGATCCTCTACACGTCCGAAGCCTACGGCACGTGGAAGGACGTGATCGAAGCCGCGCCGGACAAGATGTTCCCGGAGATCCTCGCGCGGTTCCGCGCGGGCAAGGCGTTCATGGCGGCGGACTACATCGCAGCTGTTCAGGCGCTCGATCGCTACCGCGCCGACTATATGGCCGCGACGGCGGAGTTCGACGCCGTGCTTGTGCCAACCGCGCCGATCCTGCCGCCGAACCTCGAACGGCTCAAAACGGACCACGACTACTACGTGACCGAGAACCTGCTGGCCCTGCGCAACACGCGGATCGGCAACCTCATGGGGCTGGCGGTGCTGCAATTGCCGATGGGTGTACCGTCCTGCGGGATCAGCCTGATGGGCGCGCCGATGTCCGAAGAGCGGCTCTTGCGGCTGGGTGCGGCGGCGGAGCGCGCCTTGGCGTAAAAGCCACAGCAAGGCAGATCTCTGCCGCGGCGATGGACAGTGCGGCGCGGGCGTGGCTATTCTGGCACGCAAATGGGGCGCTTACGATCCCACGCACTTTGAGGCAGTTCTGCAATGTTTCCCGAGCGGTTTTCGGACCTTCCGGCTTACGCGTTTCCACGCCTGCGCACGCTTTTGGGCGATCTTGCGCCGGGCGGGCCAGAGATCCAGATGACGATCGGCGACCCGGAGCATCCGTTTCCGGCCTGGGTGACGGACGAGATCTCGAAACATGCCAGCGGCTTCAACTCCTACCCACCAAACGACGGCACGCCTGAGCTGCGCGCGGCCTACGCCGGTTGGCTCAAGACGCGCTACGGCGTTGAAAAGGACCCCGAGACGGAGGTCATGCCGGTCAACGGCACCCGGGAGGGGCTCTACAACGCCTGCATGGCGCTGGTGCCGGAGGTCAAGAACGGCGCGGCACCCCTGATCCTCGCGCCGAACCCGTTTTACCAGGTCTACATGGTCGCCGCACTTTCTGTGCGCGCGGAGCCGTATTTCGTGAACGCAACGGCGGCCTCAGGCCATCTGCCGGACTTTGCGAGCCTGCCGGCGGAGGTACTGGACCGGACGGCGGCGGCGTACATCTGCTCCCCCGCCAACCCGCAGGGCGCGGTGGCGGACAAAGCGTACTGGGCGGCACTGCTGGCACTGGCCGAACAGCACGACTTCAAGGTCTTTGCCGACGAGTGTTACTCCGAGATTTATCGCGACACGCCGCCGACGGGCATCCTCGAGGCGGCACGGGACGCCGGCACCGATCCCGAGCGCATCGTCGCGTTTCACTCCCTGTCGAAACGTTCGAACCTGCCTGGGCTGCGGTCCGGCTTTGTGACCTCGGGACCCGAGACGATCCGCCGGGCCAAGCAGCTGCGCGCCTATGCCGGATCGCCCCTGCCGCTGCCTTTGCAACGCGCTGCGGAGCGAGTTTGGGCGGACGAGGCACATGTCGAAGAAAATCGTGCGCTCTATCACGCGAAGTACACGCTTGCCGACGAGGTGCTGGGTGACGTGCCCGGGTACATGTCGCCGGAGGCGGGGTTTTTCCTGTGGCTGCCGGTGGAGGACGCCGAGGCGGCCACGGTCAAGCTCTGGACCGAGACCGGCGTCAAGGTGCTGCCCGGCAGTTACCTCGCGCAGGACGCCCACGGGGTGAACCCTGGCGCCGGATACATCCGTGTCGCCATGGTCGCCCCACTGGACAAGACAGAAGCCGGCCTGCGCGCGATCCGCGCCTGCCTTTACGCATGACCGAGACGGAGGTGGTTTGATGGCATTCCCCGCACGTGGACGCGATCCGCTCTTTGACAGCAGCACGCAGGCAACGCTCGAGAAACGCGGGCGCGAGCTCTTTGGGTTCGCGCTCTTTGTGCTGGGGGCCATGCTGGCGGCGATGATCGGGTCCTACACGCCGGATGATCCGAGCCTGTTCTCCGCAACCGACGCGCCGGTGCAGAACTGGATGGGGCGCATGGGCGCCTCCATCGCGGCGCCGGTGTTCATGGTCGTCGGTTGGGGTGCGCTCTCGGCGGCGCTGGTGCTGTGCGCCTGGGGGCTGCGGTTCGTGCTGCACCTCGGGACGGAGCGGGCGCTGTGGCGGCTGGTGTTTGCGCCGATTGCGTTGGCAATCTCGGCGATCTACGCGGCGACGCTGGTGCCGGGCGCCGGGTGGACGCACAACTTTGGCCTTGGCGGGCTCTTCGGCGACACGGTGCTGGGCTCTCTGCTGGTGGTGCTGCCGTTCAGCGCGGCGACGGCGCTCAAGGTCCTGTCGCTGGTGCTTGGCCTGACGGCGGTGATCGTGCTGGCGTTTGTGGTCGGGTGTACGCTGGCCGAAGTGCGTGCCGCGCTGCGGTTCCTGCTGGTTGGAACGGTGGTCGCCTATGCCGGTCTGGTGTCGCTTGTCGGGCGTGGCGCATCAGGCGCCGGTGGTCTGGCTCGCGGTTTGCAGGCGCGGCAAGCGGCGCGGCGCGAGGCGCGGGCAGAGGTGCAGGCTGAGGACGCCGTCACCGTGGCCGAACCGAGGGTCAAGCGCGCGCAGCCGATGCCGGTCCCGTCCTCCATCGAGGTCATCGACGAAGACGACGCGGAGATCAGCGCGGACTTCCCCGACGAAGAACCTGCCAAGCCGGGCCTTCTGGCGCGCATGCCGCTGATCGGGCGCAAGGCCGAGCCGCCGGTCACGCGCACGCCCGCCGAACCCGAAGACCGGATCAAGTCGCGCATCTCGGACGCTATCAAGTCCCGCGCGCGCCAGAACCCTGCCGTGCAGGTCGAAAGCGCGGCGCCGCTCACCAAAGGGCGCGGGCGGGGTCCCGTGCCGCTCGTGCTCGACACCAAGACGCAGCCCGACCTGCCGGGCGAGCCGCCGATGACGTCGGTGCAGGCGCCTTCCGTGCCGGCCGAGGCCGTGCCTCCGGTCGCGGCGACGGTTGCCATCGACCTGCCGCCGCTCCCGGAATCTGAGCTGGTCGAGAACGTCGCGCCAACCGCGCCGATGTTCCGCCCCGCACGGACCGAGCCGCAGGTCGCCCGCAAGGTTGTCCCGCAAACGCGCAAGCCTGTGCAGCAGTCCAAGCGCGCCAAGGCCGAAGCGCAGCCGCAGCTCTTTGAAGAGCAGGGCCAGGGCTTTGACCTGCCGCCCCTGTCGCTGCTGGCCAGCCCCGACACGATCCAGCGGCACCAGCTCTCGGACGACGCCCTCGAGGCGAATGCGCGCATGCTCGAGACGGTGCTCGACGACTATGGCGTCAAGGGCGAGATCGTCAGCGTCCGTCCGGGCCCGGTTGTGACGATGTACGAGCTCGAGCCTGCGCCGGGCCTCAAGGCATCGCGCGTGATCGGTCTTGCCGACGACATCGCCCGCTCCATGTCGGCGCTCTCCGCGCGTGTCTCGACCGTGCCGGGGCGCAGCGTGATCGGGATCGAGCTGCCGAATGAAAAGCGGGAGATGGTGAACTTTCGCGAGATCCTGTCGGGCCGCGACTACGGCGACGGCTCGCACAAGCTGCCACTGGTGCTGGGCAAGGATATCGGCGGCGATCACATGGTCGCCAACCTCGCCAAGATGCCGCACCTGCTGATTGCAGGGACCACCGGCTCGGGCAAGTCTGTCGCGATCAACACCATGATCCTGTCGCTCCTCTACAAGCTGACGCCGGACGAGTGCCGGATGATCATGATCGACCCCAAGATGCTGGAACTCAGCGTCTATGACGGGATTCCGCATCTCCTTTCGCCCGTCGTGACCGACCCCAAAAAGGCCGTGGTCGCCCTCAAATGGGTCGTGGGCGAGATGGAGGAGCGCTACCGAAAGATGTCCAAGATGGGCGTGCGCAACATCGACGGCTACAATTCCCGCGTCGCCGATGCGCTGGCCAAGGACGAGATGTTCACCCGCACGGTGCAGACCGGCTTTGACGACGAGACCGGCGAGCCGGTGTTCGAGACCGAAGAGATCAAGCCCGAAAAGATGCCCTTCATCGTCGTGATCGTCGACGAGATGGCCGACCTGATGATGGTCGCGGGCAAGGAGATCGAGGCTTGTATCCAGCGCCTTGCGCAGATGGCGCGGGCGTCAGGCATCCACCTCATCATGGCGACGCAGCGCCCGTCCGTCGACGTCATCACAGGCACGATCAAGGCGAACTTTCCCACCCGCATCTCCTTCCAGGTCACGTCCAAGATCGACAGCCGCACCATCCTCGGAGAGATGGGTGCCGAGCAACTCCTCGGCATGGGTGACATGCTCTACATGGCCGGCGGGGGGAAGATCACCCGCTGCCACGCGCCATTCGTGAGCGACATCGAGGTCGAGGAGATCGTCAACCACCTCAAGGCGTTCGGACCGCCGACCTACGTGTCGGGCGTGGTCTCGGGACCCGCCGACGAAAAGGCGGACGGCATCGACGCGGTGCTCGGCCTCAACACCGGCGGCAACACGAACGGCGAGGACGCGCTCTACGATCAGGCGGTGCAGATCGTCATCAACGACCGCAAATGCTCGACCTCCTACATCCAGCGCAAGCTCGGCATCGGCTACAACAAGGCCGCGCGCCTCGTGGAGCAGATGGAGGAGGAGGGCCTCGTCTCCCCCGCCAACCACGTCGGCAAACGCGACATCCTGGTGCCGGAGCCGGCTTAGGGCGGTTCACTTAACCGAGGTGTCATATAAACAGCTGCGTACGCGCCGCCCGTTTTGCCGAAGGCAAACCTCCGGTTTTACGGTGGCGGGACGGCGCGGCCTGACAGTGCCTGTCAGACGGGCGCTTCGAATGAGGCGATCGTTCTGCGCCCAGTAGATCGTGCCGTAGCAGGAGCGCCATCGGCAAAACCAACCCCAAATCGGCGGCTCGCCGCGCAAAGCGCATCACATTGCCGTTTGGGCAGGTGCAACCTTTTGCTGGGTTCGCTACTTTGGCTCGCATGATGACACGAGTTCTTTTGGTCCCCGCCCTCTGGCTCGCGCTGGCCCTGCCCGCCGCGGCCGACAAGCTGTCGCTCAACGCGATCTCCAATTACCTCAACGGGTTGCAGCAGGCGAAAAGCCCCTTCACCCAGATCAACGAAGACGGCTCCATCTCGACCGGCACAATCTTTATCAAGCGGCCCGGGCGCATCCGGTTCGAGTACAATCCGCCCGAGCAAACGCTGGTGCTCGCCGCCGGCGGCGAGGTCGCGATCTTTGACGAGAAAAGCAACGTCGGCCCCGACCGCTACCCCCTACGGCGCACGCCCCTGTCGATCATTTTGGCGAAGAACGTGAACCTCAACCAGGCGCGCATGGTCACCGGCCATAGCTTTGACGGCACGGCAACTGTGGTGACGGCGCAGGATCCCGAGCATCCCGAGTACGGCAACATCGAGATGAAGTTCACCTCTGGCCCGATTGAGCTGCGCCAGTGGGTGATCAACAGCGACAACGGGTCGACAACCACGGTGATCCTCAGCGGGCTCGACACGCGCGCGCGGCTGAACAACAACATGTTCAACATCATCGCACGGCTGAACGACAACTGACCCGTCAACGCGCGGCGGGATTACCCGCGCCGCGCGACCCGGCAGGTTTGCAGCTGCTGCTGGTACATGACCGACCTATCGCCCACCTCTCCGGCGATACGCATTAGCCATGGCTTGCGGCGGTAGCTGCCGCGGGCGTAGCCCGTGTGGCCGTCGTGATAGGCCAGGTACTGGCGCCGCGCGTCGCTCATCGGGATGCCGAGCCGGTCGCGCGTCTTGGTCATGTACCACCCCATGAAGTCGGTGGCGTGTTTGATATTGTCCCGCTTGTACCGGCGGTTGCCGGTCTCTTCGACATACTCCTTCCACGTCCCGTCCAGCGCCTGGCTGTAGCCAAAGGCCGAGCTTTGCCGCCCCATCGGGAGGACGCCCAGCGTGTAGCGGAACGGCGTGCGCGCATCGCCGATGAACTTGCTCTCCTGATAGATCGTTGCCATCTGCACATGCACCGGCACGCCCCAGCGCCGCTCGGTGGCGCGGAACGCCTTGATATAGCCCGGGCGCTGCTTGAGGATGCTGCACGCGTTGTCGAGGTTACGGGGCGCCGAGGTGTTGCTGCCGCCCCCGCAGGACGCAACCACCAATACCATCAAAAGGGCGCCGACGGATCTGCGCATCATGGGTCTGCCTCATTTGGTTTTTTGTATATTTTATTGAGACTATAGGCCAAAGCCCGCCAGCGCGAAATCCCCTAAGGGCGACCTCACAAAAGCGTTGCCAAAAGAAGCGGCAAAGTGCCGACCGACATCAGCGTGCTGACGACCACGAGACCGGCCACGGCCTCGGACTGCGCCCCGTATTTCTCCGCCAGAAGGTAAGACGTGACCGCCACCGGCGTTGCGATCTGCACCGTCAGCACCGCCGCCGCAACCGGGCCAAGCGCAAAGAGTTCAGCCGTGCCAAAGCCGATGCCCGCGCAGATCACGAACTTGACCGCCGCCAGCAGGATGGCCTGCCCGACGCGCCCCGGCGTCAGCCGCGCCACCGCGACGCCCAGCGTGATCAGCATCAAGGGCACTGCCATCTGCCCCACGAGATCAAGCGTGTTCGTCAGGAACTGCGGCGTCGTCCAGCCCTGCCACTGAAAGAGCGCGCCGAGCAGCGTCGCTGCTACCAGTGGCTCGGCCACAACCTTGCGCAGCGACCCGCCGCCCGACACCAGCCACACCCCAAAGGTAAAGCTGAGGATGCCGGTCATCGCAAAGACGATCACGGCATAGCTCAGCCCCTCCGGCCCGAAGGCCAAAAGCGCCAGCGGCAGGCCGAGGTTGCCCGTGTTGCCAAAGATCATCGGCGCCAGATACGTCCGCCGGTCGAGCCGCAACGCCCAAAGGAGCGCGAGGAACACAAGTGTCACCGCGGCATAGGCGACAAAGGCGGCAAGCGTCGCGCGGCTCAGCGCCTCCCCGGGCAGCTCTGATTCCATCAGTGCGACGAACACCAGACAAGGCACCGCCAGCGTCATGCCCAGCCGTGTGACAAAGGCGACGCGGTACTCGAACCCCAGCCGCACCCAGGCAAACCCAAGCGCCGCCAGCAGAAACACCGGCGCCACGATCTCGAGCACTGTCACAACAAGGTTCACAAACTGTTTCTTTCTGTTTGGCCGGCGGCCATGGACAAAGGGAGGCCGAACGCGGTACGGTCAATCCCTGATATGGATCACATGCGCGCGAAATATCACCTTGGACAGATTGTCCGCCATCGCAAGCATCCCTTCAGGGGTGTTGTGTTCGATGTGGACCCGACGTTCAACAACACCGAAGAGTGGTACGAGGCGATCCCCGAGGACAGCCGCCCGCGCAAGGAGCAGCCGTTTTACCACCTGCTCGCCGAGAACGATCAGTCGTTTTACGTGGCCTATGTGTCCGAACAGAACCTGGTGGCGGACTATTCGGGGGAGCCGGTGGACCACCCGGATATCCCGGACCTCTTTGGCCCGTTCCAGGACGGCGCCTACCCGCTGCATTTTCACATGAACTGACCGCTTGGATGGGTGAAATCACCCATCCTACGTCTCAGTACCCCAGCGCGATTCCGTCCTTGCGCGGATCGGACGCCCCCTCCAGCACGCCGTCCTCGCGGATGTAGATGGCCTGCGCCCCGCCGATCGGCACGTGCGGCGTCTGCACATTGTGGCCGAGGTCTGCCAGCTCCTGTCGCACGCTGCCTGAAAACCCGCGTTCGAGCATAAGCCCTTCGGCCTCGGGAAAGGCGCGGGGCGCGTCGAGCATCTCCTGCAGCTCCATCCCGAAATCGAGCCGGTTGGTCACCATCCGCGCGTGTCCGCAGGGCTGGTACTGCCCGCCCATCACGCCAAATGGCATCGTCACGCGTCCGCCCTCGCGCAGGATCGCGGGGATGATCGTGTGCATCGGGCGCTTGCCGCCGGAAAGTTCGTTCGGGTGACCGGGTTCCAACGAGAACCCCGCGCCGCGGTTTTGCAGGAGGATGCCGAACTTGTCCGACGCGATGCCCGACCCAAATCCGTGAAAGATCGAATAGATCAGCGACACCGCCATGCGGTCGCGGTCGACCACGGTGATATAGATCGTGTCCTTGTGCACCGCCTCTGTTGCGGCAGTCACGTCCGGCAGGACGCGGTCCATCGCGACGAGGCTGGCCAGTCTCTTGGCCGTCTCCATCGACAGCATGTGGTCCAGCCGCGTTGTCGCGTCCGCATCCGCGAGAAAGCGGTTGCGCGCGTCATAGGCGAGCTTGGCCGCCTCCGCCTCGATATGCGTGCGCCGGGCGCCGAACGGGTCGAGGCTGGCCAGATCGAATTGCGCGAGGATGTTGAGCATCAGGAGCGCCGTCGCGCCTTGCCCGTTGGGTGGATGCTCGACCAGTTCGACGCCCCTGTAGGTGCCGGAAACCGGCAGGGTCAGCGTTGGCGCGTTGCCGGCAAAATCCTCTGCCGTGTGGAGACCGCCAAGCCGCGCCAGGGTCGCGCGCATGTCGTCGGCGACTTCGCCTTCGTAGAACGCGGTGCGCCCTGTCTTAGCAGTCCGGCGCAGCACTTCGGCCTGACCGGGGGCGGTGAGCTTTTGCCCAACCGTGAAGGGGGCGCCGTTGTTGAGAAAGGCTTGTCCGTTGTCCTGCAGCACGGCGTGGCTGGAGGCGTAGTCGAAGGCCACGCGCGGCGCGATCGGCACGCCAGCCTCGGCGTAGTGGATGGCCGGAGAGAGCAGGCGGTCGAGGCCGAGCCTCCCTTCGGTCTCGGAGAGGTGGCAGAACGCATCGATGGCGCCGGGGATGGACACCGCAGCAGGATCATAAAGCGGCATCTTGCTGTGGCCCGCGTCCCGCATCGCCTCGGCAGAGGCGGCAGCAGGTGTGCGGCCAGACCCGTTCAGCGCGTGAACCTCCCCGCTGCCGGCCCGGTTCCAGAGGGCAAAGCAATCGCCCCCGATCCCGGTCATCGCAGGCTCGCAAAGACCCAGAAGCACCGCGCCGGCGATGGCCGCATCCATGGCGTTGCCGCCGTCCTTGAGCACATCGAGCGCTGCTTGCGCCGCCAGCGGGTGCGAGGTCGCGCAGATGCCGTTTTCGGCAAACACCGTCGACCGGCCCGGTAGATGAAAATCGCGCATCGCTCCCCCCAACGCAAATCACCAGCCGGACCCTAGGGGGCGCTGGCCGAATTGCCAATGTCGTCAGATGATCGGGGGGAGTTAAGACCTCGACGCCGCACACTGGGTGGGGGCTGTTAACGCACGGCGCCGAGGGAAGCCTAAGCAGCTACAAGGGAGTGTATGGCGGAGGTTTCTGGCCCGACTTGGGAGCGTTTGAGACCATTTTGCGGCGCAGCGCCCAAGTGAGGCGAGTACGTAAAAAATACGATAAAACAGATACTTAAATTGGAGGCATCGCAGAAAGATCGAAGCCTGCACGCAGGCGCGCGAGGCTTTGATCAGGTGGCCAGTGTCAGGCTCAGCCGGTTGCGGCCGTTCTGGTGCGTGTATTCGAGCGTTTCCGTCATCTCGCGGATCAGGAACCAGCCGAATCCGCCCTCGGGCAGATCGTCGGCTGAGGTGTCGAGATCGACGGGATGGCCCAGCGGTGGCGTGCCGAATGGCATCTGGCGGCCGGTGTCGAGGATGTCGAACTGTACCCTGCCGAGCAGGACCTGCGCGTTGACCTCGATGTCGCCGCATTCGGTCGCGTCGTAGGCGTGCTCGACCACGTTGTTGAGCGCTTCGGCCAGCACGATCTCGACCGACCCGAGCGCCTCGGGATCGACCTTGCGGGACTTGAGCGCGGCGATGATGTCGCTCAGCGCGTGGCGCACGCTGAATGTGTCGTTCTTGAGCCGCACGCAGAGGCCAGACTCAAAGTGGCCAGAATCAACGTAGCCAGTATCAAAGCTGTCCGCCGTCATCGCGGCTCACTCCGCGGTGGCGAGGGCATCCTCGACCGTGGGGTGCACCACAAAGATCGTGTCCATCCGGGTCAGGCGAAACACCTTGGCCACGGTTTCGGTCAGGCCGGCAAGCTCGAGCCGGCGGCGGTTCGACATCTGTTTCATCGCGGCGACGATGGCGCCGAGGCCGCTCGAATCGATGAAATCGACCTGGCTGAGGTCGAGGATCACGCGGCCAGAGCCGCCTTCTGTCTCCGCCTTCATGCGGTCCTTGAACTGGATGGCGACGGCGGCGTCGATGCGCGGCTCGCGCGCGACGACGATTTGCGCGTCGCCGTGGGTTGAGCTGGAAAGTTCCATGTCGTCCTCTTGCAGGTCTCGTTTGGCTGTGCACGCTAGCGCGCAATCGTTACCGAGACGTTCACCGGAGAAATTGATGAAAAACGTTGGCATTCTGGGCGCGGCCCGCACCGCTATGGGCGGATTTCAGGGCGTGTTCGACGGCGTCGCTGCGTCCGAGCTGGGCGGGGTCGCCATCGCCGGCGCGCTGGCACAGGCGGAGAAAAGCACCGCGGATGAGGTGCTTATGGGCTGTGTGCTGCCCGCGGGCCAGGGCCAGGCACCGGCGCGACAGGCGAGCTTTGCTGCGGGCCTCGGCGAGGAGGTCCCTGCCACGACGCTCAACAAGATGTGCGGGTCGGGCATGCAGGCGGTGATGATGGCCTGCGATCAGGTCCAGCTGGGACGTGCAGATACGGTTGTCGCCGGCGGGATGGAGAGCATGTCGAACGCGCCGTACCTTCTTCCCAAGATGCGCGGCGGCGCGCGAATCGGGCATGGGCAGGTGGTCGATCACATGTTCCTCGACGGGCTCGAGGACGCCTACGACAAGGGGCGCCTGATGGGGACCTTTGCCGAGGATTGCGCGGAGAAGTTCCAGTTTACCCGCGAGGCGCAAGACGCCTATGCGCTCGGCTCGCTCGAGAATGCGCTCAAGGCGCAGGGCGATGGCGCGTTCGAGGGTGAAATCGTCGACGTGACGGTCAAGACCCGCAAGGGCGAGACGGTGATCGGTGCCGACGAGCAGCCGGCCAGCGCGCGCCCCGACAAGATACCGCAGCTGAAACCGGCCTTTCGCAAGGAGGGGACGGTCACGGCGGCCAATGCCTCCTCGATTTCGGACGGGGCGGCGGCTCTGGTGCTGGGGACCGAGGGGCCCGTGCGCGCGTGGGTTCGCGGCTATGCCAGCCACGCGCAGGCGCCGGGCTGGTTTACCACCGCGCCCGTGCCGGCCGCGCAAAAGCTGCTGAAGCAGGTGGGGTGGGACGTGGCGGACGTCGATCTGTGGGAGGTGAACGAGGCGTTTGCGGTGGTGCCGATGGCCTTCATGCACGAGATGGGCTTGCCGCGGGACAAGGTGAACGTGAACGGCGGTGCCTGCGCGCTCGGCCATCCCATCGGTGCGAGCGGCGCGCGGATCATCGTGACGCTGCTGAACGCGCTGGAAAAGCGCGGCCTCAAACGCGGCGTCGCGGCGATCTGTATTGGCGGAGGCGAGGGCACGGCCATCGCCATTGAACGCCCGTGAGCCGGATCGACTATGACGCCGCACGGGGCAGCATTGCGGCGCTCACCGAAGGGGAGACTGACGCGGTCGCGCTGATGGCCACCGTTGTTTGCGAGCTGCACCATGCGGACGACAGGTTCGACTGGACGGGGTTTTACCGCGTGACCGCGCCGGAGCTGCTCAAGATCGGGCCGTATCAGGGCGAGCATGGCTGCCTCGTCATCCCGTTCTCGCGCGGGGTGTGCGGGGCGGCGGCGCGCACAGGGGAGGTGCAGTTGGTCGACGACGTCGATGCCTTCCCGGGTCACATCGCCTGCGCGTCCTCCACCCGGTCCGAGATCGTGCTGCCGGTTTATGATTCGCGCGGAGCGCTGCTCGGCGTGCTCGACATCGACAGCGACCAGCCTGCGGCGTTCGAGGCGCGGGATGCAGAGGAATTGTCAGGGATTTTGAGGCAGGTGTTCGCCAGGCTCTGACCGTTTTGCCAGCAAGGTCAGGCGTTTCTGCACTGCGGCGTGAAAAAATACGTTGCTTTTTCACGAAGGCGACGGCAACGTGAAAAAGACGTAAGATTTTTCACGAAGGGCCCGAGGTGCTGCACGAGCTTCCAGTTCCGACGACACTGGGCGCCGACATCCGGGCGCTGCGCAAGGCGCGCGGGCTGACGTTGCAGGACGTCGCGGACGATCTGCAGCGGTCCGTCGGGTGGGTCAGCCAGATCGAGCGGGACATCTCCGAGCCGTCGATCGAGGACCTGCGCGACTTTGCGCGGCTCTTCGACGTGTCGGTCTCGATCCTCTTTGGTCAATCGGGTGGCCCTGCAGCAGAGGCTGGACGGGTCGTGCGCGCAGGCGCGCGGCGCAAGATCGGTGCGGCGGCGGGCCTGGTCGAAGAGCTGCTGTCGCCCGATCTCACCGACGATTTCGAGATGGTGCATTCGGTCTTTCAGCCCGGCGCTGTGAGCACCTCGACGGTCACACGTCCTACGCAGGAGGTGGCCTATCTGGTGTCCGGCCAGCTGGATCTGACCATCGGGGGCGAGGCGTTCACCATCCGCGCGGGCGACAGTTTTCGCATCCGAGAAGAGGGCTATTCGTGGGCCAATCCCTACGCCGAGGCGGCGGTTGCGATCTGGGTGATCGCGCCGCCGGTCTACTGACGTGAGCTGGGAGGCGTGGACGGTCTTTGCCCTCTTCTGGGCGGTGTTCGTGACCACGCCGGGCCCGAACGCGGTCAACTGCATCCAGAACGGTATGAGCCGTGGGTTCGTGCGCAGCCTCCCTGCCGTCGCGGCGATCCTGACACAGGCGAGCGTCTTTCTGCTTTTGTCGGCGGCAGGGGTCACGGCGCTGATCGCGGCGTCGGAGACGGCGTTCCTGGTGGCCAAGCTCGTCGGGGCGGGGTTCTTGATATGGCTTGGGGTGCGCGGTTGGATGACCGCGACGCGCCCCATTGCGGCCAAGCCTGCGAGCGGCGGGCGCATCTATTTCGAGGCGCTGGCCATTGCCACGATCAATCCCAAGAGCGTCGCGGGCTACCTCGCCGCCTTTTCGCAATTCGTGCAGCCGGGTGTGCCGATCTGGGAGCAGATGGTGGTGATCTTTCCCACCGCGCTCACGCTGACGGCGCTGAGCTATTGCGGGTTCACCGCGCTTGGCGCTGGCCTCGGCCGGGTGGCTTTGGGCGCTGTCGCCAATACTGTCGTGCGGCGCGTGATGGCGGTGTGCTTTGTTGTGTATGGCGTGCTTCTTGGCAGCGCCTCCGTTCCGGTGAGGGCGTAGGCCGTGTGGGACGTGCTGACAGGTTTCGATCCGGCCCTGCTCGTGGCTTTTATTGCTGCCGGGCTGTTGCTCAACCTGACGCCGGGGGCGGATTTCGTGTTCGTCTCGGCGAGCGGGATCGCAGGCGGTCCGCGCATCGGCATGGCGGCCGCGCTGGGGATCAACATAGGGATCACAGTGCACGTCGCGATGGCGGCGGGCGGGGTGTCCGCGCTGCTCCTTGCCGATCCGGCAAGCTACGACGTGATTCGGTACGCGGGGGCGGCCTACCTTGCGTGGCTCGCCATCCAAGCCTGGCGCGATAGTGGTACGCTTGGCAAGGGGCGTGCAGCGCCCAGTGCCGCGGCCGCGGTGCGCCGGGGTTTTTTCACAAACGTGCTCAACCCCAAGACGGCGCTCTTTATCTTTGCGTTCATCCCGCAATTCACCGACCCGGCCATCGGCCCGGTGTGGATGCAGATCCTGATCCTGGGCGCGATTTTCCAGATTTTCGGCATGGCCTTCTCGCTCGCGCTTGGTGCGGCGGCGGGGCTTTTTGCCGACCGTTTGCGCGCCCGCGTGCGCGTTCTGAACAAGATAACTGCCATTCTGTTTGGCGGGCTTGCAGCCCGTCTCGTGATCGACTGAGGGAGACAAGCGATGAGCGATTTTCCAACCAAGGCCCGTGTGGTCATCATCGGCGGCGGCGCGGTGGGCGTGTCCTCGCTTTACCATCTGGCCATGAAAGGCTGGACCGACTGCGTCCTTCTGGAAAAGAACGAGCTGACGGCGGGCTCGACTTGGCACGCGGCGGGGAATTGCCCGAACTTTTCGACCTCCTGGGCGGTGCTGAACATGCAGCGCTACTCGCTCGAGATGTACCGGACGCTGGCCGAGGACGTCGACTACCCGATGAACTACCACGTGACCGGCTCGCTGCGCCTCTCGCACAGCAAGGAGCGGACGCAGGAGTTCAAACGCTTTGTCTCCATGGGGCGCTATCAGGGGCTGGAGCTGGAGCTGATGAGCCCGGAGAAGGCGGTGGAGATGTACCCCTTCCTCGAGACTCATGACCTGGACTCGGTGCTTTGGGACCCGATGGACGGGGACATCGACCCCGCGCAGCTGACCCAGGCGATGGCCAAGGGTGCGCGCGATCTGGGGGCCAACATCCAGCGCTTTTGCCCGGCCACCGGCGTTAGCAAAGATGGCGATGGCTGGATCGTGCACACCGACAAGGGCGACATTGCTTGTGACTACGTGGTGAACGCTGCTGGGTACTATGCCGCGCGCGTGGGCGAGTGGTTCAAGCCGCATGGGGGGCGCGATGTGCCGATGGTGGTGATGAGCCACCAGTACTTCCTCACCGAAGAGATCGGGGAGATCGCCGACTGGACCAAGGAGCACGGTCACAAGCTGCCGATGATCCGGGACGTGGACAGCTCCTACTACCTGCGGCAGGACAAGAACGGTCTGAACCTTGGCCCCTACGAGCGCAACTGCAAGGCGCATTGGGTGACCGAGGATGACCAGATGCCGGAGGACTTTTCCTTCCAGCTCTACCCGGACGATCTGGAGCGGCTCGAGTGGTACATCGAGGACGCGATGGAGCGGGTGCCGCTCCTCGGGACCGGAGGGGTGGGCCGCAACATCAACGGCCCGATTCCCTATGCGCCCGATGGTCTGCCGATGATCGGGCCGATGCCGGGGGTGAAGAACGCGTTCGAGGCGCATTCGTTTACCTTCGGGATCGTGCAGGCCGGCGGTGCGGGCAAGACGCTCGCCGAGTGGATCGTCGATGGCCAGACCGAGTGGGACATGTGGGCCGTCGATCCGCGCCGCTACACCGACTACACCGATCATGATTATTGCCATCAGAAGGCACTCGAGACCTACGGGCACGAGTACGGCATGCACTTCCCCTACAAGTGCTGGCCTGCCGGGCGGGACAAGAAGCCGTCGCCGGTGGCCGCCAAGCTCAAGGAGCTGGGCGCGCAGTTCGGCGCCTTCAACGGCTGGGAGCGTGCCACATGGTTCGCCAAGCCGGGCGACGACACCTCGATCGAGGCGACGGAGACGTGGGAGCGTGAAGGTCCCTGGGAGCACCGCGTCAAGGAAGAGTGCGAGGCGGTGCGCGACGGGGTCGGCGTGCTCGACCTCTGTGGCTTCTCTCGGTTCGCGCTGTCGGGTGAAGGCGCCGCAGAGTGGCTGCGTGGGCGCATCGCGGGCGCCTTGCCGAAGGTGGGCCGGATGAACCTGGCGTATTTCCCCGACGATCGCGGGCGGATCCTGACGGAGATGTCGGTGATCCGCACAGGCGAGGATGAATTTACCTTGATCACCGCGGCGACCGCGCAGTGGCACGACTACGAGGTGCTGTGGCGCAACCTGCCGGCGGGGCTGAGCCTTGTGGACCGGACGACAGAGATCTCGACCCTGATCGTGACGGGGCCGAAGTCGCGTGACCTCTTTGCCAAAATCGCGCCGGAGGCAGACCTCGAGGCCGGTTGGCTGACGCATCAGAACGCGGTGGTGGCAGGCATCGCCTGCCGTCTGGTGCGCGTGTCCTTTGCCGGCGAGCTGGGCTGGGAGATCCACGCGGCGATGGCGGACGTGCCGACGCTTTACGACGCGGTGCTGGCCGAGGGGGCGACGCCGTTCGGCATGTTCGCGCTCGACAGCCTGCGCATCGAGAAGGGCTATCGGACGTGGAAGGGGGACCTCTCGACCGACTACACGCTGCTGCAGGGCGGAATGGAGCGGTTCGTCAAGTTCGACAAGCCGCAGGACTTCCCCGGCAAGGCGGCGCTCTTGAGCGAAAAGCAGCAGGGCCGGACGAAGGCGTTTGTCTCGATGATCGTGGACGCGGGCAAGGCGGACGCGCCCTACATGTCGATCATCTGGAAGGGTGACGAGATCGTGGGCGAGACGACGTCGGGCGAGTGGGGGCACCGGGTTGGCGCCTCCATTGCGCTGGGCTGCGTGCGCACCGATCTGGCCGAGGCCGGCACGGAGTTGGAGGTCGAGATCTACGGCGAACGCCGCAAGGCCGTGGTGCAGCCGGACGGTCCGATCTGGGATCCCGAGAACGCGCGCCTTCGGGCTTGAGTGGTAGGGTGGGCAGGTGCCCACCTTACGGTTCTTGGGGCCAGTCCCCAAACTCAGTTACAATTTGGGGGGCCAGCCCCCCAAGCCCCCCGGGATATTTGAGGCCAGAAGAAGATGACAGTGACGGTGCTTGATGGCGGCATGGGTCAGGAGCTGATTGCGCGGACGGGGGTGACCTCGGATCTGTGGTCGCTTTGGGCCTTGATGGAGCGGCCGGAGGTCGTGCGCGCGGTGCATGACGATTTCTTTGCCGCGGGGGCAGAGATTGCCACGACAAATACCTATTGCTGCCTGCCGGATCGGCTGGAGCCGAAGGGGCATGGGGAGAAGCTCGAGGCGTTGACGCGGCTGGCCTGTGATCTTGCGGTTCGGGCGCGTGATGCGCATGGGGCGGGTCTCGTGGCCGGGGCGCTGGGGCCGCAGGGGTTTTCCTATCAGGCGGACAAGGTGCCGCCTGTCACTGAGGCCGCCGAGGTCTATGCGCGCGTGGCGCGGATGATGGAGGGGGTGGACCTTTATCTACTGGAGACGATGGCGTCGCTGGAGCAGGTCGAAGGGGGCTTGGTCGGAACGCAGGGTCTCGGCAAGCCGGTGTGGGTCGCGATGACGGTGGACGATGCGGACGGCACCCGGCTGCGCTCCGGGGAGCCGGTGGTGGACGCCCTGCCTTTGGTGGAACGGTACGGGGCGGCGGCGCTCTTGCTCAATTGTTCGCGGCCGGAGGCGGTGGGGCAAGGCATCCAGGCGTTGCGCGGTGCCGGTGTTCCGGTCGGCGCCTATGCCAACGGGTTTGTCGGCATCACGGCGGAGTTCAACGACACGCTTGCCACCGTGGACATGCTCGAGACGCGCCGGGATCTGACGCCGGAGGCGTACCTCGGTCATGCGCGGGACTGGGCGCGGGATGGAGCCACCCTGATCGGCGGCTGTTGTGAAGTGGGGCCGGCGCATATCGCGGCGCTGACCGGGGCATTTAGGGGAGTTGAGGCATGAGCCTTCCTGACAAAGCGCGCGTCGTCATCATCGGCGGCGGGGTCATCGGCTGTTCGGTGGCCTACCACCTGACCAAGCTGGGCTGGACGGATGTGGTGCTGCTCGAGCGCAAGCAGCTGACGTCGGGGACGACCTGGCATGCGGCGGGTCTCATCGCGCAGCTGCGGGCGACGGCCAACATGACCAAGCTCGCAAAGTACTCCCAGGAGCTTTACGGCGATCTGGAGGCGGAGACGGGCGTTGCCACGGGTTTCAAGCGGTGCGGGTCGATCACCGTGGCGCTGACCGAGGCGCGCAAGGAAGAGATCTTTCGCCAGGCGGCGATGGCGCGGGCCTTTGGCGTCGAGGTCGAGGAGATCACGCCGGACGAGGTGAAGGCCAAGTATGACCATCTGAATGTCGCCGATGTGCTGGCCGGGGTCTATCTGCCGCTCGACGGGCAGGGCGATCCGGCCAACATCGCGCAGGCGCTGGCCAAGGGCGCGCGGCAGCGCGGTGCGGTTGTAAAGGAGCGCGTCAAGGCAACGGGCGTGGCGCGTGACGGGCGCCGGGTCACCGGGGTCGATTGGCAGGGCGAGGACGGGAGCTCGGGACACATCGCCTGCGAGCATGTGGTCAATTGCGGCGGCATGTGGGGCCGCGAGGTCGGGCAGATGCTGGGCACCAACGTGCCGCTGCAGGCGTGCGAGCACTTCTACATCGTGACCGAGAGTATCCCGAACCTCACGCAGCTGCCGGTGCTGCGCGTGCCGGACGAGTGTGCGTATTACAAGGAAGACGCAGGCAAGATGCTGCTGGGTGCCTTCGAGCCGAAGGCCAAGCCCTGGGGACCCATCCCGGCGGATTTCGAATTCGACCAGTTGCCCGAGGATTTCGACCATTTTGAGCCGATCCTCGAAGCGGCGGTGGAGCGGATGCCGATGCTGGCGGAGGCGGGGATCCACACGTTCTTTAACGGGCCCGAGAGCTTTACCCCGGATGATGCGTACCACCTGGGCCTTTGTCCCGAGATGGATAACGTGTGGGTCGCCGCGGGCTTCAACTCGATCGGGATCCAGAGCGCGGGCGGCGCGGGCAGTGCGCTGGCGTCCTGGATGGACACGGGCGAGAAGCCGTTTGATCTGGGCGACGTGGACATCAGCCGGATGCAGCCCTTCCAGGGCAACAAGCATTACCTGATGGAGCGGTCGGTCGAGACGCTGGGTCTCCTTTATGCCGATCATTTCCCCTTTTTGCAGAAGGTGACGGCGCGGGGCGTGCGGAGGACGCCGTTCCACAGCCACTTGCTCGAGCGAGGAGCGGTGATGGGTGAGCTGGCCGGCTGGGAGCGGGCCAATTGGTTCGCGCGCGAGGCGCAGGATGCGGTCTATGAGTACAGCTGGGACCGGCAGACCTTTTTCGACAATGTGCGCGAAGAGCACATGGCGGTGCGTCAGAACGTGGGCATGTACGATATGTCCTCGTTCGGAAAGATCCGGGTCGAGGGGCCGGATGCCATGGCGTTTATGAACCGCGTGGGCGGCGGGCAGTATGACGTGCCACTGGGCAAGATCGTCTACACCCAGTTTCTGAACTCCACGGGCGGGATCGAGGCGGATGTGACCGTCACGCGGATTACCGAGACCTGTTACCTGGTCGTCACGCCGGCGGCGACGCGGCTTGCCGATCAGACCTGGATGCAGCGCCATGTGGGCGACATGCGCGTCGTGATCACCGACGTGACGGCGGGTGAGGGCGTGCTGGCGGTCATGGGGCCGAATGCTCGCCGGCTTTTGCAAGCCGTCTCGCCGGCGGATTTCTCGAACGAGGCCAACCCGTTCGGCACCGCTCAGGAGATCGAGATTGGCATGGGCCTCGCCCGGGTGCACCGGGTGACCTACGTGGGCGAGCTCGGCTGGGAGGTCTATGTGCCGTCGGACATGTGCGGGCATGTGTTCGAAGTGCTGGCCGAGGCCGGGTTCGACATGGGGCTGCGCCTGTGCGGGATGCACATGATGGACACCTGCCGGATCGAGAAGGGCTTTCGCCACTTTGGTCACGACATCACCTGCGAGGATCACGTGCTGGAGGCGGGTCTGGGCTTTGCGGTCAAGACGGACAAGCCAGATTTCATCGGGCGGGACGCGGTGCTGCGCAAGAAGGAGGCGGGGCTCGAGAACCGCCTGGTGCAGTTCAAGCTGACCGATCCCGAGCCGCTCTTGTACCACGCCGAGCCGATCGTGCGGGACGGGGAGCTGGTGGGCTACCTGTCGTCCGGCGCCTATGGGCATGCGCTCGGTGGCGCGATGGGGCTGGGATACGTGCCGTGCAAGGGCGAGAGCGCCGCGGAGGTGCTGGCGTCGAGCTACGAGATCGACGTGGCCGGGGTGCGGGTCAAGGCCGAGGCGTCGCTGAAGCCGATGTACGATCCCAAGTCCGAGCGCGTGAAGGTCTGACCTGGGCCTTTCGCGTTGGGCTGCCGCGGGCTGGGGAAGGAGGAGCCTTGGCCCACGGCGTCCCTTCTGCGGGCGGTGCGCTGACGGCACTGGCGGGATGCCTCCGGCGGGGATATTTCTCGCCAGAAGAAGCTGGGGGACCTGTGCCTGGATGTTCGGGCGTGGGAGCGTCGGTTGGAAAGCGAGGAGCGCCTGATGGATGTCTATGCACCGCCTGATGTGCCGCTCGCGGTGGTGCATGAGGATCACGAGGTTCTGGCGGTGGCCAAGCCCGAGGGGCTCTTGTCCGTGCCGGGCAAAGGCGCGCATCTGGCCGATTGCCTGATCGCGCGGGTGCAGGCGGTGTTTCCGCATGCTCTGCTCGTGCACCGGTTGGATCGGGACACGTCCGGGGTGATGATCTTTGCGTTGACGCTGCATGCGCAGCGGCATCTGGGCCTGCAGTTCGAGAAGCGGCAGACGCGGAAGACCTATGTCGCTCGAGTGGCTGGCGTTGTCGTCGAGGACAAGGGCACCATCGATCTGCCGCTCATCGTCGACTGGCCGAACCGGCCGCGTCAAAAGGTGTGTTTCGAATCCGGCAAGCCGGCGGTCACGGACTGGGCCGTCGTCAAGCGCGGAGACGGCGAGACGCGGCTGCGGCTGATGCCGCAGACTGGGCGGTCGCACCAGTTGCGGGTGCATTGCCGCGAGTTGGGTCATCCGATCCTGGGTGATCCGTTTTATTCCGAGACGGCGGCGGCGCATCCGCGCATGATGCTGCACGCGGAGCGTCTGCGGGTGCGCCATCCCGATGGGGGTGCGGCGCTCAACCTGCGGGTTGCGCCGCCGTTTTGAGTACTGGAACGATTACGCGGACGTATCGTCGGCGCCGGCTTGGGCGGGTTGTTGGTAGCGTTCGACCCAGCGGGCGATGACGGCGCGGGCGGCAGCTTCGTCCTGGGTTTCGATTGCGCGGGAGAGATCGCGCAGGGCGTTGGCCACTTCGATCTCCGACAGGTGCGTCTCCTGGGCGCGCAGGATTTTCTGGTGCGGCGTCGTGAGCATGTCGGGGGAGATCAGCAGCTCTTCGTGCAGCTTCTCGCCCGGGCGTAGGCCGGTCACTTCGATCTCGATGTCGCCTGTAGGATTCTCGGAATCCTTGACCGTGAGGCCGGCGCCTTCGATCATCTGGCGGGCGAGTTTGCGGATCGGCACGGGCTCACCCATGTCGAGCACGAAGACGTCACCCCCGCGCGCGAAGGAGCCTGCGAGCAGCACCAGCCGCGCCGCTTCGGAGATGGTCATGAAGTAACGCGTGACCGCGCCGTGCGTGAGCGTGATAGGGCCGCCACGAGCGATTTGTTCCTCGAAGAGGGGGATCACCGAGCCGGACGAGCCAAGCACGTTGCCGAACCGCACCATCGAAAAGCGCGTCCCGCTCGCGCGGGTGGCAAGGTCCTGTACGATGAGTTCCGCGAGGCGTTTGGAGGCACCCATGACGTTGGTCGGGCGGACGGCCTTGTCCGAGGAGACGAGGATAAACCGTTCGACGCCGGCGGCCTTGGCCGCGTCCGCGACGACCTTGGTGCCGAAGACGTTGTTCTCGAGCCCCTGCAACGCGTTGAGCTCGACCATCGGCACGTGCTTGTAGGCGGCGGCGTGCAGGACGACGTCGACCTTGTGCGCCGTGATCGCGTGCTCGACGAGCGGCGCGTCACCCACGGACCCCAGGACGGGCACAATGTGCAGGTCGCTCCGCAGGTCCCGCAGCTCCTTGTCGATTTCGTAGAGGTTCCACTCGCTGTGATCGAGGATCACGATGCAGGCCGGGTTGCAAGCGATCAGCTGACGGCAAAGCTCGGAGCCGATCGAGCCGCCCGCCCCTGTCACGAGGATGCGGCGGTCGGTGTAGGCATGGCTGACGCCGGGCAGTTCCTTTTCCAGCTTGGACCGGCCGAGGAGGCTGTCGAGGGAGACGGGCGTGGCGCGTTTCGTCATCTCTCCCTTGCCGACGAGTTCGGCGAAGGACGGCAGTGCGAGCACCTCGCAGTCGAGATCGCGGAGCGACACGGCGATGCGGGCCTGGGCCGGCTGGCCGAGCGAGGGCATGGCGAGCACCACGCGGCTGATCGCCTTGGACGTGATGAGCTCCTTGATCTGGCTCTTGGCGTAAACTGGCAAGCCGGAAATCATCATCGACTGCAGCTTGGGGTTGTCGTCGATGAAGGCGACGGGCTGCACGGAATTGTCCGTCCTGAGGGCCGCGACCAGCTGCTGTCCGGTCTGGCCGGCGCCGTAGACGAGGACGCGCATGTGCCGCTCGCCCTGGCGGTACACGGTGATCAGGAACTGGCGCAGCGTCAGCCGCCAGGCGACGCCGATGATCGCCGCCAGCGCCGCAAAGATCACGAAGACCGCATAGGGGATCGGGGCGCCGAGGATCGAGTTGAACGCGGCACCGAACACGCCAAGCAGCAGTGCCACCATGGCCGTGTTCATCACGCCGCGGATCTCGTAGGCGTTGAGCTTGTGGCGCGAGAGGCCGAGCTGCTGGAAGAGGAAGGCCGAGACCGCCATGAGCGCGGCGCCCATCCAGACGACGTTCCAGGTAAAGAGGTCGGCGGCGGAGGCCATGCCGTTGAGCAGCACGGCGAGCACAAGCGCAAAAGGCACAAGCGCGACGTCGATGGCGAGGAAGATCAGGCTTTTCTGTCCGCGCGACAGGGAGGTCACAAGCCTGTAGGCGAGGCTGCCGGCGTCGGAGTCTTGGTGCGTCGGTTCGAGCAACGTGGTCTTTCCGGTGGCGCGAGAGCAGCACCTGCGCCGTGGCCGCAGAGGGGGACACGCGCCGCTGTCCCGGGTATGACTTTACCTCAGGGCGCTTTGCGCGGGCAAGTTGTGCTGCAGCGCAGCAAAGCGGGTGCGGCTCGCGGACAGCGGTTTCCCGCGACTTTGCGGTACAGGCGTTTCAAACTGTGCTTCTCATGCAACAGGCGTGCCGTCAAATGATGTAAGGCGCTCGAATCAGGCGGGTCTTTCCTGCGCTGTTGCGCGGGTTTGGACCGCCCGCGTGGCGCGGCACTGGCGCCTGCCGGCGCGATGAGGCACATGGGTCACGACACGGGTTACGACTTTCCAGCAGCTCAAAGGGAGCTTTGGCATGGCGCAGACTGCGCGCTCCATCGATACCGCCCGCCGCGTGCTGCGCGTGGAGGCAGAGGCGCTTGGCCAGTTGCATGACCATTTGCCGGAGGATTTTGCGGCCGCAGTCGATCTGATCCTGCGCGCCAAGGGGCGTGTGATCGTGTCAGGCATCGGCAAGTCGGGTCACATCGGGCGCAAGATTTCGGCGACGCTGGCCTCGACCGGGACGCCGTCGCTTTTTGTGCACGCCTCCGAGGCGAGCCATGGCGACATGGGGATGATCGGCGCGGACGATGTGTGTCTCGTGATCTCGATGTCGGGGGAGACGGCCGAGCTGCGCGATGTGGTTGCCCATTCCCGGCGGTTTCAAATTCCGCTGATCGCGATTTCGCGCAAAGCGGAGAGCACGATCATGGCGGCGGCGGACTTGCGGCTGCTTTTGCCCGACGCGCCGGAGGCGTGTGCGATTGGCATGGCGCCGACGACGTCCTCGACGCTGACACTGGCTTTGGGCGATGCGCTCGCGGTTGCGCTGATGGAGGAGCGCGGGTTTCAGCAGGAATCCTTCCGCATCTTTCACCCCGGCGGCAAGCTGGGCGCGCAGCTGGCGACGGTGGAGCAGTTGATGCACCGCGACCTGCCGCTGGTGGGGCCGGACACGAGCATGATCGAGACGCTGTTCACCATGTCGGACAAGGGCTTCGGGATCGCCATTGTCGTGGATGAAGTGGGCCTGCAAGGCGTCGTGTCGGATGGTGACCTGAGGCGGCACATCGACGGTCTGATGGAGCGCACCGCGCTCGAGGTGGCGACGCGGGCCCCGGTCACCGTGGCGCCGGATGCCTTGGCGCTCGAAGCGCTGCACAAGATGCAGGAGCGCAAGATCGGCACCATCGTCGTGGCCGAGGGCGAGCGGCCTGTCGGCGTGCTGCGGATCCTCGACTGCCTGAATGCCGGGATCGTTTGAGCCGTGAAGTGAGTGCCATGAAAACCGTGATCATCATCCCCGCCCGCTACGCCTCCAGCCGCTACCCCGGCAAGCCGCTCGTGACGCTCGATCAGGGCGACGGGACGCGCAAGAGCCTGATCCAGATGACCTGGGAGGCGGCGCAGGGGATTATGGGCGTGGATGGGGTCTACGTCGCGACCGACGATGATCGGATCGGGGCGGCGTCGGCTGGGTTCGGGGCGGAGGTGCTGATGACCTCGGACACCTGCCGGAACGGGACGGAGCGGGTGGCCGAGGCGGCGGCGCAGGTCAAAGCCGACGTCTACGTGAACTTGCAGGGTGATGCGCCTTTGACGCCGCCGTGGTTTCTCGATGCGCTCATTGCGGCGATGAAGGACGGGGCGGATATGGCGACGCCTGTGCTGCGTTGTGACGCGCAGACCTACGCCAACTTTGTCGAGGATCGTCGCGCGGGCCGGGTGGGCGGCACCACCGCTGTCTTCGATGGGGCGTGGAATGCGCTTTACTTCTCGAAAGAAGTGATCCCCTTCCTGCCGCCCAAATCCCAAGATACGCCTCCGGTCTACCACCATGTCGGGGTCTACGCCTACACGCCCTCTGCGCTCAGAGCCTATATGGCGTGGGAGGAGGGCCCGCTGGAACGGCTCGAAGGGCTTGAACAGCTTCGGTTCCTCGAGAACGGCCACAAGGTGCGCTGCGTCGAGGTGGACGGACGCGGGCGGGTGTTCTGGGAGTTGAACAACCCCGAAGACGTGCCGCGCATCGAAGCGGTCTTGAGAGGTGACGCATGACTGTCGACATTCAGGGGATCAAAGTTGGCGCGGCGGAGCCCTTCGCGCTGATCACCGGGCCGTGCCAGCTGGAAAGCCTCGACCACGCGCGGATGATGGCGGAGCGGATCGGGGAGGCGTGCGCGGCGACCGGCACCCGCTTCATCTTCAAGGCGAGCTACGACAAGGCCAACCGCTCTTCGCTGTCTGGCGCGCGGGGGCTTGGCATGGAGAAGGGGCTTGAGGTCCTGGCCACCATCCGTGACGAGTTCGGCGTGCCGGTGCTGACCGATGTGCATGAGCCGTGGCATTGCGCCAAGGCGGCTGAAGTCTGCGACGTGCTACAAATCCCCGCCTATCTCTGCCGTCAGACGGACCTCCTTCTGGCCGCAGGCGAAACCGGCAAGGCGATCAACATCAAGAAGGGGCAGTTCCTCGCCCCTTGGGATATGAAGAACGTGGCCGAAAAGGTCGCGAGCACGGGCAATGAGCGCATCCTCTTGTGCGAGCGCGGGGCGATGTTCGGGTATAACGCGATGGTTACGGATTTTCGCGGCCTGCCGGTGATGGCGGCGATGGGCTACCCGGTGGTCTTCGATGCGACGCACTCAGTGCAGCAGCCCGGAGGGCTTGGCACCTCGTCCGGGGGCCAGCGGGAGTTCGTGCCTGTGCTGGCTCGCGCGGCCTGTGCGGTTGGGGTCTCGGCGCTCTTCATCGAGACGCATCAGGACCCTGATAACGCGCCAAGCGACGGGCCGAACATGGTGCCGGTGGACCAGCTGGGCGCCTTGATCGCGGACCTCCGCGCTTTCGATGCGCTTTACAAGAAACGGCTGGCAGGCGCGTGATCCCCTGCCATTGACCTCCGCCGGGCAGAGGCAGACAGTGGTGCCATGTCCACACCTCGCCTGTCCCCGCTCCGCGGGATCGCGCTGAAACTCACCGCTGTTTTCCTCTTTATGATCATGGCCTCGCTCATCAAGGCGGCGAGCGATGCCGTGCCGCCGGGGCAGGCGGTGTTCTTTCGCTCGTTCTTTGCGATCCCGGTGATCCTGGCCTGGCTCGTCTGGCAGGGAGAGCTGGCGACGGGCCTCAAGGTGCAATCACATTGGGGGCATTTCTGGCGTGGCGCGTCGGGCGCGTCGGCCATGGTCATGGGGTTCGCCGCATTGGGCATGTTGCCGCTGCCCGAGGTCACGGCCATCGGCTACGCCGCGCCGCTGATCACGGTGGCGCTGGCCGCGTGGCTGCTGGGGGAGCGCGTGCGGCTCTTTCGCTGGTCGATGGTCGGCGTGGGACTGATCGGTGTGCTGATCGTCCTGTCACCGCGCCTGAGCATGGAGAGTGACTATGAGCGTATCGCGGCCTTTGGGGCGGCGCTGGCGCTGGCCTCGGCGGCGCTGCGCTCGCTCGCGCAGGTCTATATCCGCAAGCTGGTGCAGTCCGAGACGACCTCGTCGATCGTGTTCTACTTCTCGCTGACGTGCACGCTGCTGTCGCTGCTCACTGTGCCGTTCGGGTGGACCGTGCCGCCCCTGCCGGACACGCTGATGCTAATTGGCGCGGGGCTTATCGGCGGGGTGGCGCAGATCTTCCTGACGTCTGCTTACCGCCATGCGACGGCCTCGCTGATTGCGCCGTTCGACTATGCCTCGATGCTGTTTGCGCTGATCATCGGGTACGCGGTCTTTGCCGAGGTGCCGACGGCGCCGATGCTGATCGGCGCGGCTGTGGTGATCTCGGCCGGGGTTGCGATCATCTGGCGCGAGCGGCAGCTGGGCCTGCAACGCGGCAAGGCGCGCTCGCTGAAGTCGCCGCATGGCTGAGGGAGGCAAGATGGCGGTGCTGAGTGCCGATGCTCGGCCGGGGCTGCCCTACTGGTGGGAGGGTGCGGTCTGGCCGGCGCTTGATGCGCCGCCTCCGGCAGCGGTCGATCTGCTTGTCCTGGGCGCTGGGTACACCGGCCTCTCGGCAGCGATTGCGGCGCATGATGCGGGCGCGAAGGTGGCCGTTGTGGATGCCGGGCAGCCGGGGCAGGGCGCCTCGACCCGCAACGGAGGCATGGTCGGCGCGCATCCGCGGCTGAGCTGGGACCGTCTGACGGAGCTCTTTGGGGAGGAGGTGGCCGCCGGCGTCTTTGCCGAGGCCGCGCCCTCACTCGCCTTTGTGCAGGACGCGATCGCGCGGGAAGGGATCGATTGCGATTTTGCGCAGACCGGGCGGATTCAGCTGGCGTGGACGCGGGCCGATCACGCAGGCCAGCGCAAGCTCGCGGAGACGGTCGCGGCGCAGTCGGGTCTGCCGTGCGAGGTGATTGCCAAGGCCGACCTGCGGAGGGAAGTCGGGACGGATTCATACCACGGCGCCTTGCTCTTTCCCACGCATGGGGCGCTGCATCCGCGCAAGTACCACGACGGTCTCCTGGCGGCGGTGCTGCGGCGGGGGATCACCGTCACTGCGTGTTGCCGCGCGGGGCTGCCGGTGGCGGAGGGGGGTGCCTACCGCGTGGAGACACCGCACGGCACTGTCCGCGCGGGCAAAGTGCTGGTGGCGACGGGCGGGTACACCCGCGCGCCGTTTAGGAGGCTCGCACGCCGGGTCTTTCCACTGCCGAGCTACCTTATCGCGACGGAGCCGGTGTCGCCGAACCTGCTCGGAGAGCTGGCGCCGGGCAAGCGAATGATGGTCGAAACGCGCGCGCGGCATTCTTATTTTCGCCTGTCGCCAGACGGAACACGTGTGCTGTTTGGCGGGCGCGCCTCGATGGTCGATGTGCGTCCCGAGGTGGCCGCTGCGCGCCTGCATGCGACGATGTCGGAGGTCTGGCCGGAGCTGGCGGAGACGCAGGTCTCGCACGTATGGTCAGGGAACACCGGCTACAGCTTTACGCACATGCCGCATGTCGGCAGTGAGGGCGGTGTGCATTGGGCGATGGGCTTTTCCGGGTCGGGGACGGTGATGGCGCCTTATCTGGGTGCCAAGGCTGCGTGGCGGGCGCTCGGTGATCCGCGGGGCGAGACGGCCTATGCGGAGACCACGCTGCGCACATCGTGGCTGCATCCTGGAGGGCGGCCGTGGTTCTTGCAGGCGGCGAATCTGTGGTACCGGATGGTCGTAGACCGTGCACAGAATTTGGCGGCGCGGCGGTAGAGCGGGTTTTATTTCGGCTGACTAATACAACAGTGGTTCACGCGCCGTCCCGCGGGGTGGCGCAATCGCGCCGCCCGTTTTGCCGGAGGCAAACCTTTGGTTTGACGGGGGCGGGACGGCGCGTCCTGACAGTACCTGTCAGGCGAGTGCTTTGATTTAGGCAGGCGATTACGATATTCAAAGTTCGAGGCACTAAGCGAAGTCCGCCCCATAAAGCCAATCGTTGCGCCGCCACAGCAGCGCGGGCGCGACTTTGCCGGCGATCCAGATCGGCACGTAGGCTTGTGCCTGGCTGAGCACCGAACGGCGGTGGAAAAGCGCCAGGTTCGCCGCGGATTCCTTTTGCACCCGCGTCACCCGGTCGATGCGCGCGGCGAAGTAGCGCTCGAGCGCGGCAGAGATCATGCCGCCCTTGTCGAGCTCGCGGGCGAGCACCCAGGCATCCTCCATCGCCTGCACCGCGCCCTGCGCCATCGACGGCAGCATCGGGTGCGCCGCATCGCCCAAAAGCGCAACCGCGCCGTCGGACCAGCGCTCCAGCGGATCGCGGGTAAAGAGCGCCCAGCGGTGCAGCTGCGGCGCGGCATCGAGGATCGCGTCGAGGGTCGGGTTCCAGCCGCCAAAGTCGGCCTTGGCCTCGGCGGCGGTACCGGTGATCGACCACCCTTCTTCGGTCCAGCTGTCCTCCTCGACGATGCCGACGAAGTTGACCATGTCCCCGCCGCGCACGCGGGTGGTGACGGCGTGTTTGCCGGGCCCGGTCCAGACGCAGCCGGCCTGCGGCGGTGCATCGGCGCCCAGCGCTGCGGCCGGGACCACCGTGCGCCAGGCGATGTTGCCGGTAAATGTCGGCGCGTCCGGTCCAAGCATCTGCGTGCGGATCGCCGAGTGCAGCCCGTCGGCACCGACGATCAGGTCCGCCTCGTGCCGCGTGCCGTCCGTGAGGGTTACCGACGCGCCCTTGGAGGAGGTCTCGTAGGATTGCACCCGCGCGCCCGTCTGGACCGCGTCCGGCTGGCGCTCGCGGAGTTCGCCCAGCAGGCCGTCGACCAGATCGGCGCGGTGAATTTGGATGTAGCGCGCGCCCCAGCGTTCGGCGGCAATCGCCTTCATCGGCAGGTTGAAGAATCTCCGGCCGGTCGGTCCGTGCCGGATTTCGATGGCGTCCGGTTGAAAGAGCGTGTGCTCGATGCGGGGGACCACGCCGAGCTTTTCGAGTACCTTCATCCCGTTGGGACTGATCTGCACGCCAGCGCCCACTTCGGAGATCTCGGGTGCCTGTTCGAGCACGCGCACATCCCACCCGATCCCGTCGAGAGCGAGGGCGGTCGTCAAGCCGCCGATTCCTCCACCTACAATCAGTGCTTTCACGCAGCATCGCGCCGGAAATACGGCGCCCCCCTTGGGAGAAGGATGTGGCGTGCTCACAAATGCGGCAAGCGCTCACGCGCGGCGGCGGGTTGGCCAGAGCCACCTATGGCAAATGCGCCACAGGTGGAATGTCTTGCGACGTAGCGGGCCGTGTGGGAGCGGGGTGCTTTAGGCGTAACCAAGTGGAACAAATAGGGACGCGCCGCCCCATTTGGGCGGAGCCAAACCTACGGTTTGACGAGGCGCGTCATGCCGGAGGCATGCCTTCGGCATGACGCTTAACGGTGCCCGTCATGCGGGCGCCTTGATTTAGGCGTTAGACATCAAGCTTTCTAGCTCCCGAAAGCCGCCCGATCAGATGCTCGTGCAGATGTACTTCATCTCCATGAACTCTTCGATGCCGTGCCTGGAGCCTTCCCGGCCGAGGCCCGACTGCTTGACCCCGCCAAAGGGCGCGACCTCGGTGGAGATGAGTCCGGTGTTCACCCCGACCATGCCGTACTCGAGCCCCTCCTGCACGCGGGTCACCCGACCGATGTCGCGGGCGTAAAAGTACGAGGCCAGGCCAAAGATCGTGTCGTTGGCCATGGCGATCACCTCCTCTTCGGTTTCGAACTTGAAAAGGGGGGCGAGGGGGCCAAACGTCTCGTCCTGCGCGACCTGCATGTCCTGCGTGACGCCTGTGACGATGGTCGGCTCGAAGAACGTCCCGCCGAGGTCGTGCGGCTTGCCACCCACGATGATCTCGGCGCCTTTGGAGGTCGCGTCGTCGAGGTGCTCCTGCACCTTGTCGACGGCATCGGGGTTGATGAGGGGGCCGGTGGTCACGCCGTCCTTGAGACCGTCGCCGATGTTGAGCTTGGCCACCGCCTTTTTGAGCTTTTCGGCAAAGGTGTCGTAGACGCCGGCCTGCACGTAGATGCGGTTGGCGCAGACGCAGGTCTGGCCGTTGTTGCGGAACTTGCAGATCATCGCGCCCTCGACGGCGGCATCGAGATCAGCATCGTCGAACACGATGAAGGGCGCGTTGCCACCCAGCTCCATCGAGCATTTGAGCACTTGATCGGCGGCTTGTTTCAGCAAGATGCGCCCGACTTCGGTGGAGCCGGTGAAGGTGAGTTTGCGCACCGCGGGGTTCTCGCAGAACTCCTTCCCGATCTCCGAGGAGGACGACGAGGGGATCACCGAGAAGACGCCGTCCGGGATGCCCGCGCGCGTCGCCAGCTCCCCGAGGACCAGAGCCGAGAGCGGTGTCTCCTTGGCCGGGCGCGCGACAAAGGCGCAGCCTGCGGCGAGGGCAGGCGCTGCCTTGCGGGTGATCATCGCGTTGGGAAAGTTCCAGGGCGTGATCGAGGCGGCCACGCCGATGGGTTGGCGGATGACCGAGATCCGCTTGTCGGGCTGGTGGCCGGGGATGGTCTCGCCGTAGACACGCTTGGCCTCCTCGGCGAACCACTCGACAAAGGACGCGCCGTAGAGGATCTCACCGCGCGCCTCGGCAAACGGTTTGCCCTGCTCGGCGGTCAGGATGGTCGCTAGGTCATCGGCGCGCTCGTTCATAAGGTCGAACCATTTGCGCAGGATGTTGCAGCGCTCCTTAGCGGTCTTGGCGGCCCAGTCCTTTTGCGCGGTCTCGGCCTTGGCGATCGCTTCCCCGGCTTGTGCGCGCGACAGGTCCGCCACCGAGGCGATCACGTCGCCGCGCGCAGGGTTCGTCACGTCGAACGTGCCGTCTCCATCCACCCACGCGCCGGCGATGTAGCCTTTGGTCACCAGCAGAGACGGGTCGTTGAGGTGGGAGGCGAGGTCGGTGGTCTGGTCGAGCATGGGCGGGTCTCCTTCGCTGCCGGTCCCTGAGGGTACGCGCGGGACGGCAAATGTTTCCGTGCGGGACACCATCATGTGTGGCACATGCTTGTCCAGCCAAGGGTGGGAGACGTGCCGATGGACTACGCAAAGCTCGATCATGCGATCTTGCGGGAGACGGGCGCAGGTCAAAAGGCGTGGGACATGGCCTATGCCAACGGCGATTTCATCCCGAACGCCGCGGACTACATCCCGCGCTGGCAAGCCAAGGCGGCGGCGTTTGTCGCGCGGCAGATGGGTGGCGGGCGCGCGCAGATGGACTTGCCCTACGGGCGGACCGAGCGGTCGCTCTTCGATCTGATGCTGCCGGAGGGCACTCCAAAGGGCCTCGTGGTGTTCGTGCACGGGGGGTACTGGCTGCGGTTCGACAAGTCGGTCTGGACGCATCTCGCGGCGGGGCCGGTGCTGAACGGATGGGCGGTGGCCTTGCCGTCCTATGACCTGTGTCCCGACGTGCGCATTGGCGAGATTGGCCGGCAGGTCGCGCAGGCGATCTCCGTCGCGGCAGAGCACGTGGCCGGTCCCATCGCGCTCACCGGCCATTCAGCCGGCGGGCATCTGGTTGCGCGGATGATGGCGGCGGCAATACTGCCGGTGGCGGTTGCCGGGCGCGTCACCTCCTGCGTGCCGATCTCGCCGGTCGCAGACCTCGCGCCACTCATGCACACCTCGATGAACGCGGACCTCAGGATCGACGACGCCGAAGCGCGGCGCGAGAGCCCTGTGCACCTGGAGGATCGTCTGCCGGCGGACGTGACGGTCTGGGTCGGCGCGGCGGAGCGTCCGGTCTTTCTCGACCAGGCGCGGTGGCTGGCGGAGGCGTGGGACAGCGGGCTGCACATCGCCGAGGGCCGCCACCATTTCGATGTCATCGACGCGCTCGAAGATCCGGCGTCTGCGCTTTGCTGGACACTTCTGGGGCTGACGTGACGCAAACGGGCTTGCGCGTTGCCGCGAGACTCGCAAAGTAGGCGGGTCACAAACGAGGGATATCATGGACGGCACCGGGCCGCTGACATTTCAGGCGGAGAAGGAGCTTGTGCGGCGGTACTACGCGGCGCTTGATGCAGGCGGGGACACCAGCCCCTATTGCGATCCCCAGATGGTCTGGCGCGGGTTTCACCCGTTTGGCCTCATCACCGGCGCCGAGGCTGTGCGCGAGACGTTCTGGACACCGCTGCAAACCGCGCTGACGCCGCTGCAACGCAGGCTCGACGTGTTCATGGCTGGCCAGAACGAGATGGACGGCTTTGCTTCCGTCTGGGTCGTGTCGATGGGTCACCTGATGGGGCTTTTCGATGCGCCGTGGCTGGGCATTCCGCCGACCGGCAAGATCGCGATGCTGCGCTACGCCGCCTTTCACAAGATCGAGGGCGGGCGCATCGTCGAGGAGGCGATGTATTTTGACCTGCCGCACCTCATGGGTCAGGCGGGGCTGCGCCCCTTTGGTCCGCAGACCGCCGCCGAGCTGGTGCAGCCGGGGCCGATGACCCACGACGCGCTGATGTTCGACGTGCAGGACCCGGCGCTGGGCGAGGAGACGCTGGCGACGATCAACGCGATGGTGGCGGACCTCGGCACCTGGGGGCTTGGCCTGCCGCTCGAGGACGAGCTGCGCCGCACCTGGGCCGAGGACATGCTGTGGTGGGGCCCGACGGGGATTGGCGCCAGCTACACGATCAAGCGTTACGCCCAGCAGCACGCGGGCCCCTTCCGCGCCGCGTTCATGAACCGGGCCAAGACGGGCCACATCTGCCGCATGGCGGAGGGGCATTATGGCGCGTTCTTCGGGTGGCCGAACTTTACCGCCACGCATTTGGGCGGGTTCATGGGGATGCCGAAGTCCGACACGCCCGTCGAGTTTCGCGTGATCGACGTCTACCGCGCGGGCGGGGGCAAGTTGCACGAGAACTGGATTTTCATCGACCTGCTCCATGTCTGGAACCAGCTGGGCGTGGACCTGCTCAAGCGCACTACCCAGATCGGGCGCGTCTAGGCGCACGTGGGTTGGGGGCTCTGCCCCCCAACGTCGAAAATCAGGGGATTTTCGACGCCTCCCCCCGGGATATTTTTAGCCAGAAGAAGCTGGGGACCTGTGCCTTTGGGTCAGAGGTGGGGGAAGTAGTCCTCGCATCCGCCTTCGCGGTAGACGTCGGCGGTGCAGCAGTGCAGGCCGCCGCCGAAGGCGTAGGCGTCGCGCAGGTCGACCTCGACCACTTCCATCCCGAGCTTGTCCATTTGCTCTGCCTGGTAGACCTCGGATTTTTCTACGCAGACAGTTTTGGGATCGAGGACGAGCACGTTCATGCTGAGCCAGGTCGACGAGTAGCAGAGCGGCGGGGGCGTGTTGTGCGCGGGCTGAGCGGCGTCGACGATTTGCCAGTCGTTCTTTTCGAACATCTCGCGTTGGCCCTGCGGCAGGCGGCGCTGTGGGTTATTCAGGATCAGGCCCGGCCGCAGCGGCGTGAAGGTCGCATCGATGTGGATGGGGTAGGGATCGCCCGGAAAGTTCACCGCGTGTACGCGGTGGTCGGGGAAGTGGCGCCGGATCCACTCGATGCCTTTGAGGTTCGTCGTGAAGCCGTGCTGCACCACCAGGTCTTTGCCGAAGCGGAGCACGTCGGCGGCGTCGAAGAGGGGCTCTTCCTCGGTCGTGACGAAGAATTTCTCGGCGGTCCATTGCAGGCGCTTTTCGACGCCGATCTTCTCGCTGAGGTAGTCGTCGTGGTAGTCGGCATCCGTGAGGCGCGGCTTGGGCGCCGCCTCGTGGCGGAAGTTCGGGTCCTCCTCCCAGTAGCGCTGCAGGAGCGGGCGGTAGTTGAGATACTCGAACCACCGGCAGCGGTAGGACATGGTCGCCTCGAGGATCTCCGAGCCGACCGTCAGCAGCACATCGCGTGGCGGCATGCAGCCGAACTGGCTTTCTGTGTGGAAGTCGGGCGTCGTGGCGGGCAGGGAATGGTCGATGGGCGTCGGGCGGTCCACCTTGACGCCGCGCTTGCGCAGCTGGTCGGCGAAGGCGTCGAGGAGCTCGTTGGCGCGGTCGATCGTCTCCTGCGGGCGGCGCCCCCACTGGCCGCGCATGTCGCTGTCTTCGGGGACTTTGGCGTCGAGCGCGGGCTCTTCGGGCGGGATGTGACAATCGTCGGCCTTCCCCACGATCACGTGGCGGAGCGGGTCCCATTCGTTCCAGCTGTTGACGATGGTCTTTTCAGGCGTCCAGGTCATGGCGCGATCTCCTGCGAGAGGTGGATGTCCCGGCGTGCAGGAGGGTCTCAGCGGCAGGCAAACGCCCGGCGACGCCATCGCCCTTGGCCATATTGAAAGGGGTGCCGCGATGTCGCGCGCTTGTCAATTGCCGGGTTGGTTCGGGGTCTGTGTCAGGCGCGCGACGGGATCATCTCCGCCATGCGGGATGGACTGAAGAGACCGGTGTACCAGGCGCACCAGACGGCGGCGGCAGCGCCAAGTGCGTTCGCGATCACCACAGCAAAGACGACGCCAGTGAAGTCCAGCACCATCACGAGCGCCCACGCCAGTGGCAGGTACAGAAGGAACGTGCGCCCGATCGAGAGGGCCATCGAAATGCCCGCCTTGCTGCGCGCGTTCATCGCGGCATTGGTGCAGACAACCATGCCGTAGCCGGCCATGCTGAACCCGGCGATGCGCAGGTAGGTCTCGGTGTACTGCGCGGCCTCGCCGCCGTCGGTGATGAGCGCGGCGAGCGGTTCGGCAAAGACGGCAAGCGCGACGCCCATACCCAGACCGTAGACGAGGCAAATCCCCCAGGTCCACAGCACGCCGCTGCGCGCGCGGTCCTGCTTCTCCGCGCCCCAGTTCTGGCCGACGACCGGACCGATGCCCGCGCTCAACGCCATCATCGGCACGTTGGTGAGCGAGGTGATCCGTGTGCCTGCGCCAAAGCCCGCAACCGCCGCGCTGCCGACGGTGGCCACAGCGGCGGTGACCAGCGCCATGCCAGCCGGGTTGATGGCGTTGGAAAAGCCTGCCGGAAGACCGACCTGGAAGATGGTCTTGGTCGACGCCCAGAGCCCCTCCAGAGGATCAGAGCAAAGGGACAGCATCCCCTTCCGCCAAGCGTACCAGAGCGCCACGACCGCTGCGAGGCCGCGCCCGGCGCCCGTTGCGACCGCCGCGCCTTGCGTGCCAAGCTCGGGGAAGGGACCCACGCCAAAGATCAAAAGCGGATCGAGCGCGATGTTGACCACCGCCGCCAGCACCATGATCGCTGCCGACGATATGCCCGACCCATAGGCGCGAAAGACCGCGTTCACGATCATCATCAACACCAGGAATGGGAAGGAGAGCGCCCAGACCGGCATGTAGGCGGCGATCTCTTCGAGCGCGGCCTCCTCGGCACCGAGCGCCTGAAAGAGCAGCGGATAGAGCAGCCAGACGGCCACGGACATAAGCGCTGCCAAAAGAACGCCGATCCCGATGGCGTGCAGCCCGAGCCGGCGCGTGTGCTCTGGATCGTCCTCGCGCCCGAGCGACTGGGAGACCGCCGCGTTGGCACCTGCGCTGAGCCCGATGGCGAGCGAGGCGAAAGCCGTGGTGACCGGAAAGATGAACCCGATCGCCGCGAGCGGGGCGCCGCCCAGCTGCCCGAGAAAGTACGCATCCGCCACCCCCACCGACAGGACGGCAAAGATGCCGAAGGACATCGGGGCGGAGACGGCGGCAAGCGCCTTTGGGACGGGGCCTCGGGTCAGGCGGGCTTGGGAAGACATGAAGCGCCAACGCGGCACACCGGCCCCCGTTCCGCTTCCTTTTGGTCAGGCAATTTGCAAAACTGGACCAAAAGGGGGATGTAAAACGTCATTACATTCCCCATATATGTTGAAACACAACAACAATTTGGAGGGATGGATGTCGGATTTTGCCGGTCAGGTTCAGCAATCACAATCGCAGGTGGCCGAAGCGCAGGCCAAGATCACCGAACTGACGAGCCGGATCGAGACGGCCCGGCAAAAGATTGCAGCCGGTGAGAGCGCCGAGATCGACATCGAAAACGCCTCCCTCGAGGATGTGCACGCCCACACCGAGGTGATGAACGCCAACATCGCCGAGCTGATCATGGGGCTCGATGACATCACGGCCGGGTTCTCCAAGGACTTTGACGAGATGCGGTCCAAGACCGGATGGGAGAGCTTTGTCGGCTATTTCTCGAAGAGCCGCTCGGACGCGATGCGGCAGGAGCGCGTGCGCTCGGCCTCGATCGACGACAAGCTGCAAGACCTGATCTCGAAATCGGACGTGATCACCCGGCTGCTGCAAAGCCAGCTCGACGTGCTCAACACCCAAAAGGTGCAGGTGGAGGTCAACCTGACCGAGACGCTCGAAGAGCGCGAGGTGACCGTCGCCGAGATGGAACAGGTCAAGCAGGACATCCTGGCGCTCGACCCCAAGATCATCGCACTCGAGAACGCCATCGCGGTCGAGCAGGACGCGGCCAAGCGCACGGCGCTGGAGTCGGACCTGTCGGACGTGAACAAGCAGTATAATGCGCTTGTGCAGGACGAGCAGGTCAAGCTGGCCAAGAGCCAGACGCTCGAGCGGTATATCGAAAAGGGCAAGAGCTGGATCGACAGCCTGCAGAACCAGGCGGCAACACAGATGGTGCTGATCAACAAGCTGCAGACGGACACCAAGCAGCGCGTGGTGCTCTATGACGCGCTGACCAAGTCGCTCAAGACCGCACAGCAGCAGGACGTCGCGCACCGGATCAACGAGATCGGGGTGAAGACCGACCAGGAGGCGCAATCCGCCATGGCTGCCATCGGGTCGGCCACGAACGAACGCATGGCCTCGATGCTCGAAGCGCACGAGGACCACATGGTGTTCGCCCGCGAGGTGCTGGAGGCCAAGGCCAAGGCCGACGAACGCTTCGCCCGCCGCTTTTCGCAAGTGGTCGCGCTGCATGACAAGAATGCGTACGGGGGGTGACCCGGTGCCTGTACCAATCGTTAAGAGAAGCAAGCGCTGGGCTGAACGCTACGGTGATTTGGTCTGGGTTGGTATCGGTCTTGCGCTGTTTGTGCTGATGGTTGGGGCGCTTGCATCGGGATGGCACCTGGCGGCCATCGGGCTGATGTTTCTTGGTGTCGTCAGCTCTTCGATGCACCGCAGATTTCTTATATCGATCCGACAACTTCGCGGTTCGCGAGACCAACACGATGGTGCTGGTTTCCTAGCGGCGTTGCTTGATGGGCTTGGGCGATGAAAGAATTGTTTTGGCGCGAGGCCCCGGATCATGTCCGGGGCGTGTTCCGCTCCACCCGTCCCGGGCTTGACCCGGGACCTCTTTTCAACTCGCGACGAAGGATGGGGATCTAATGCTTCATCGACTTCCAATTTTTGTGGGTTTTGCGTTTCTCGTCGCTGCGTTTTGGACGCCGCTTTCGGTTGGCGCATTTGTCGTTGGCCTTGGGCTTTTGATTGTTGGACTTGTTGTCTTGATTGGCTGCCAAAACGTGGACGATCTCAAGGGAGATCGATACCAGAACGATACCGGCAGTAGTACATGACTGACCTTTCCGCCCTTACCGACCTTTTCGCTTCACGACGGTACTTTCGGAAGTTCGAGGGGATCACGCGGCATTTAGGCCGGGTGGCGGGGATGTTGCATGCGGAAGGAAGCCTCAGCCGGGAGGAGGTGGAGGCGCTGACTCGGTATATCTCTGCGCTGACGTTCACCTTTCGGGCGCTGTCGCTCAAGTACCTGCTGGTCGGGCGCGACACGGGGCGGTTCTTTGGCTCGCTTCAGATCGACGCCAAAGAAAGTGGCTTTCCGGTGATCACCGAGCTGATGACGATGGCCAATGACGCGGCGCAGGCCGGGGTGCATCTGCGGCAAGCGCCGACGGCGCATGTCCTGAAAGAGCAGATGGTGCAAAAGATCGTCGGCGATCACGAGATCCCGACCAAGCTGCAATTCGCGCTCTCGCAGCGGCTCTATTACGAGGAGCTCGCGCGTGGGGACCTCTTTTGGGCGCGCAACGATCCAAAGATCGTGTGGCTTGGTGGAAGCTCTGACCGGCGGCGCTTGCTGATCCACTGGGCAGTGTATGATAGCGAACTGAACCTCCCGGTGATCTATCTGATGGAATGTGAGGACACGGGCAGGACGTCGCTTTACGAAGATCAACGCCGCTGGCCGGAAGCGCAGGCGCATCTGATCGCGCAGTCGCTGGGTGGGCTCAAGCTGATGACGATTGCGCAAGGCTTTGACGAGGACTTTGACGATCTTCACCCCAAGCGCCTCCGGCGGTTTCATCTGGGGCCAATGTATTCATCAATGTATACGTCTCAGTCAGGGCCGTTGCTTGAAGTCCTTGCCAGCGCGCAGGCGCCGGAGGGGCAGGACTGGGCATTGGTGTGGACAGAAGAACGGCTCGAGACCGAGGCGCCGCGCACGGAGCGCACGGGCTGGTTCTCTTCGCGGGAGTTGCAGGTTTTCAAGCGTGATCCGTTTCGCGCGGACAGCGGCATGACGGCGATGGACCGTGCGGTGATCCTGCCGCAACGCCCCTATCAGGTGTTGGCGGAACGGCAGCCCGCCGGGTTTTCCAACGTGCGCAAGTTCGTGGTGAGCGGGCAGGGGCGCGTGCTGGACTACCGGTAGCGCGCCTTGGCCAGCCGGCCCTCCGGGGGGAGTTTACTTGGGAAGATGAAGCGCGGGAGCGGGACATGAGTTTGACGTCGGACCAGATGGAGCTGCGGGAGGCGGCGATCGTGGCGCATTACCCGGCGGCGCTCGGGATGCTGCGTGGGTTCGATCATGCGCCGCGGATTGCGTCGGTGGTGCCGCAGGTGACGCCGGAGCGGTCGAGCGGTCTGGGTACAAGACGGCGGTTTCGTACGACGACGCCGGGGCTGGTGACGCGGTCGACCGCGCGTCCCGAGGGCGTGGCTTTGATCGAGCGGATCGAGGGGGAGGATTTGGTCTCACCCGTTCAGGCGAGCGTGCTGAATGCGCTGCGCCGGGGGATCGCGATTGCGCTGGCCGTGGGCGAGCAGTTTGCCGAGCGGACGGAGCTGGCCGACCTCAAGCGCGCGAACCTGCAAGGCGCTTTGGGTGCGGACAAGAAGGCGGCCTTTGGTCAGCTCTTGACCGCTGAGGCGCTGGTGGTGGGGCATGTCTTTGCCAATGCGCTCGCCTACCTGTTGGCGCCGCACACAAGCGAGACGCAGGTCGAGTTGCCGGAGCCGGAGGAGGTCGTGACCGACAACGCGCAGGTCATGCTGCATGGATTGCTTTGGGAACTGGACGGTCTGTTCGAGACGCGCGCGGAGGACGATGCGCGGCTGGTGGCGGTGGCGACAGGCTTTGCCGAGGCGGTGATGGGCAAGATCGCGCTGCGGGCGCAGGAGGCGGCGCGGCTGGAGCCCTTCACGGGTGCAGCCTGGCGGATCGAGGCGGATGACCTGACGATCCGCGGCTTTGAGCCGGCCAGCAAGGCCAAGGCCAGCACGCTCACCATGACCTTCAAGAAACCGCACGAGGTCGTGGGCAATCACATTGCCAAGTACCAGGCGATGAAGCTCGCCAAGATGCTGATGGCCTATGACTTTGACAGGCGGCTCAACCCCTTTGCCGAGCTGGGCGGCTTCATCTTTACCTTCATGGGGGACGGCAAGCCGGGGACGGGCAAGACGACTCTGATCCAGATGATGGCGGGGCTCATCAACGAGTATTGCCAGGTGGCGGGGTATCCGTTTCGCTACCAGAACCTCAGCACGGACAACATCGACAGCTACCAGGGGAAGTCGGGCCAGAACGCCAAGGCGTTTATCAACAACGTGCTCGATCCGGGGGTGATCGGGTTCGGGACCATCGACGATATCGACCAGCTGGCGGGCAAGCGCGGCGATCGGCAGTCCTCAGCCGGGCAGCTCGAGATCACCGCCGTGCTGATGGAGAGCTTTGCGGGCGCGAACACCGTCGTGCGCGGGAATTGCACGTTCGGGATGTTCTCGAACTATCCCGAGAACGTGGACGACGCTTTGCGCCAGAGGGCGGGCGCGCGGTTCCTTGTGGACGGACCGCAGACGCGGGAAGACTACATCGACATCCTCGCGCTTTTGATGGGCAAGAACCACGACATCCCCGTCGGCGCGCACGATCTGATGAGCGCGCAGGAGATCAAGTCGGCGGTCGCCAAGTCCTTTGAGGCGCACAACCGCCCGGCTGAGGCGGGGCTGCTCGAGGTCTTTGACCGGGTGCATGGCGAGGTCGGCGAGCTCGATACGCTGGCCAAGATGGGGACCTACCTTAAGGCGATCCAGGCCGCCGATGAACGGTTTACCGGGCGCGCGATCAAGAACATCACCGACGCGGTGAAGGTGCGGGCGATGGACTTTGAACTGCCCGATGAATGGATGGAGCAGCCGGAGCTCTTCCTCTTTCAGCCCTATGAGCGGAAGAAGGAGATGATCGCCGAGCTGCGCGTGCCGATCACGCCCGAGATGGTGATCCAGGAGATCAACCGCTACGCCGACAGCGAGTTTCGGTATGCCGACAAGTCGGACGAAGTGGCGATCGAAGGGATGGTGCGCGACTTTGGAAGGCAGGAAGAGGCGAAGCGGCGGTATTTGGAGGGGAAGGGGTGAAAAGAACAGCGTTTTTCAAAGCCAATAATTTAGAATTTGCAAACCAGCAGTGGAGTTGGTGTGCCGTTAATCACAAGCGGAAAGTGGTCGTATTTGGTGCATTCGATCATAATACTGATGGTGACGACGCTATAATTCTTGATGAGGAATGGCAAATAGGGGCTTCTGGGCGGAAACAACCGGGCTATTCAGATGCCCTCTTGAAGATCGAGCTAATCGAAAATCATGGGTATCGCCTTGAAATATTCGATATGGTCCAAGGGCAAGAAGACCGAACAAGCTCGCCAAGCAAAATTGCTGAAATCGACGAAAGACTACGGCCTGCCGAGCTGATAAAAATTGGGCGACAATGGCATGCCTATAGGGTGGGCGCACTTTCGACATCAGCACCTGTCCAACAGAAGTACTTTCAGCCAACCTTTCCTGAGGGGCAAAGGAAGGAAATCGTTGCGAAAGCGATTGAAAGAAACCCAAAAGCACGAAAGGTCTGTGTCGATTATTTTGGACCAGTCTGTCAGGTTTGCGGCATAGATTTTTCAATAGTCTATGGCGAAATTGGTGATGGCTTTATTCATGTCCATCATCTGGACCCCTTGAGCTTAAGTGAAGGTGTTCGCGAGACGGATCCTGTGAAAGACCTGCGACCTGTCTGCCCGAATTGTCACGCAATGCTGCATAAGCAAAGTCCTCCTTATTCAATTCAAGAACTTGGGGAGAAAATGGCACAAGAAAAAACCCGCCAAGCCGTTGTGAACAGTTAAATCCATGCACCACCTGATCAAACGCGGCCTCATGTTTGGGAACCTGGTTCACGTCAGCACTCCGGCGCTCGTGGAGCGGTACAATCGTGCGCTGGAGCATTTGACGGGGAAGCGGACCGGCCTCACCGACTTTCACATCGACCTTTCGGGCTATGCGCCGGAGATTGGCGAAGAGCTGGGCGACCGGGCCTATCTCAACCACCACGGGGTCAACCGGCAGTTTATCCTGCTCACGCCTGAGCAGAAGACGGCGCCTCTTTTGGAGGCCAAGTTCTCCACCTCGCGCGACATTCTGAGGCGCTTCATCGAGGAGAACGAGGCGCAGCTTTTTGCGCTCACGGCGCGTGATGCGGTGGCGGGGGAGCTTGTGAACTCGGTCTTTCATGCGGACACGCCGGCGCGGCTCTTGGACTTGCGCAAGATCACGGTGGAGGCGGATACGACGCAAGGCACGGTCAAGGATGCGGACACACTCGCGGGGATGGTGGACCGGTTCATGGGCGAGGAGGACGCCTGGTTCGATGACGTTCTGATCGCGGAGATGATCACCGTGGCCAAGCGGACGGGCGACGTGACGCGCAACCCGGTGCGCCTGAGGGAGATGACGTTCGAGCAGCGCTCCTTCTGGACGGCGCTTTTTGGCGGGCTTTACGTCTTCCGCCAGGAGGGCGCGGATGCGGTGATCGGTGCAGAGGCGGAGGCGTATGACCTGCCGGTGCAGCACCAGATGACGCTGGAAGACCGCAACGCGATTGCGGGTTACCTCGCGGAGCACGATCTGGTGGAACCCATCGTCAAGGCGCGCGGCATCGATGCGGGCGCGATCCTGCGGCAGAAGATGGACTTTATCGTCATCGCAACGGCGGCGAGCCGGGGCGTCGAGGTCGCGCATGGCGACCGGCGTGCGCTGCGGCGGGTGACCCGGCAGGTGGCCGCCGACCTGCCCGAGGCGTGGCACGGCCTGCGCCAACTGCTCGCCTATGCCGAGGAGGGCGGACCGTGGCCGCACATCACCTCCGCGCATCCTGCGTATTTCCATTCGCTGCGCGCCTCCGACACGCCTGATGCAGCACTTGTGAACCAACTTCTTGCGGAGCTGGCTCCCGAAGACGTCCGGCAGCTCTATATCTGTCACAAGCCCGCCTTTTACGCCGCCTACGCGGCCTGGCCGGAGGACAAGCAAGCCTATGTGGCGGAATTCCTCGCAACCGAGTATCAAGTGGACAAGGCGGGCGTCAGGGGCCAGCTTTTTGGGTTCGAGGCGGCCATGGCAGAGCCGGAGGCTGCGCCGCGCCCCGTGCCGGGGCGCAAGCCGGTGCGCCGCCAGAAGGACGATCTGATCGCACGCGTGGGCCCGTGGGGCGCCGTCAGGAGGTAGGACATGATCTTTGCGATGGGGCGGCTGCTCTTGATCCTCTTTGTCGTTCTGACAATTGTCTACGTGTGCCTGTCGCTCTATTCCCGCCAGACGCGCCGCCGCAAGCTGGAGCGCGCCTGGGAGGAAGACGGCATGACCGGCGACAAGGAGCAGTGGGTGCGGCAGGGCCTCGAAGAGTACGACGGTTCGGTGCGCCGCAAGCTGATCCTGGGGGTCTATGTGGTCCCGGTGATCCTGATCGCGGTGATCTTTTACATGACAAACTTTGCCTGAGGGGGCGCGGCGATGATCTATGTGCGTTGGTTTTTGTTTGTGGTGTTCTGGGGGCTTGTGCTCTCGATCTTTCACTACACCCTGCCGCAGCGCGACATCGTGCGGATCGTGGACACGTTCGAGCAGCGCATCGACTTTGGTGAGAATTCGATCTTTTGGTCGAACCCCAATTCGGGCATGGCCGCGAATCCGGTGAACCGCGACGTGCTCTTTATCCAGACGGTCCGCGCCAATGGCCGGCCGATGGTCTACCGCAACGAGGACACCGGTTGGGGCTGGCCGCCCTATTTCAAGATCGACACGACCAACCTGCAGACCGAGGCGGCGGACCTCGTGTCCACCAAGGACGCGCCGCAGTGGGTGCTGATGACGCATTACGGCTGGCGGAACGAGTTTCTGACGATCTTTCCCAATGCCGTCGGGGTGCGCCCCATCGCAGGGCCGGACGTCGGCAAGCCTGTGCCGTGGGTCAACATCATCGTGATCGGGCTTTTTGTGATGCTGGTCTGGGCGATCTGGGCGCGCTGGCGCCGGTTCAAGCGCAACCGGATCGAGCCGGCGCTCGATGAGCTGGGCGACGACCTTTACATGGCGCGCGAGAACGCTCGCGAACAAGGCCGCGGCATCCGCAACTGGTTCCGCGGGAAGAAGGCATAGGGCGTTCGGCAGTGCCCACCTTACACAGATGCGGTGGGAATACGGCGCGGCATGCAGCGCGGCGCTCGATCTCTGATTGCAGTGCCCACCTTACTTTGCGGGTTTCGGTTCTCGCCGAATGCCTCTCGTGGAGGTCTATGAACTAAGAGAGGTAAGGTGGGCAGCTGGTTACGACTGTAGAGGGGTGTCCACCCTACTGTGCTGAGTTCATTCCGCCACGCCTGTCCCCATGCGCTCCACGCATCTCCAAGCGAGGTAAGGTGGGCACTGCCGAAACTAGCGTTTGTCGTAGTAAAGGCCGACCACGTGCTCGGCCTCGGCAAAGAAGAGCCAGCGCGCGCAGGCGACGCCGATGAGGTGGCTCACCACCGCGACTAGCGCCGCGAAGTGCGACACGCCCGAGCCCTCGCCCAGGGCCAGAAAGAGGCACAGCACCGGCACGCCGACCATCAGCACACCCGCGATCACCCGCAGCTTTTGCGCGTGTTTGCGGCCCACCACGAACACCATCTCGTCGAGCAGGTAGTTCGACCCGGTGTGCGGCGGCTCGAACTGGCGGACCTTCCCGCCCGGCAGCATCGTCGCCGTCTCAAGCGTGTGCCCGCGCTGGCGGAACCGTTGATCGCCCTGCTGCCACGCCACCAGCTGCACCAGCCCCGCGATGAGCAAAAGCACGATGGCCGGCCAGACTTGCCCCGCGAGCAGCGCGCCGCCAGCCAGCGAAAGCGAGATGAAGAGCGCCGTCGTCAGCCAATGGTTCCAACGCGGGATCGTCTTGAGCTGCGCATAGATCATCGACGTGGTGTAGACCGTCAGCAGCGACAGCAGCGCGCCGATCCAGCCGAGCGGCTGCCAGCTTGCGTCAAAGAAGACCGCGCCGAGCCCGTAAAACCCCATGACGATCAATGCCGCCACCGAGGCAATCGCCTCCCGGCTCAGCCAGGACGTACGCCACTGGGTGAATGCCTTGGGCGCGTTCTTGCGGTTGCCGAGGTGGAATGTGGAGGCGAGCAATCCTCCAACCGCCAGCGCATAGGCCAACGCAAAGAAGACAAACGTCACCCAGCCGGTCACGGCGGGCATTCCGAACCCGAGGAAGAAGAGCAGCCCGAACCCGAGGCCGGAGAGCGTGGTAAAGACGATGACGGAGGGGGCTGGGTGCATCAGATCTTCTCCAGAACGCGGTCGAGCCAGCCTGCGATGCCTTTTGCTTCGGGCGCGGCGGGCTTGAGGAAGGGCGAGAGGATGTCGATCTGGTCGAGGTCATCCTTGGGGCGCGGCGGCAGGTACTTGTTGACCGGCTTGGTGCCTTGCTCGGGCATCAGGTCGACGCCCTCGCGCTCGATCACCAACTTGGAGACGTCGCTCTCGGGGTCACCCAGATCGCCGAAATGGCGCGCGCCCGCGGGGCAGGTGCGCACGCAGGCGGGGGTGCGGTCCTCTTCGGGCAGGTTCTCGTTGTAGATGCGGTCGACGCAGAGCGTGCATTTCTTCATCACGCCGGCGGCCCTGTCGAGCTCGCGCGCGCCGTAGGGGCAGGCCCAGGCGCAGAGGCTACAGCCGATGCAGTCGCTTTCGTTCACGAGCACGATCCCGTCCTCGACCCGCTTATAGCTGGCGCCGGTCGGGCAGACGGTCACGCAGGGCGCGTCCTCGCAATGCAGGCACGACTTGGGGAAGTGCACGGTCTGCGCGGGGCCGACATCGGGCTGCACTTCGTAGGAATGCACGCGGTTGAGAAAGGAGCCGCTCGGCGTGGCGCCGTAGGCTTGCTGGTCCGAGAGCGGAACGCCGTAGTTCTCGGTGTTCCACCCCTTGCAGGCGACGACGCAGGCGTGACAGCCGACACAGGTGTCGAGGTCGATGACGAGGCCGAGCTTTTTCTCGGTACGGTCTGGCAGGGCGGTCATGCGACACCTCCGAAAAGGGACAGGGTCAGGGCGGCTTCCGGCGCGTCCGACATGGCGCGGACGAGATACAGCACGAAGCTGCCAAAGGTGATCGCCACAAAGAGCGCGATCAAAAGGAGTGTGCGGCGCGGGGTCATGTGAGGACCTCCGTGAACCAAATTTTTCGCAGCAAAAATTTGTGTGTGGTGCAGGTTGAGACCGTCATTGCCCCACCTTCCACGTCAGCTCCGAGGGACCCTTCGGCACCGGCGCGCTTTGCGGCGGATGCGCGGGCAGGCTCTCAGCAGGCGCCGGGACCTTCTCGATCTTCACGCGCAAATCGAACCAGGCCGCCTGTCCCGTCACCGGGTCCGAGTTCGCCCAACGAAGGCCATCCCCGCGCGGCGGCAGTAGCTCGTGGATCAGGTGGTTGAGCAAAAAGCCCTTGGTCGTCTCCGTCGCATCGTCCGAGAGCGCCCAGGCGCCCTTGCGCTTTCCGATCGCGTTCCAGGTCCAGATCGTGTTCTCGTTGAGCCCCGCCTGATGCGCCACCGGCACCGTGATCGCGCCATGCGCCGAAGTCACCATCGCCCAATCGCCCTCGCCAAAACCGTGCTGGTCCCAAAGCTTGGTCGGCAGGTAGAGCGGGTTGCGCCCGTGGATCTGCCGCAGCCAGGCGTTCTGCGAGCCCCAGGAGTGGTACATCGCCATAGGGCGCTGCGTGAGCGCGTGGATCGGGAACTCCTCGGGGTCCACATGGCCGTCTTCGAACGGCGGGTACCAGATCGGCAGCGGGTCGAGCGTCGTCTTGATCCGCTCGCGCAGATGGTCGGGGGGCTGGCGCTCCCCGTGCCCTTCGGCGGCGAGTTGGAATTTGCGCATCGTTTCGGAATAAAGCTCGAAGAGGTACGGCTGCGGGCTGTCGAAGAGACCCAGGTTCACCGCCCAGTTCTGGTACGCCATGTTCCACGGCTTGTAGTAGAGCGCCTCGTCCGGGATATGCTCGACCATGAACCCGCCATTGGCGATGTAATTGTCGAGCTGCGAGGCATTCGGTGCACCGCGTCCGTTCTGCAAACCTTGCTCTCCCATCCGCCAACCGGCAAGCGGACCGATGCCAGGCTTGCGCTCGTGGTTGGTGATGTAGTCGGCGTAGTCCTGATACTTGGCGCTGCTGTCCTCGTTGGTGAAACCCGGCAGTCCCATCTTGTTCGCCAGCTGCACCAGCACCGTCTGGAAGCCGCGCACATCCCGGTCAGGCTCGATCACCGGCCAGCGGATCGCGTCCGCCGCGCCGTCCGCCTCGCAGATCGGCCGGTCGAGGAGGGAGATGCAGTCGTGCCGCTCGAGATACGTTGTGTCGGGCAGGACAAGATCGGCATAGGCCACCATCTCGGACGAGTAGGCGTCCGAGTAGATGATGTTGGGGATCACGTACTCACCGTCCTCGTCGGTGTCGGTGAGCATGTTCATCACGCCCGTGGTGTTCATCGACGAGTTCCACGACATGTTCGCCATGTACATGAAAAGCGTGTCAATCTTGTACGGATCGCCGGCATGCGCGTTCGAGATCACCATGTGCATCAGCCCGTGCGCCGACATCGGGTTGTCCCAGGTGAAGGCTTTGTCGATCCGCGCAGGCGTGCCGTCCTCGCGCAGGCAAAGGTCCTCGGGACCGCGCACGAACCCCAGGTGCGGCCCGTCGAGCGGCTGGCCCGGCGTGACCTTGCAATGCGGTTTGGGATGGGCGCTGACCGGCTTGGGGTAAGGCGGTTTGAACCGAAAGCCTCCGGGCGCCTCCACGGTTCCCAGCAGGATTTGCAGGACATGCAGCGCGCGGCAGGTCTGGAACCCGTTGGAGTGCGCCGAAATCCCGCGCATCGCGTGCATGGAGACCGGACGCCCCTTCATCGTGGGATGGTGATCGCCCCGAAAGTCGGTCCAGGGCTGGTCCAGCTCGAACGCCTCCTCAAACGCGACACGGGCCAGCTCGTAGGCGATCCGCCGGATCTTGTCCGCCTTGACACCGCAGCGCTCTGCCACCGCCTCGGGCGCGTAGGCGGGGTCGAGATACCGCTCGACCATCTTCACGAATACGGTGCCATGGGTCACACCGCGCTCGCGGATCTTCCCGTTGAGGTCGGGGCGCACGCCTTTCTGATCGAACGGCGCAGGCTTGCCGGTTGTCTTGTCGATCACCAGCAGCTTGCCGTTCTCATCGCGCAGCAGCAGGCCGTATTCCGGCGACTTCTCATCCATGTTCATCAGCACAGGCGCGTTGGTGAACTGCGCAAGGTACTCCAGATCGATCTTCCCGGCTTTGAGCAACTCGTGCACCAGCGCGAGAATGAAAAGCCCGTCGGTGCCGGGGGTGATCCCCACCCAGTCGTCTGCCACGGCGTTGTAGCCCGAGCGGATCGGGTTCACGCCGATCACACGGGCGCCGCGCGCCTTGATCTTCCCCAGCCCCATCTTGATCGGGTTGCTGTCGTGATCTTCCGCCACGCCAAAGAGCATAAAGAGTTTGGTGTGGTCCCAGTCGGGTTGGCCGAACTCCCAGAACGCGCCGCCCATCGTGTAGATGCCGCCCGCCGCCATGTTGACCGAGCAGAACCCACCGTGTGCGGCGTAGTTCGGCGTGCCGAAGTTCTGCGCGAAGAAGGAGGTAAAGGACTGCGACTGGTCGCGCCCGGTGAAGAAGGCGAGCTTGGACGGGTCTTCGTTCCTGATCTTGGTCAGGCGCGTTGCGGCGATCTCGAGCGCCTCGTCCCAGGTGATCTCTTCGAACTTGCCTTCACCGCGCTTGCCGACCCTCTTCAAAGGCGCGCGCAGCCGCGAGGGGGCGTTGACCTGCATGATCCCGGCAGAGCCCTTGGCGCAAAGCACGCCCTTGTTGACCGGATGGTCGCGGTTACCTTCGATATAGGCGACCTGCTTTTTTCCATCCGGGCCGTCCTTGAGGTGCACGTTGATCCCGCAGCGGCAGGCGCACATGTAGCAGGTCGTCTTGCGCACCTCGTCCGAGACCTTGGGCGAGAGGTTCAGCTTGGGCTGGTTCATGTCAGGTCTCCGGGGTCCAAAGGTGGCCTAGATCAGGGTGCGGACGAGCGACAGCGCGCCCAGCCCGATCAGCAGCCACAGGCATATCGGTTTGTAATAGGGTTGCCACTGCGGCGTGAAGAGGCGGGTGCCGATCCAAACGCCAAAGAGGCAGGGCAGGAGAAACGAAAGCCCGCGCATGGTCGAGGTCGCGTTCATCGTGCCATAGGTCAGGTGCACCAGCAGCGAGGACGACGCACCCAGCAGCAGGAAAAGCACCATCGTGGCGCGCATCTGCGCGGGCGGGCGCTCTTGTGCCAGCACAAAGAGTGCGACCACCATCCCGCCGATCCCTGCGATCCCGGTGGCGATCCCGGCCAGGACGCCTGCGATCACGGTGCCGGCAGGCGTCGCAAAGACGCCGAGCCGCACCTTGGCCAACTGCAGCGCCGCCAGCGCGATCAGGACGCACAGCGCCATCAGGCGCGAGACCTGCGGGTCGAGCTGCGTCGTCAGCCCCAGCCCGATGAACATGCCGGTGAACGAACCGATGGCCAGCGTCAGCGCCGTGCGCTTGTCCGCGTCCGCCCAGCCGCCTCGCAGCATCGCCAGTGAGGCGGAGACCTCGAGCCACCAAAGCACCGGGATCAACTGCACCGGCGGCAGGATCAGAACGCCGAGCGCCAGCGCAAAGGCCGAGAGTGCAAACCCGGTGAACCCGCGCACCACACCGGCCAGGAACATGATCCCGGCAAGCGCCGCCCACGTGGCGGGAGTGAGCGAAAGCACCGGCCACAGCTCAGCCATCGCCGACTTGCGCGGCTTGCAGCGCGGTCACGGCGATCATGTCGACGATGTCGTCCGCCGTGCAGCCCCGGCTCAGGTCGTTCGCAGGCCGTGCGAGCCCTTGGAGCACCGGCCCGATGGCCGTGCATCCGCCCACACGCTGGGCGATCTTGTAGCCGATGTTGCCGGCGTCGAGATCGGGAAAGATCATCACATTGGCCTGCCCCGCGACCTGCGAGCCCGGCGCCTTGGACGCGCCGACCGACGGGACAAAGGCTGCGTCGAACTGCATCTCTCCGTCCGAGGCGAGATCGGGACGCGCGTCCTGGAGCAGCTTGGCGGCTTCGGAGACCTTGCCGACCTTGGCGTGGCGGGCAGAGCCCATGGTTGAGAACGACAGGAAGGCGATCCTGGCCTCCTCACCGGTCAAGGCCGACCAGCTGGCCGCCGACTGCGCGGCGATGGCACTCAGCTCCTGCGCATCAGGGTCGATTACAAGCCCGCTATCGGAGAAGAGCATGGTGTCCCGCCCCGAAGGATGCCCCTCAGGCAGGACCATGAGAAAGATGGAGGAGACAAGCGCCGCGTCAGGGGCTTTGCCAATGATCTGCAAAGCGGCGCGCACTGTGTCGGAGGTGGTCGCGACAGCGCCTCCCACCGTGCCATCGGCATGGCCCGCGCGCACGAGGAGCGCGGCAAAGGTCAGCCGGTCCTGCACCGCTGCAGCGGCCTTCTCGGGCGTCATACCCTTGTGCTGGCGCAGCTCCACCAGCAGCTCGGTCAGCTCAGCGGTCAGTGGCGAGGTGGCCGGGTCTTGGACCTCCGGCAGGCCCTCTCGTCCGCCTTCGCTGGCGGCCTCGACCTGGGCCGCGTCGCCCACGATCGAGACCTGTGCCAAGCCGCTGGCGTTCGCCCGCCGCGCAGCCTCGATCACGCGTGGATCGTCGCCCTCGCTCAGCACGATGTGCTTGCCGAGGGGTGCCGCGCGGGACTGAAGAGCTTGCAAGACGTTTGTCACAGACGCACCGCGCCCCGGGCGTGACCCGGGGCCTCTTGGCTGGCAAGGGAGGTGAGGCCCCGGATCAAGTCCGGGGCGCTCGAGGGTCGTAGGTGCATCGCGGGGCTTATTCCGCTGCGACCATGTCGCTTTCGGAGACGCCGGCCACCGAGACCGGCTTTTTCATCGCGTCGCGGCGGAAGGGCTCGCCCAGCTCCTGGTTGATCATGGCCTCGATGAGCGTGGTCTTGCCATTCTCCATCTGGTCCTTGATCGCCTGGTTCAGCGCGTCGGTCAGCTCTTCCATGGTGCGGGCGACGACGCCCTGCAGGCCGCACGCCTTGGCGATGCCGGCATAGGAGACCTGCTCGTCCAGCTCGGTGCCGACGAAGTTGTCGTCGAACCAGAGCGTCGAGTTCCGCTTTTCCGCGCCCCACTGGTAGTTGCGGAAGACGATCTGCGTGATCGGCGGCCAGTCGCCACGACCGATGGCCGTCAGCTCGTTCACCGCGATCCCGAAGGCGCCGTCCCCAGCAAAGCCCACAACCGGAACGTTCGGCTGGCCGATCTTGGCGCCCACGATGGCCGGAAGGCCGTAGCCGCACGGACCAAAGAGACCCGGTGCGAGGTATTTCCGGCCCTCGTCGAAATCCGGGTAGGCGTTGCCGATGGCGCAGTTGTTGCCGATGTCGGACGATATGATCGCCTCGCGCGGCAGGGCGGCCTGGATCGCGCGCCACGCCATGCGGGGGCTCATCCAGTCGGGCTTGGCCGCACGGGCGCGTTCGTTCCACGTGGTGCCCGGATCGTCGTCCTCGTGGGTCATCTCGGTCAGCTGCTGTTTCCAGCGCGACTTGGTTTCGGCGATCTTGGCCTTACGTGCGTCGCGGCCTGCGTCACCCGCATCATCGCTGAGCTGCGCGGTGATGCCGCGCGCGACCTTGCCGGCGTCGCCGACGATGCCGACGGTGACCTTTTTGGTCAGGCCGATGCGGTCGGGGTTGATGTCGACCTGGATGATCGTCGCGTTCTGCGGCCAGTAGTCGATGCCGTAGCCCGGCAGGGTCGAAAACGGGTTGAGGCGCGTGCCGAGGGCGAGGACGACGTCCGCTTCGGAAATCAGCTCCATCCCGGCTTTCGAGCCGTTGTAGCCCAGAGGGCCAGCAAAGAGCGGGTGCGAGCCGGGGAAGGCGTCGTTGTGCTGGTAGCCCACGCAGACCGGCGCATCGAGGCGCTCGGCAAGCTCCATCGACGCCTTGATCCCGCCTTCGGAGAGAACGACACCGGCACCGTTGAGGATCACCGGATTCTTTGCGTTCGACAGCAGCTCCGCGGCTTTGGCGACGGAGTTCTCGCCACCGGGGGAGACTTCGAACTCGATCGGCTCGGGGATCTCGATGTCCACCACCTGCGTCCAGAAATCGCGCGGGATGTTGAGCTGGGCGGGGCCCGAAAGACGCTTGGCCTGGGAGATCACGCGGGTCAGCACTTCGGCAACGCGAGTGGGGTCACGGACCTCTTCCTGGTAGGCGACCATGTCCTCGAAGAGCTTCATCTGCTCGACTTCCTGGAAACCGCCCTGACCGATGGTCTTGTTCGCGGCCTGCGGCGTGACCAGCAGGAGCGGGGTGTGGTTCCAGTAGGCGGTCTTTACCGCGGTCACGAAGTTGGTGATGCCGGGACCGTTCTGCGCGATCATCATCGACATCTCACCCGTTGCGCGGGTGTAGCCATCGGACATGAAGCCGGCCGAGCCTTCATGTGCGCAATCCCAGAACTTGATCCCCGCGGTCGGGAAAAGGTCCGAGATCGGCATCATGGCCGAGCCGATGATCCCGAAGGCGTGTTTGATGCCGTGGCGTTGGAGCACCTTCACAAAGGCTTCTTCGGTCGTCATTTTCATGGATGCGTCTCCTCACACAGAATCGGCCCGAAGATACGGGCGCGTTGACGTCAACTTAGGAGAGACTGGACCTAACGGGTTAGGGCCAGTTCCGTAGCGATTGTGTTGCCAGTTGGGACTTGGAGTCTCAATAATAGCTATTTATGTGCAATCAGGGCCTCGAGACGCGGGTGCGGGAAGGCGCGTTTTACGGTGACGGCGTAGAACGGCTCGACCAGCCCCAGATCGAGGCCCGCTGCGGCGATCCGCCCGTCGGCAATCTCGTCTGCAAAAACCACCTCGGGCGCAAGGGCGAGGCCGACACCTTCGCGTGCGAGCAGGCGGACCATGGCCATGTCGTCGACCGAGGCCGCGATGCGCGGGAGGGCGCCGAGCCGGGCGACTAGCGCGTCGAACCCGGTGCGGATCGCGCTTTCGGTGGGCACGATCACTGGCACGTTGGTCAAAAGGTCCCTGAGCGTGCCCGCGCGCAAGAGCTTCGGCACACCGTGTAGGCCGACGGGTTGTTCGGCGAGCTTGTGCGCGATGAGGCCGTCGCGTGTGGCGCCTTCGGGGATGTCGGTGGTGAGCACCACGTCGAGCGCCAGTGCGCGCAAGGCGCTGAAGAGGTCGTGCAGGTTGCCGGATTTGAGGATGATGTCGACGTCACGCTTCGCAAGGAGGGGCGTCAGGAACTGCAGCTGGAAGTTGCGCGACAGCGTCGAAACTGCACCGATGCGCAGGGGTGCCTCGGTGCCGTGCGTGCCGCTGAGCGTGGCGAGGAGCTCGTCCCCAACTTCGAAGATGCGGTCGGCGTGGTCGAGGGCGATGCGCCCGACTTCGGTCAGGTGCAGCTGCCGCCCCTTGCGGGCAAAGAGCGCGTGGCCGAGCCGCTCTTCGAGCGTCTTGATCTGCGTGGACAGCGCCGATTGCGAGACGTTGAGCCGTTCGGCGGTGCGGGTCAGGTGGCCGTCGCGGGCGACTTCGCGAAAGTAGCGCAAATGATGATAGTTGAGCATCTATCGTTCTATAAAGAAGAACGATTAAGCGTGAAAGTTGTATTTTTCTTGTGCGTCGCGCCCCTCTACATCGCCGTCCAGACACGGATGGAGAGCCCACGATGGACATAATTGCAGACATTTTCACAACGCTGCTGGCGCAGTTGCAAAAGCCGACGCTTGCCTTTTTGATCGGAGGCATGGTGCTCGCGGCGCTTGGAAGTAAACTCGAAGTGCCCCAACCGGTCTACAAATTCGTTGTGATCCTGCTGTTGCTCAAGGTGGGCATTGGCGCGGGCATGTCCGTGCGCGAAAGCGATCTGACAGAGCTTGCCGTGCCCGCGATTGGCGCAGCACTGATCGGCATTGTGATCGTGCTGATTGGTGGCAAAGTGCTCGCCGGGCGCAGAGGCGTGTCGAATATGGATGGCATGGCCACAGTTGGCCTGTTTGGCGCGGTCTCTGCCTCGACCCTGGCGGCGGGTATGGCCATGCTTGAGTCAGACGGCATTGCCTATGAGGGCTTTATTGGTGCGCTTTATCCTTTCATGGATGTCGCAGCGCTCGTCACGGCCATTGTGCTGGCAAGGATGAGTGCCGAGAGGGCGCGCGCAACGGCGCCAGTGGGCGGTGCGGCGACGATGACGATGGGCGGCGGCGCAGGTGCTGGCACAGGCGGCAAGGCGCCGCTCGAGCCGGGTCTCATCAAAGGTATCCTGGTTGACACCGTGCGCAGCCCGGCAATCTCAGCCCTGTTTCTGGGCCTGGCTTTGGGTCTCTTTGCGCGGCCTGACTCAGTCTATGACAGCTTTTATGAGCCGCTCTTCCGGGGTCTTCTGTCGATCCTGATGCTGATCATGGGCATGGAAGCCTGGTCGCGGCTGTCGGAGATGAAGGGCGTCGCGGGCACGTACATTCTCTACGGTCTCACAGCGCCGCTGGTGCATGGTCTGATCGGGTTTGGCGTGGGTCTGGTGGCGCATCACCTAACGGGCTTTTCGGCGGGCGGCGTGGTGCTGCTGGCGGTCATGGCCGCCTCGTCCTCGGACATCTCGGGTCCCCCGACGATGCGTGGCGCGCTACCCCAAGCGAACCCCTCGGCCTATGTGGGGACGTCGACCGGGCTCGGCACGCCGGTCGCGATCCTGAGCATCCCGCTCTTTGTTGCGCTGGCGGACTGGGCGATCGGGCTGTGACGCACGTGCCGTAACGGAAGCCCGAAAGCCCTGCATAACAAGGCGGCAGCACGCGGGACGGCACCGGCCGGTTCCCGCGTGCGCCATGGTTTTGCCTCGTTTTCGCCACGTCTCGTTGGTAAACGAGGCGTGGACCAAGCGGGCGAGGGTCATGCCGAACGCATTTGCGCAGATGATGCTGCTCATCTGGCCCTTCATCACGTTGATGATGTTACGCCAGTTGAGCCCGGAGCGGGGGGTGATCCTCACGCTGCTGGTGGCGTATCTGCTGCTGCCTCCGCCGCCTGCGGGGTTCGACTTTCCCGCGATGCCGGTCTTTAGCAAGGACACGATCCCCTCGATCGCGACCTTTGCGCTGGTGCTGATGATGCACGGCGTGCGCGGCACGATCCTGCCGCAAAGCTGGATCGGGAAGGGGCTTCTGTTCGTCTTTGTGCTGAGCCCGTTCCTGACGATGCTCAACAACCAGGATCCGATCATCCTCGGCGCGGCCTCCGTGCCGGGGCTGCGGGTGAGCGACGCACTGGCGCTGGTGCTGACTCAGGCGATCTTTGTGCTGCCGTTCCTGTTGGCGCGGCAGTTCCTGCACTCCGCCGAGTCGCTGCGGGCGCTGGTGGTCGCGTTCATGTTCGCGGGGCTTGTCTACACGATCCCGATGCTGATCGAGGTGCGCCTGTCGCCGCAGCTCAACGTCAAGATCTACGGGTACTTCCAGCACGAGTTCGGCCAGTCGATCCGGTTCGGCGGGTTCCGCCCGGTCGTGTTTCTCTACCACGGCATCTGGGTGGCGTTCTTTTGCATGACCGCGCTGATCTGCGCGGCGGCGCTCTACCGGTTCGATGACCGGCGCAGCAAGACGTTTTACTTTTGGTGCACCGTTTACATCGGCGTCGTCCTGGTGCTGGCCAAGTCGCTGGGCGCCTGGCTCTTTGCCGCGTTCCTGCTGCCGCTGGTGCTGATGATGCGCCCCATGGCGCAGGTCCGGCTGGCGGCGCTTTTGGGCTGTATCGCGGTGGCCTACCCGGTGCTCAAGGGCAACGAGATCATCCCCGACGCAAGCCTTTTGAGCGCGGCCCGGGCCATCGACGCCGAGCGCGCTGCGTCGCTCGAGTTCCGGTTCGAGAACGAGGCGCAGCTTTTGGAAAAGGCGGAGGAGAAGCCGGTCTTTGGCTGGGGCAGCTGGGGGCGCAACCACATCCTGCACCCCGTGACGGGTCAAATCCTGTCGATCTCGGACGGGCGCTGGGTGATCGTCATCGGCATCTTTGGCTGGGTCGGGTTCCTCGCGGAGTTCCTGCTCCTCCTCATGCCGCTGCTCCTGATCTGGCGGGAGGCGACGGCGCGGCGGCTCGACGCGGTTTCTCCGTTTGTGGGGCCTTTGTCGCTGCTGCATGCCATCAACATGATCGACCTCGTGCCGAACGCGACGATCACCCCGCTGACCTTCCTCGTGGCCGGCGCGCTTTTGGGCTACGCCGAGCACCTCAAGGCCGAGCGTCTGGCGCAGCCGCTGCACAAGAGCTTTCACCTCAACTGGAAGCCGGTCCTGTGACGCGCGTGCTCCTCATCGCGGAGGCGGCCAACCCCAACTGGGTGAGCGTGCCGCTCATCGGCTGGTCGCTGTCGCGCGCGCTGGCGGAGGTGGCGGACGTCACGCTGGTCACGCAGGTGCGCAACCGCGACGACATTCTGCAGACCGGCCTCGTCGAGGGCAGCGAGTTCGTGGCCATCGACAGCGAGGCCGTAATGCGCCCCGCCTGGGGCGTGTCCGAGCGGCTGCGCGGCGGGGCCGGCGTCGGCTGGACGATGCTGCAGGCGGTGTCGCGCTTCGCCTATCCTTATTTCGAGCGCCTCGTCTGGCAACGCTTTGGCCCGGAGATCGAGGCAGGCGCTTACGACATCGTGCACCGGATCACGCCGCTCAGCCCGACGCAGCCAAGCCCCATCGCCGGCAAGGTCACGCGCGCGGGCGTGCCGTTTGTGCTGGGACCGCTCAACGGCGGGGTGCCCTGGCCAGACGGCTTTGACGCCGAGCGCCGGCAGGAGAAGGAGTGGCTGAGCTACGTGCGCGGCGCCTACAAGTACCTGCCCGGCCACACCTCGACCTACAGCGCGGCGAGCGCGATCATCGCCGGCTCGCGGCACACCGCCTCGGAATTGCCGCACGGCACCGAATCCAAGACGTTCTACATCCCTGAAAACGGTATCGACCCGTCCCGGTTCGCCGTCGCGTCGCGTGCAGCCCAAGCACAGGACGGCCCGCTCCGGGCCTGCTTTGTCGGCCGGCTCGTGCCTTACAAGGGCCCCGATATGCTGATCGAGGCGGCGCGCCCGATGCTAGAGGCCGGGCGGATGCAGCTTGACATCATCGGGGATGGCCCGATGCGCCCGTCGCTGGAGGACGCCGCGCGCGAGCTCGGCCCTGCGGTCACCTTTCATGGCTGGAAGGACCACACGGAGGTGCAGCAAATCCTCGCGCAGTCCCACCTGCTCTCCTTCCCATCGATCCGCGAGTTTGGCGGCGGTGTCGTGCTCGAGGCGATGGCGCTGGGCGTCGTCCCGTTGATCGTGGACTATGCCGGCCCCGGGGAGCTGGTGTCCGCCGACGTCGGCCTCAAGGTGCCGCTGGGCGGGCGCGCGGACATCGTGACCCGCTTCCGCACCGCGCTCGAGGCGTTGGTGCAGGACCGCACCGGCCTGCCCGCGCTGGCCGCCGCCGCCCACGCGCGGGTGCAGTCGCATTTCCTGTGGTCGCGCAAGGCGGAGCAGATCTTTGAAATCTACAAATGGTGCCTGTCGCGCGGCAGCGCGCCCAAGCCGCGCTTTTTCTAGCCGTCCCTGCGCGGGCGCAGCGCGCGCAGCACATGGCCCGGCAGGATCGCGATACACTTTGCGTAGCGCGGAACAAGCCGCCCGGGCGCGAGCACCATCCGCCAAACCCACTCCAGCGCCAGCCGTCGCACCCAGGCCGGCGCACGTGTCTGGCTGCCGGCGATGAAGTCGAGCCCCGCTCCGATCGAGACAAACCCGACGCCTGGGCAAAGGCTGCGTCCACGCGCGGCCAGCACCTCCTGCTTGGGCGCACCGAGCGCGAGAAAGCACAGCCCCGCGCCTGACTGCGCAAGCGCGTCGAACACTGCAACAGCTCCCTCGGAGGACGGATCGAACCCCATCGGCGGCGCAATCTTGGCCACCACGGCAAGGCCGGGAGCATGTGCCATGAGCCCTTCGCCAGCCGCCTCGAGCGCCGCCTCCGTCGTGCCAAGAAGAGCAACCGGCGTTCCTGTCTCCGCGGCCAGCCGCGCAAGCGGCAGCACCAGATCAGCGCCCGGCACCAGCTCGACCGGGCGACGCGCCAGCCGCGACAGCCACACGATGGGATTGCCATCCGCGACCACAAAATCCTGCGCCGCATAGGCCGTCTGAAACGCCGGGTCGTGGTTCAGCTTGACCAGATGATCGAGGTTGAGCGTTGCCAGCGCAAAGCCCTCGCGCGCCGCCATCCGCGCGCGCACGGCCTCCAGCAGCGCCGCGCGCGTGGGCATGTTGATCGTGACGGAGCCCGTGCGGGTGACAAATTTCAAGGCGGCGCGTCCTCAGGTTGCGCAGACTTTGTGCAGGCGCCAGGCGTCAGAAGCGAGACCCGGGCGCGGCGATAGGATGGCGGCGGTGCCAAACAGCACCATTGCCGACAAAAGCCACCGACCGCACGCTGCCCCGTGTCGAATTGTTGCCACGCTTTTATGTAATCAACGCCCAAGGCGGTTCGTTCGAGCGACCGCAAACGCGTGAGGACAGGCCCGGGATGCGCACGGTGTCGATCATCGGCTGCGGCTTTGTCGCGGACCTCTACATGGCGTCGCTCGCGGCGTTCGGGGACGTGCGCGTGGCAGGTGTGTTCGACATCGACGGCGCGCGGCTGCAGACGTTTTGCGCGCATCACGACGTGCCGGCGGCGTCCTCGCTCGAGGCGCTCCTCGCGGCACATCCCCGGGACGGGATCGTGCTCAACCTCACCAACCCCGCCGCCCATTACGAGATCACCAAGGCCGCGCTGACCGCCGGGTGCCACGTCTATTCGGAGAAGCCTCTGGCCCTGCAGATGGACCACGCCTCTGAGCTTTGCGCGCTGGCCGAGGCGCAAGCCCTCTGCCTTGCCTCCGCGCCCTGCTCGGTGCTCGGGGAGACGGCGCAGACGCTGGCCAAGGCCGTCCGCGATGGCACCGCCGGCACGCCGTGCCTCGTCTATGCAGAGCTCGACGACGGGTTCATCCCGCAAGCGCCCTACCAGGACTGGACCAGCGACAGCGGCGCGCCCTGGCCGGCAGAGGATGAATTTCGCACCGGATGCACGCTCGAGCACGCAGGATACTACCTCACTTGGCTCATCGCCATGTTTGGCGCGGTCGAGACGGTGGTGGCCGCCTCCGCCTCCGTCATCCCCGGCAAGACGGACCCCGACACCGACACGCCCGACGTCTCCATCGGGACGCTCTTTTTTGCCAGCGGGATGGTCGCACGGCTTACCTGTTCGATCGTCGCCCCGCATGATCACGGCATCGCGGTGATCGGCGACGCTGGCGTTCTGCGCGTGAAAAAGGCGTGGGACAACGGCGCGCCCGTCCGGTTTCACCGCCGGATGAAGATTCGCCGCCGCCTCCTCGAACACCCGCTCGGGCGCCGTATCCGCCTCCAAGGCCCGACCCACCCCAAGGTCGGCAGATGGGGCGCAGCCTCGATGAACTTTGCGCTGGGCCTCGCGGAAATGAGCGATGCGCTCGATAGAGGCTGCCCGCCGCGCCTTGGTCCACGCGAGGCGCTGCACCTCAATGAGGTCACGCTCGCACTGCAAAATGCCGGCCGCACGGCGGGGGCGCAGACGATGACCACCACCTGCGATCCGATGGAGCCGATGCCATGGGCGAGGTAGGCCGCGTCCTCATCACCGGCGCGTCGGGTTTCATCGGGCGCGCGACTGTGGCCGAAGCCGTGGCGCGCGGATGGTACGTGACCGCCTTTTCCCGCGGGGCGGACGTGCCGGGCGCACAGGTCGTCCGCACCTGCGATCTGGCCGAACCCTCCGCCCGCGCCGCCCTGGATGAAGAGCTCCCCCGCGTCGACGCCGTCATCCACTGTGCCGCCTCACTCAGCGGCGATCCACTGGTGCAATCCCGCGACACCGACCGCGCCACGCAAACGCTTTTGCAAGCGCTCGCCGTCGCGCCGAAACGGCTGGTCCACGTCTCCTCCATCGCCGTGATCGGAGCCATGGGCCATGCCAACGGCGCCCTTATCGACGAGACAAGCGAGGTCGAAACCCGCACTGCCGGCCGCGACGCCTATGCCCGCGCCAAGCTGGTGCAAGAGCAGCACGTGCGCGCCACCGCCCGCGACATCGGCCTGCCAGTCTGGATCATGCGCCCCGGCGCAGTCTTTGGCCCGGACCGGCTGTGGAATGCGCATATCGGTCCGACCTTTGGCCCGACGCTGGTGCGGATGGAGACGCGCGGCCAGGTCCCGCTCTCCTACATCGACCACTGTGCGCAGGCGCTGGTGCTGGCCGCCGGGCAGGCGCCCGAGGGCATCCAGACCGTGCATGTGCTCGACGATGACTTGCCCACCCGCGCGCGCTTTCTGGCTGCCATGCGCCAGACTGGTTGGCCGGAGCGCGTTGTGCCCTTTCATTGGCGCTGGCTGCGCCCGGCAGCAGCTTTGCTTGGCCAGTCTGGCACCGCGTCCTCGCTCTTTCAGATCGAGACGCTCCGCGCGCGCTATCAACCGCTGACATATTCCAACGCCGCATTGCACGCGCTCGGCTGGACGCCGGGCATGGATTTCGACGCCGCCTTTGCCGCGAGTGTTGCAGGCACCAACGCATGAGGATCGCCTACCTCACAGGCGAGTATCCCCGCGCGACGGATACGTTCGTCCAACGCGAAGTTGCCGCCCTGCGCGCGCACGGGATGGAGGTCGTCACGTCCTCGATCCGCCGCACCGACGCGGCACATCTGGTGGGTCCCGAGCAACGCGCGGAGGCGGCGCAGACCTTCTACGTGCTCGAACGCCTCGCCTCTCTGGCGGGGCTTATGCTCTCCTTAAAGGCGCTCGCGCAGCCGCGGTTCTGGAGTGCATTGGCGCTGGCCTGGCGGACAGCGCCCAAGGGGATCAAAGGCCGGCTTTACAACCTCATTTACCTCGCCGAGGCGGTCGTGTTGGCGGACTGGATGCGGCGCGAGAACGCGGTGCATCTACACAACCACATCGCCAAGGCGTCCTGTACCGTCGCGATGCTGGCGTCCCATCTGAACGGGCGACCCTACAGTTTCACGCTGCACGGGCCGGACATCTTCTTTGAACCGATGCACTGGCGCCTCGATGAAAAGATCGCGCGCGCTCAGTTCGTGGCCTGTATTTCGCACTTTTGCCGGAGCCAGGCGATGGCGTTCTCCGAGGCGCGGCACTGGGACAAGCTGCACATCGTGCATTGCGGCGTCGAGCCTCGGCGCTATGCCGCCGCGCGCGAGCCGAACCGCCGTCCGCAGGTGCTGTTTGTCGGGCGTCTCGCAGGTGTGAAAGGCGTGCCGCTCCTCTTGCAAGCAGCGGAGAAGCTAACGACCGAGTTTGACCTGACTCTTGTCGGCGACGGACCTGAACGCGCGGCCCACGAAGCGCTCGCGCGAGAGCTCAGCGTCAACGCAAACTTCCTCGGCTACCAGTCGCAGGACCGGGTGGCTGAGCTTTTGGCGCAATCCGACGTGCTGGTGCTGCCCTCCTTTGCCGAGGGTGTCCCAGTGGTTTTGATGGAGGCGATGGCCGCACAGGTCCCCGTCCTCACCACGCGCATCGCGGGCATCCCTGAGCTGGTCGAGGACGGCACATCCGGCCTGCTTGTCGCGCCCGGCGATGTCGAGGCTCTGACAGACGCGCTCCGCACTTTGCTCGACGACCCCGACTTGCGCGCACGAATGGGCGCGGCCGGTCGCGCCAAGGTCGCGGCGGAGTTCGACGTCAGCCAGGAAGCCGCTTGGCTGAAATCCCTGATCGAAGCGCATCACGCCGGCGAAACGCTCGGTTTGAGGCCAACTTCATGAAACTCGGCCTCGTCCTCATCGGGCGCAACGAGGGGGAGCGGCTCGTGCGCAGCCTCCAGTCCGTCGCTGGCCTCGGCCACCCGGTCGTCTATGTCGACAGCGGCTCGCGCGATGACAGCGTGCCCGTGGCGCGCTCCATGGGTGCCGACGTGATCGAGCTTGACCCCGCCACACCCTTCACCGCTGCCCGCGCGCGCGGCGAAGGCGCGGAGCTTTTGCTCGTCACGCACGACGTCGACGTCATCCAGTTCATTGACGGCGATTGCGCCGTTGTGGAAGGCTGGCTCGACGCGGGCCGCGAGGCACTCGCCGAGGACCCCGACCTGGGCCTCGTCACCGGGTGGCGCTCCGAGATCGCACCGGACGCGAGCGTCTACAACGCGCTCTGCCACCACGAGTGGCGCAGGCCCGCCGGCGAGATCGAGACGTGTGGCGGCGACATGAAGGTGCGCGTCTCCGCGTACCGCGCTGCCGGCGGATGGCGCCCGGACGTGATCGCCGCCGAGGACGACGAGTTCTGCCAGCGCCTGCGCAAGGCGGGCTGGACGCTCCGCCGCCTGCCTGTCGAGATGACCCGACACGACGCCGCCATGACCCGCTTCGGACAGTGGTGGCAACGCGCCGTGCGCTCTGGCCACGGATTTGCGCAGGTGGGCGATCTGCACCCGGACTTCTTTACCCGCGAACGCAAACGCGTCTGGCTTTATGGCGCTGCCCTGCCGGTTGTCATCCTGCTGGGTCTGCTCATCTCAGCGTGGCTCGTGCTGCTGGGACTGGCGGGCTACGCCTACAACTACGCGCGTACCTGGCAGGGGCTGGTGCGGGACGGGATGCCTAGCGGGCAGGCGGCGCACCACGCGGTCTTTATTACGCTGTCCAAAATTCCAAACATGATCGGCCTGGCGACCTACCACCTCCGCAAAAGGCGCGGTGCGGCCATGCGGATCATCGAGTACAAGTGAGGCATCGGCCATGGCCAACATCAGAACCGCGATCATCGGGGCAGGCTACATCGCCGACTGGCACGCCGGCGCGATCCGGGCCACCTCGGGGGTGGACCTCGTGGCCGTGTGTGACGCCTCCGCCGCCGCCGCGGACGGCTTTGCCGAGACCTACGGCGTCGAAGCGTTCACCTCCGTTCAGGACCTGTTGTCCTCCGGCAAGGTTGACGCAGTCCACATCACAACGCCCCCGCAGGTCCACCGCGACATCGCGGTGCAGTGCCTCGAGGCGGGCGTACACTGCCTCGTCGAAAAACCCGTGGCGGTCTCCGCCGCAGAGACCGCCGACATGGTCGCGGCCTCCGAGGCATCAGGGAAGATCTTTGCCGCCGGGCACAACTTCATGGGAACGCCGGGCTACCGCCGCCTCAAGGCCGCCATTGCCGAGGGCAAGCTGGGCCGGATCGCGCGCGCCGACATCAACTGGTGTTTCCCACTGGGACCGCTGCGCGCAGGGCCCTACGGCATCTGGCTGATGCGCGATCCGCGCAACCTGCTGCTCGAGCTGGGTCCGCACCTTTACGCCTTTGCCGTCGATCTGTTTGGCGAGGTGGAGGTCCTGCACCTCGACATCTCGCGCCCGGTGGACATCCCCGGCGACACGTGGCGCCCGCAGGGCTGGCGGGTGATGGCCCGCGCGGGCGGGGTCGATGTGACGTTCACGCTGTCGCTGGTGGAGACGTTCGACGACCGCTCGCTGACGCTCACCGGCTCGGGCGGGATGGCACGCTACGACTACGCGAATGACGTGCTGGCGCTGGCACGCGAGAACGCCTCGGACCTGATCGTGAACCCGTTCCGCAAGGAGATGACCGCCGCCTGGCAGCACCTGCGCGAGGGTGTGGTGAACGCCGCGCGCCAGACCGCCTCGCTCAACCGCAAGTCGGCCTATGGCGTCAGTTTTGCCGGGCTTGCCTCCGAGTTCTACGCTGCCATCTCCGAGAGCAGACCGATCGATCCGCGCTTTTCCGGCGCAACCGCGCTCAAGGTCATGCAAGCCATCGACGCCACGCTCGACCGCTTGCCGCCCGAGCTTGCCGCGCCCTATGTGCCGCCCAAGGCCACACGCGCGCCCAACCCCAAGGCCGTCGTGATCGGCGGCACGGGGTTCATCGGGCAAGCGCTCACCCGGGCGCTGGTGGCACAAGGCACCGACGTGCGCGTCATCAGCCGTGGTACGCGCGGGCCTTTTGCGGATCTGCCGGAAAACGTCGAGACGGTGGGGGTGTCCCTCCGCGACGAAACCGCGTTGCGGGAGGCGATGGCCGGAACCGAAGTCGTCTACAACCTTGCCCGCTCGCTCGAAAAGACGTGGGAGGGAGCGCTTGCGAACGACGTGGGCGTCTCGGACACCATCGCCCGCGCCGCGCGCGCGGCAGGCGTCGGGCGGTTCGTCTTTACCGGCACCATCGCCAGCTACGACATGTCCGACCCGGGCGTGACGATCACCGAGGCCACCGGCTTTGCCGAGGACATGAGCGACCGCAACATGTACGCGCGCTCAAAGGCCGAGTGCGAACGCCGCCTGCTCGAGATGCACGCCGCCGGCGATCTGCCTTTGACCATCGCGCGCCCCGGCATCGTCGTCGGGCGCGGCGGCCCGCTCCAACACTGGGGAATCGGACGTTGGCATGGCGCGGGAGCGGTGCGCATCTGGGGACATGGCCGCAACCTCTTGCCGTTCGTGCTGAACGAGGATGTGGCGGACGGCCTGATCCTGATGGGCAAAGCGCCAGAGGCGCTGGGCCAGTCGTTCAACCTGGTGGGCGAGCCTATGTGGTCCGCGCAGGACTATTTCGACCAAATCCACGCAAGGCTCGGCGCGCGCATCACCGTCAAGCCCGGCAACCTGACGGCCATGTTCGCCGCCGAGCGGGTGAAATACGGGCTCAAGCGCCACGCGCTCAAACGCAAGGACGCGCTCCGGGCGAGCCTCAAGGACTGGCAGAGCCGCGCGCATTTCTCGCCCTTTGACAACGCCGCGCCGAAGGCCGCGCTGGGCTGGTCGCCGGAGGCCGACCGCGCCGCGTTTGCCCGCAAGGCCATCGATGACGCCAACCTTCTCGGCTTTTAGGCGCCGATCTTTTGCATCTTCAGACAATCGGCTTAATTTCGCCGCATAACGCCGGCTATATGCACAATCGTGGTGTCCCTTTTGGTGCCGCGGACGGACAAGGATCACGATGAGCGAGCGTCCGAAATTCACGCGCTCCCGCCGCGGGCGGGGAGAGGACAAAGCCGCCTCGACACCGGAACGCACAAGCGCTCCGGCAGAACGCCCTGCGCGCGCGCGCGCTCCGCGCAAGATCGTCGTCACCGAGATCAGCAAACCGGGCATGCAGCGTGCGGCTTCGGCCGATCCCGCGAAAACCCCCGCCAAACCTGCGGCTTCCGAGGCCAAGGCGCCTGACAGCACACCTGCCGTGCTGACGCCCGACACACGCGTGGACACGCCGGGGCCGTTTGTGCTGGAGACAGCCGTCGTGCCGAGCCCCACGCCGCAGGCGGATGCGTCAAAGAGCGCGGATGCGCCGCTTGCGATGCCCGCGTTTAAGGACAAGGCAAAGCCGGCAGAGGTCCAGCCCGCCTCCGCACAGGTGCCGCGGACCGCGCGGGCCTCGCGGGCGGATGACGTCTGGCACAAGCTCGCGACGCTCCAACTCAGCGCCGCCACGCTCGAGCAAAACCGCATCATCTCCGCCACGCGCCGCGACCCCGCGCACACGGCCTTTGACGTCTTGCGCACGCGGCTTTTGCACGCGCTCAAGGAGAACGGCTGGTCTCGCGTTGCGATCACCTCCCCGACCAAGGATTGCGGGAAGACGTTTGTCGCGGCCAACCTTGCGATGAGTCTCAGCCGGCAGGAAGCGTGTCGCACGCTGCTTTTGGACATGGACATGCGCAAGCCGTCGCTTGCAAGCGTGCTCGGGGCCGAACGCCCGGGCAGCCTCGGCGACGTGCTGCGTGGCATGACCCCGCCCGAAGATCACTTCGTCCGCCTGGGCGACGGCGGGCTCAGCATCGGGCGCAACATCGCGCTGGGCCTCAACGGTGTCAGCGAGGGGTATGCCTCCGAGCTGCTGCAATTGCCCGAAACCGGTGAGGTGCTGCGGAGCATCCACACGCGGTTCAAGCCCGACGTCGTGCTGTACGACATGCCGCCGGCGCTCTTTCACGACGACGTCATGGCATTTCGCCCGCATATCGACGCGGTGCTGATGGTGGTCGGCGGCGGCATCACCCGCCCGAACGAGGTCAAGGAGGTCGAGCGCCGCCTCGGCGACAGCACGCCGCTCCTCGGGATCATCATGAACAAGGCCGAAGGGCCGACCGTCCGCTCCTACAGCTACTGACGCGTCGTCCTCAGCTCTCGCCGCGCGCGCTCACCCCGCCGCTGCGTCCCAGAACGCCGCTCAGCTTGTCCTGCAACGTGCGCCCTGCGGCGAGCGCGACGCCCAGCCCTATCGCCAGCGCGCCAAAGAGCCAGGCGAGCGACAGCCGCCCCCGGCGCCGCGCCTTGATATACGGGACCGAGATCACCGGCTGCACGTTCAGCGCCTTTTCGAGTTGCTCGGAGTTGCGGATCACCGGGCTGAAAAGCTCGAGCACGACCGCCAGGATCAGCCCCGCGATGAGCGAGCCGATCGCACCCATCATCGCCAGCCGCGCCCGCGAGCGGGAGATCGGCGTGTTGGGCACCACGGCCGTTTCGAGCACTTCGAACTGCGCGGTGCGTTGCTGGTCTGACAGGGCCGAGGCCATCTCGGCGTCCGCCAGCCGGCGGGTGATGACGCTGTACTGGTCCTGCAGCTGCGCGCGTTCGCGCTCGAGCGTGTTGAGCGCCAACTCGACGTCCGGCGCCTGTTCCAGCGCCGCCTCGGTCTCGGCGATCCGCTCTTGCACCAGCGCGCGCTGGTCGTTCAAAAGCGCCACCTGACGCGCGCGCTCGGCGGCGCGGGTGCGGGCGGAGTTCGCATCCAGCTCGATGAGCTGTTGATCCAGCTCCAGCTCGGCGTCCTGCAGGCGGGACAGCTGGCCGCGCTGGGTCGGCAGATTGTCGGGCAGGCTGTTGGCGTTGGCCTCCTTGAAGGCCGCGATGCGCTCTTCGAGGGCGACGATTTCCGCGTCGATCCGGCTCTGCTCGGCCTCGAAGAAGACCAGCGTCTCGCGGGCGCGCGACTCGTCGCGGCTCCGGCCAAAGGCGACCACCTGACCAAGCAAGTCGTTGGCCACGGCGGCGGCGATCTGCGGCTCTTCGGACTGGACGGTGATCAAGAGGCCCGACGGGATGATCCCCGGCTGCCACGGCTGACCGCCGGCGGTGAGCTGCGTCACCGTGGCTGCCGAGCGCAGCAGGAAGACGCGCTGCTCCATCGGCAGGGGCGGCGCGCCCTCGGGTTGGTAAAGCCCGTAGCGCTCGATCATCTCGATCAGGTTGTCCCGCGCCATCAGCCGCTGCTCGATCAGGCGCAGCTGGTGCGAGCTGTCGGCGCGTTCGGCCAACGTGTCGGGGGTGGCGATCTGCGGGCTCTCGATCTGCACGACCGCGGTCGCCTGATAGAGCTTGGACATGTTCAGCGCAAAGTTGAGGCCGAGCGCCGTGCCGACGATGGTCACGAGCATGATCAGCCACCACCGGCGTTTGAGCATCGAGATGATCTCGGAAAGCGTGCTGAGCTGATTCATGTCGCGGCTCCGGTGGCAGCGCGGGAGGGCTGGTCCCCCCGCTCGGAAGGCATGGATATACGCACCAATTGGCTCAAATTCACGCAAAAGCGGCCAAATGGCGTGGAAATACTCTGTTTCTGGGTCGGCGTGCGGGTCATGCGCGGCGCCTCGCGCGCATCTGCCGGCGGCGGGCCATCATGTCGCTGCGCGCGGCGGCGCGGTCGTTGGCGGGCGGGTGCGCGCCAGCCTCGGCGGGCGGTGCGGCCTCGCTGCTGATGCGTTCGGCCAGCCCGCCCAGCGTCGGGAAGCGGAAGATGTCGGTGATGCTCAGCCGGGGCAGCTTGAGCGCGTCGCGGATTTCGCGGTGGGCCTGCACCGCCAGGAGAGAGTGACCGCCCAGCTCGAAGAAGTTGTCTTTGCTGCCGATCTCCTGCACCCCGAGGATGCGCTGCCAGATCTCTGCGATCTGCCGTTCGGTGCCGCTTGCGGGCGGCGCAACGCTGCGCAGCTCCGGCGCCGGTGTCGCCACGCGTTTGGCCGTTTGCGCGCCGGGGGCCGGCAGCGCATTGCGGTCGACCTTCTTGTTGGGCGTGAGCGGGAAGGCGTCGAGCGTGACAAAGGCGTGCGGGACCATGTAGTCCGGCAGCGCCTCGGCCAGCGCCGCGCGCAGTGCCGCCTCGTCCGCGGAGCCGGTGAGATACCCAACGAGCCGCGTGTCGCCGGGCGTGTCCTCGCGGGCGGTGACGACGGCCTGGGTCACGCCCGGGGCGGCCTCCATCCGGGCCTCGATCTCGCCCAGCTCGATGCGGTATCCGCGCAGCTTGAGCTGGAAGTCGGCGCGTCCGATGAATTCGAGATGACCGTCTCCGCGCCAGCGCACGAGATCGCCTGTCCGGTACATGCGTCCGCTGCCGTGGAACGGGTCGGGCAGGAACCGCTCGGCGGTCAGTTCGGGCCGCTCGAAGTACCCGCGCGCCACGCCGTCGCCGGCGATGTAGAGCTCGCCCGGGGTGCCGACGGGGACCGGCTGTTGCGCTTCGTCAAGCACGTACATGCGCTGGTTCACGAGCGGTGTGCCGATGTTGGTGATGGCTTCTTCGCCCGTTGCGGGTGCCGTAGACGACCAGATCGTCGTCTCCGTCGGGCCGTACATGTTTGTCACGGCTGCGCCGCTTGCGCGCACGAGATCCTGTACCAGCCCGCCGGGCAGCGCCTCGCCGCCAATCATCAGGTGCTCGACGCCGCCGAGGGCAAAGCGCGCCTCGTCGTCGGCGACCAGCATCCGCGCCATGGAGGGCGTGCATTGCAGGTGGGTGACTTTGTGGCGCAAGAGCTGCGCGGCGATGGAAAAGTCGTCGTCCGGGATGCGGCTCGCCTTGTTGGCGGTTGCGACAACCTCGGCCAATGGGCGGAGACCGTCCAGCACTTGCGGCACGGCGATGCCGTAGTCGATGAGGCAGGCGACCTCGTCCACGCCGATGCGCTTGAGCTGTTCGACGCGCGCGGCGCAGTCATCCACGGTGCCAAAGAGGCCGCTGTCCTCGAAATACCGGGTGAAGGCAAAGTCGAGAATGCCTTCCATGTCCTCGTCCGAGACCGAGCCGAGGTCGATGTCCATCGGGTTCGACGCGTTCTCCGGGCGTTTGAAGGCGGGGAAGGCCCAGGCGTAGGCTTTGATGAGGGCGGCGGCGGAGCGCAGGTAGTCCTTCATCGGCTCGCGGGCGATCTCGCGCGCCTCCTCACGGGAGCTGGCCACATAGGTGTGCAGCATCAGCGTGACCTTGTGGTCCGCCGGATCATGGCCGTTCTCGCGCAGCGCCTCGTGGTAGATCTTGATCTTGTCCGCGACCTCATCGACCGACTGGCCGAGGAGGTGCGTCAGCACGTTGGCGCCGATCTCTCCGGCGTCTTTCCAGGTCTGTGGATTGCCCGCGGTGGTGACCCAGATGGGCAGCTTTTGCGATACGGGGCGCGGTTGCGTGACCACCGGATGCAGGGTGCCGTCCGCCTTGGGGAAGGGCACTTCCTCCCCCGCCCAGAGCTTGCGCAGGGTGTGGATGCTGTCCAGCATCGCGGGCTTGTTCGCGGGCGGCGTGTTTTCGGGGCGCAGGACAAAATCGTCCGGCTGCCACCCCGAGGCGATGGCCAGGCCCACGCGCCCGTTCGTGAGGTTGTCGATGACCGCCCATTCCTCGGCGATGCGGGCCGGGTGGTGGAGCGGTGCGACGCAAGAGCCTGCGCGGATGGCGAGGTTTTTGGTGACGGCGGCGACGGCTGCGCCGGTCACCGATGGGTTCGGGTAGGGTCCGCCAAAGGCGTGGAAGTGCCGCTCGGGTGTCCAGACGGCGACAAAGCCGTTTTGGTCGGCAAACTTGGCGCCTTCGAGGAGCAGCTCGTATTTGGCCGGTCCAACGCCGTCGTCGTTGCCCCAGTAAAAGATGGAAAAGTCCATGCCGCGCCCGGTGGTGCCGAGCCTGCCGGAGGAGAGCATCGCGGCGTTGTCGCCGCCCGCCAGCACGACTTTGAAGCCGCGCGCGAGGGTGTAAAACAGCTCCAAAACTGAGATGTCGAAGCTGAGCGACGTGACCGCCAGCCAGGTGCCCGCCGGATCGTGCGCCAGCCGGTCGTCCATCCCGGCGAAGAAGTTTGCGACGTTTCGGTGTTCGAGCATCACCCCCTTGGGGCGCCCGGTCGAGCCGGAGGTGTAGATCATGTAGGCCAGCGCGTCCGGCGTGACCGCGATGTCGGGGGGCGTATCAGGCGCGGACGCAAGGCGCGGGTCGGTGTCGAGCGCCAGCACTTCGGCGGAGTGGGACGGCAGGCCGGCCGCACGGTCCGAGGTCGTGACAATGATTGGCGCTTTGCAGTCCTCGATGTAGAGCGCGATGCGGTCCGCGGGATAATCCGGGTCGAGCGGCACGTAGGCGCCGCCGGCCTTGAGGATCGCGAGCGCGGCGATGACGAGGTGCGGCGTGCGGGCGGTGTGCAGCCCGACAAGCGTGTCCGGTCCCACGCCCATCTCAACCAGCACATGCGCGGCGCGGTTGGCGCGGGCGTCGAGGTCGCGGTAGGTGATCTCGGTCGCGCCGGATACCAGCGCGACGGCGTCCGGCGACCTGGCGACTTGCGCGGAGACGAGGTCGTGCAGGCAGGCGGGCGTGACGTCGCGGGCGGTGGCATTCCAGGTGGCAAGGACCTCGCGCCGTTCGGCCTCGGGCAGGGTCTCGCCGGTCTCGAACCGTGCGACGAGGCGGCGGGCATCGGCCTCGGAGAGGCGACCGGTGTCGTAATGTGCCTCGCCCCTGTGCAGGCAGAGCGTCAGCGCGGTGCCGTCGATCATCCCGCCGGCATCGGCGAGGCCGAGGGCGGGGGTGTCGGTCGTCGCGCCGGGCACCCTGAGCGGCAGGTCGGTGGCGAAGGGCGTCGCGTCGTTTGGGATTTCTACGGTGACGGGTACCCACGCGCTTGCATGGCCGGGTTGGTTCAGGGCCACGGTCCCTGCGCGGGCGAGGGCGATGGTTGTACCGCCCTCTAGGAGCGCGCGGGCCTTGGGAAGTGCGGTCTCGATCGACGCATTGGCCAGCGGTATGGTCGCGGTCGTTCCCGACGGCGCTCCGGTGTCGAAGGGCAGGCGTGCGGCGGGCGCCTTGAGTGCCTCGCTCCACGCAAAATCCATTGGCGCCATCGCGGCGTAGGCGGCTTCGAGCGCGTTTCTGTCCTCGGCGGATGGCAGGGGCAGGACGGTGCCGACGGTGAGATGCCCCCACGTTGCGGGGGTGCCGTCCATTTGCACGGCCGCGTCGATCTCGAGCGCGCCGGTGCCGCAGGCGATGCGAGGCGGGTTGGTGGCCAGCACCGTGCCGGGCAGAGCATCCGCCGGGACCGCGCGCGCGCCGCTCAGGCTCACGAGGCCGGTGCCGGTATCGAGCTTGGCGGTGCTGAGCGGGTTGCGGTACGTGCCGTGATCGAGCGCCCGGACGTGCCGCGCGAGCACATGCGCGTCGAGGCGCAGGTCCAGAAGGCCGCCAAGCTCGGGCCACATGTCGCGGGTGTAGAGCGTGCGCTGGGCAAAGTCTTGCGGTGTGCCGGACGTCTCCCCGCTTTCGATTGCGGAGATCACGCGGGGGAAGCTGCGCAGGGCCGCCTCGTAACATTTGGTGTTGAGCGTCAGGGCCGTGTCGCTGGCGGAGATGTCGAACATCTCCTGCACGAGGATGTTGCCCGCATCGACGCCGGGCGTGATGTGGTGCCAGGTGATGCCGTGCGCGCCTTCGCCGTTCCAGAGCGCCCAGACGGGGGCGTTCAGGCCGGCGTAGCGCGGCAGGGGGCCGTCGTGGAAGTTGATTGCGCCGGTGGCCTTGGCGAGCACGGTGTCGGGCAGGAGCCGCAGGTTGGCTATGGAAAAGAGCCAGTCGACTTCGGGCAAGCGCGTGGCAAGATCGGGTCCCGGCGCCTCAACCGTGAGGCCCTGCGCGGTCGCCCAGCCGGCGACCTGGGAGGAGGCCGTGACGACGCAAGCGAGCGCGTGCCCGGCGCCAAGCCACTGGGTCGCGCATTGCACAAGCAGCGACTCGTCGCCGATCATGATGGAGGTCAGTCGAGACATTACACGTCTCCTTTACGCAAAGCGGGACCGGGCGCGCGGCGCGGCATGAGCGCGCGCAGATCGTGCGCCGCGAGGTCCCTCAGAAAGTGGGGTGGATCGGCGGCCGGGCGGCGCTGGATCACGCGGCGCGCGCGCCACAGGAGGCCGCCGAGCAGATGCGCCCCGGTCGCGAAAACGGCGTAAGCTGTCCCGTGGTTCTTGGTGAAATAGTGCCAGCGGCTCTCGAACCAGTAGCCGGGCGTGCGGCTCCAGCGCTTCATCCCGGTGGAGACCGAGCCGATGTGCGCGACTTCGCTCTCCCGGTTATAGAGCGTCGGCCAGCCTGCGCGGCGCGCGCGTAGGCAGAGGTCGGTTTCCTCGAAGTAGAGAAAGAACGTCTCGTCAAAAAGGCCGATCTGGTCGAGCACGCTTTGCCGCATCATCAGGCTGGCGCCGGCGAGCCAGTCGACCTCGCATGTGGTCTCGGGCAGGTCGAGCGGGACGCGCGCACCTTTGAGGAGGCGCGAGATAGGGCCGAACCGTGCGGCACCTTCGAGCTCTCCGGCGATGCTGGGAAAGCGGAAGGCGGTGATGTGCGGATCGCCCTCGGGGCCGTGGATGTAGCTGCCAGCAAAGCCGATCTCGGTGCGTGCTTCGAGCGTGTCGTAGAGGCGCGTGATCGCGCCGGGGCCGGGGAAGGCGTCGGAATTGAGGATGTAGACGTAGTCCGGTTTCTCGCCCGTGCTCAGTCCTGCGCGGATGCCGACATTGTTGCCGGCGCCGAAACCGCCATTGCGGGGCGAAGCGATGAGGCGCACGGGCCAGCCGCGCTCCGCGATATGCGCCTGCATCTTGTCGAACGAGCCGTCGCCGCTGTCGTTGTCGACGAGCACCAGCTCGCCGGGCAAGTTCGCCGTCTCCCGCAAGGCGGCCTCGACCGCGCGGAGCGTCATGTCTGGCGTGCGAAAGTTCAGCACCACCGTCAGGAGGGTCGCGGTGCGGGTCATTCGGCGGCCTTTCGGGCGTGCGCGTCCGCGAGCGCGGCGCCAGCGTCGTACTGCGCCTCTGCCTCGAGGATGGTCGCCTTCATCCGGGACGCGAGTACGCGCACGTTGGGCTCGAGCACCATGCTGTCGTGATCCCCCGGCACCTCGAAGACGTCGATGTCCGCGATGTGGCCGGACCAGTCGTTGTCGTGGAAGAGGTAGGCGCGTTCCTCGCTGACGATCTGCCCGCCGCTGACGGTCCAGTGCGGCACCAGCGCGGGGCGGAAGAGCACGAGCCGCCCATCCCAGGGCGTGACCTCGTAGGCGGTCACCGCGTCCATGAAAGCTGCCTCGATCGCGGAGTTGTGGAAGCTGTGCGCCTCTGCCGGGGCCTCCACCAGGCCAAGGCCGCGGCGCTTGGCGATCTCCCATTTGAGGCGGCGCAAAGGCCAGCCGAGGATGTGGCCGATCCCCTTGCGGCGGATATCCTGCGCCATCATCAGGGCGCGGTCGATCCGCTTGAGCGGGCGGCGCACGGGCAGGGGCGTGTCGAGCATGACGAGGAGGCTCACGGTTTCTCCCGCCGCTTCGAGCTGGCGTGTGATCTCGAGCGCGGTGATGCCGCCACCCGAAAAGCCGCCGACCATGTAGGGGCCGTGGGGCTGCACGCTGCGCATTTCGGCGATGTAGTCGCGCGCGGCGCTTTGCATGTCGCGGTGGGGCTCCTCGCCGCCATAGAGGCCGCGGGCCTGCAGGCCGTAGAAGGGTCGGTCGGCGCCGATGAGATGCGCGAGGTGGCGCAGGTTGAGCACGTTGCCGAACATGCCGGCCACGAGGAAGAACGGCGTGCGCGGGCCGCCTTCGCCCTCGTGCATCGGTACGAGGTGCGTGTACCGGCGCGCAGGCGCCACGGGCTGCTCGCCGGGCTCCGGGGAGCCCGTCTCGCTGTCGCCGGTGTAGCCGGTTTGCTCTGCGATCAGCGTGGCGCATGTGCGGATCGTAGGTGCCTCGAAGAGGACGGAGATCGGGAATTCGATCCGGTAGGCTTTCTTGACCATCGCAAAGAGCCGGACGGCGATCAGGGAGTGTCCGCCGAGGTCGAAGAAGCTGTCCTCGACGCCGACGTTCGAGACGCCCAGCAGCTCCTCCCAGAAGCCGACGAGGGTGCGTTCGATGTCGTTCTCGGGCGGGGCGTAATCGCTGTCGAGCTCGGGGCGCTCGAACTTTTGCGAGGTGTCTTGGCTGGCGGCGACGGTCGCGGCGGTCTGCGCCTTGAGCTCGGCCAGATCGAGGGACGAGACGATGACCTGTGGCAGGTCGGTGCCAAGCGCGCGGCGGAAGGCTTCGGCGCCCTCGGCCGGCAGGATGCCCTGGCTGAGCGTGTGGTGCAGTTGCTCTTCGGCGGGCGAGAGCGGCTGGGTGCCTGCATCGTCGAAGGTGACCTCGGAGGGCAGGAGCCGCCCGCCGCGTGCAAAGGCTGCCGCACTGTCGACACGTTTGATCGTGAAGCCGGTGACCTCGACGCAGATCGTGCCGTCGGGGGCTGCGAGCGTGACGTCGAACTGCGCGGTTTGCGCGTCGTTCGTGTTGCCCGGGCGGCTGCGCACATGGCTGACGATGTCGGCGGGCAGGGGGGCGTAGACACGGATCGACGGGTAGCTGACAGGCACCCAGAGGTGCCCCGCGGCGTAGCCGTCGATCAGCTCCATCGCCCAGCCGGTTGCGAGGTCGAGCAGGGCGGGGTGCAGTAGGAACCCATCCGCCAGATCGGCGCGTGCGGCACCCGGAAGGGCCAGTGTCGCGAGCCCTTCGCCATCTCCATACGCAGTTGATGTCAGGACCTTCCACCGAGGGCCGAAGGCGAGGTGCGCTTCTTGTGGGGAGGCTTGCGGGCCGTCTTGCCGGCGCGGGCAGCGCGCGGCGATGGCGTCCACGTCGAGCGGTTGCGGTTGCGCCAGGGGCGCCAGTGCCAGCACCGCTTGCGCGTGGGTCTGCCAGCCCTGCCGGCCATCGAGCGTCACACGGGACTGGACCTCGAACCCGTAGCCCTCATCGCGTCGTGTGAGGCGCACGCGCCCCTCCTGCGGGGTCTCGTCGGCGATGTAGAACGGGCGCATGAACGTCAGGTCTTGCAGCGCGAAGGGGCCGGCCTCACCCTGCGCCGCGAGCGCCTCGGCGGCGAGTTCGATGTAGCCGGTGCCGGACACCAGCGCCTCGCCCGTTTTGGTGCGGTGTTCGTCCACCCACCAGTCGCGGCGCGCGTCGTAGGTCATGGTAAAGACCCGGTTGCCCTGCGCGTCGAAGGTCGCGGCGTCGAGCATGGGGGCGTCCGTGGGTTCGGGCGGGACCTCTTCGTCCGCGCCGGTGCGCGTGGCGATGGCGTCAGCGGCCATTCCGACCTCGTTCCAGATGCCCCAGTTGATCGCGATCACGCGGGTCTGGTCCCCGGCACGGGCGTGGGCGTAGGCGTTGAGGTAGGCGTTGGCGGCGACGTAGTCGACCTGCCCGATGGGCGCGATCACCGTCGAGGTCGAGCTGAAGAGCACGAGCCAGTCGAGCGTGCCGTCCGGGAACGCCTCTTCGAGGACCTGGGTGCCGTGGATCTTGGGGGTGAAGACCGCCTCGATGCTGCCGGCGGATTTGGTCTGCAGCGGGCCGTCGTCGACCACCCCGGCGGAGTGGATCAGGCCAGTAATGGTGCCAAACTGCGCCTCGGCCTCGGAGCGGGCGCGGCGGAGGTCCTCGATGTTGGACACGTCCGCGGCCAGCGCGAGGACGGTGCCGCCCATCGCCTCGAGCCGTTCGATGGCGCGGATGCGGCGGGACGTGGCGTCGCGTGGGCCGTGCCCCTTGAGGTGCTGGGCCCAAGCCTCGCGCGGGGGCAGGGCGCTGCGCGACAGGAGGACGATGTTGGCGCCGTGGCGGGTGATGAGGTCTTCGGCGATGGTCAGGCCGATCCCGCCGAAGCCGCCGGTGATCATCACGGTCATGCCTTGCATGAAGGGCGGCGTGCCGGTCTCGAGGTCGGCAGGGCGCAGGTCCTGGACATATCGCCGGGTACCGCGCAGGAGCGCGGTGGTGTCCGACGGATCGGCGAGCAGCTCTTCGAGCAGGTGCAGCTCGAGCGTTTCCATCGCGGCGTCAAAGGCGGGCTGGCCGCGGCGCGTGCGGGGCTGGGGCGGCAGCACGATGTCGAGCGAGCCTGTCGTGACCCCCGCGCCCTCGCGCGGATAGACGCGGAGCGGGCCGGCGATGGTCGCCTTTTCGGGGTAGGGCAGCGCCTCGTCGCGCAGGCGCTGGGCGCCGGTCGTCACGCAGGTGATGTGGATGGGTTTCGGCAGGGCCTCATCTTCAATCGCCTGCGCGAGGAAGAGGAGCGCGTAGAACCCCTGTTCGAGGTTGCGGTGAAAGAAGCTGGAGCCGGGGCGGAAGCGCTCGTCCTGCGTCGTCAGCCAGAAATGCGCGATGCGTTCCGGGACGATGCCGCGCTGCACGAGGTCGCGGATCAAAAGGTCGTAGCCCTCGCGTCCGCGCTCGGGTGCGAGGGTGTAGGCGGTCTCTCCGAGCCGGGTGAACGTGTCGCCGGCGCGGACGGTCACCACCTTGTGGCCTGCGTCCGTCAGGCGGGTGGCGAGGCGCTGGGCAACGCCCGCCTCGTCGAGGAACATCAGCCAGGTGCGCGGCTCGCTTTCGGCAATGCCGGCCTCGATGTCGAATGGGCAGTCGGGAAGGGCCGGGCGCCAGACGGGTTTCACGCCCCAGTCAGTGACCTTGCCTGCGCGCATGAGCGGCTCGGGCAGGGCGGCTGTCTGGGTGCCGGGCTCGATAAAGTAGGACTGGCGCTGGAAGGCATAGGTCGGCAGCGGCACGCGGTTGCGCGGTGCGTCTCCCCAGATTTGCGTCCAGTCGAACGTCGCGCCGAGCGCCCAGAGGCGGCCAAGCACGGAGACGTGGTGGATGTCGTCGGGCGTGTCGTCCTGCGGGTGCCGGAGCGAGGAGAGGACCTGCTGGCCGGGGACATTGCCGTGCTGGCGCGTCAGGCTCGAGAGCGCCTTGCCCGGGCCGACCTCCAGGTAGATGCGGTTCGGCGCGGCGCTGAGCGTGGTGATGCCGTCGGCAAAGTGCACCGTGCCGCGCAGGTGCTGCACCCAGTAGTCGGGATCGGTTGCCTCGGCCTCGGTGATGAACGCTCCGGTGCGGTTGGACACGAACGGGATTTGCGGTGCGCTGAGCGTGATAGACTGAAGGTAGGCGCGGAACTCGGCGAGGATACCTTCGAGCATACGGCTGTGCGCGGCGATGTCGATGGCGACGCGCTGGCAGTCGATGTCCTTGGCCTTGAGCGTTGCCGCGAGGTCGTCGAGCGCGGCGTCCGGGCCCGACGCGACAGAGAGTTCGGGCGCGTTGACCGACGCCAGATCGAGCGTGTCGCCGAGGTAGGTTTGCAGCTCGGCGGCGGGCAGGTTCACCGACAGCATCCCGCCGGCGGGTACTGTGTCGAAAAGCGTGCCGCGCAGGTGCACGAGGCCGATGCAATCCTCGAACGACATCACGCCGGCCAGGCAGGCGGCGGTGTTCTCCCCCATCGAGTGGCCGATCAGGGCCGCAGGGGTCACGCCCCAGCTTATCCAGAGCTGCGCAAGCGCGTATTCGGTGATCATGATCAGCGGCAGCTGTGCGCTCGGTGTCTTGAGGCGTGCATCCGCCTCTGCCGTGGCTGCATCCCCCTCGGGCAGCCAGAGCGCGCGGATGTCGTAGTCGAGTTTCGGCTGGAGGATGTCGAGGCCGCGGTCCATCCAGTCGGCGAACACGGGCTCGGTCTCGTAGAGCCCGCGGGCCATGCCGGCGTATTGCGCGCCGCCGCCGGGGAACATGAAGACCAGCTCGGGGTCCTCGAGCGCGGTGTGGGTAAAGACGCGCTTGGCGTCGTTGGTTTCCAGAAGCCCAGCGGCTTCGACATGGGTTTCTGCCACCACAACGCGGCGCTTTTCAAAGGCACGCCGGCCTTCCTTGAGCGTCCAGGCAATGTCGGCGAGCGGGTCGTCTGTCGAGGTCAGGTGTGCGGCGAGGTTGGCGGAGCTGTCCTTGAGCGCCGACGCGTTGCGCGCCGAGAGGCAGAGCAGCTGGAAGGGCCAGTCACTTTCCCCGGAGGCGGCGCGCGCAGGCGCCTCTTCGAGGACGGCGTGGGCGTTGGTGCCGCCGACGCCGAGGGAGTTGACGCCCGCGCGGCGGGGGCCTGCGTGGGACGTCCAGGGCGTCAGCGTGTCATTCACCGAGAAGGGCGAGGTCTCGAAGTCGATCGACGGGTTGGGCGCCTCGTACCCAAGCGAAGGCGGCATCTCCCGGTTGTAGAGCCCCATCGAGGCTTTGATCAGCGAGGCCACGCCCGCCGCCGTGTCGAGGTGGCCGATGTTGGTTTTGACCGAGCCGATGCGGCAGAACTGCGCGTCGTCCGTGGTTTCGCGGAAGGCTTCGGTCAGGGCGGCGACCTCGATGGGATCGCCCAGGTAGGTGCCGGTGCCGTGGCACTCGACATAGTCGATGGTGTCGGCGGTCACGCCCGCGATGGCCTGTGCCTCGGCAATGGCGGCGGCTTGTCCGCCGACCGAAGGGGCGAGGTACCCGGCCTTGTCCGCGCCGTCGTTGTTGACCGCCGTGCCTTTGATGACCGCCCAGATGTGGTCGCGGTCGCGGATCGCGTCGTCGAGGCGCCTCAGCACAACCGTGCCCGCGCCCGAGCCGAACACCGTGCCTTGCGCGCGGTGGTCGAAGGCGTGGCACTCCCCGTCGGGCGAGAGGATCTCGTTTTCCTTGAAGAGATACCCCCGGCCTTGCGGCAGCTCGATGGTCACCCCGCCCGCGAGCGCCATGTCGCACTCGCCGTTCAGCAGTGCCTGACAGGCGTAATGCGCCGCCACCAGCGAGGTGGAACAAGCGGTCTGCACGTTGACCGAGGGACCCGTCACGTCGAGCACATGGCTCACCCGGGTTGACAGGAAGTCCTTGTCGTTGCCGGTATGGCGCAGCAGGAACATGCCCGTCGACTGCACCAGATCCGGGTTCGAGCAGAGGTTGAAGTAGAAGTAGCTGCCCATCCCGCAGCCGGCAAAGACGCCGATGGCGCCGTCGAACCCTTCGGGCGTGTGGCCCGCGTTCTCGAGCGCCTCCCAGGCGGTCTCGAGGAACTGCCGGTGCTGCGGGTCCATAATCGCGCTGTCCTTGGGCGAGAAGCCGAAGAACTCCCCGTCGAACAACTCGAAGCCCTCGAGATGCGCGCCTGCGCGGACGTAGTTCTTGTGGTGGATCAGGGCGGCGCTTTCGCCGACGGCGATCAGGTCCTCCTCGCTCAGCTTGTGGATCGAGGACCGCCCGGCGCGCAGGTTCTCCCAGTAGGCACCAATGTCCGGCGCACCCGGCAGGTGCGCGGCCATGCCGACGATGGCGATGTCGCCGGAAGTGTCGGGGCTTTGGGTCTGGTCGGTCATACGGATGTCCAGTGGCGCATAGACGGATCGGGGTAGTCTCGGAATGCGGAGAAAGTGGGGCGATTTTGCCGCGCGGGGCGCAAGCCGAGGCGTTTAACCGTGATTGTTGCGGCGAAAGTTTATACCGTTTCAACAGCAAACGCACTTGGGTTTGATTGTCGCGCGGGTGCTGACAATGCCAACCTGCTCAGGTCACCCCGACCAGCGTGAGAATCGCCGTCCAGTTGAGCCACAGTGCCCCCGCGCCGAGCCCTGCACCAAGGAGGCCAAAGGCCGCGTCATGCGCCGGGTCCCAGGCGCCGAGCGGGCGCACCAGCCAGACGATCATCGGATAGACGATCAGCATCGCGATGCCCTGCGCGATGAGCGCTCCGAGGAGGCCATAGACCTCGTACCCGATCACCAGACACGAGATCATCGCAATCGCCCGGCCAAGGTAGACCAGCGCGTAGCGTCTCGGCTCTCCGGCGGCGAGCGCGGCCTGGTCGTAGGTCACGAAGATCACCGTGGTGATGTTCATCACCGCCAGCAGCGCCACCACCGGCCCTGCCATCGCGTAGCGCGGGTCATAGAGGATATCGACCGCCCAGACGCCGAGGCAGGCAAAGGTGACCTGCATCCCCAAAAGCCCCGCCGTGATCAGCGAGCGGATTTTGCGCATCTTGAAAAAGTTCTCGCGCGAGGCGGCCGGCGGCGTCTCCCGGTAGACCGAGATAAAGAGGCGGTTCGCCACGAACCCGCCCATGATCATCGGGAAGGAGGCCAGAAAGTAGCCCATATTGTAGACGCCGAACGTCGCCAGCTCGAGCGCGCGGCCGAGCACGATCCGGTCGCCCTGCAGGTAGAAATACCCGCAGACCGTCGCCAGGAACATCCACTTGCCAAAGCCGATAAGCTCGCGCGCGGCGCCAGTCTCCCAGCAGAAACGGTCCCGCGGGCCTTGCAGGAAGATGTGAAAGAGCGCCGTCAGCAGCGCGGATGAGATGAGCGAGCCGGCGACAAGCGCCCAGACGCTCTGCAGCCACAGCGCCAGACCGACATTCACCGCAAGGCCGATCAGGTGCACCGACAGCTCGATCGCGGTGACGCGGCCCATCATCAGGTGGCGGTTCGCCGTCTCCCGTTTGATCGGCCACAGCCCCATGAACACCAGCGACAGCGCCGCGACGGGCAGGTAGGTGACGAGGTCCGGCTCCATGTAGAACCAGGCAAACGGGGTGGCGAGCGCGCATGCGGCCAGCCACAGGATGACACCGCGAATGACCTGGATGGTCCAGGCCGTGGCCAGGAAATCCGGGTCGTCGCCGCGCTTGCTCGACATCACAGCGGGCGTGATCCCGACGTCCGAGAACATCGTCAGGCCCATGAGGATGATCGTCACCAGCGCCATCATCCCGAAGGCTTCGGGAAAGAGGATGCGCGTCAGGATGAGGTTGCTGCCGAGCCGGATCGCCTGCGTGCCGACATAGCCGAAGGCGGTAAACCCGACGCTGCGAAAGATGCGCGCCCCGGTCGAGCTGCCGGTCATCAGGGCGGAGACCTTCATCGTCCGCGGCTCCATCCTGTGGCGCCCCTGCGCGTCAGCCGAACCGTCAGAGCGACGGCGGCGTAGACGGCAAAGCCGACAGGCGCGCGCAGCACGGCGCGGGTGAGGCCGGCCCTGGTGAACCCGGGTGTGTCGTCGTTGCGCATAAGCTCGGGAAACCGTGCCGCGACCTCGTCGACGCCCGCGTTCTGGCGGCGGCGCACGCGCACCAGCGCGGCAAACCCCTCGACCAGCGGCCAGCCGTAGCAATGCGGCACCATGTAGCGCTCGTGCGGGGCAAAGGACAGCCGCGCGAACGTGTCGTCCGAGATGATGTCCGGCCAGTCAGCCCACCGTGCGCGTCCCGCCGCGTTCATCGCAAAGAGCCCGCAGCCCGGCACGCCGTATGTCATGAACGGGACCTGCAGGTAGAATGCGCGATAGGCCCGGGTCGCCCAGCTTTGCGGGCGCGGGATCTCCACCTCCCCGCTGGCGTAGGCAGGTTCAGTCCGGTCAAGGCGTTCCGCGAGCGCCTCCAGAAGCGTGTCCGAGACAATCACGTCCGCGTCGAGGTAAATCCGCACATCTTGGCCGGCTGCATGATCCCCGGCGGTCAGGGCGGCGGTCTTGCTGCCCTTGGCCAGTGTCACGACCTTGAGCGCCCATCCGCGTGCGTCAAACTCCGGCGTCATGCCGCGCGCGACCGCTTCGGTGTCATCCGTGCAGCCGTTCGGAACCACGATGCACTCCACCCTTCGGGAGGTCTGCGAGGCCAGGACCGACCGCAGACACGCGCGCAGGAAGGCGCCCTCATTGTGCGCAGGCACAATGACGCTCACCCCAGGCTGCGATACTGGTGCCGGGTCCGGCATCGGGTGTCCTTTGTTCTGGCCCGCCGTTCTGGCACGCCAGACGCCGGTATACCGAAGATCGTGGCGTTTTGATGGTGCGCGCCGTTCATTGCCCGCCTCATGGCGTGAGGAGGTCATCGACGTCCGTGCTTGCCTCCGCCGTCGCCTCAAACGTCACCTGCTCGATCTCCGTCAACAGAAGCGGGCCGTGCGGGCCGAACCCGACGACGCGCGACGGCGTGGCCCTGCGAAAAACGTACATTTCCCGCGCGCCGGGCAGGATGGCCGTGTCGGTGCCGGGTCCGCCGTGCAGCATGTCGCCGCGCCCGTGGCTGACGAGCACGTCGTCGCCGGCGCCCGCGATCAGGATGTCGCTCTCCACCGTGCCTTCGAGCCGGTCGTCCTCGGCTCCGCCGCGGCGGGTGACGCCATGCAGGAATGTGCCTTCCGCGCGGGCCGGGTAGGCCGGGCTGGCTGTGCGGTTGTAGCGCTCTAGCGCGCGCCAGCGCGGATTGTCGTCATCGAGATGCCGCAGCGCGCCCCAACTGCCCCACTTGCTGGTGCGGGACACGTCGGTGAAGGCGCTGAAGAGCGTGCCGCCCGTCTCCAGCCATCCCGCCATCAGGGTGTCGTAGATCCGCGCGATCTCGGGCGTGTAGTTCAGTTCTTCGAAGAAGGCCGTCAGGCGGTCGTCATTGACGCGGGCGTCGGTGCCGACCACATGCGTGCCGCCCTCGTAGACGATCAGCTCCAGCCCGGCGGCCTCTGCCTGCGCGGCGTGGTAGACCCAGAAATCGGTGACGAGCTGGCGCAGGCTCTTGGTAAAGATGTCCTGCGTCGCGGGCGTGATGGCCTCGGCAAACCGGTTTTTGGTGACAAACTCGCGCAAGGCGACGCGCTGCAGGCCCTGCGCCTCCCCTTCGGTGCGGGCGACCTCCTCGCTTGCGTCGAGCCAGCTGTCGAGCGTCTCCGCAAAGCCCGGCGTGCCGAGGTTGTAGCCAAAGTAGCCCGAAACCGCATACGCCTGCACGTAATCCGCCGGCGGCTTGCGGTCCGGTACGTCCTGCCGCCAGAGCGGCGCGGTCAGCTGCGGCTGCTCGAGCCCTTTCCAGCCGGTCTGCACGGCCATCACGACCTTGACCCTGTCCTCGAAAGAGGCGCCAAACACCCGCTGCCAGATCTCCGACATCTCCGCGGTGCGCGCCCCGGCGATCTGCATCCAGGCATCGTCCGGCGCGCCCGCGCCCCAGCGCCGCTCGGCCTCCTCCCGCGCCCAGCGGGCCTGCGGAAACTGAAAGTTCCAGACCTCGTTGGAATACTCCACATAGGCCACCAGCCGCGGATCGAGCCGGTCGCGCACCATCGTGGCAAAGGCTTCGAAATAGGCGTCATCGGCGGCGTGCGGCAGGGTGAACCACGGGTCCACGCCGATGTGGTTGGCCAGCGCGATCATCACCTCGAGCGGCACGCCGCGCCAGCCAAAGGCAAAGTCGCGCGGCACCGGGCGCTGGTCCCAGGCGGTCTGGCTGATATCGTTGGTGCGCATCCACGGCATGAAGCGGATGTTGCGCATGTCCTCCACCACGGCGAGGTAGTCGGGGTTAAAAAACGCCCCCGCCGCGTGCAGGTCGAGGTGGCGTTCATGCACGACCGTGATGTTGCGGATCGGATCGGCAGGGTCGATCTCCCGCATCCTGATCGAGACGAGGCCGTCCGGGCTTGGCGTGTAGTCAAAGACGATCCGCCCCGGCGCACGGGACACCATACGCCCCTGATAGGTGACCTCCAGATCGCCCTGACCCTCGTAAGTCAGCACGTAGCGCCCGGCGAGGCTCGTGGCCTCCGCCGATTGCTCGGTGAGGATAAACGTCTCCACCAGGTCCGCGCCCGCCGGCATGCGCGTCAGCCAGCCTTCGGGGGACAGGACACCCTCGCGGGCCATGTCCTCGAACGTGACCGCGCCATAGGCGTCGCCCCGGTGCCCGATCCAGGGACGCGCCGTCTTCATCCGGTCGATGAAGGGCTGTTGCGGCTCCCAGTCGCGCAGCCCCGCCGTGCCAAGGCCAAGTGCGGGGTTTGCCAATCCGACGCCGGGTGGTCCGGTGAGCTCGAGCGTGCCGGGGGCCGCCGGTCCGGCGGGCGCATCCGCGAGTAGGTTGGCCGGTGCGGTGTCAGGCGTTGTTGGCGCGGCGTCTAGCGCGGCGTCTGTTTGCTCAGCGATCGCCGCTCCTGCCTCATCAGACGCAAGAGGGTCCGTCGCCTCCGCGACACGAAACTCCGCCACATCGCTCCCTGGTGCGAGCAGAGGTGCCGGTTCGGTCAGCGTGGCGATCACCTCCGGCAGATTGTCCCGAAAGAGCGGGTGCACGGTGGTGGGCAGGCTCTCGATCTCGGGCGGCGCGCCATAGAGCGCTGCATAGGTCACGATTGCTGCGAGCGCGTAGATGCTCGGCGTGCCGTGCGGTCCCTGGTCGGTGTAAAGCTCCGTCGGCGGGATCGTGTTGTACGGCGCCTGGCTCAGCAGTTGAGAGAGCCGCGCGCCAACGGGGATCAGGGCGATGTTCGCCTCCGGCAGCGCCTCCTGCAACTGCGTAGTCAGGTCCATCTGCCATGCAAGCGACCGCCCGAGCGCTTCGGCATGATAGCCCGGCATGTCTTTGAACTGCGGGGGAAACGACGGGATGCTCTGCGCCATCTCCGGCCACCCGCCGTAGATGAAGATGCGCAGGTCCGGGTCCGCCTCCACCAGCCACGCGATCACGTCGCGGGCGGTGCTGAACGGGCTGGCGTCCGACGTGCCGTCGAACGGGGCGTCCGGCGGCTGGCGCTGCATGAAGTTCTCGGGCGTGATGATGACCGAATCGAAATCGGCATCCGCAAAGCTCTGCGCGCCGCCGCGCCAATTCCGGCGCACCTTGCCGAACCGCCATGTGGCCGTCGGCGGCAGCTCGCGCGCGTAGTCGCGCAGGAACCCGAACTGGCCGTCCGCGGCGAACCGCTTGCCCGATTGCAGCGCATATTGCGCCAGCCAATGCGCCACCACCGTTTCGTCCGATGCGGTGATGTGCGTCACCAGGCTGTTGCCGAAGAAGTAGGTCGCGACCCGGTCCCGCTCTTGCGCCTGTGCCATGCCGGAAAGCGCCAAGGCGAACGCGACGCACACACTTAAAGGCAGCAGAAATCGGAACCTGAACATGGGGGCTCTCCACCTGAGGTTGAGCGCACCTTCCACCCTGCGCCGGGCCTTTGTCAAAACGGTAAAGAGCCGCAGCGGCGTGCGGCTCCTCAAGTGATGCAGCGCTGATGCAGGCTCAAATGCAATGCGAGCTACGCGGCGGCGGGCGGCTCCTTGGCGCCGGTCATGAACGCTACGGCGTCCGACATCGAGTGCTCCTTTGGGTCGATCACGCAAAGGCGTTTGCCCAGCCGATGCACGTGGATGCGGTCGGCCACTTCAAAGACATGCGGCATGTTGTGCGAGATCAGGATGATCGGGATGCCGCGCGATTTGACGTCGAGGATCAGCTCGAGCACCCGGCGGCTTTCCTTGACGCCAAGCGCCGCAGTCGGCTCGTCGAGGATGATCACCTTGGACCCAAACGCCGCCGCCCGCGCCACCGCCACGCCCTGCCGCTGACCGCCCGACAGCGTCTCGACCGCCTGGTTGATGTTCTGGATCGTCATCAGCCCCAGCTCTGAGAGTTTGTCGCGCGCCACGCGCTCCATCTCCTTGCGGTCGAGCTGGCGCAGGACCTTGCCACGCCATCCCGGTTTGCGGATCTCGCGCCCCATGAACATGTTGTCCGCGATCGAGAGCGCCGGCGACATGGCGAGCGTCTGGTAGACCGTCTCGATCCCCGCCTTGCGCGCTTCGATGGGCGAGCGGAAGGAGACGGGTTTGCCGTCGAGGAACACCTCCCCCTCGTCCGGGACCACCGCGCCGGAGACCGCCTTGATCAGCGAGGACTTGCCCGCGCCGTTGTCGCCGATGACCGCGAGGATTTCCCCCGGCATCAGGTCGAAATCGCAGCGGTCGAGCGCAGTGACCTTGCCGTAGCGTTTGACGAGGCCGCGCCCCTTGAGAATGGGCTCTGCCGAAGAAAGCGTGGTCATGCCGACACCTCCCGGATCCACTGGTCGACCGCCACGGCGGCGATGATCAGCACCCCGATCAGCAGGAACGTCCACTGCGGGTCCGCGCCCGCCATCCTCAGTCCCAGCTCGAAGACACCCACGATCAGCGCGCCAAAGAAGGCGCCCGCAATCGAGCCGCGCCCGCCAAAGAGGGAGATGCCGCCGATCACCACAGCCGTAATGGCCTGGATGTTGCCGATGACGCCCGTGGTGGCGGAGGGGGAGACGGACCCGAACCGCCCGATCATCACCCAGCCGGCCAGCGCGCAGACAAAGCCCGCGACCATGTAGACGGACATCAGCGTCTTGTGCACGTCGACGCCCGCGAGCTGCGCCGCCTCAGGGTCATCTCCCACGGCGTAGACATGCCTCCCCCACGCGGTTGCGCGCAGCACGTAGGCCAGGACAACCACGATCAGCACCATCAGGATCACGCCAAAGGTGAAGGTCGCGCCGGCGAACTGCACCTTGTTCCCGAGGAACTGCAGGAACGGCGCCTCCGCCTCGATGTCCTGGCTGCGGATCGTCTCGTTGGCCGAAAAGAGGTAGTTCGCCGCCAGCACGATCTGCCACATGCCAAGCGTCACGATAAACGGCGGCAGCTTGACCCGGCTGACGAGCCAGCCTGACATGGCGCCAATCGCCGTCCCCACGGCCAGACCCATCGCGACCGATGCCGGGGCGGGGATTCCGTAGCGAAAGGTGAACTGCCCCATGATCACCGAAGTCAGCACCGCGATGGCACCGACGCTGAGGTCGATGCCCGCGGTGAGAATGATCAGCGTTTGCGCGGCGGCGAGCACGCCCACGATCTGCACCTGCTGCAGGATCAGCGTCAGCGCAAAGGGCGACATGAAGCGCGAGCCGAGGTAGAGCCCGAACCCGATCACCGCCGCGATCAGCACGATCAGCGGCACCAGCGCGGGTGTGGTGTGCAGCGCGTGGTGAAAGTGCCCGAGCAGCCCTTTGCGGCTGTCTTCGAAAGCCGCAACCTCGCTGCCGCGATCGGCGGCGCTCTCGTAATTGTCAGAAGCCATGTCCCCTCCCAAGGTCGATGCACTGTGGCGCACCGTGCGGGTGCGGCGTGCTTATCCGGCGCGCTGGCGTAGACGCGAAACGGGGCGGGCCTGACACCCGCCCCGTTCCTTTCGGATCGTCGATGACCACCTTGCGATGGTCAAGCATTCATCGCGCCCGGCTTAGCCCCAGCAGCGGTCGGTGCCTTCCTGGACCGAGATCGACTCGACGCCGTCCGCCGGCGCGTCCGTGACGAGCGCAACACCGGTGTCGAAGAAGTCCTTGCCTTCAGACGCCTCCGGCTTGGTGCCGTCCTTGGCCCAGGCCGCAATCGCCTCGATGCCGAGCGACGCCATGAGCAGCGGGTATTGCTGCGAGGTCGCGCCGATCACGCCGTCCGCGACGTTTTGCACGCCCGGGCAGCCCCCGTCGACGGAGACGACAAGCACGTCGTTCTCGCGCCCGATGGCGCGCAACGCTTCATAGGCGCCGGCGGCGGCAGGCTCGTTGATCGTATGCACGACGTTGATCGAAGGGTCCTTGGCCAGGAGGTTCTCCATGGCGCGGCGGCCGCCTTCCTCGTTGCCCTGCGTCACGTCCGAGCCGACGATGCGCGGGTCGTCCTCGTCACCGATCACGTTCGGGTCGGCCAGGTCGATGCCCATGCCCTGAAGGAAGCCTTGGTTGCGCAGCACGTCCACGGACGGCTGGCTGACCGCGAGATCGAGCGTCGCGATGCGCGCGTTGGCCAGACCCTCTTCGCCGAGCGTGGCGGCAGCCCATTTGCCGATCAACTCACCGGCGAGGAAGTTGTCGGTGGCAAACGTCATGTCCGCCGAGTCGATCGGCTCGAGCGGCGTGTCGAGCGCGATCACGAGGATGCCCGCATCCCGCGCCTGCTGCACGACCGGTACGATGGACGAGGTGTCCGACGCGGTGATCAGGATGCCCTTGGCGCCATTGGCGATGCAGGTCTCGATGGCCTGAACTTGCGTCTCGTGATCGCCGTCGACCTTGCCGGCAAACGAGCTGAGCGAGATGCCAAGCTCTTCGGCCTTTGCGGTCGCGCCTTCGCGCATCTTGACAAAGAACGGGTTGGTGTCGGTTTTGGTGATGAGGCAGGCGCTGATCGAATGGCCGTCCGCCATCGCTGCTCCGCCAAGTGCCATCAGGGACACGGCTGTGCCCGCAAGCAATTTCTTCATGGAATCCTCCCAAGTCATCCGGCGGATCATCCGCCATGTGCCGCAAGGTAAGCAGATTCGAAAACGCCCTGCAATAAATAAATCAACTTGATTTATTAATGGTGGCGCGCGCAATGTTGCCCGTGGAGGAGACCATGGCACTGGCAAATGGCGCAGCGCGATTGCGGGGTCAGGCGGGCAGCTTGGCCGTCACCGTTTTGCGTGGACGGAACGAGCGTAAGATCCTGACTTTGCTCAGGGATAGAGGCCCGCTTTCGAGTGCGGAGATCGCCCGCCACTGCGATTTCTCGGCGCAGACGGCGTCGGTCATCACACGCGCGCTCCAGGCCGATGGCCTGATCGGATTCGGCGACCCGGTCAAAGGCAAGGTGGGCAAACCGTCGAAACCCGTGGCGCTGGTCGCTGAGGGCGCGTTTGCGTTCGGCCTCAGAATCGGGCGGCGCGGGGTGGAGATGAGCCTCGTCGATCTACTTGGCCAGGTGCGCGGTGTGGAGCGGTCCGAATACGCCTTCCCGACGCCGGGCAGGATCGATGCCTTTGTCGAGGGTGCGATCCAGACCCTGACACGGGCTATTCCCGAAGACCGGCGCGATCGTGTGGTCGGGATCGGCGTCGGCGCACCCTTCGAGCTGTGGAATTGGCTCGAGATCGTCGGCGCGCCCGAGCACGAGGCGCAGGCGTGGAAGGACCACAGCTATGCCGCCAGCTTTGCCCGGTTTACAGATCTGCCGGTCTTTGTCGGGAACGACGCGACGATGGCCTGCAACGGGGAGCGGGTGGCGGGTCTTGGCCGCGAGGTCTCTGATTTTGGCTACATTTATATCGGGCCGCTGCTCGGCGGCGGGATCGTCCTGAACGGCGAGCTGTACGAAGGGCCCGGCGGCAACGCCGGCGCGCTTGGCAGTCTGCCTGCGGGCGGTCCCGGCGCCGGCCAGATCAACCAGTACGGCTCAATCTTGCATCTCGAACGCACCCTCGCCGAGGCGACGGGCAAGCGCGTCTCCCTCTGGGGGAACGTGGCCGGCTGGGATGTGGACCGCGCGCTGGTGCAGGGTTGGATCGACGAGACCGCCACGGCGCTGGCGCAAGTCTCAGTGATGCTGGCCAGCGTTCTCGACATCGGAGACGTGGTCGTGGACGGCAGCTACCCGCGTGACGTTGCGGGCTCTGTCGCGCGGGCCACGGAGGCGGCGCTGACGAAATTCGACACGCGCGGCACAACCCCGATCCAGATCCACTGCGGCAACCTTGGCAAACGCGCCGGCACGCTCGGCGCCGCCATGCTCCCGATCACCTACGCGCATTTTCTCGAAGGCACGCGGATGCGCGTAGGCTAAAGCATCCGACCTTAAATCTGTTAGATACTGGCAAAAATTAAAGCGCCCGCCTGACGTTAACGTCAGGCCGCGCCGCCCTGCGGGACGGCGCGTGAACATCCGTGTTGAGTGTCTCAGGTTTATGTTTGGGCTTTATGCGTCCGGGTCAGCGGTACTTGGCCGCCGTGATGAATTCGCCGAACGCCTCGCACCAGATCAGCACCGTCGTATAGGCGTCGATGTCGACCCCCTCCGGGACCTTGACCACCACGCCGCCAAACGTCTTGACGTCGCCCAGCTGGACGGAGGCGCTCTTGACCGCCTCGAACGCGGCCTCTGTCTCGACGAATTCCGGCACCAGGTACAACTTGTAATCCGGCCCGGGCGACAGCCGACCCTCGTGCACGATCTGGTCGGGCCCGACGCTCACCGTACCCTCACCCCAGTGGAGGAAGTCGCTGCCTTCCAGATCGCGGGTAAAGGTCGCGGTGTAGCGCGCGCCTTCCGACATCTCCGCCAGCATCTCCGCGTCCGGCGATGGCGGCGCCGTCAGGATCGGCAAAAGGTAAACGCCGAGGCCAAAACCGACCGCAAGCGCGATACCGTGGGTGATGAGAAATCGAATGAACCGCATGCTTTGCTCCCCAGTGACGCGCCATAGCTTGCCCGGCGTGAGGAGGTACGTCCAATCACATGTTTCAACAATGCAGGCTTGCGAAGGTCATCGTTGCGGAGTGTGACGCAATTCACAACCATGACGCGAAAACGCCCGTGGGATTGCAGATTTACCGCGTTTTGTACTGCAGCACAGAAACAGTCTGTCGCCGCAGCGCGGGTTTATCCGCCGTATGCGCGCCGTATTCTTGGGTCAATTTGATAAATCCCTTAACCGGTGAATGGTGACCCTGCATGTCGAGTGAGATGGCCTCCGATCCCGATGCGGCGATCGCGCGGTGTCCTTTTCTGGCGCAACTGAACGACATGCCGCGCCTGACCGAGGCGCGCTATGCCGACGGGCTGGGGGAGCTCTATCAGACGTCCGACCCCGCCGAGGTCGCGCAGACCATCTTTGACCAGGATGGTGAGATGCCGAATTCGGCTGGTCTCTCCGCGCTCTTCACGACCTGGGGGCAGTTTCTCGACCACGACCTGAGCCTCACGCCCGAGGGCGAGCACGAGACGATGCACGACGGCCTCGGTCACGACGTGCCGCGCTCCGAGTTTACAGGCGGGACCGAAGAGGAGGGCGCGCGCACCTTCCAGAACGCGATCTCCTGGCAGATCGACGCTAACAACGTCTACGGCTCGAACGAGGGGCGCGTGGCCGACGTGCGCTCCTTCGAGGGCGGCAAACTGCTTGTAACCGAAGATCCGACGTCGGACCGCGGCCTGCTCCCGCGCGCGACGGCGGAAACGGTCATGGCGGGGGAGACCGAGGGCGACGACCCGGTCTTCCTCGCCGGCGACGTGCGCGCGAACGAAAACCCCAACCTGCTGTCGATGCACACGCTCTGGATGCGCGAGCACAATCACTGGGCAGAGCGTCTGGCCGAGGAGCATCCCGACTGGACCGATCAGCAGCTTTTCGACGCGGCGCGCCAGATCGTCGAATACGAGATGCAGCAGATCACCTACACCGAGTGGCTGCCGCACCTGATCGGCAACGTCCTGCCCGAAGACATCGCGCATGACGCGTCGCTCAACGGGGAGGTGTCGCTCGAGTTCTCCACCGCCGCCTTCCGGTTCGGGCACACGCTGGTCTCGTCCTCGCTCGAACGCGTGAACGAGGATGGCACGGTTGCCGAAGGCGGGCATCTGGACCTCTTCGAGGGGTTCTTCGATCACACCCATGTGGCGACCGGGGGGATAGACGGCTTTCTGCGCGGCCAGACCGGCCAGCACGCACAAGAGCTCGACACCAAGGTCATCGACGACCTCAACTTCTTCCTCGCGACACCCGACGGGGCGACCGGGTTCAGCCTCGTGGCGCTCAACCTCATGCGTTCGGCGGACCACGGGATCGACAGCTACGTCAACGTCCGGGCCGAGATGCTGGGAGACATCGACCCCGAAACCCTCCACCCGCGCGACTTTTCCATCATCACCTCCGACGCGCAGCTGCAAGCCGAGCTGGCGGGCGTCTACGACACGGTCTTTGATGTGGAGCTGTGGGTTGGTGGCCTCGCCGAAGACGCGATCCCCGGCCAGCAGATGGGTCCACTCTTCTCGCACATCCTTGCCGAACAGTTCCACCGCACAGCGGCAGCGGACGAGACGTTTGGCGAGCTGGACCCGGCCATCGGTGCAGAGATCATCGCCGAGGTGCAGGCGTCCGGCATGCGCGAGGTGATCCTGCGCAACACCGACATCGACCACATCCAGGACGACCCGTTTGTCGCCGCAGAGCGCAGCCTGACCGAGGTGAACGAGGTGATCGGCACCTCCGCCGACGACACGATCGAGCTCTTGCTGACCTCCGTGGGACGCGGGGTGCATCTGCTCGAAGGCAACGACGCGCTGGCGCTGCGCGGCGGCACATCGGTTGCCGAGGACATCGACGCGGGCGCGGGCGACGACACTGTCGACATGTCGTCCGGCCTTGTCGAAGGCGGCATCCTGGGGATGGAGGGCGACGACGTCCTGACGCTCTCGAACACTGCCGAGGCGGTTCGCGACATCTCTGGCGGGGCCGGCAACGACACGCTTGCCATCGGCGACGTGGCGCAGGTCGGACAGCATGTGCTGACGGGTGACGGCGATGATCTGGTGGACCTCAACGGCATCGCGACCGTCACCGGCGCGATCAAGACCGGCAATGGCGACGACACCGTCACACTCGAAGACGGCATTACCGTGGACCGGGTCGAGCTTGGCCACGGCGCGGACAGGGTCCAGATCGAGGCTGGCGCCAACATCGGCCACATCGACGGAGGTCACGACCCCGAGAACCGCGGCATGATTGACACGCTCGGCATCTCCGGCGACGTGCGCATCGAGTTCTCCGAAGGCTCCACCGAGGACGGCACGGTCTTTTACCTCGACGAAACGGGCGCAGAGACGGGCGAGAGCTTCACCTTTTCCGAGTTCGAGGCCATCGCCTGCTTTACCCGCGGCACACGCATCGTGACCGCGCGCGGCAAGGAGGCCATCGAAACGCTCGAGCCCGGTGACAGGGTGATGACGCTCGACGCCGGCCTCTGCCCGGTCAAGTGGATCGGGCGCCGTGTCGTGCCCGCGCGCGGGCGCTTTGCGCCGATCCTGATCCGCAAGGGCGCGCTGGGCAATTCGCGGGACCTGCTCGTCTCCCCGCAGCACCGGATGCTGATCACCTCAGCCGAGGCCGAGCTCTACTTTGGCGCGGCGGACGTGCTGGTCCCGGCCAAGGCGCTGGTGAACGACCACACGATCCGGCCCGTCGAGGGCGGGATGGTCGAGTACATCCACCTGATGACCGAGCGCCACCAGATCGTGCTGGCCGAGGGCATCCCGTCGGAAAGCTTCCACCCCGGCGCGGTTGTCCTCGACGCCGACGCCTTTGCCACGCGGGAGGAGCTCTACGCGCTCTTCCCCGAACTGCGACCGGAGATGGGCGGATATGGCCCCCTGGCGCGCCCCAGCGTGAAGGTCTCCGAAGGGCGTCTGCTCGCGCCCCGGACACCGCACGCGGCGCGCGCCAAAGGATGCCCGTTCGCCTAGGCCATCGGACGCGGCAGGTTAGGGGTCTCGGCACCCGCGAGGTGCAAAAGGTGCCAGCGCAGTACGAGGTTGCTGGACCAGACCGGCAGGCCAAGCTCTGCGCTCAAGGGCTGGGCCAGCGCAGCGGTGCGCAGGTTGGTGCAGGACAGAAACAGCCCATCGACTCCGCCTTTTGCCGCCAGTTGCGCAGCACCATCCCGGATGGAGGCGGCGTCGATCCGCGCCACCCGCGCCTCTGCGGCCTCGGCAAAGGTGCCGAACACCGGCGTCTCGATCCCGGCCTTGCCAAGCACGTGGCGCAGGTGGTCTGAGACGCTCTCGATGTAGGGTGACAGGAACGCCAGCCGGCTCAGCCCCTGCGCCCGGCAGGCGGCCACAAGTGCGTCGACCGGGTTGGTTACCTCCGCTGTCTGAACACCGGCGCGTACCAGCTCGGCCACGCGCGCCGACCCGATCACCGAAGTGCCGGAGGTGCAGGCATAGCCCACCGCGTCGAACCTCTTGCCCCGCGGGAAAAGCTGCGCCGCCTGCGTCAGGTTCGCGGCCATGCCGGCAAGGCTGCCCTCCGTCACTTCGGTCCCCGACGGCACGCGCGAGACCAGCAACGTTGTGTCCAGCGGCATCGCGCGGGTCAGCTCATCCTCGACCGTCTCGTCAGACTGCAACACGATCAGGCCCAGCGTCTTGGCCGAGTCCGGGGCGAGCTTGTACGGCAGCCGCGTGCTCATGGTCTCAGCACCGGTAAAGAGCTCGGCGCCGGGTCCGACAGCCAGACCGCGCCGCGCTCGGTGATCGCGATGTTTTCCTCGTGCACCAACCACCGTCCCGGCGTGGCTTCGATCCCGGGCTCGAGCGTCAGGACCATGCCGACGCGCAGCTCGGTGCGATCGTCTGGGATCAGCGAGGGCCACTCGGTGAGCTGCATCCCCAGCCCGTGTCCCAGCCGTCCGGCGCCAGCAGATTGCCCGCGCGCCTCGATGACCTTTTGCATCGCGGCATGCACATCGGCGGCGGTCGCGCCCGGCCGGGCGGCGGCAAAGCCGGCCTCGGTCGCGTCGATGAGCCGGGCGTGGGCGTCCAAGACTTCAGGCGTGGCGCGACCAACCGCATAGTTGCGGTCAAAGTCGCAAAAGTACCCGTCCCAGACCACGCCCGTGTCCAGCATCAGCACATCGCCGGGCACCAAGGGTGCCTCGGTTGCGGGCGAGATCACGTCGCCATAGCCGCCCGCGCCGGAGGCTCCGGCGAGATAGGACACCCAATCCGCCCCCTCCTCGAGGCAGAGCATCTGGAACTGCCGGAACACCGTCTCGAGCGGCACGCCTTTGCGCGCGATCTCCGGCACGCGGGCAAAGGCACGGCCGGCGATCCGGCACGCCTCTTTGATCTTGGCGATCTCCGCGTCGGACTTGATCAGCCGCAGAGCGCGCAGGATGCCCTCGTCCGGCACGAACCGCGCCTCGCCAACCGCATGTCGCAGCCTGTGCCAGTCGGTGAGCGGCATACGCAGGTGGCTCTCCGTCCCCGATGGCACTCCGATCTGGCCGTCCTTATGTGTAACCTCGCGCAGCGTCTCGGCGAGCAGGCTGATCCCGTCGTCAGCGTAGCGGGGCGCCTGCCAGGTGCGGATATCGGTGAGCCAGCCCTGCCGCATCAGATGCGCGCCAATCTCGGGGATCACGGCGATCGGATTGCCGGACGCTGGCACCACAACGTACCAAGGGCGCGTCGGGCTCTCCCAGAACCGCGTCAGAAAGCCGGTGAAGTAGCGCACATGCGGCTCGGTCGTCAGCAAAAGCGCCGCCAACCCGCGCCGCGCCATCAAAGCTTGCGCACGCGACACCCGTGCCTCGAACTCTGCCTTGGGAAAGCCGCGTGGTGGCGTCACGCCTCCGGCCCTTCGCTCAGGATGACCAAGGCGCGCGACGTGGCTGACAGCCCGACACCAGCACCTCCGCACAAGACGCCCGCAAGCCCCGCCGCGCCGGAGGGTGTGGAGGCAAGGCCCGCAGCACGCGCTGCCTCTGCGCCCGCATGTCCCTCTGCCTCCGTCAGCGTCATAAAGAGGTCAGCGTCGCGCGCGAGCCCTTTCAGCGCGATGAGCGAGGGCTCCTTGCAATCGAGCCGCCCCATGGCCGACACCGGACCGGGCGCGTACACCGGCGCGCCGGTCTTGATCGAGGCGGTGAGAGCTGGCGCGGCCTCAGGCTCGACAACTACAATCGTCGGCGCATCGCCCCATCGCGCACGGGCATGTGCGGCGCAGGCTCCGGCAAGCCCACCTACGCCTGCCTGCAGAAAGATGTGCGACGGCGGCGCCGAACCGTACTGCGTCACCGCCTCGTCCATCAGCGCAAGGTACCCCTCCATCAGGCGATGCGGCCGGTCGACGTACCCGGTCCACGAACTGTCCGAGAGCAGGATCGCGCCCTGCGCGGCGGCATAATCCGCCGCACCCGCCATGCTGTCCTCGTAAAGCGCGCCATGTTGCATCACCGTTGCGCCGTGGCTGCGCAGGCGCTCGGCAAAGGCGTCTGGCACGGTCTCCGCCAGAAAGATCACCGCCTCGGCGCCAAACGCCGCCGCGCCTGCGGCGACGGACAGGCCGTGGTTGCCGGCGCTTGCGGTCACATAGATGGCGCCTTTCGCGCGTCCCTGCGCTGCGTCGCAGGCGATGACATAGGCTGCGCCCAACGCCTTGAACGAGCCGAGGCCCATACGTTCACGTTCGTCCTTGATGTGGAGTGCGGCGATGCCGGCCTCGTCTGCGAGACCGCCTGCATCCACAAGCGGCGTCACTCCGTGCCGGGGACAGCGGTTGAGCAGCTCCGTGACAGGGGTCACGACATGTGCGGGAAAGGGGACCGCGGCGAGGGCAGGGTGGTCGAGGCCGACGCAGCGATACGAGTTCGTCAAAACATCCATGCGGCAAAGCGTGGACGAGCGCGCCACTTGCGTCAATCGGGGACGCGCGGCAGGTGCGCCCGCCCCGGTTTGATTGCGTCAGAGGATGTCGAGATCCCCGGCGAGGCCACTGGTCGTTGTCAGCCCGCTGAGCGTGATGGAGTTGCCGTTTCCGAGGTCAATCTCCACGCCCGTGGCGGTCACGCTGGCCAGATCGTCGATCACATCTGAGGCGCTGCGCCCGCCAACCATGCCGGAGTTCAGCTGGATCGTGTCGATCCCGACCTGGAAGTCGGTGATCACGTCCGCGCCCGTCTGACCGGCAAAGACAAACCGGTCCGCGCCGCCGCCGCCGGCAATTGTGTCCGAGCCAAAGGCGCCGCTCTGGCTGACATCGACGAACCGGTCATTGCCCGCGCCAAGGTCGACTGTGTCGGCGCCGCGCCCTGCGTTGATCGTGTCGTTTCCGTTACCGCCGGTCAGGATGTCAGCGCCGTTGCCACCCAGGATCAGGTCGCTGCCGGCGCGTCCGTTGATGATGTCGGCCCCGGCCTGACCGTAGAAGTCGTCCGCGCCGCCACCCCCCTGGATAGTGTCATTGCCCGCGCCTCCGAACACGGTGTCACGGCCGGCATCGCCACCTTGACCGTTGTCAAAGTACTTATCACCGCCCTGCCCGAGGAAGGCCCGGTCCGGTCCATTGCCGCCCGTGACTTCATCTGCGCCCGCACCACCGTACAAGACGTCGCCGCCGCCGCCGCCAAAGAGCTTGTCCGCGCCGGCGCCGCCGCGCAGCTCGTCCGCGCCTGTCTCCCCGCGCAGCACGTCGTTGCCGCCGCCGCCGCTGATCGTGTCGTCGCCCGCGCCGCCAAAGACCCGGTCGACGCCAGCCGCGCCGCCCTGATCGGTGTCGCTGTAGACATCATTGCCGGCGCCAAGCCGGGCCAGGTCCGGGCCGTTCCCGCCCACGACGGTGTCCGCGCCCTGGTTGCCGATGATCGTGTCGGCGCCGCCGCCGCCATAGATCTCGTCCGCGCCGCGTCCGCCGGTCAGCGAGTCGGCCCCGCCCAGTCCGCGGATGGTGTCGTTGCCGCCCAGCCCGTTGATGGTGTTGGCCTGTCCGTTGCCGATAAGCGTGTCGGCTCCGCCGGTGGCTGTGTTGTTGCCACCACCTCCACCACCGCCACCAGTGTTGCCACCGCCGCCGCCGGTCAGGCTGCCTTCGTACCCACCCGAGTCGCGGGTCGGCGTGGATTGCAGCGTGATCGTGCGGTCGGCGAATTCGACGCGCTCGATGGACCGCAGCTCCAACTCGTACCCGGGCCGCACGTAAGGCGGCTCGTCGCCGAAAGGCTCGTAAAGCGGCGCGAGGCGATAGTGGTCGCCTTCGAACGAGAACTCGAAATCATTAAAATTGAGGAAGGTCGCGACGACGTCGGTACCCCGGCCACCGTCGATGACGCCCGCGGAAGTCGCCGAGATATTGATCGTGTCGTTGCCGTCCTCCGCGTGGATCATCGGGCGCTCTTCATCCTCGATGTCGACACTGTCGAACGGACCAAAGATCGCGGGCCCAAGCCGAAAGTCGTCGGCGAACTTCGTGCCGATGACTTTTTCGTAGCTTGCCTGCTGGTTCGAATCATTATTCTCGACCCGTGCGGTAGGCGAGGTGAAGAAATTCTCGAGCCCCGCATCCAGACGCGACAGATCAAGCGTGTCGTAGCCGAGCCCGCTGGCAAATCGTCCAAAGGTGTTGTTTCCCGAGGTGGCCACAAACGTGTCGTCGCCCTCCATCGCCCAGACGATGGCGTTAAAGCTTGCGTCGCCCTCGATGAAGAGGTCGTCGCCTTCGAGCAGGTATGCGTCGAACTCGGTCCCCGGTCCGTCGACCGTGCCGATGATCGTGTCGCTGTCGGTGGTTCCGATGAACGCGTCCACGTTGCCGCCCGGTACGTCAAAGACGCCGCCAAAGAGCTCGACCGTGCCTTCGCCGTTCCGGTCCGTCGTGCCGGTCCATCCGACAAAAATCTTGCCACCGCCGCCGGCGGCGACGAACGGCGGGGCGAGCGGACCGCCCTGGACGTCTTCTGCAATCACTTGTGTCGGTGAGAGGACAAAGCCCTTGGGGCTGACCGTCGCGGCGTAAAGCGAGAACTCCGGCTCGTCCTGCGTGCCGCCGGAGATAGCGTTCCACACGACGACAAAGTTGCCGCTCGGCAGGAAGGTGCCTGCCACGGCGGCTTGCTGGAAGGTCTGCGGGTTGAAGTCCACGCCGTCCGGGCGGGACTCGCCGTTGAAATCGAGCTGTATGAAGGAGCTGGTGATCGCCTCGTTCGAGGTGTTGAGCGTCACGATTGTGTCGGGCACGGGCGTGCCGTCACCAAACTCGCCAGTCTGGAAATTGTCGCGCGTCTCGGCCTTCCAGAAGGACAGGCTCGGCGCGAAGGCACCCGACAAGATCGCGATCTGCGTTCCGTTCCCGTCCGTGATTGCGTCGTCGGCAAAGTTGAACGGGTTAAAGCTCGCCTCTCCGTTGCCGCCGGTCCGGGCCGACTGAAGGATGCCCTGGAACCAGTCGTAAGTCTCGTCCATGTCGAAGGTCGTGCCGCCCTCGCCGACGGAGGTGAAAACACCGTCGCCGATATGCAGCAGCTCGTTGTCTTCGTCGCCGTTCTGCCGGTCGACGTAGATCTGCGGCCCGATCTTGTTGCCCGTCGCGTCGAACCGCTGGGCAAAGATCGCCTCGTCGGTGTTGCTGAAGGGGTCGGCGCCGTCGAACCAGACGGCGGCAAACCCGCCCCGGTCGTCTGCGGCGACCTTTGGCAGGCGCTGGTCGCCATCCGTGTTCGACGACAGCAGGAACTCATCCGTGACCGCCGCCCCTGTCGGCGTCAGCACCCGCGCGTAGGCGTCGACGGCGCCGTCGGTAAAGGACGGCCCGTCGGTCCAGGCCACAACCACGTTGCCGTTCTCGAGCACGGTGATGTCGGCCTGGCTCTGACCGGAGGCTGCGGTCGACTGGTTGACCTGGAAGACTTCGCCGCGCGGTGTGCCGTCGGCATTGAAGACGCGCCCGAGGACGGCCTGAAACTGGTCATCGTCGACGTTCGGGATCGGCACGATCGCATTCACCAGATGCGTCCAGACCGCCATGTAGCCGCCACCCTTCAGCGCGACGACTTCGCCAAAATTGGAACCAAAGCCAACAGGAGCGAGCACCTGTGTCATGGGACATTCCTCTCACGTATAAAGTGTCGATCAGGCGCGCAATGCACCCGGAATCATAAATAAGATCAGGTAAATAGGAGAACTCGGGACGCCAAAATCTTAGCACCCCGAGTTGCGTCCGCAACACTTTTCCGCAGGCTTGTTCAGAGAATGTCGATGTCGCTCGCGAGCCCTGCGGTCGAGGTCAGACCATTCAGCGTGATGGTGTTCCCGTCCCCGAGGTCGATCTCGACCCCCGTTCCCGTGACGCTCGCCAGATCGCTGACCACTTGCGCGGCGCTGCGTCCGCCTGCGGCCTCCAAGCTGAGCTCCAGCGTATCGACGCCAATCTCGAAGTCGGTGATGACATCGGCACCGGTCTCGTCGTCAAAGATAAACGTGTCCGCGCCGTTTCCGCCGGTGATCGTGTCCGATCCGCCGGGCCCGGATTGGTCGGCGTCCTCGTAGGTGTCGGCGCCATTGCCTAGGAACACGCGGTCGCGCCCGAACCCGCCTTCGACGTCGTCTGCGCCGTTCCCGGCATAGATCGTGTCCGAGCCGCCGTTGCCGTTGAGCTCGTCAGCGCCATTGCGGCCGTAGATCAGGTCTTTGCCGCGTCCGCCGTTGAACTCGTCCGCGCCGCCGCCGCCCTGGATCGTGTCGTTGCCGTTTCCGCCATAGACAGTGTCCCGGCCGGCGCCGCCGCCCTGGCCGTTGTCGCGGTAGACGTCGCTCCCATTCCCGAGGAAGGCTTCGTCCCGCCCGCGACCGCCGTCGATGGTGTCCGCACCGTTCCCGCCGAAGAGCGCGTCCGCGCCATTCCCTCCAAAGAGCGCGTCGTTTCCGCCACCACCCAAGATCCGGTCCTGGCCCTGGTTGCCGTAGAACGCGTCATCGCCACCTGCGCCAATGATCGAGTCCGCGCCGTCGTCACCGTAGACGGTGTCGTTCCCAAGTGGGGCGCCCTGCGCGTTATCGTTAAAGATGTCGTCGCCCGCGCCGAGGCGCACGACGTCCGGGCCGTTCCCGCCATAGACGACGTCTTCGCCTGCACCGCCAGTCAGCTGGTCGCCGCCATCCTGGCCGTAGATCGTGTCGTTGCCGGCGCCTCCGTCGATGGTGTCCGCGCCTGGTCCGCCAAAGACTTCGTCATCGCCCGCGCCGGTCATCGGGGGCGCTGTGCCGCCTCCGTCGCCGCCCGAGCCCGCTGCGCCGCCGATTGCGGAGAACGGGATGAACGTGCCCGGTGCAAAGGTGCCGGTGGTGATCTTTTCGCTGCTGTAATCCGGGTCGTCCTTGAGCTCGTTGTACGATTCGGCGTCAAAGCCCGCGAGGATCGGATCCCCGCCAAGCTCGAACACGTACCCGTAGGAGGTGTTCCCGGCAGCCTCGATATAGGTGAGCAACACGGTCGAGGTGGTTGGCGTTTGCGCCAACGAGATAAGTGGGGGCGAGCTGAAATCAGGATCGTTGATCGCGGAGACACCGTCAAATTTGATGTCGGTCAGTGTCGTCTCGATATCCGCAAACGGAGGAAATTCCCCGAGCGGGATCGGCGGGTTGATGTAGGAATACGTGAATCCCGATGGGCTGCCTGCAAACTCCCAGGTCAGCGTCGTCGGGCCGTAGGAGGTAATTTCCACAAACTCGTTCTCGAAAAACTTGTAACCGTTCAGCGTAATCGTCGTCATGGCGGTGCTCCATGTCATGCGGTCATTTGGAAAGGAATTGGCGCCACGCTACCGCCTTATCGCCGGCTCGCAACTACGGATTTCCCGACCCGGCGCACTTTCGAAAGGCAAACATGTCAAAGGACACGTTGTGTTAAACACCCCGTTTAATTAATGACGTATCAGAAAATCTCGATGTCACTCGCAAGCGCGGACAGGGACGTCACGCCATCGAGCGTGATAACGTTGCCACCGCCCATGTCGATCTCCGCACCATCCGCGGTAAGGCTTGCCAGATCGCTCACGACCTGTGCCGCCGACCGTCCACCTACACTGGCAGACGCGATGCGCAGCGTGTCGATCCCGACTTGGAAGTCGGTGATCTCGTCCGCGCCGGTCGCGCCATTGAACACGAACCGGTCCGCGCCAAAGCCGCCCGTGATCGTGTCCGAGCCCGCCGCGCCGCCCTGATCGGTGTCAAAGAAGGTGTCTGCGCCATTGCCCATTTCCACGCTGTCGGTGCCGGCGCCTGCAAACATCACGTCGTTCCCCGCGCCGCCAAAGATGGTGTCCGATCCGGCTGCCGCGTAGATCTTGTCGCTGCCATTGCGTCCGTAGATCACGTCGTCGCCAAGCTGTCCGTAAAGGACGTCCGCGCCGCCGCCGCCCTGGACGTAGTCGTCGCCCCGACCGGCGTAGACCGTGTCGGCCACGCCCTCGCCTGTGTCAAAGAACGAGTCGTCCCCGGCGTTGAGGTAGACGAGGTCCGCGCCCTTGCCGCCAAAGGTCACATCGTTGCCGGCGCCCGTGCGGATGGTGTCGTCGCCCGCGCCGCCGTAGACCGAGTCGTTGCCTTGTCTGCCCAGGATCAGGTCGTCGCCGTTCTGGCCGTAAAACTGGTCGTTGCCACCGCCGCCCTGAAACGTGTCGTTTCCGTCGTCGCCAAACACGCGGTCGCTGCCACTCAGCCCGGATTGGGGGTTGTCCTGAAACAGGTCGTCGCCACTGCCCAGCTCGACAAAGTCGCGCCCGTTGCCGCCCACGACGGTGTCGTTGCCAGTTTGAGTGACGATGCGGTCGAATCCGGCCTGTCCATAGACCATGTCATGACCGCTTCCGCTTGTGATCGTGTCGTTGCCCGATCCACCTCGGATCGTATCATCCACAAATGACCCAAGCAGAGTGTCCGAGAAATCCGAGGCGATCAGTTCTTCGAATTGCGAGCCAAAGTTGATCGAAAAGGTGCCGGGGTCGAGGATCAGCTCGCTGGTCGTGTTCACCTGGTACAGCTTGCCCGGCAAAAGACCCGCATTCACCGCGCCCTGCGCGCTCGACAGGTCGATGACGTCGTGGCCCGCCCCGTCCCACAAAAGGGGGTCATTGGCCTTGGTTTGTGGATCGTAGGCGCCCAAAATCGGGACATACGTATCGTCACCTGTCCGCAAGGTTTCATCGACACCGTAGAGGTATTGCATCGCTGCAATGTCAAAAAGCTGCAGCCCGCCGTCCCACGCGCTTGTCCAGCGCCCGAAGAGTGTGGTTCCGGTCTCTTCTTCCTCAGGGATCACGACGCTGTGCGTGCTTCCAAAAGCCTCGGTGGAGTGCTTGAACCCGACACCGTGAAGTGCCTCGTGCACGTAGATGTAGGTGTTTTCCGCCAATGTGCGCGGCGCGGTGTAGACCGAGTCGTAGGCCACGACGAAAACGGGAATTTGCGTGTACTGCCATGCCCGGCCAAAGGCGGTTGCATCCTCCACGTTCGAGACCGCCATGCGCATCTGCGCCTCGTCTTCGGGAACCTCGACAAAACTGATGCCGCTGAACTTTGCGAGTTCCTCCAGCTGCCCCCGGATCGAGTCTCTTTCGACCTCCGTCGGATTGCGAAGCGGCTCGTTGAGGGGCGTCAGGCCCGAGGTGACAAAGCCATAGGTGACCACTTCGGCTTTGGTTACTTCGTCGCCGGAGCCAAACCGCCGGACGGGGGCAAAGGCTTCGACCCAATACGGCAGCCCTCCCGCTGGCACCAGGTTCGGGTCAATCACGCTTAGGCCGGTTGTCATGGCTGGCTCTCCCTAAAACTTCTCAAAAATTGTCTTGCCCGAGGTGGGCAAATCTGTCCCATCGAGGCCGCCCGCGCGTAATGAATGTCAGACAACCGTCAGTCCGCGCGGCTCCTGTCCCGCTACGGCTGTTGGAACGATAGCAGCGCGTTTCGCATCCGTCAGCAGCCTTGTGCTCCGGGGCCAACTGTCCACGCATTGCGATGTTGTTGGCTGTCGAAACCCGACAAGCCGGCCCACTCGAAATGGCCGGCTGTTTCCTTTCCAGAAGGATCGCCTTTTGAAACGACTGAACGCGCATTGAACTGCGCAGTTTGGCGAGTGCTTTGCGCTCGGCATAGGCGGGTTTTCCAGACCTCGGAGCAGGGCGGAACGTTTTCTCAGATGATCGTGATGCTGCGCTCGAGGTCGTCGATGTCGTAGACGCCCGTTACCACGATTTCTTCGGCGCCAAAGTCGAGCCGCACCTGTGTGCGCTCGTCAGAGCCGTAGCGGTCCAGCACCTGCGAGACCGAAAGGTTGCGACCGCCCCAGAGCGCGTCGTCGAGGAAGAGCTGGTCTTGCCGCGTTTCATAGCCGAGGATCGTGTCCGTCCCGGAATTCTCGCGGAACACGAACCGGTCTCGCCCGCCGCCACCCTGCAGGATGTCATTGCCCTGACCGCCGAAGAACGTGTCGTTCCCGGCGCCGCCAAAGAGGCGGTCACTGCCGCCGCCGCCTTGCAGGATGTCGTTGCCGTTCTCGCCGTAGAGGTTGTCGTTGCCGCCACCGCCGCGCAGCGTGTCGTTCCCGTCGCCGGCAAAGACGGTGTCGCGTCCCGCCTCGCCCGCCTGACCGGAGTCGAAGAAGGCGTCGTCTCCACCAGCGAGCCAGATCCGGTCGGCGCCCGAGCCACCCCAGACGCTATCATCGCCCGCACCGCCCCAGACGGCGTCGGCCCCTGCGCCGGACCGGATCGCGTCGTTGCCGCCTCCGCCGTTGACCGAATCCGCGCCCGCCCCGCCAAACATCACGTCGGCGTTGTCCCCGCCCGACATCGTGTCGTCTCCGGCGCCGCCTGTCATCCGGTCGTTGCCGTCGCCGCCGATCAGCGAATCGTCGCCCTGTCGGCCGTTGATGCGGTCGTTGCCCGGCCCTCCATCAAGCCGGTCCGCGCCGCCGCGCCCTTGCAGCGTGTCGTTGCCCAAGCCGCCAAAGACGACGTCGCGCCCCGCGCTGCCGGCCTGGCCGGTGTCGTAAAACGCGTCGTCTCCGCCCCCGAGGTAGACGAGGTCTGGTCCGCCGCCGCCCCAGACGCGGTCGTCGCCGTCCTCGCCCGAAATCGTGTCCGCGCCGTTCCCGCCGTAGAGCCGATCATTGCCCTCGCCGCCCCAGATGCGGTCCCGGCCGGCTTGTCCGTAGACAAAATCCCCGCCGCCTTCGGCGTCGACCGTGTCGTTGCCCGGCCCGGCCAAGATCGTGTCCGATCCGCGGGAGCCGCCCGAGGCGTCATCGGTGAAATAGTCGTTGCCGCCGCCGAGGGAGACGCGGTCGCGCCCGACGCCTGCGTCCACCGTGTCATCTCCAGCGCCGCCGTCGATTGTGTCGCTGCCTTCGCCGCCAAAGATCTCGTCATTGCCGCCGCCCCCGTCGAGGCGATCGGCACCGCCGAGGCCCGACATGATGTCGCCGCTGTCCGACCCTTCGAGCGTGTCGCCCGCGCCGCTGCCTTGCCGCGTTTCCTGCAGGATGAGCGGTGGGCGGTCCGTGTTCCAGACGATGGCGTTCATCACCTGCTCCACCGACAGCTGGCTGTTCGTGTGGCTGCGCAGCTCGATCACCTCGCTGCGTGCGATCAGCCGCGCACCCCAGCCCGTGGGCGTGACTTGCACGCTGTCCGGGCCGTAGACGAACGGGATCAGCGACAGGTCGATGCGGTCTTCTGCCGGGTTGAACCCGCGGATTTGCTCGCGTTCGCCGTCTGCGTCGATCACAAAGAGGTCCGCGCCGTTGCCGCCTTCGAGCGTGTCGCGCCCGGCGCCGTCCCGCAGGATGTCGTCGCCGGAGTTCCCGCGCAGCCGGTCGTCGCCCGCCCCTCCGTAAAGGGCGTCGTTCTGGCCCGTGCCGGTGATCTGGTCGTGCCCGACCGAGCCGTTGTAGGTCTGCCCCTGCCGGCCAAGGTCCGCGCTCACATGCGTCAACCCGACCTCTGCATGGCTTGCGGCAAACGCGTGCAGCCGCCCGGCCTGCACCGTGAGCTCGAGCGCGCTGAGGCTGGCCATCGGGCTTGCCGCGCTGCCTTCGATCGTGTCGAGCGCAAGGAGCTGCCCGCCCGGCATCAGGGTAAAGAGGCTGATCCCGCCATCCCCGCCTGCCGCCGCGACGTAGGTCCAGCCGTCGTGCGTGGTCACGCTGAGATCGCTCACCCGGCCAAAGCGCGAGGCGAGGCCGTCGAGGATATGATCGGTGACCACCAGATCTCCGCCCGCCGTCAACTCGAGCACGCTGAGCGCGGCGCCGTCGCCGCTTTCCGAGGCCGAGGCCACGATCACATAGGTCCGCCCGTCCACCGCCACGGTCTCGAGCGCAACGGGCGTCTCGTAAAGGCCAAGGCCCGATGTGACCCCGGCGGCGCCGGTCAGCGTCATCTGGCCGGAGTTCGAAACGCGATAGGCCGAGACGCCCGTGTCGAGCGTGCTTGCGGTCAGCACGTAGGTCTGCCCGTTCATCTCGACGCTGGCGAGCGCGGTCGGGTTGGCGTGGTGGCTGTCGTTGGTGTCTGCAACCGTCGGTCCGGGCGCAAAGCGCTGGGCGCCCGACGGGGAAAAGCAGCGCAGCACGCCATCCGCGCCGGCCACGAACACCAGACCGTCTTCGTCCTGCATGCGGAGCGCGCCGTCCCCGCCACGGCCAAGGCCGTTACCGTCGAGGTTGCGCTGCGATCCGATCCCGCCGCCGCTTGTAATTTGGTAAGCGATCAGGCGGCCTGCGTTTGCGGCGCCGACCACGGCGTAGGTGCCGTTCTGCGCGTCGATCAGGCTCAGCTGGCCGTCCACCGCGCCGGAAATGCCGGGCGTGAACCAGGCCTGGTCGCTGATCCGTGCGCTGCCACTCGAGGTGATGTCGACGCTCATCAGTCCACCCGAGCGCCCGGAGACGGCGAGCACTGCACCATCGACCACCATGAGGTCGCTGATCCCGGTTCCCAGGTCGCCCAGACCCGCGCCGACTTGTCCGCTGACTTGCAGCGTCACACCCATCTCTCACTCCTTTCGTCCCGGGAGCAGAGATGGCCAAAGGGTGCGGCACAGGGCGGGCCGGATTTGTGACCGCAGCGCGACCTTTCACGCCAATACGGCGCGAATTTTACGTAAAGTCAGAGGGTTATGGAGTTGGCGCGGATACCTTCGCGTGCTTATGCAAGGTCCTGGGCGGTCTCACCGGACTGAAAGTCACTGGGGCGAAAGGTCACGATCAACCGATACTCGTCATCTGTCTTTTCGGTCTCGCTCTGCCCTTCGAGCTGCGCGACAAACGCGTCCATCAGGCGCGTGCCCAAACCGTCCGAAGGTTCTGCATCCGCGTTCACCTTGTCGCGCACCACGGAGTTGCAAATCTCGAGTCGGAGCATCTCGTCGGGCTGCTGCTTGAGCCGTACCATCAGATGCGGCTTCTTTCCGTCCGGCGCGCTGGTGTATTTCCACGCGTTGCTCAACGCCTCGGCCACCAGCATCGAAAGCGGCACGGCCTGATCGGGGTAGAGCATGGCCGAATCGAGGTCGGTCTTGACCGAAGGCGCCTGCCGCGTCCGTCCGCCGATCTGGTTCATTTGCGCAACCATGCTTTTGATCAGCTGGCGTGCGTCGACCATCGTCAGATCGGGGGTCGAATAGAGGTTCTGGTGGATCGTCGCGAGCCCGCGCACCCGGCGCTGCAGCTGTGCCAATACAGTATGCGCCTCTTTGGAGCGCACCTGCCGCATCTGCATATTTGTGATCGAGGCGATCAACTGCAGGTTGTTCTTGACCCGGTGGTGCACCTCGCGCAACAGCACTGTCTTGTCGTGCAGATCTGCCTCCCGCCGCTCTTCGGATTCGGTGAGGATCCGCACCATCCGGTTGAAGGAGCGCTCGGCTTGGGCAAACTCTTCGGGCGGGTTCTGCAGGCTGAGCTGCGGGTGGTCACGCTCGCCGAGGGCAAAGCGGCGCATAGCGTCGCGCACGTCCTGGACGTGGCGGATTACCAGATTGTGCAGGCCAAGCCAGGCCACCGCGATGCCGACGAGCCACATCAGGATCGGGAAAGCCAGCGGCGCATCGGTGTCACGGGTGAGCGGACTGGACCGCTGCGAAGAGATCGGCCAGCTGCCCACCGCATGCACCTTGCCCGGGTAGATCGGGATCACCGCGTATTTGCGGCGCTCGCCGTCCATGCTGATCCGGTCAAAGGTCTCGTTGACCCGGCCGAAAAGCGCGCTGCGGTCCATGTCCTGCGGGAGCAAGCGCTCGCCTTCTTCGAATCCATTGGAGGCCGACAAAACGACGCCTTCGGCAGACAGCGTCGCGATCGAAATCTCGCCGTATTGGCTGAGGTCCGGCAGCAGCACGTTGGCAATGTTGTGCGGGATCGAGATCGAGGTATACCCGGCAAATTCGCCGGCGGCGAAAACCGGTTGGCTGGCGATGATGACAGACTCGCCGGTGACCTCGCCGCTGCGTGTCGCGGCGATCCGGCTGGTCGGATTGTTCCGCGCTTCCGCCCAATTGGGGGAGCCCGAGAAATCGACTTCCGTCCCTGAAGAGGTGCACGTCATCAAACCAGACGGCTGGATAAAGCCGGCAAAGATGAACTGGCCGTGGGCTTGCACAAAGTCGGACATGACGGCGCGGCAAAGCTCGACATTGCCTTGGGTGTTAAGTGCCGCTGAGCCCAGGCCCTGCGCTGCGCCGAACGCCTCTTGCAACAACTCGCGCTCTGCAGCGATGGCACGGTGCGTGTCCGACAGCAACGCTGTCCGGGACAGGGCCTCGGCTTCGTCAACGACAGCTTGCGTCTGATAGAGGGAAATCAGCGCGAGCGGAAAAAGGGCAAACGTCAAGAGCCCCAAAAGCCTCGCAGTCAGACTGCGGGCGCGGTTCGTCGTCTCCCGAAGCATGCCCCTCCAGACTTAAGCTGCAGGTGCGTTGTTCACAATGGCTTGTGTCACCTGATCGGTCATCTCGATCGCTTCATCTTCGCTCAAGTGCATCAATTCTGCCAATCGAGCGCGCGCGCGATTAACGCGGCTTTTAACGGTTCCGACGGCAACATCGGTCATCGCCGCGGCATCCTCGTAAGAGAAACCCTCCGCGCCAACAAGGACCAGCGCTTCGCGTTGTTCGGGTGTCAACTGTGCAAAAGCACCTTCAAAGTCCCGCATCTGCAGGCGCCCATCGTGTGCTGGCTTTTCAGCCATGAGCCCCGCCAGAGTGTCGTCAACGTCCGCGACCTCGCGCCGACGTTTGCGCAGCATCGAGTAATAGGTGTTTCTGAGGATCGTGAACAGCCACGCACGCATGTTGGTGCCAACTTCGAATTTCTCGATGTTTGTCCAGGCTTTGACGAGCGTGTCCTGCACAAGGTCGTCTGCCGTCGCACTGTTGCGTGTCAGCGACATCGCGAACGCCCGCATGGCTCCGAGGTGGGTGACCAGTTCGTCTCTGGGGTCGGCCTCGCTCATGCCGGTCCCTCATCAGTCGAAGAGGTCATCTGCGTTGTGGATTGATCGGGTTGCGACGTCGGTGCAGAGGGCGCGGCCGACTGCCCTTCCTTCAGCTGTTGAAGCAGATCCGCAAAACGATCCGGCACATCCTGTCGCAAGACGTCGTCGTAAACACGCCGCAGATTTTCGTCTATCTGGCGCTGCACGCTGGAATCTGGTGAATCTTGCGACATGATCTGCGGACTACCTAAGCTTGCGTTAGTACATATAACTTGGAACCAAACGTAGCGCTCTGCGTTTGGTTCCCCAGAAATTCACAATTTGTGAGACCAACGATCTATGACACTTTCCCCGTCCGATGACATTAGTACAGAACTCGGCGCCGTCCTGCCTTACCTGCGCCGGTACGCGCGAGCGCTGACCGGATCACAGTCTTCTGGTGACCAATATGCCGTCGCGGCGCTCGAGGCCATCCTGAGCGATCCCGGCGTCTATGATCGCGAATTGGGCGCGAAAACGGCCCTCTTCAAGGTATTCCATACGATCTGGAGCACAACCGGCGGGACGATCGATGCCGCTGACACGGATTCCGGAGTCGAGGCACGCGCGCAGCGGCACTTGGCAAAGCTTACGACGAATACGCGTGAGGCGCTGCTTCTGCACACGATCGAAGAGCTGTCGATGACGCAGATCGCCGAAGTGATGACGATCACCGCTGACGAGGCGTCCAAGCTGGTGTCGATCGCCTATGAAGAGATGGGGCAGTCCCTCTCTGGCCGCGTGATGATCATCGAGGACGAGGCGATCATCGCGGTCGATCTCGAGGCCATCGTGGCTGAAATGGGTCACAAGATCACAGGTGTTGCACGCACCGCCGACGCCGCCCGCGATCTGGCGCAGCAAGAAAAACCGGACCTCATCCTGTCGGACATTCACCTCGCGGACAATTCGTCGGGCATCGACGCGGTGAACGACATTCTGGCCGATCAGGGCGATATCCCGGTCATCTTCATCACTGCCTACCCGGAGCGCCTCCTGACCGGCGAAGGGCCGGAGCCGGCGTTCCTGATCTCCAAACCTTACGCGCCGGAGCAAGTGCGCTCTGCCGTCAGCCAGGCGATGTTCTTTGCGTCCACTGAAACGCTCAAGGTCTGACGCTCTCACTTGACCGAAAAAACGAAGGCCCGCAGTTCGCGCTGCGGGCCTTTTTCATGTGTGCACCGGACCGGCAATCACGACTTGCCAAGCGCCCTCAGCATCCAGGCGGCTTTCTCGTGGAATGCTGCGCGCTCGGTGGCGAGGTCTTCGGTCACCGGATCCTCATGCGATCCAGAGAGCTTCACCAGCGCATGCATGCGATGAGCAACACGCTCGTGATCCGATGCCAGATCGGCGATCATATCACCAGCCGACGGACGGTCGCCGCGGTCCTCGATATTGCTGCGCGACACGATGTCCGCCATGGACATGGGCGCAAGCCGGCCCAGCGCGCGGATGCGCTCCGCCAGCACGTCAGCGGCCTGAAACATCTCCTCGTACTGCTCTTCGGTAAGCGTGTGCAGCGAGACGAAAAGCGGTCCTTCCACGTTCCAGTGGTAGGCGTGGGTCTTGAAGATCAGGCGGTAGGTGTCGGCCAGAACGTCGGCCAAACCATCGGCGATGCCTTCGACATCGCGCACGCCAGTATTGACGTCCTCATTCGACGGCATGACAGAAAGTGGATGTGACATTACTTGTCCTTTCTCGTTCGTGTGCGGCGGCAAAAAAATGCGCGCCGCCTGGATTGGGTCTGTGCGCAGCGCAAGACGCTGCTTCGTGTCGCAATCGCTGGCCGCCTATTCCTGATCTGCCCATCGGACGACCAGAGCCACGAGCCCGAGCAGCAGGAAGACAACGCATGTGATCTGCGCGACCTCTGCCGAGGCGAGGGCGATTTCGGAGAAGCCAAAGACCCCAGCGACAATCGCGACGGCCAGAAATGTGAGGGCCCATGTCAGCATGTGGCCTCCTTCCTCTGGCATTGAATTGTCGATTCAACGCCGATCTTTTCCCCGAAGTTCCATAACACGGCATGGAACCTTAGCCGGAGGCGCGGGGTTGAGGACGTAACAAGACATAGGACGATCTCTAAGTATGATTTTTGCGAAGCATGCTGCCTTTCGCGCCGCCTACACTGTGCCCGACACTTGGAAGCTGTAATGCTGGGCGGGCTCAACTTTCAGGCTGGCAGCGTCACCCAACGCATCCTCGACTACGTGTCGAAAAGCGCCGTAGGATCATTGATAGGCGCTGTCAGCGTGGTGTTCGTAACCGCGATCGCCTGGCTTGTTCTGACGAATGCCTTTGGACCCGATATCGCCTTTTGGAGCCTCGGCGCCATCTACGTTGCCGTAATCTGCGGCCCGTTTCTGATCGCGTTCCTACAGCGCTCCTATGGCAAGTCGTCGAGCAAGCGCGCCACGTCGGCCTCGACGAATGGACGCGCCAGAAGAGGCTCCTTGGAATGAGGGTCGCCACCGTTGATCGTGATGACAGGCACACCCTTCTCCTCTGCCCATATCCGCAACATCTTGGCGCGCGGATCGGGCCTGGGAAGGCCGATGAAGATCGCCCTCGGCAAGCCGTCGCTCGGCAATCCTTGTGGCGCCGCCAGCGGCGCACTCAGCATTACGCGATGGGAGTTAAAGCCATGATTCTCCGACAAGATATCCGACAGATCGACGGCTTCAAGTTCGTTGGCCGTGGCGATGGCAAAGAAGGGATGTTCCACGCGGGACCCCATTGGCTGTTTGGCAACCGTCAAATGTTAACAGCCACCCCCTCGGTCGCGCATTAAACTGCGACATAGCGCGAGCGAAAAAATGGTAGTCGATTGTAAGCATTGTCCCCTTCGCCGGTTCGAGGTGTTTGATGAGTTCAGCGCCGAGGACCTCACCGTGATGCAGGCGTTCAAGACGGGTGAGATGGTGGTGGGGCCTGGCGCGCAGCTCTTTGTCGAGGGGGCGCACACACCGCAACTCTACACCGTTCTGGCGGGTATGGGTTTGCGTTACAAAACGACCGCCGACGGTCAACGCCAGGTCATCAACTTCGTGATGCCAGGTGATTTTCTGGGCCTGCAGGCGGGCGTTATGGGAGAGATGTCGCACGCGGTCGAGGCGGCCACGGAAATGACGCTGTGCGTGTTCAATCGTGCCGACGTCTGGCGGATCTTCAAGACCAATCCGCAGCGGGCGTTCGACCTCACCTACCTTGCCGCGATGGAAGAGCACCTCTTGGGGGACGCGCTCTCGCGGTTGGGTCAACACGGCGCGATGGAAAAGATCGCGTGGAGCCTGCACCGCATCTTTTCACGTGCGCTTGCCGTGGACATGGTATCAGAAGACAACCGCTGCGCGCTCCCGTTCAAGCAGCAGGACCTTGCGGATGCGCTCGGTCTGTCGCTGGTGCACACCAACAAGACGCTTGCCAAGTTGCGCGCTGATGGCGTCGCCACCTGGACCGCCGGGCAGCTGCACATCCCCGACCTCGACCGCCTGGGCGAGCTGGGGCTGGTGGACAAGGAAAAGGTCGAAAAGCGCCCGCTGATCTGATCGCCGCACCGGAGGTGCACTATGGTTGACGCCACGCCTGTGGGCGACACAACGCACGACATCGAAGAGCGCGAGGCGGTCGAGGAGGCGGCCGGCCTCTCGGCGCGCCTTGTTTTCGAAACGATCCGGCGGGAAGGCGAGGAAGAGCTCAAGCGCCCGATAGCGTCCCTCTTTTGGTCGGGCGTTGCCGCTGGGCTGCTGATCAGCTTTTCGGTGTTGGCCGAGGCGGTCTTGCGTGCCTCCCTGCCGGACACGTCCTGGCGGCACATCATCGAGAATTTCGGATATTCGCTGGGCTTCCTGCTCGTGATCGTCGGGCGGATGCAGCTCTTTACCGAGAATACGATTACCACGGTCGTCCCGGTGATGATGAACCCGCGTGGCTGCCTCGGCAGGACGGCGCAGCTGTGGGCGGTCGTGCTTTTCGCCAACATCGTCGGCGCGTTTGCCATCGCCAGCTTTTACGCCTTTACCCCGACGCTGCCGCCGGAGCTCAAGGCGATCTTTGCCGACCTCTCGAAACACGCGACGCAGATGGGCGCCTACACCAGTTTTGTGCGGGGTATTCCGGCCGGCGTGCTGATCGCGGCGCTTGTGTGGATGATGCCGAGCGCCGATTCGGGCCGTGTGACGCTGATCATCCTCTTTACGTGGCTCATCGCGGCGGGTGATTTCACGCACATCATCGCGGGCTCCGTCGAGATGGCCTACCTGCTGGTGCTGGGCGAGCTGGCGCTGGGCCCCGCGGTGTTCGAGTTTTTCCTGCCGGTGCTTGCCGGCAATGTGGTGGGCGGCACGCTTGTCTTTACCATGCTGACCTGGGCGCAGATCCGGCATGAGGTGCATGACTGACAGGACCTTTTGGCGGAGAAAACAGACACGTAAAAGAAAAGCCGGGCAAAGGCCCGGCTTTCTCGCGTTCAAAGGTGCGCGGTCACTCTGTGACGGGTGCCGTCACTGCTGCGCCCTCTGCGCCTTCGGTGGCCTCGCGAGGCTCCTGACCGCGCTCGGCGAGCAAGAGGATGTAACCGAGGTAAAGCAGCGCAACAAATGTGGCACACAGCGCCATTCCGGCCAGCGGGCCGATGTGGCGCTTGGTCTGCTTTTCGATGTTCGTTTCGGATGCGGACATGGTGTCTCCTTTCCGGGTGTTCCTTTGATCAACGTGGCGCCCGGGCAATGGGTTCCAGCCTCGTCAAGTCACACTCTGTCCGGCTTCCTTTCGTAACTCTCGGAGGTGCTTGAAAACACGGGCAATTCGTCCAACGCTCATCCACGACAAAGGGAGAAAGACAAAATGCGCACACGTGCAGCCGTGGCCCTTGAGGCCGGCAAACCGCTCGAGGTGATGGAAGTGAACCTCGACGGACCCAAGGAGGGCGAGGTCCTCGTCGAGATCAAGGCGACCGGCATTTGCCACACGGACGAGTTCACGCTGTCCGGCGCCGATCCCGAGGGGATGTTTCCGGCCATCCTCGGGCACGAGGGCGCGGGCGTCGTGGTGGAGTGCGGACCGGGCGTGACGTCGCTCAAGCCAGGCGACCACGTGATCCCGCTCTATACGCCCGAGTGCCGGCAATGCGAGTACTGTCTGCATCCCAAGACGAACCTCTGCCAGGCGATCCGCACAACGCAGGGGCAGGGGGTGATGCCGGACGGGACCTCGCGCTTTTCGATGCTCGATGGCACGCCGATCCTGCATTACATGGGGTGCTCGACCTTCTCGAACCACACGGTGCTTCCTGAGATCGCGCTCGCCAAGGTCCGGCAGGACGCGCCGTTCGACAAGATTTGCTACATCGGCTGTGGCGTGACGACGGGCATCGGCGCCGTCATCAACACCGCCAAGGTGGAGATCGGCAGCCGTGCCATCGTCTTTGGCCTCGGCGGGATCGGGCTCAACGTCATCCAGGGGTTGCGGCTTGCGGGTGCCGATCAGATCGTCGGCGTCGATCTCAACCCCGAAAAGGTCAAGATGGCCAAGCACTTCGGCATGACCGATTTCGTGAACCCGTCCGAGGTCGAGGGCGATCTGGTTGCGCATCTGGTGGAGCTCACGGGCGGCGGCGGCGACTACACCTTTGACGCGACAGGCAACGTGCAGGTCATGCGTGCGGCGCTTGAGTCGGCGCACAAAGGGTGGGGCGAATCCATCGTGATCGGTGTTGCGCCCGCGGGTGCCGAGATCTCCACCCGTCCCTTCCAGTTGGTTACCGGCCGCGTCTGGCGCGGCACGGCGTTCGGCGGGGCGTCGGGGCGCACGGATGTGCCGAAGATCGTCGACTGGTACATGGACGGGAAGATCGAGATCGACCCGATGATCACTCACACGCTGTCGCTCGATGAGATCAACAAGGGGTTCGATCTGATGCACGCAGGCGAGTCGATCCGCTCGGTTGTGGTGTTCTGATTTATCGCGGTCGGCGTCGTGGCTTTATAACTTTCGCCCTAAGCAAAGCACCCGCCTGACAGGTACTGTCAGGCCGCGCCGACCCGCCCCGTCAAACCGAAGGTTTGCCTCCGGCAAAACGGGCGGCGCGATTGCGCCACCCCGCGGGACGGCGCGCGAACTACGGTTTGCTAGGCGATACTATCGTAGGCTTCAGCCGATGCCCCCTCACCTCGCCTTCGCAAGCCGTTCGCGGTGCAATGTGTAAAGACCCGACACGACGATCACCGCCGCGCCCACCCACGTCCAGACATCCGGCAGATCGTCAAAGATCAGCCAGCCGTAAAAGGTCGCCCAGATCAGGATCGTGTAGTGCAGGGGCGCCAGCACGACGGCTTCGGCAAGCTCCAGCGCACGGATGATCAGCGTCTCGCCCACCGCTGCGATGACAGCCATCGTCACCAACAGCGCCAGTGGTAGACCCCATTCAGGCGTCTGCCACACAAAGAGCACCGGCACACTCAGCACCGCGCTCGACGCGATGGCGGTATACGCGACCGTCGTGAGCGTGGAATCGGCACCCGCCAAAGTGCGCGACAGGATCTGCCGGAGCGCAAAGAGCGTCGCTGCCAGGACCACCAGCATCCCCGCCGGGTGCATCACGCCCATCCCGGGCCGAATGATGATCAGCGCGCCGACAAAGCCGATGGTCACCGCAATCCAGCGCCTCAGACCCACGGTCTCTCCCAGCACCAGCGCACCGAGAAGCGTGACGATGAAAGGCGCCACGAACGAGATCGCGACGGCGTCGGCGACCGGGACGTACTTGACCGCGTAGATAAATAGGGCCGCGGACAAGGCCGCCAGCACGCCCCGCGTTATCTGCAGGCGCCGGTGCTCCGTGCGCAGGATCGACGCGCCCTTGAGCGCGAGGAGGATCAGCACGCCCGTCAGCAGCCCCAACTGACGCGACCAGACGATCTGAAGGGGGTGGAAGTGGTCCGTCAGATACTTGGCCAGACTGTCGACCATCGCAAAGAGGAAGAACCCGAACGCCATCGTCGCGATCCCGAGCACGCGGCGCCGCTGCATGCGCGGCAGATCGCTTTGCCCCTCGGGCGGGGGCGTCAGGGGAACGGAGTGGTTTGGCATGAGGTCTCGACCAGTAGCCTACGGCGTGCAGACGGCGCCGTCCATCTGGCACATGATGTTTGCGCCACTATCTTGCCGGACATGCAAGACCTCCCGCCCCTCGCCCTTTCCGTGCGCCAGCCCTGGGCCTGGGCCATCGTGGCGGGCCACAAACCGATCGAGAACCGCAGCGCGGGCGCGATCCGGGCGGGCGGCATGACACGCGGCTGGGTGTGCATCCATGCCGCCACCGGCCTCAAACAGGACGAGTTCCAATGGGGGCACTGGCGGCTCGCCAAACACGGCGTGACCTGCCCGCGCCCCGAAACGCTTGTGCGTGGGGCGATCATTGGCGTGGTGGAGGTGGTCGACATCATCGACCGCTCGGACAGCGAGTGGTTTGGCGGAGCTTGCGGCCTCGTGCTCGAAAACGCGCGCGAGATCACTCCGATCCCGGCGCCGGGCGCGCTGGGATACTTTGCATGGCATGAGGCGGGAGAGGTTGCCAAACCGCTGCCGTGGATGCTCCGGTACGACCGGCCAAACGGCGACGCGGCGACGGGTGATCTCTTTGCGGGTCTGGCGCCGTCCTTTGCCGAAACGCCCCAGCGCCCGGGCAAAGGAGACCGCTCAAAGAGGTGAAAGCCCCGCGCCCCATTGCGCTTGGCCCCTTGAGGGTTATGTTCGCCGCAACAGACCATGTGAGGCACGGCCGATGAGCGAAGAAAACACTACACCCGAACAGACCAGCGACGACATCGCCAAGCGGTTCTTCAAATCGCGCAACGTGCTGATCACCGGGGGGATCGACGACAAGCTGGCGCAGCGCACGACGCAGCACCTGCTCGCGCTGGCCGAGGACGGCGACGATCCGATCAACCTCTTTATCTCGTCGCCGGGTGGTCACGTCGAAAGCGGTGACATGGTCCACGACATGATCAAGTTCATCAAACCGGTGGTGCGCTGCATCGGGTCGGGCTGGGTGGCAAGCGCCGGCGCGCTGATCTTTATCGGGGCGCAAAAGGAGAACCGCTTCTGCCTCCCGAACACACGTTTCCTGCTGCACCAACCCTCGGGCGGGATCGGCGGCACGGCGTCGGACATGGCGATCCAGGCCGAGCAGATCATCGCGATGCGCGACCGGTTCCACCGCATCTTTGCCGAGGCGACGGGCCAGACGCCGGAAAAGATCGCCGAGGACACGCAGCGCGACTTCTGGCTGACGACCAGCGAGGCCATCGACTATGGCCTCCTGGGCAAGGTGATCCACTCGGCAAGCGAGCTTGGCTGACCTTACCCTTCGCGCGGCGGTCCCGTCTGACGCAAACACAGTCGCCGCGCTCCTCTCCCCGGTCTTCGCGGCGGGGGAGACCTATGCGGTAGATCCCTCCACCACTGGCAAGGCAGCCTCGGACTACTGGTGGTCCGGCGGACGGAGCGTATTTGTCGCCGAGACGGATCGCCTCATCGGCTCCTACTACATCCGCCCGAACGGAGAAGGCCGTGCCGCGCATGTGTGCAATTGCGGCTACGTGACGGACCCCGAGGCGCGCGGGCAGGGAATGGCAACGGCGATGCTCGCGCACTCCCAAGACATCGCGAGGCAGATGGGCTATCGTGCGATGCAGTTCAACTTTGTGATTGCCACCAACACCGGTGCGATCGGGCTCTGGGAACGCCACGGCTTTGCAACCGTTGGGCGTCTGCCCGGCGCCTATGATCACCCGAAACACGGCTATGTCGACGCGCTGGTGATGTTCAAAACACTCTGACTGGAGGGCCTATGCCCAACCGCGACCGCCCGCTTTATGCCGTCCTGATCGACGCCGACAACATCCCCGCCAAGTTTGCCGGCCCGGTGCTGAAGGAGATCACCGCCATCGGCGAGCCGGCCTTGCGGCGCGTCTACGGCGACTGGTCGTCCGGGCGGCTGGGCAACTGGTCCAAGACGGTGCGCGACCTCGGCCTTGTCGCGCATCAGGAGACGGCCAACACCGTGGGCAAGAACGCCAGCGACATCGGCCTTGTGATCGACGCGATGGACATCCTGCACACCGGGCGGTTCGACGGGTTCGTGCTGGTGTCGTCCGACAGCGATTTCACCGCGCTCGCGAACCGCATCCGCGAACAAGGGCTTGACGTGATCGGCATCGGCGAGGCCAAGGCGCCGGAGGCGCTGCGCAACGTCTGCAACCGGTTCATACTGATCGAGAACATCGTCGAAGAGCCCGAGCCCGAGCAAAAAGGCGAAGCGCCCGCGCGCAAGCAAAGCCCCAACGACGCGATCCCGCTCATTCTCAACGCGATGGAAAAGATCGAGCAGGACGACGAGTGGTATGCGCTTGGCCCGCTCGGCCAGTACATGCAGGCGCATTCGCCCGACTTCGACACGCGCAGCTACGGAAAGCGCAAGCTGAGCGATCTGGTGCAGGGCATCAAACGGTTCGAGACCCGTAAGGACGGCAACCAGCTGATGGTGCGGCGGCGCGACTGACGCCTCTACCAAGCACGAAAATGCTGCACTTGCATAATCGCCTGCCTAATGATAGGTAGGCAATCATGGATATGCGAACCACCCTCCTCGATCAGGCCGAACTCCTTGCGCGGACGCGCGGCTTCGACGCCTTCAGCTTTGCCGATCTGGCGCGGCACGCCAAGATTGCCAAGCCCAGCGTGCACCACCATTTCGCGACCAAGGCCAAGCTCTCCGAAGCGCTGATCGTCCGCTACACGGCGCAAGTGGCTGGCGCCTTGGACGAGATTGCCGAGACCTCCGCGAGCCCGCGCCGGTGCCTCGAGCGGTTCGTGGACCTCTACCGTGACAGCGCGCGGGAGGGGGAGGCGCTCTGCCTCTGCGTGGCGTTCAGCGCCGGACGGGACAGCCTGAGCGAGGACGTGCGGGACGCGCTTGGCACGTTTCACACCGGTGTTCTGGGCTGGCTCCGCGCCGCGCTCGAGGCGCACGGGCGCAGCGGTAAGGAGGCTGAAAGCGTGCTGGCTCTGGTGGAGGGCGCGCAGCTGATGGCGCGCAGCACGCAGGACATCCGCCGGTACGATGCGGCAACCGCACCGTTTCTCGCCAGCCTCAAGCGCGAGGAGTAGGCCCGTGCGCGTCAATGCCGACTTTGAGCAGCGCGTGGTTTTAAGGCCCGAGGATCGCGAATGGGTGGCCTCTCCGGCAGCAGGTGTCGCGCGCCAGATGCTCGACCGGGTGGGCGATGAGGTCGCGCGGGCGACGACGCTGGTGCGGTTCGACGCGGGCTCCGCCTTTGACGCGCACACGCATGGCGGGGGCGAGGAATATTTCGTGCTCGACGGGACCTTCAGCGACGAGACGGGCGACTTTCCGGCAGGCACTTACGTGCGCAACCCGATCGGCACGTGGCACACCCCGCACACGGATGAAGGGTGCACGATCCTCGTCAAGCTGCACCAGTTCGACCAAACGGACACCGAAGAGGTCGTCATCGACACCAAGGCCGCCGCCTTTCGGCCTGGCCTTGTGGAGGGGCTGTCGGTGCTGCCTCTGCATGCCCACCCTTCGGAAAATGTCGCGCTGGTGCGCTGGGCGCCGGGCACCCGCTTCACCCCGCATCAGCATTGGGGCGGGGAAGAGGTCTTTGTGCTCGAAGGCACCTTTCAGGATGAGCACGGCACCTATCCCGCAGGCACCTGGATCCGGTCGCCGCATCTGTCGCAACACGCGCCATGGTCGGACGACGGGTGTCTGATCTGGGTCAAGACCGGTCACCTGACACCGGACCACGTTGCCCGCTGGCAGGACGCACCGTAAGTTTATCTCGCGCCGCCGAGCGGGCCTGCTAGGCTTCGCCTATGTCCGCCGCGCGCAATATCCGGCTCTACCCCTGGTACGCCTTTGCCAAGAACCTGATGTTCTGGCAGGCGGTCTGGTTTCTCTACCTCGAAGGGCTGGTCACGGCGGCGGGCGCCATTGCGCTTTATGCCGCGTTGGAGCTGTCGATCACGCTGCTCGAAGTGCCGTCGGGCTATCTTTCGGACCGCGTCGGGCGGCGCCGGACGCTGCTGCTTGCCGCGGTAGCCGGAGCGCTCGGGGCGCTGCTCCTCTACCTCGGGACCGGGTACGCCATTCTGCTCGCGGGGATGGTGCTGCTCGGGGCGGGCGGCGCGTTTGCCTCCGGCACCGACAGCGCGCTCCTTTACGAGTCGCTGCGTGCGGAGGGCCGGCAGGACGACGTCGCCCGCGAGGAGTTGCGCGCCTGGCGGATGTCCTTTGCCGCGCTCGCGGTCTCGGCGGTCACGGGCGGGCTTTTTGCACAAGTGTCGCCCGCGCTGCCGTTCCTCGCCACGGCGCTCGCGCATGGCGCACAGCTGGCGATCACCTGGCAGTTCCGGTTGCCGCATTCCGTGCCGCAGGTGAGCGAGGCGCAGCGGTTCGGGGAGATGCGCGCCACGCTGCGTCATCCCGTGTTGCTGTGGCTGCTCGCGCTGATGGTGGGGATGTATATCCTCGGGCATATCCCGTTTGTCTTTGGCCAGCCGTTCATCGCCGCCGCGCTCGATGGCGTGGGCCTTGGCACCGAGGCGCCCTTGGTCAGCGGTCTGGTGACGGCGCTGATGATGGCGGTGTCGGTGGCCGGGACCTGGCTTGCACTGCCCGCGCGCCGGGCGCTGGGGTTGCCGCGGTTGCTGCTGGTGGCATTTGCGGCGCATGTGGCGCTGACGGCCGTGCTGGCCGTCAGCCAGACGGCCTTTGCCATCCTTTTCCTCGTGCTGCGCAAGTTGCCGGACGCGCTCGCGCGGGCGTTCATCACCGCGCGCATCCAGCCGCTTTTGGCGGATGAAGTGCGGGCGACCTTCCTCAGCTTTGTCAGCCTCGTGGCGCGGCTTGTGTTTGCCGGCTCGCTGTTCTTGGCGGCAGGCGGCGCGCAGGGCGCGGACACGATGACGTTCGCCGCGCTCGCGCGGGTGCTTGGTGCCTACGCGCTGCTCGGTCTGGCGCTGTGGCTGGCGCTCTGGTGGACGGCGCGCCGGCTGCCGCTCGAGGATCAGGCGCCGTAGCGCGCCATGAACGTGTCGACCGCGCCGGTCACGATCCGCTGCAGCTCGTCTTCGGTGAATTCCTTCTGGATGCCGAACATCAGCTTGAGCCAGAGCTCGGCCTTGCAGAGCTCGGGGAACTGGTCGGCGGCGAGGTCCACGTCGTCGATCACCAGCTCGCCACGTGCGATGGCACCCTTGAGGTAGGCGATCATCGTGGCGCGCACGATCTCGGGGCCCGAGCCGTAGAACGCCTGCCCGATCTCCGGGAACCGGTCGCTTTCGGCGATGCAGGTGCGGAACATCTCCTGCCCGAAGGGCGACAGGAGGATGTCGAGGAAGTGCCGCCCCGACCGGTGCAGCGTTTCGCGCGGCGGTGCGGTCATGTCGATCTGGTCGATGGCGATCTCGGCCTGGCGTCCGCACTCCGTCTGCAGCACCTCGATAAACAGCAAGCGTTTGTCGGCGAAGTAGCTGTAGAGCGTCGCCTTGGAGACGCCGGCGGCGCGCGCGATGTCGTCCACGCTCGCCCCTTCGAAGCCGTCGGCCATGAAGACCTGCCGGGCGCCCTCGAGCACATCGTCGAACTTGCGGCCCTTGCGGATGCCGGTGGGAGCAGCGGTCATCGTGACATCTCAACATTCGAGGCGTAAGGAGTACCTGACCCGAGCCGTCGGGGCAAGGTGAGCGCTGCTTGACGGGGCGGTAGGGGGTGGTACTGCGAAGGGCATGGCTGAAATCTTCCTCAAGACGCTGCCGTTCTTTGCGCTCATCGGGCTGGGCTACGGTGCGGCGGCGACGCGGTTTTTCAGTCAGGAGGCGACGGCCTGGATCACCAAGTTCGTCTTTTACTTTGCGCTGCCGGCGATGATCTTTCGCTTTGCCGCGAACCTGAGCCTTGGGGACATCCTCGATTGGTCGCTTATCGGCGCGTACCTGTGGGGCACGCTTTTCGTCTACGCGCTGGCGACGCTGATCGGCATTCTGCGCGGGCTCGACATCGCGACCAACGCGGTCGAGGCGCAGTGCGCGGTGATCGGCAACGTCGGGTTTCTGGGTCTGCCTATGCTGGCGCTGCTGCTGGGTGAAGCCTCCATCGGGCCGAACCTGTTGGTGCTGGCGGTGGACCTCATCGTATTTTCCTCGCTGATCGTGATCCTGATCTCGATTGGCAAGGAAGGGCGGCTCGACTGGTCGATCTTTCGCACCATCGGCAAGGGGCTAATCGAGAACCCGATGATCGTCGCCATCGTGCTGGGTCTCGGCTTTGCCGCGCTGCCGGTGGAGATGCCGCAGGTGGCCGCGGATTTCCTGACGACGCTCGGGGCGGCTGCCACGCCCTGCGCGCTTTTTGCCATTGGCGCGTCGCTGGCGTCGAAGTCCGCCGAGCGGCTGTCGATTGCGGGCTACATCTCGTTCTTCAAGCTGGTGCTGCACCCGGCCTTTGTCGCCTTTGCGGCGCTTTACCTCTTTGAGGTCGAGAGCTTTGGCGCCGGGGTCATCATCTCGGCGGCGGCGCTGCCGGTGGCGGGCAACATCTTTATCCTCGCGCAGCATTACGGGGTTGCGCCGCAGCGCGTGAGCGCGGCAATCCTTGTCTCGACCGTGCTGAGCGTCGGCACCGTTTCGGGCATCATCGCCTGGGCCGCAACCTTGTAGGAGTTCTCACAATGCAGACCCAATCGGAGAACCGCTGTTTCGGAGGGGTGCAGGGCGTCTACACCCACGCGTCTGAGGCGTGCGGCGGTGACATGACCTTTGGTCTGTTCCTGCCGGCGGAGGCCGCGGACGGCCCGGTGCCGGTTCTGTGGTACCTTTCGGGCCTGACCTGCACGCATGAAAATGCGATGGTCAAGGCGGGCGCGCAGGGCTGGGCGGCGGAGCAGGGCATTGCGCTGGTCTTTCCCGACACCTCGCCGCGGGGCGCGGGCGTGGCCGATGACGAGGCGTATGATCTGGGGCAGGGCGCGGGGTTCTATGTGAACGCCACGGAAAAACCCTGGGCGCCGCATTTCCGCATGTGGGACTACGTCGCCGAAGAGCTGCCAGCGTTGGTTGGCGAGCACTTTGCGCTCGACATGGACCGGCAAGCGATCACCGGGCACTCGATGGGCGGGCATGGCGCGCTGACCCTGGCGATGGGCCTCCCCGGCCGTTTCCGGTCCGTGTCGGCCTTTGCGCCCATCTGCAACCCGAGTGCCTCGGACTGGGGGCGCAAGCAGCTGGGGGCTTACCTCGGCGCGGATGAGAGTGGCTGGGCGAAGCACGACGCCAGCCTGCAGATGCAGGCCGTGGGCTTTGACGGGCCGGTGCTCTGCGACACCGGAACGGATGATCAGTTCCTCGACCTGCTCAAGCCGGAGGCACTCGCGCACGCCGCAGCGGCACGGCGTCAGGAGGCCGCGTTGCGGATGCAGAAGGGCTACGATCACAGCTACTTCTTCGTGGCGAGCTTCATGGAAGAGCACGTGTCGTTTCACGCCGAGGCGCTCTACGCGTGACGCTCTGGATCGACGCCGACGCCTGCCCGGTCAAGGAGGAGGCCGAGCGCGTCGCAACCCGCCACAAGCTGCCGATGAAGCTGGTCGCCAACGGCGGCCTGCGCCCGTCCCGCAACCCATGGGTGGAGGTGGTGATCGTGGCCGAAGGTCTGGACGTGGCCGATGACCATATCGCCGAGCACTGCGGTCCCGGCGACGTGGTCGTCACCGCCGACGTGCCTTTGGCCGCGCGCTGTGTGGAGGCTGGGGCCGAGGTCCTGAGCCACACCGGAGAGCGCTTCACGCCGTCGAACATCGGCAGCAAGCTTGCGACGCGGGATTTGATGACCGAGATGCGCGCCGCCAATCCCCTGTCGCAGGGCGGTGGGGGCAAGGCGTTTTCCAAGGCGGACCGCTCGCGGTTCCTCGACGCGCTCGAACAGGCCGTGCGCCGGGCGTCGCAGGTGTAGGGTGGGCAGTGCCGATCTTGTTTGTTTTGTGATTGTGGCGATCCGTCTGCTGCGCAATCGGCACTGCCCACCTTACGGGACAGGCAGGCCAGTCATGCACGCGGGGGCTGCATGACCTCCAACCTCAAAGGTGCGGGATGTGCGGCGCTTGCGGTGCTCTTTTTCGCGACCGTGGACACGACGATCAAGTTCCTCTCGGACACGTACGCGCTGCACCAGGTGGTGTTGATCCGGTCGCTGATCGCGCTGGCGCTCTTCTTGGCGCTGATTATGCCGTTTGCTGGTGGCTGGTCGGTGTTCCGCACGCAGCGCCTGGCGCTGCATCTGCTGCGCGGGGCCTGCGTCGTCTTTGCCAATCTGACGTTCTTTCTGGGTCTCGCGGAAATCCCTCTCGCGGACGGGGTTGCGATCTTCTTTGTCTCGCCCTTGCTGATCACCGCCCTGTCGGTGCTCTTTCTCAAAGAGCGTGTCGGCCCCTGGCGCTGGGCGGCGGTGCTGCTTGGCCTTGTCGGCGTGATCGTGATGGTGCGCCCCGGAACGACCGCCTTTCAGTCGGCGGCGCTCTTGCCGCTGGCGGCGGCGTGCGGCTATGCGGTGCTGTCGATCCTAACGCGCAAGATCGGTTCGACGGAGAGTGCCGCGACGATGGCGGCCTACATCCAGATCGTCTTTATCGCAGTCTGTGCGGTCTCCGGCCTGATCCTCGGGGACGGGCGCTTTGCCGGAGCCGAGCGTCCGGCGCTCGACTTCCTGCTGCGCGCCTGGCCGTTGCCGGCGCTGGCCGACGGGTGGCTTTTTCTGCTCATCGGGGCGGGCAGCTGCTTTGGCGGCTTTCTCATCAGCCAGGCCTACCGGCTGGGAGAGGCGAATTTCGTGGCGCCTTTCGAGTATGTCGCCATGCCGATGGCCGTGGTGACCGGGTACCTCGTGTTCGGCGACTTGCCCGATGCGCTCGGCTGGGTCGGGATCGCGCTGATCCTCGGGGCGGGGCTGTTGCAGCTTTGGCGCGAGACAGTAACTGCGCGCCAGCTGGCCGCCGATGCGCCGCGCCTGCGCCGGTAGACGTTGCACGCGCGGGTCCCGCTTGGAATAGTGGCGCCAGCCGCCAAGGAGCCTGCCCATGCCGATCCAAGCCGTCGTCTTTGACATCGGGAACGTCCTGATCGACTGGCAGCCCGAGCGGCACTACGACGCCGTCTTTGGCAAGGCCCGGCGCGAGGCGCTGTTCAGGACGGTCGATCTGCACAACATGAACAACGACATCGACCTGGGTGCCGATTTGGAGGCGCGCGTGCGCGAGGAGGCCGCCAAGTGGCCGGACTGGCACGCAGAGATCATGGTCTGGCACGACGCCTGGCTCGAGCTCGCCGGCCCTCCGAAAGAGCACTCCGTCCGCCTGCTCCGCGCACTCCGTGCCAAGGGCGCGCCGGTCTATGCTTTGTCGAATTTCGGGGTCGGGACCTTTGCGCTCGCCGAAGAAAAGTGGCCGTTCCTTACCGAGTTCGACATCCGGTTCATCTCCGGCCACATGCAGCTGGTGAAGCCGGACCCCGCCATCTACGCCGCGCTCGAAGAGGCTGTGCCGGAGGCGCCGGAGACGCTGCTCTTTGCCGATGACCTTCCTGCGAATATAGCGGCGGCGGAGGCGCGGGGCTGGCAGACGCACCAGTTTACTGCGCCGCAGGGGTTTGCCGACCGGCTGGTTGCCGAGGGCCTTCTGACGGCGGAGGAGGCGCGATGAGCCTGCCCTTCATCTCCTTTGCCGAGGCCGATCCCTTGCTCGATTGGCGCGCGCTGGGCGCTGCCTTCGAGGCGGGTCACAAGCTGAAAAAGGCGGAGATCGCCGACACGTTCCTTTACCGCGACCCCGACACGCTCCTCAGCCGTGCGGCGTGGATCGACGGGCTGGGGCTGGCGGTGAAATCCGCGACGGTCTTTCCGGGCAAGGCTCCGATGATCAACGGCGCGGTGTCGCTCTTTAACGATGCAAATGGCGTTCCGGAGGCGATCCTCGACTTTCACCTCGTGACCAAGTGGAAGACCGCCGGCGACAGCGCCTGGGCGGCCTCGCGCCTTGCGCGCCCGGACAGCCGCAAGGTGCTGATCGTCGGCGCTGGCACCGTAGGCCGGTCGCTCGTGAGCGCTTACCGCGCATGGTTTCCCGAGGCGGAGTTTGCCGTCTGGAACCGGACGGCAGCCACGGCGGAGGCCTTTGCCGCAGAGATGCAGGCCGACGTTGCCACCGATCTGGCGGACGCCGTTGCGGCGGCTGACATCGTGACCTGCGCGACCATGTCGACCGAGCCTGTGCTGCGCGGCGACTGGCTCAGCCCCGGCACTCACGTCGATCTGATCGGCGCCTACCGGCCCGACATGCGGGAGGCGGACGACGCGGCGCTGCTCAAGTCTCGCGTCTTCGTCGACAGTTACGACACCACACTCGACCATATCGGGGAGCTCAAACTGCCTTTGGCCGAGGGTGTCATCACGCGCGAACATGTGCTGGCGGATTACTACCAAGGGCCGTTCGCGCGTATGTCGGATAGCGAGATAACGCTCTTCAAAAACGGAGGCGGCGCGCATCTCGACCTGATGACCTCGCGCTACATCCTCGACGCGTGGACCGCGGCGCGGTGATCTGGGCGCTTGGCTCTATCCTGGCGATTGCGCTGGCGCCGTTCCTGCGTGAGTGGCTGCGCCCCGGCATGGGGCGTGGCGCGCGCGCCCGGGCGCCGGGACATTTCGCCAAGCTCTCTCAAGGGCTTACACATTTCGACTGGATCGGACCGGAGGAGGGGTCTCCACTTGTGTGCATCCATGGCCTGACCACCCCCAGCTACGTCTGGCGCGCGCTGGCGCCTTTGCTGGCGGTGCAGGGCTTTCGGGTGCTGATCTACGATCTTTACGGGCGTGGCTTCTCCGACCGGCCGCGCGGCCGGCAGTCGCGCGAATTCTTCTTGCGCCAGCTCGAGGAGCTGCTCGAGGCCGAAGAGGTCCGTGGCCCCGTCACGCTTGCCGGCTATTCCATGGGCGGCGCCATCGCGACCAGCTACGCCGCGCGCCATCCCACAAAAGTCACCCGCCTTATCCTGCTGGCCCCCGCCGGCATGGCGCACAGCATCGACCGCCTCTCGGAGCGCGCGCGCGATCTCTGGGGGGTGGGGGATTGGCTCTTCCGGCTGCTCTGGCCCCGACGGTTCAAGCAGGCTGTGACCGAGGACCCTCGCCCCTCGCAGGTCGATAACATTGCCGCGCGTCAGCAGGAAGAAGTCCAGTACCGCGGCTTCACGCCCGCCGTGCTGTCATCCTACCGCGGGATGCTGTCCAAGACGCAAGAGGCCGAGCACCGCGCCGTGCAGCGCGCTGCGATCCCGGTGCTGGCGATCTGGGGTGCGGAGGATGACGTGATCCCGCTGTCGGCGATGGGACGCCTGACCCAGTGGAACCGCGCCTGTCGGCAGGAGGTCATCGACGGTGCGGCGCATGGCCTGCCCTACACGCATGCGGATGCGGTTGCGGAGGTTGTGGCGGAGACGCTTGTTCGGGAGGGAGAGAGCAAACCATCCCTCACTTGATACGAACGCAACAGAAGTTCACGCGCGCGTCCCGCGGGGTGACGCAATCGCGCCGCCCGTTTTGCCGTAGGCAAACCTATGGTTTGACGGGGGCGGGTCGGCGCAGCCTGACGGTGCCCGTCAGGCGGGCGATTCGATCAGAGGGCACATCGACTTGGTTTGAGGTTCTGCGGCTTAAGCCGCCCGCGCCACCGCCAAAGGCTTCTCCCTAATCGGCAGATGCACAATCGCCGAGAACGCCCCAACCGCCACGCCGATCCACCACACCCTCTCGTAGTCTTCGGTGACGTCGTACATTCTCCCACCCAGCCACACGCCCATAAAGCTGCCAAGCTGGTGGCTGAAGAACACGATCCCGTAGAGCGTTCCCATGTAGCGCAGCCCATAGATGTACGCGACCAGCCCGGACGTCAGCGGCACCGTCGCCAGCCATAGCGAGCCCATCGCCACCGAGAACACCAGCACCGACACCGGCGTGATCGGGAACATGAAAAAGAGCGCGGCGACCAGCGTGCGCCCGGTGTAAATGCCCGCCAGAAGGTACTTCTTGGGGTAGTGCTTGCCCGCCCAGCCCGCGAGCAGAGTGCCTGCAATGTTCGCGAGCCCAATCAGCGATATCGCCACCGCCCCCAGCGCCGAGGTCGTGGAAATCCCGATGTTGTCGAGCATGCTTCCCGGCTGGATCGGGCCACACATCTCAGTCACCAGCGCCGGGAAATGCGCCGTGATGAACGCAAGCTGATATCCGCAGGAAAAGAACCCCAGAAAGATCAGCGTGTAGGACGGATCCTTGAACGCCTTGACGAGGATCTGGCCCAGCGTCTCTTCGATCTCGGCTTTGGTCGCCCGCACCGGCGCGCGCATCATCGGCAAAAGCAGGATCACGCCAAGGATCATGCCGGTGAACACGAGGAAGACGCTCTGCCAGGGCATCATCGTCAGCATCCACTCCGCGAGCGGCGCGCCGACGACCTGCCCGCCCGAGCCTGCAGCCGTGGTGATTGCCAGCGCCATCGAGCGGTTCTCGTCCGACGCCGCGCGCCCGACCACGGCGAGGATCACGCCGAACCCGGTGCCGGCGATCCCGAACCCGATGAACCAGTTCCAGACCTGGTGTGCCTCCGGCGAGACCGCATAGGACGACGCCACCAGCCCGACCGCATAGGTCAGCGCCCCGAGGATGATCGCCTTGCGGTCCCCGATCTTCTCGGCAATCGCGCCAAAGATGGGCTGACCGATCCCCCACGCTAGGTTTTGGATCGCGATCGCCATCGAGAATTCCGCGCGCAGCCAGCCGAACTCCTCGGCGATGGGGATTTGGAACACCCCGAACGAGGCGCGGATGGCAAAGCTCATCAGGATGATCGCGCAGCCCACTAGCAGGACCGGGGTCATCAGGGGCGTGCGGGTCTCGGACATCGGCGGCTTCCTTCGGCGTGGCGCGACCTTGGCGTCACCGCCCATGGCGCGCAAGACATATGACGGCCGCGCACATCACTCTTTGTGATCGCCGCGGCCAGGCACGTTGATGCCCCTACACAGCGCCCCGGCACCGCGCTAAGCCAATCCCATGAAGGTGACAGAGCTTTACGAAACACGGCTGGCAGACGGGGAGCTACGGCAGGACGCGGCGCAACGCGCTGTCGTGCCCGAGCTGGCGCGCGTCGAAGCCGCCCTGCAGCGCCCCGTCAAATCCGGCTGGTTCAAGCGCAAGCTTGAACCGATCCAGGGCCTCTACATCTGGGGCGGGGTCGGGCGCGGCAAGTCGATGCTCATGGACCTCTTTGTCGAGGCGCTGGAAGCGGACGACATCGCCGTGCGCCGCGTGCATTTCCACGCCTTCATGCAAGAGGTGCAGGCCGGGATCACCGCCGCGCGGCAGGCCGGGCGCGACGACGCCGTGGCGCCGGTCGCCGACCAGATCGCCAGCGACGTCCGCTGCCTCGCCTTCGACGAGATGCAGATCACCGACATCGCCGACGCGATGATCGTGGGCCGGCTCTTCGAAAAGCTGTTCGAGGCGGGCGTGGTGGTCGTGACCACCTCCAACCGCGTGCCGGCGGACCTCTACAAGGACGGGCTCAACCGCGCGCTCTTCCTGCCGTTCATCGCGCTCCTCGAGGCGCACATGACGGTGTGGGAGCTCGCGTCCGACACAGACTACCGGCAGGACAGGCTTGCCGGCGCGGAGGTCTACTTCACGCCGCTTGGACGCGATGCAGCGGCCAAGGTCGACGCGGTGTGGCACGAGCTGACGGATGGGAAGTCGGGCAACGCCCTCACCCTGCGCGTCAAAGGGCGCGACGTTGTCCTCCCTGCCTTCGTGAACGGCGTCGCGCGCGCCTCGTTCTACGACCTTTGCGGCAAACCACTCGGCCCGGCGGACTACCTCGCAATCGCCGAGGCAGTGCGCGTCTTGGTGGTCGACTCCATCCCCGAGCTGGGGCGCTCGAACTTCAACGAGGCCAAGCGGTTCGTCACGCTGATTGACGCGCTCTACGAGGCCAAGGTCCGCATCGTGGCCAGCGCGGCCCGACGGCCCGAGATGCTCTACCTCGAGGGCGAAGGTTCCTTCGAATTCGAGCGCACCGCCTCGCGCCTGCGAGAGATGATGTCCGACGGCTGGGGCGCGTAACCGCCCGTCACTACCAGACAGCCTTCAACCCACATCAAATCCGTCACCACAAAACGTGTCGCCTCACCGACTCGCGACCCACCGTTCTTCTTCTGGCTAAAAGTATCCCGGGGGGTTTGGGGGGCTGGCCCCCCAACCACCGCGGCGGCGGCAGCCGGCGCCACAAAAAAAGGGGACCCGAAGGCCCCCCTAGTCATGTCTGCTCGACAGCTTGCTTTGTATGGCTCTGGCGGTAGGCCCGCTCTGGTCCCTTTGAAAACTCCGATCCCTCGTTCTCGTCTCCTTCTGCTGCCCCGCTACCCGGCGTCCGGGATGCGGAGCTCTTGCCCGATGCTCAGTCGGTTCGGGTCGCTCAGCACGTTGCGGTTGGCTTCGAAGATGCGCTCGTAACCGACAAAGCTGCCGTAGAGCTTGAGCGAGATGTAGGCGAGGCTGTCTCCGGCCTGCACCACGTAGGTCCGCGGCGCGGTGGCAAGTGCAGCTGGCGTCTCGAGCGCGGCGGGAATCGGGGCGGGTGCAAGTGCGGTCTCCTGTGAGGCTTCCGCGCGGGCGACGGCCTGGGTGACGATGTCGAAGAGCAGCGTGCGTGTGTCGATGCTCCCGTCCGCGGCCATCAACCCGTCCGGCACGTCGATCACCCCGTCGCGCACGGCCTTGTTCAGGAGTGCGTCGATTTCGTCCGGGCTCGCGCCGTCGTTCCACGCCTCCGCTGCACTGCGCCGCATTGCGGCCTCTGCGGTGGGGACTGGCGTTGCGACGGTTGGCGGTGCCGCGGCCACTTCGACCGGTGCGCTGGCCAGCATGGGCGCGCTGAGGGTGCGGCTGACTTCTTGGGCATCGACGCTGGCAGGCTGCGCCGCGGGCACGAGGGTCAGCGTCAGCAGGGACCCCGCCACAAAGCACGCGCCAAAGACGCAGACCGCAGGCAGAGGAAGGCGCTGCACCCCCATTACTCCAGCTCCTGCGGACGCGGCGGCACGGTAAGCCGCAGACCGGGGCGCAGCCCGCCGTCCTGCAAGGCGGTCTCGTTGGCGAGCATCAGGCGCTTGGTATATGCCGCGCTGCCGTAGTAGCGTGTTGCAATGCTGGCGAGCGTATCGCCGGGAGCCACGCTGTGCGCGATTGGCTGCGGGGCGGGAGCTGTGGCCGCATCGTCCGTACGAGATGAGACGCGGGAGAGCACGTCCGCGATCTGAGCCTTTTGCGCGGCCGTCAAGTCGAGCGTCACGTCCTCTGCCAAGGGCCGCATGTCGTACGGCGTGCCCGTCGCGCGGCTGACTTCGGGCGCTGTTTGATCGAGCTCAGAGGCGCCGAATTGCAGGAGGTCCGGGCGGTGCAGGGGAAGCGTCACGGCGCAGCCGAGCACAAAAGCCGCCACCCCGAGCGCCGCGTAGCGCAGCACGCTGGAGTGCATGGCCGGCGGGATCGCAGGAGCCTGCGTGAGGTCGGCGCCAAGGGCGATGGGCCTCAGGCGCTGCGCGCTGTCGATGGTGATCTTGCTCATGTTCCGTGCCCCGCATGGCGAGGTTGGTGATCGGCGGGAAAGCATATTTTCAGGAGCGTTTTCAGAGAGATGGCGGTGCCGGACGCACCTCGGGCAGGAGTGCCAAAGCTGTCAGCCTTTCGCCGTCCTGCGCGCATCACATGTCCCCCGATCCGCGGCGCTGGAGTAGGCATCCCGTCTTCATCTTTGTTGGGCGCTTTGGATATGGCGAGGACTATGGAGCAAGGTGATTCGCGCGTCAAAGGAAAACCGAATCACCCTCGGGAAATTCGCCCAAAACACGAATCGGCGATTCGGTTTCGGGCAGTCTCCGTCGACGAGTGGCGAAAGACAGGCGCTCAGCCGTTGTCCTGTAGCACCCGGCCAGCGAGGTAGAGCGAGCCGCAGATGACCACCCGGGCGTCCGGCGTGACGGCGAGGATTCCGGCAAGCGCAGCCTCGACGTCTGTTGCAGTGCTTGCGGCCAGCCCCACGTCCTGCGCGGCGGCGGCAGTGTCTTCGGCGCTGAGCGTGTTCATCTCGCCCGGGATCTGCACGGCGGTGAGGCTTTGGAACACAGGCGCCAGTGTCGCCATGAACCCGCGCACGTCCTTGGTGTTGAGCATGCCGCAGATGGCAAACGTAAAGCGCGGCGGGAGCGTGGCGAGGTGGGACGCCAGGGCCTCGCCAGCGGCCACGTTGTGTCCACCGTCGAGCCACAGCTCGGCCTTCGGTGCCATGTCGGCGAGTGGCCCCTTGGTCAGGCGTTGCAGACGCGCGGGCCATGCAGCTTGCGTCACCGCGGCCTCGAGCGATCCGGCGCCAAGCGCGCGCAAGCCTGCGATGGCGGCGCCCGCGTTCTGGATTTGATGCGCGCCGGGCAGGTTCGGGAGGGGCAGGTCACAGAGCCCGGTCTCGTCCTGGTAGACCAGCCGACCGTGCTCCTCGTACACGTGCCAGTGCTGGCCATAAACAAGGAGCGGCGCGCCAACCTTTGCGGCGCGCGCCTCGATCACCTCGAGCGCGGTCTCGTCTTGCGGGGCCACCACGCAGGGTACGCCGCGTTTGAGGATACCGGCCTTTTCTCCCGCGATGGCCTCTAGCGTATCACCGAGGAATTGCGTGTGGTCCATCGAGACGGGGGTGATGATCGTCAGCGCCGGCTCTTCGACGACGTTGGTGGCGTCGAGACGCCCGCCGAGGCCGACCTCGAGCAGGGTGTAGTCCGCAGGCGTGCGCGACATGGCGAGGATGGCGGCGCAAGTGGTGATTTCGAAAAACGTGATCGCGTCGGGACCGTTGGCGGCGAGGCACTCGTCGAGCACGTCCGACAGCGCGCTCTCGTCGATCAGCTCTCCGGCCAGGCGGATGCGCTCGTGAAAGCGCGTCAGGTGCGGGGAGGTGTAGGCGTGGACCTTGTGGCCCGCCCCTTCGAGCCCCGCGCGCAGCATGGCCTGCGTCGAGCCCTTGCCGTTGGTGCCTGCGATGTGGACCACGGGCGGCAGCTTGCGCTCGGGGTTGTCCAGCGCCCCCAAAAGGCGCCACACCCGGTCGAGCGTCAGGTCGATGATCTTGGGGTGGAGCGCCATCATCCTCTCGAGGAGGACGTCGGACCCCTGGCTCACGCCTTGTCCTCGGTGGGTGCGCTTGCCTCGGCAGGTGGCTCCAGCGCGGGCGTTTCCTCGGGCGCGGGCAGGTCACCCTTGATCGCCGGGGGCTGGTTCATCAGCATGCGCAGGATGGTGACCAGCTCGTCCTTCATCTCCGTGCGGGGCGTCACCCGGTCGAGCATGCCGTGGTCCAGCAGGTACTCGGCGCGCTGAAAGCCCTCGGGGAGTTTCTCGCGGATCGTCTGCTCGATCACCCGTGCGCCGGCAAAGCCGATCAGCGCGTTCGGCTCGGCGATGTGCACGTCGCCCAGCATCGCGTAGGACGCAGTCACTCCGCCCGTCGTCGGGTGCGTGAGCACGACGATGTAGGGCAGGCCGGCCTCCTTGAGCATCTGCACCGCGATGGTGGCGCGCGGCATCTGCATCAGGCCGAGGATGCCCTCCTGCATGCGCGCGCCGCCTGCGGCGGAAAAGAGGACAAAGGGCTTGCCCGTATCGACCGCGCGTTCGCAGCCGGCGATGATGGCGTTGCCGACGTACATCGACATCGACCCGCCCATGAAGCTGAAGTCCTGCACGGCTGCCACGATGGGCGTGCGCCCGATCTCGCCTTCGGCAACCAGCATCGCGTCCGCCTCGCCGGTGGCCTTTTGCGCCGCCTTGAGCCTGTCGGGGTACTTTTTCTGGTCGCGGAATTTGAGCGGGTCTTCGATGGGGGCCGGCACTGGCACGTCGACATAGGTGCCGCCGTCAAAGAGCGCGGCAAACCGTGCCCGCGCGGTGATGCGCATGTGGTGGCCGCAGCTGGTGCAGACGTTGAGGTTGTCGCTCAGCTCGCGGTGGAACAGCATCGTGCCGCAGTTGTCGCATTTGGTCCACAGGTTCTCGGGCACTTCGCGGCGCGAGAAGATGGAGTTGATCCGCGGGCGGACGTAGTTCGAGATCCAGTTCATCGGCACTCCGAGTGTCGTTTGCGCTCACTTAATCGCGAGGGGCTTGGGATGCAAATGCTGTGCGGGCGCGCGGCGCTTGAAACAGCCGAAGCCGATCACCGCCTGAGCGCGATGCGTGCGGCCACCCAGAGGCAGATCAGGACGACGAGGTCGATCAGGATCATCGGGCGCAGCAGGCTCGCGTCGGCCAGGTCCACCGGCAGGTGATAGAGCGCCAGCGCATCGAACCGCCCGTTGGGCGCGACGATCAGGATGGTGATCACATTGTTCACGAAGTGCAGCGCGATGGCCGCACCGAGCGTGCCGGAGCGTGCCGTCAGGTCCGCCGCCGCGCAGCCAAAGGCAAACGCCCAGGCGACGACGAGCCAGGTGTTGGGTCCAAAGTCCTCGGAATAATGCAGCGCGGCAAAGAGCGCGGCGGGCACGCACATCCACACCAGCCAGTGGTCGAACCGGGCGGCGAGCTGCTGCTGGAGGTATCCGCGAAAGACGATCTCTTCGGCGAGGACCTGCACGAGAATCGCCATCAGCGACACCGGCAGCAGCATCACCCAGACGCTCCTATCGAGGGCCGGGACCGGCGTGACGCGATACTCGGACGGGGGCAGGATCCAGATCAGGAAAGCCGCCGCAAAGGTGATCAACGTCACGCGGAGAAAGCCGGCAAGCGCAGCCGAGGGTGGGCCAAAGAGGCTGGAGATCGACCGGTTGTGCAAAAGCACCGTGACCAGCATCACCGGGATCGTCATCATGCCGATCCACATCAGCTGCACGATCGTGCCGAGCGGCGTCTGCGCGCCGGTCATCTCGGCGGTCAGCTCTTCGAACCCGGTCTCGCCAAAGAGGCGCGCGAGGGTGAACATCACCAGCATCCCGAGCGCGATGTAGACCAGCACGATCAGCGCCACGCCCATGAAGACGCGCCAGAGCTCGGCCGAGGGCCGCGCCGGGTCGGTCAACTGGGCGTGCAGGCGGTAGTCCATGTGATTGCCTAACGCATAGGCACGCGCCCGATCAATCGGCCTTGTTCACGTGGGCGCGCTTCTTTATCCCCAAGGCAACACTTGTTCTGGGGGAGACATCGATGCTCAAGCGTCCGTTCGACAAATCCAAGCTGCCGAGCCGCCACGTCACGGAAGGTCCGGCGCGCGCGCCGCACCGCTCGTATTACTACGCGATGGGCATGACGGAGGAGGAGATTCACCAGCCTCTGGTTGGGGTTGCCACCTGCTGGAACGAAGCCGCGCCCTGCAACATCGCCCTCAACCGCCAAGCACAAAGCGCCAAGATGGGCGTCAAGGCCGGCTCAGGCACACCACGCGAGTTCACGACGATCACCGTCACCGACGGGATCGCGATGGGTCACGAGGGGATGCGCTCCTCGCTCGCCTCCCGCGAGGCGATTGCGGACACCGTCGAGCTGACCATGCGCGGGCACTGCTATGACGCCATCGTCGGCCTTGCGGGCTGCGACAAGTCGCTGCCGGGCATGATGATGGCGATGATCCGCCTCAACGTGCCGTCGGTCTTCCTCTACGGCGGGTCGATCCTGCCGGGCAAAGTGCCGGTGGGCGCCGACGTACCTGAGGACTTTGCCGCGCGCGATCTGACCGTGCAGGACATGTTCGAGGCCGTGGGCCGTCACCAGAACGACCAGCTTTCGGACGAGGCTCTGGCCGTGCTCGAGCGCGTGGCGTGTCCTTCCGCGGGTGCCTGCGGCGGGCAGTTCACCGCCAACACCATGGCGTGCGTGTCCGAGGCGATTGGCCTTGCGCTCTTTAACTCCTCCGGCGCGCCCGCGCCCTACGAAAGCCGCGACCAGTATGCCGAGGCGTCGGGCCGCGCGGTCATGGATTTGATCGAAAAGAACATCAAAGCGCGCGACATCTGCACGCGTCAGGCGTTCGAGAACGCCGCGCGCGTCGTCGCCTGCACGGGCGGGTCGACCAACGCGGGCCTGCACCTGCCGGCCATGGCGCACGAGGCGGGGATCGAGTTTTTCCTAGACGATGTCTGCGAGATCTTCCGTGACACGCCCTATTTCGTCGACCTCAAGCCGGGCGGTCAGTACGTGGCCAAGGATCTTTATGAGGCGGGCGGCGTGCCGGTCGTGATGAAGGAGCTGCGCAAGGCGGGCCTGCTGCACGAGGATTGCATGACCGCGTCAGGCATGAGTGTGGGCGAAGAGCTCGACCGCAACTCCCGCGAGGCGGACGGGCAAGTGATCTACCCGATCGAGACGCCAATCACCAAGACCGGCGGCGTGGTCGGGCTCAAGGGCAACCTCGCCCCCGAAGGCGCCATCGTGAAGGTCGCGGGCATCGAGCCGCAGCACCAGATCTTTACCGGGCCTGCACGCGTGTTCGAATGTGAGCAGGACGCCTTTGAGGCCGTGCAAGCGCGCACCTACAAGGAGGGCGAGGTCATCGTCATCCGCAACGAAGGCCCCGCTGGCGGTCCCGGCATGCGCGAGATGCTCGCCACCACCGCCGCCCTCTCGGGGCAAGGCATGGGCAAGAAGGTCGCCCTGATCACCGATGGCCGCTTCTCCGGCGCAACCCGCGGCTTCTGCGTGGGTCACGTGGGACCCGAGGCGGCGCATGGCGGTCCCATTGCGCTGCTCAAGGACGGCGACGTGATCACGATCAACGCCATCGAGGGCTCGATCTCCGTCGACCTCTCCGAAGAGGAGATGGCCGACCGCAAGGCGGCCTGGCCCGGCATGCGCGAGACGATCTACGCCTCGGGCGCGCTCTGGAAATATGCGCAACTTGTGGGCAGCACCTACAAGGGCGCGGTCACGCACCCTGGCGCCGAGGCCGAAAAGCACCAGTATATGGACTTGTAACCGCCCGTCTGACGGGCCGAGCGAGGCGACTTTGCAATGATGGTCCGTGTTTCCCACCTGCTGGCCGCTGGCGCGATCTTTGCGCTGGCGGGCTGCGATGGCCTGCCGCTGCCCAGCGCCTCTGGCAGCGCGCCGCGCCCGGTTGAGGCCGATATCGAGATGGCCTCCGGCAGCGACGTCGAGACCGAAGGCACCGCGCGCGCGGGCTTTTTCGCCGGGCTATTCCAACCGCGGACCGGCGCGACAGAGGCGCGCTTGCCGCAAGAGGGCGAAGATGCACCCCGCGCAGGTGAAGAGACCGCCGGTCCGAACGCCATAGGCGAGGCCGTGGGCGAGGTGCAGCTGACCGGCGGGATCGTCGCGCGTGCACCCGCGGGCTACTGCGTCGATCTGACGGTAGAGGGCAGCGCCAGCGTCAAGCGGCGCACGGCGATCATGGCGAGCTGCGCCAACCTCAACGGAGACACGCGCGTCGCGGCGGCGCCCTCGGCAGTGATCGTTGTGACCGTCGGCCGCGCGCGCCTCATCGGCCAGACGGCCATCGGCACCAACGATCTGCAAATCGCGCTGGAGGACGACCAGCCGCGCGCGCTCGACGGGGACGACACCCTGTCGCTTGTGCAGCTGCAGCGCGGTGGGGATGCCCGGATGCCGGGGGCGGGTCCCGTCTACTGGCGCGGCGTCCTGCAGGTCGGTCCACGCCTGGTTGGCCTCGCCGTCTACGTGCCTGAAACGTCCGAGCTGAGCGGCAACGGCGGCGCGCAACTGCTGCGCGACGTGGCGCGGACCATTCGGGACGCCTCGGTGATCGCCCGCCGAGACGCGGGCAACGGCGGCTGACTCGCGTTGCGGCTTCCCGGCAACGACACGGCCAAACCGATCAAATCCTCTGCATCCTCCCGGTAGCGCGGCGGGCCGCGTAAAGCTATGTTGCGCGCAACGAACAAGACTGGTGAGGCAAGGGCAATGGGCAGGCAACGGCGCTGGGCGCGCGGTTCGAGGTTCGACCGATGGGTGCAGGGCGCCGCGCTCAAGCGGTGGGAAGAGGCGCGTGCCGGCCTCGCCGCCGCACCTCTTTCAGCATTGCGAGAGACACGCGGACAGGCGCGCCAGCTGCGCGCCGAGCTTGACCGCCTCCTCTTTGCCGCCGACGCGCGCCTTGCGCAGGGGGGGAACGCCACGCGGATCGACGCGCCACATGGCGCCGACTGGACCTGGCGTCCCGAGGTCTGGACCGGACCGCTTGGCGCGCCGGGCCTGGTGTCCGCGCAATCGCAGGCGTCGCTCGGCGCCGAGATCAAGCTCTTTCACGATTGCCCCGCGGGCGAGCTGACGCTGCGCCAGACGCGGAGCCGCGCGCGCACCGACCACGCGCCCTACGGGCTGTCGCTCGACGTGCTGCACTTTCAGGGCTCGTACCTGTCGCTGGCCGTCGACCTGCCGGACGCCGCGCACGAGGGGCTCCGCAAGCGGCACATCGTGCGTGCCGATTTCAACGTGCGGCTCGAGCGGCCGATCGAGCTTTTCGCCCGGCTCAACGTCAAGCATGGCCCGAACACCGAGCAGGTCGTGCGCGAGGTCCCCGTGGGCCGCGATGGCGCGGTGGTGGAGTTCGACCTCGCCTACACCGCGATCAACGAAAAGCGCGTCTCGGGCATGTGGATGGACGTGATATTCGAGAACCCCTGGATGAACCGGGTCGAGTTCCGGGACCTGACGATGATGCGGTTCCCGAGGGCCGAGATGTAAGTGTGCGGGTGCAACGTGTGAGGTCGCGAGATGCGGGGCCGAAGGGTACAAGGAATGCGGGATGGGTAACTACCAGGTGGTCAAGACGCGGCTCTTCGAGGGCGTGTGGGAAGGCGTGCTGACCGCGGCAGAGCCGACCTCCGCAGAACCGCAGATCGCGGTTGTGCATGCCGGAGAGGTCCTGCAGGGCGTGACGCTCACCCCCGAGAAAGCCGGGAGCAGCTGGGCAATCCGTGTGCCGGTCCCGCCGAGGTGTCTGTCCGATGGAGTCCAGACTTTCCTGCTGCGTGACACGGCGACCGAAACGACGCTCACCTCGTTCGCGATCGTCGCCGGAGAGGTGCTGGACGACGACGTGCGCGCCGAACTCGACTTCCTCCGCGCCGAGCTCGACCTCCTCAAACGCGCCTTCCGCCGCCACTGCGCCGAGACGAGCTAGCGGGAGTGGTTGGCGCTGGGTGTTGGCTGGATTGAGCCAAGGCGCCGGCGCTCGGTGCGCTTCAAGACACTCGATCCAACTGGTCGCGGTGGCTGTTGGTTAAGCTGTGTAAGGCCGCGACCTGGCGCGCAACGTCTCCCGCGATCGGTCGGATTGGTGACTGGCTCAGGGACTGGGGGCTAGGGGGAGTACCCAAATGCGTCTCTACATCACTCTGAGACACATCCGGCAGCGTGAAAGTGTTTTCGCCATCCCGTCGGCGCGTGGAGAACGCAGATTGACCCGAGACGTGAGCGCGATCGGGCGAGATCGCCATAGCGGGAAGCGGATGTTGAAGCAGTTCGCCCGTTGTCGCTTTGCCTCAGTGCATCGCCGGTGCTGCTAGGGCCTACGACAACTGCGCTGTGGCCGCAAGCCGGGTTTCCGTACGCGCAATCGAGCCGGGACTGCAGATCGGCAAAGGCGGCAAGACGCCCCTTTGCGCATTCGGCTTAGGGCAGGACATCACGCAACCTGTTGCTCGAGGAAAATCTGATACGGAGTGCGCCGTCCCTTTCCGCGCGGCAGTCCTCTGAGAGCAGGTTCAGTATGGCGCATGATCCTAGCCCCGGCGCTTTCCATGCGTGCCTGTTGCGGGTCAGAGCCGCGAAGGCACCGCGTCAGCGCATTGGCTTGACCTTTCGGCGGTCGATCCTTGCGACCAATCCTTCGGGGACGCGGACAAGCGCGCTGACGTGATCATCCTTTCACGATGGATGAACCATATCAGATGCCGCGGATGACGCTCCGGCGATCCGAGTGCTGACCGAAACGGTTCAGAACACGAAATCGTCGCTGCTCAGTTCCGCGACGCGTAGAGAGGCGATCAAGACCGTCTCGCCCGTGCTCACCTCCAACGCGACGTCTGCACCGCGCTGGGTCAGCGTAAAGCCCGACTGGAAGCCCGTCACGGCGCTCATGTCCGACAGGTCGATCAGGTCCGCGTTCGCGTTGAACCCTTCGATCGTGTCGTCTCCGCTGCCATCGGCAAACACGAAGAGGTCCGCGCCAAGCCCGCCATTCATCAGATCGTCGCCCGCGCCGCCAATAACCGTGTCTGCGCCGAGACCACCCTTCAACTCGTCATCGCCCGCACTGCCGAGGATCTGGTCCGCGCCGTTGTTGCCGGTGATGACGTCGCTGCCGTCGCCGCCCTCGAGCAGGTCGGCACCGGCGCCTCCGGCTATCGTGTCGTCGCCGTCGTTGCCGCGCACGGTGTCATTGCCGCCGCCACCATAGGCGCCGTCGCTGCCCGCGCCGCCATCCAGCGCGTCGGTGCCCCGATTGCCGAAAAGAAGGTCGTTCCCTGCCGAGCCGGTGATCGTGTCCGCCTCCGCGCCGCCGCGCATCGAATCGTTGCCGGCGCCGCCGACGATCCCGTCACTGCCGGCCCCGCCCAGGATCGTATCGTTCCCCTCGTCGCCGTAGAGCACATCGGAGCCCAGCGCACCGCGCTGGCCCGTGTCAAAGATCTTGTCGTCGCCAAGCCCGCCATACACCGTGTCAGCGCCGTTGCCGCCAAAGATCACGTCGTCTCCAGCGTTGCCCTCGATCTCGTCGGCGCCTTTCTTGCCACGCAGCGCGTCGTCCCCGTCACCGCCAAAGATGCTGTCACGGCCGGACCCGCCAAAGACCTCGTCGCCATCGTCACCGCCGTAAAGCGCGTCGTCGCCGCCAAGGCCGACAAGCGTGTCATTGCCGGCCTCGCCGTAGAGCGCGTTTGCGCCCCGTCTCCCAACAGCCTGTCATCCTGCGCCGAACCGATCAGGTTTTCGATGCTCACCAGAGTATCGCCCTCGGCGTCGCCGCCAGAAACCGTGCCTTCGGCCAGATTGACGTTCACGCCAGCCGCGGGGCCCGCATAGCTCGCCGTATCCAAGCCTTCGCCGCCGTCGAGGATGTCCGCGCCCGCCAAGCCGGTCAGGTGGTTGTCGAGCTCGTCGCCATACAGCTCGTCGTCAAAGCGCGAGCCGATCAGGTTCTCGATGAAATAGATGCCATCGCCAGCCGCGTCGTTCGTCATCCGCGACCGGTCGAAATCGGAACCCAGGCCGGCAATCACACCCGCCTCAGCGGTCTCGTAGCTGGCGGTGTCGTTGCCTCCGGCGTCGTAAAGGTTGTCGCCGCCGGCGCCTCCGATGAACAGGTCGTCGCCTTCGTCGCCGTGCAGGTAATCTCTGCCGCCGCGGCCGTCGAGCGTGTCGTTACCATCGAGCCCGACAATGAAATTGACGGCATCGGTGCCGCGGATCAGATCATCGCCCGAGGTGCCGCGCACCTCCTCGATCTCGTAGATCTCATCGATCTCCTCCAGCAGGAAGGTGCCGTCCTCAGAGTAGACTCGCGTGACAGCCTCAGAGGCTTCGAGGTCGACCACCAGCCGCGCGACCGTGCCGGCGCCGTAGTCGTTGCCTTCAAAGATCACGCTGTCACGCCCGAAATCACCGAGCAGGTTCGTGAGATCGCCGTAAGTCTTGTCGTTGCCCTTGCCGGGGTAGAACGTGTCGTGCCCGCCTTCACCGTAAAGCGTGTCGTCTCCGTCGCCGCCCGACAGGACGTCGTGTCCGATCCCTCCAAAGATCACATCGTTCCCGCCGGCGGCGTAGACGTAGTCGTTCGCCGTCTGGAAGCGGTGAACCTCGTTCCCATCGCTCAGCGAGATGTGGAACTGCGTACCCAGGTCGAGCGTGCTGATATGCTGGTTCGGCCGTACGTCGTAGTTCACCGTCGCGTACGCGGGGTCCGCGGCCATCGCCTCGATGGATGCGATGTAATTCTCCATACCGTGCTCATCGCCGGCTTTGAACGTACCTAGGCCATCGGAGTCGAGGTCCAACCGATCGATGACATGCGCCGACAACACGTTGACCGTTTGCGCCGGCTGCCCCGAACCGCCGTAGCCCGGTTGCGCATTGCCGCCGTAAGTAATCTCGTCGCGCGGATGCAGATGCGCCGACAGATACGTACTGAAGTGCGGGACCGGTTGCTGATCGGGGAAAAAGACCGGATCCTCGCTATGGGCAAATCCGATTTAATCGTCACCACCCCACAGGCGCACGTCCAGCCCGTCTATCGTGACAAAGTTCGGATCGACGTCTTGGGGACGATAGGCAATCAACCTGAAAAGATCGGGATGCAGGCCGGGCGAGCCGAACGTGACGGCCGTCATGTCGATGTCGTCGTCGAGCCGCTGCGCATCAAAGGCCATGAACATGTCGGCCACCGCACCGCCCACGCTGTGCCCGGTGAAGATGATCTTTTCGATGCCGTTGGCGTCGTTGTTGGCATAGTCGATCATGTCGTCGATCCAGGGCCGGTGCAGATCATAATGCGCGGCCTGCCCTTCGGCGCGCCACGATTGACCGCTGCCTGCCGCCGGGACCAGGCCGAATTCCCGGTCGTATGCGTCGGTGCCGCGTGCCGCGTAGACCAGCGTTTTTTGCCCGTCCACCATACCGACCGCCATCAGCGCCTCGGCCGCGCCCGCCACCGTTACGGTCGCGTGCGCCAGAAGGCCGCCCGGCATGATCTGATCAAGCGGCGTCTTGTTGCGCCCGGCTGCGCCTTCGTTCTCCCACAAATACGGCAGGGACTGCCACGCGTTGTCTTGGCCAAAGACCGTCTCGAGATGACCGTGGTAGTCGTCGAACCAGCCCCAGTTCTGCGCCTCGCTGCCGCCGTTGAGATCGTACACGTCTTTGGAGAGCCGTGCCGCGATCAGCACATCCGCGGTGTTGGTCTTGAAATTCTTGCGCATGACAATGCCGCTCAGCCGCGAGAATTCGCGGGCCACTGCACTTCAATTTTTCCGGGTAATCGGATCGTGATTCACAGACCAAACGATATTAGAGCTGTCGGTAGGTGAACTGTTGCTCGGCAACAAGCGCTATAGCCCGCGGCCGCTCCATAGCGGCACCTTGTCGCGCATGATGCGCGCGCACGATGAGTGTCCTTCCCTCCGCTCTGCGCGCCCGATGCGCCCAATCGCCTGACTTACGTCCTTCGGTCAGAACTTGGATCGCCGGAGGGTCGCCTGTGGCGTTGGATGCGTACCATTGGCCATGCCGCACGTCTCGTTGGTGACCGCCCTGCGACAATGGGTGCTTGGCATATCAGAAATTCCTCGACCACCTGGCCCTGCGGACCTCCGCAAAGTGTCGACAGAATGTATGCGCATCGGATGCCCAAGTGACGTGAGCTCTTGAGGCCGGTTATTTGCGTTTAAAGGCACGAGGTGCACCTTTGGACCGTCTGCCCGAATGGTGACGGGACGGGTTTCACCTGTGCGGCGCCGCTGTTCGCCGTGGTTTTGAGGACGGCCCGGAGTTGGACCTTCGAGCATCGGGGCCTATCGCAACCTTTCCAATTACTTTGCCCGAAGCCCGCGCTCGAATGCGTCATTCTCAAGAGGGGCCTCATTGGAAGGCGCAAAGCATCGAAACGACTGGCGTGCCATGATCGGCAGACCGCCGGCGCGCCAGCCTCTCACCACACCCCGTGCTGGCGGAGGGCTGGCGCAGAGGCTATGCCTCGGGACATGAAATCCACGCTTACCGTTCTCCTGCTGTGGCTCGCCGGCCTCGGAGCTGCTGCGCAATACGCCAAGCTGGCCATCGCCTTTGACGCGCTGGGCGCGTCCTATCCGGCAGCGAGTGCGCCCACGCTGGGCTGGCTGGTGACCTCCATCGGAGTGCTCGGGATCGTGTTGGGGCTGGTGGCTGGACACTGGGTCGCGCGGCTCGGCACCGGGCCGGTGCTGCTTGGCGCGCTGGTGCTTGGGGCGGCGGTCTCCGCGCTGCAGATGGCGATGCCGGGGCTGGGTGCGATGTTTGTCCTGCGGGGGATCGAGGGTGTGTCGCACCTTGCGCTGGTGGTCGCGGCGCCGACGCTGATCGCGGAGATCACCTCCGACCGATGGCGCGGTGCGGCGATGACGCTGTGGAGCACGTTCTTTGGCGTGGCCTTTGCCGGTCTCGCCTGGCTTGCGCCGCCGCTGATCGCGGCGTTCGGGCTTCCCGGCATCTTTGGCGCACATGCCGCATGGCTGGCCGTGACGGCGCTGCTCCTCGCGCCGCTGGTGCCAAAGCGCCGTCTCTCCGAGCCGCAGGCCGGGTCTGTGCTTGCCGCGCATGGGGCGGCCTATACGTCGCCTGCGATCATCGCGCCGGCGGCGGGCTGGCTCTTTTACACGCTGACCTTCGTGTCGCTGCTCACTGTTCTGCCGACGCTTCTGCCGGCAGAGACGCGTACGGGCGTGACCAGTGCCATGTCGCTGGCCAGCATCGCCGTGTCCCTGACGCTGGTGCCGCTCTTGCTGCTGCGCCTCTCCGCTGTGTCGGTGACCGTGCTCGGGTTTGCCGTGGCGGCTGGAGCGGCGGCGCTTGGGTTTGCGGATGTGCCGCTCGCGTGGGTCGCGGTGCTGACCTTTGGCGCGATGGGGCTGGTGCAGGGCGCGACCTTTGCCGCCATCCCGCAGCTTAACGCGCGGCTCGAGGCGCGGGCGCTGTCGAGCGGGGCGCTCGCGCAGACGGGCAATCTCGGGAACTTTCTCGGCACGCCGCTTCTGCTGGCAGTGCTGGGATGGGGCGGGACCGGCGCGCTCTTTGGCGGGGTGATCCTTGCGCTGGTGGCGGGTGCCACAGCGCACCTGGCGTTGGCCGCCCTGCGCCGGTGAGTGCCGTTTGCGGTAGGGTGGGCAGGTGCCCACCTTACGGTGCAGCGCCCGTGACGCCGCGTAGCGCGTGACCTCCGCGCCCTCCTGACCCAAATGTACGTACAGGAAAATCCGTCCCGAGGAGACCCCATGACCGCCTATCCGCACCTCTTTGCCCCGCTCGACCTCGGGTTCACGACTCTCAAGAACCGCGTGCTCATGGGCTCGATGCACACCGGCCTCGAAGAGACCAAGGATTGGAACCGGGTCGCGGAATTCTACGCCGAACGCGCGCGCGGGGGCGTGGCGCTGATGGTGACAGGCGGCATGGCCCCGAACAAGGAGGGCGGCGTCTTTCCCGGAGCTGCCGGGCTCTACACCGATCAAGACATCGCCAATCACAAGGTCGTCACCGACCGCGTTCACGACGCGGGCGGCAAGATCGCCATGCAAATCCTGCACGCCGGGCGCTACGCCTACTCGCCCGATTGTGTGAGCGCGTCGCCGGTCAAATCCCCGATCTCCCCCTTCCCGCCCAAGGAGCTCGACGAGGAGGGCATCGAAAAACAGATCGCCGATTACGTCACCGCCACGGTGCGTGCCCGCGAGGCGGGCTATGACGGGGTGGAGATCATGGGGTCCGAGGGGTACTTCCTCAACCAGTTTCTCGTCACCCACACCAACAAGCGCACGGACCGCTGGGGCAGCGCCTACGAGAACCGCATGCGCCTGCCCGTCGAGGTCGTGCGCCGCTGCCGCGAGGCCGTCGGGGACGATTTCATCATCATCTACCGCCTCAGCATGATCGACCTGATCCCGAACGGCTCCACCTGGGACGAAGTCGTCACCCTCGCCAAGGCCATCGAAGGCGCGGGTGCCACGATCCTCAACACCGGCATCGGCTGGCACGAGGCGCGCGTGCCGACCATCGCCACCTCCGTCCCGCGCCGCGCCTTTACCTGGGTCACGAAAAAGCTGATGGGCGAGGTCTCGATCCCGCTCATCACCTCGAACCGGATCAACATGCCAGACGTGGCGGAAGGCGTACTCGCCGATGGATGCGCCGACATGGTGTCGATGGCCCGCCCGTTCCTAGCCGATGCCGCCTTTGTGCAGAAGGCCGCCGAGGGCCGTGCGGACGAGATCGCGCCCTGCATCGCCTGCAACCAGGCGTGCCTCGATCACACGTTTTCGGGCAAGCTCTCGTCCTGCCTCGTCAACCCGCGCGCCTGCCACGAGACCGAGCTGACCCTCACGCCCGCCGAGACCACCCGCAAGATCGCGGTTGTGGGCGCGGGCCCTGCGGGTCTCTCCGCCGCCATGACCGCTGCCGAGCGCGGGCACACTGTCACGCTCTTTGACCGCGACACCCAGATCGGCGGCCAACTCAACATGGCCAAGCAGGTGCCGGGCAAGGAAGAGTTCCACGGCCTCGTCGACTGGTTCGCACGCATGGTCGAGGTCCACGGCATCGACCTGCAGCTTGGCACCGAAGCGGACGTGGAGCGGCTCAAAAGCTTTGACGAGGTGATCATCGCCACCGGCGTCCTCCCCCGCGATCCGCAGATCGAGGGTCAGGACAAAGCGCTCTCTTACATCGACGTGCTCAAACACGGCGCTGAGGTCGGCAAGTCTGTCGCCGTTGTCGGCGCAGGCGGCATCGGCTTCGACGTGTCCGAGTTTCTCGTCCACGCCGGCGAGAGCCCGACCGAGAACCTCGACGAGTGGCGCGAGGAATGGGGCGTGGGTGATCCCTCCAACACGCCCGGCGGCTTGGCACCAGAGGGCCCGCAACCCGATCCTGCCGCCCGTCAGGTCACGCTTCTGCAACGCAAAGCCGAGAAACCCGGCAAGCGCCTTGGCAAGACCACCGGATGGATCCACCGCGCTGCGCTTCAGATGAAGGGCGTCGAGATGAAGGCCGGGGTCAATTACGAGCGCATCGACGCGGACGGGCTGCACGTGAGCTATGGCGAGGCACGCGAGCGCCCCGAGGTGATCGCAGCAGACACCGTCGTGCTCTGCGCCGGGCAGGTCAGCGACCGGTCACTCGCCGATGCGCTCGAGGCCGCGGGCATCACCTGCCACGTGATCGGAGGCGCGGACGTCGCTGCCGAGCTCGACGCCAAACGCGCCATCGACCAGGGCACGCGGCTTGCTGCAACGCTCTAGCCGCGTCACCCACAGCCATCGGGAACGCCGCGGCGATCCAGTCCGTTGAGAGGGTAACTTCCACTCAACGACAGGAGGCTCCCATGCCTGCCATTTCTGACGCAAAGATCCTCATCATTTCCACCCACGGGTTCGAGCAATCCGAGCTCGAATTTCCACGCGACCAACTGCGGGTCAAAGATGCCACCGTGCATGTCGCCACGCTCGACGGTGAGCCGATCACCGGCTGGGAGGGCGCCGACTGGGGACGCAAGGCGCATGCCGATCTCAAGATCGCCGACGCCAAGGCCGAGGATTATGACGCGCTGGTCATTCCTGGCGGCCAGATCAACCCCGACCTGCTGCGCGTGGACAAAGACGTGATCGCCCTCGTCAAAGCCTTCCACGCCGACGGCAAACCGGTCGCAGCCGTGTGCCACGCGCCCTGGGTTGTCATCGAGGCGGGACTGGCGAAAGGGCGGCGGATGACGTCCTACGCGTCGGTCAAAACCGATGTCGAAAACGCCGGCGCAACCTGGATCGACGATGAAGTCGTCGTGGACGATGGCGTCATCACGAGCCGCCAGCCGGATGACCTCAAGGCGTTTGTCGGTGCGATCGTCGACGTCGTCGAGAGCGCATCTGCCGCGACACAAGCCGCCTGACGGGCGTGCCGCCATTCCACGGACCGGGCGTCCGGAACGCGCCCGGCCGGTCCCTTTTTGCCGTCAACTCTGGCCTACTCCGTCACGGTGATCGTAATCTGCTCGGAGGCCACGATCGGATCATGCGGCACGTGGTAAAGATCGCCCAAGACCAGCTGTAACGTGTGCGTGCCCGCACTCAGCTCCAGCGTTGTCTCGGTCTGGCCCTTGCCAAAGTGCTTGTGATTGTCGTCGGCATAAAGGCCGTTCTCGTTCATGTCCGCATCATCCGGCCCCTCGCCAAACGGCGCGCGGTTGATCAGGATGTGGTGGTGGCCCGTCATCTCCGCCTCGGTGCCGGCGGGGGCGACGCCCATGCCGCTCAGCCCGAACTGAAGGAACACCGGCCCGCTGACCGTCGCGCCGTCCTCGACGTTGATGAAATAGACGCGCGCGTCAGGGTTCGAGGGTGTCTCTCCGGCAAGCGCGGCCGTGGCCAGCGTTGCGGCCAAAATCGTGCTCACAAAACGTGTCATATCTATCCTCCCAGCTTTGCATGAGCCTGTTTCGTAGCACCATCCTCGCTGAAATGCGCTCAACTTTAAGTGTATTGCTTGACGCCCACGCCCGAAGCACACCGCCAGTTTCACTTGCAAGCCTCTGCTCTTCTTGAAAAATCCAACACAACCGCCTGTTTCGCCGCCTCAGACAATCCTCGGGATTACCGCTTTATTGTCGGGCGCCCGCCCTACAGCTGTCGCATTTGGCCCGCAAAAAGCCTGAGGTGTGAGACGAGGACGTGTTATGGATCGACTGACCGAAATGGAAGCCTTTGCCACCGTGGTGGACCAGGGCGGATTCACGGATGCCGCCAAAAAGATGGGCATCTCGAAGTCGGCGGTGTCGAAACACGTCAGCTCACTCGAAGCGCGGCTCGGCGCCCGGCTCCTGAACCGCACAACGCGCCGCGTGTCCCCGACCGAAATCGGTCTCGCGTACTACGACCGTGCCCGCCGCGTGCTCAATGACGCAGGGGAGGCGGACGCCCTTGTCACCTCCATGCAATCCGCGCCCTCCGGCCTTTTGCGGGTGTCCGTTGCGACCGACTTCGGCGTCAACCATCTCAGCCCGGTGCTGGGCGACTTCCTCGCGGAATTCCCCGACATCACCGTGAACATGGTGCTCAACAACCGCTACGTCGAGCTGATCTCCGAAGGCTTCGACATGGCGATCCGCATCGGCGATCTCGAAGATTCGACCCTTCGCGCCCGCAAGCTGACCGAGACGAACAAGCGCATGATCGCCTCGCCCGACTACTTCCAGAAATTCGGCCGGCCCGCGCGCATAGACGATCTGAACGAGCACAAGCTCCTCCATTATTCGAACCAATCGTCGGGCAACGTCTGGAAGGTCACGGCCCCCTCGGGCGAGAAACGCCAGGTGCGCACCGCTGGCTGGCTCAGCGTAAACGACGGCCAGTCGCTCCTGAACGCCTGCATCGCGGGGCTCGGCATCGCCTATCTGCCGTCCTTCCTCTACGCCGACGCGATGGAGCGCGGCCAGGTCGAGGATGCCATCCCCGAACTGCCGATGGAGACGCAAGGCATCTACGCCGTCTACCCGCCCGGCCGCTTCACCCAGCCCAAGGTCCGCGCCTTCATCGACTTCCTGGTCCATGAATTCGGCGAAAAAGGCCCCAACGACTGGTAAGGGGCGCAAGTCCCCGGCTTCTTCTGGCCAAAAATATCCAAATTACGTCGCCTGCCGCACGCGCGGCGCTTACAAGCTCTACTCCGTCGACGTCAGGATCACCTCGACCCGGCGGTTCGCATCGCGCCCCTCCGGCGTAAGGTTGGTCGTGATCGGCGCAAGGTATCCCATCCCCTCGGCATCCATCTGACCCGCAGGCACGCCATGCACCTCGACAAGGCGTGCGCGCACCGATCCTGCGCGACGCTTGGAAAGCGCAATATTGCCCTCCAGCGATCCTGTCGCATCCGTGTGCCCGACCAGCGCCACGCGCCGCTCCGGGTTGGCGCGCAGGTAGTCCGCCAAGGTCGCCAGCGACGCAAAACGCGCATCCCCCAGCGACGCCGATCCGGTCTCGAACGCGAGATCCGACAGGATGAACCGTCCGTCCGTCTCAAGCGCCTCCCCGAGCGAAACACTTGCCGCCGAGGACACGGCGCGCGCCGAGGCCGTCACATCCTCCAGCTCCGCCTCCGCACCGGCCTGGATGATCTGGATGTACCCGGCCGCCTCGGTCCGGCTCACCAGCACCGACAGCCCGCTCCCGTCCCGCGTGGCCGACAGGAACCGGAACCGCGCGAGGTCCACCACCATGTCAGGCGCCGGCAGCACGTCGATCGAGAACCGGAAATCGAAACCGCCGCAGGCCCGCCCCTGGCAGGCAAAGACGATCTCCCATCCGTCCGCCTCGAGCTGCGCACGCAGCGGCGCAAGCAGCTCAAGCGTCGTCGTGCCCGGGACCGGCACGCGCCACGCCTGCCGGCTCACCCGCCCCTCAAACACCTGCGTTGGCAGTACACCATCCGCCCAGGGACCTGTCGGCAAAGCATAGCTGTCGAGCGGACGCTCCTGCGGCCCGGCACTCTCCGCCCCGCGCGGCACCTCCAGCGCCACACCCGGCCCGCCCAGCAGCAAGCAGGCGAAACCGGCGCTCAGCAAGCTAGCGGCTTTGCGCATGGTACTCGTCGTTCGGGCGCATGTCTGTCGCCGACGCCAGCCGGTTCGTCATGTTAAAGAACGCCGCGACGCTGGCGATGTCCCAGATGTCCCGCTCGCCAAAGCCCGCCTCGCGCAGCGCCGCCCGGTCGCCCTCTTCGATCTCAGCCGAGGCGCGCGTCATCTTGACCGCGAAATCGAGCATCGTCCGCGTCTTAGGATCGAGGTCCGCCGTGCGGTAGTTCATCACCAGCTGCTCGCCCAGGATCGGATCCCCCGAGAGGGCCCGCACAGCCTGTCCGTGTGCGGTCAGGCAATAAAAACACTTGTTCTCCGAGGACACGACCACCGCGATCATCTCCCGCTCGAGCTTGCTCAACCCCGACGGCGCGAGCATCAGATCGTTGTAAAGCGCGGTAAACGCGTTCAGCTTGTCCACATCGAACGCATAGGCGCGCAGCACATTCGGCACGAGCCCCAGCTTGTCCTGGCAGATGTCGAAATAGCTCTGCGTCGCTTCCGGCAGCGGGTCCATCTGCGGCAGGTCCAGCGCCGTCGGTTGGTCTGTGTCGGCCATCGCTCAGCCCTCCTTGATCCGGTAATGATAGGTCCCGATCTGGCGCATCCCAAGCCCGGCATAAAGCGCATTCGCCGGCCCGTTCGCCTCGGTCACGAGGATCGCCAACGTGTGCGCCTCTTGTGTTTCCGCCCAGATCGCCGCCTGCCGCATCATCCACTGTGCCAGCCCCTTGCGCCTGTGCGCAGGGCGCACCTCCAGCGCATGCAGCATCGCGATCCCTTCGTGCATGGCGACAAAGGCGGCAGCAGCCGGCTGGTCATCGATCCGCCCCAGAATGCCCGTCTTCGGCCCTGCCGCGCGCTCCATCACGCGCACCCGGGACGGTCCGATACCGCCCTCGGCCCAGATGTCGCGCATGATCTGCAGCGGCTCCCAGATGCAGAACGTCGTCACCCGCGGGATCGGCACGTCCGTCAACAGCTCCGGTCTGCAGGTGTATAGTCGCGTCAGATCCTTGACTCGGTACCCCTCGCATTCCAGAGCTTCGTCCAGCGCGTCCTCGCCCGCGCGCACCATGATAAGGCCGGGCGCGCCCTGTAAGGTGGGCAGTGCCGCTTGCGCGAGGGTCGCGGCAGACACACGCTGCCCACCGCCGTCGCCGTCACGCAGAAAAAAACCATCCTCTTCGCGCTTCGACAGAGCAGGCCACGTCGCGTCAATCGCATCATAAAGATCGGGCAGGGATACCATGGCTTGGGTGTGGCCCGCGCACATGCAAAGCGCAAGCCCGACTACTCGGCAAAGAGCGCCTCGAGCGCGCGCGCCGCAGCTACAACAGCCTCGGGGTCGGTCCCCCGCACAACCACGTTGGCGCCGTACCTTCCGTCCCGCTGGAACGGGTAGGAGCCGAACGACAGCTCGGAATGCTTCTCGGCCAACTCTTTCAGAGGTCCCGCGATGTCGCCTTCGCCGCGATGCACCTCGACCGAGTGCGAGATCACCGGCGCGCCGCCCGTCAGCGTCGGCAGCACCGAGGCCACCATAGCCTCAAAGATGCGCGGCACCCCTGCCATCACATGCACGTTGCCAAGCGTAAAGCCGGGCGCCGCCGAGACCGGATTGTCGATCAGCGCCGCACCGTCCGGGATCCGCGCCATGCGCAGCCGCGCCGCGTTCATCTCCAGACCCTGCCGGTCGTAATGCGCCTGCAGCACCGCCCGCGCGTCGTCCCGCACGTCGATGGACGCGCCAAAGGCGGCGGCGATGCAATCGGCGGTGATGTCGTCATGCGTCGGCCCGATCCCGCCGGAGGTAAAGACGTGATCGAATGCCCCGCTCAGCGCCTCTGCCGCCGCGGTGATCGCCGCCGCATCGTCCGACACCACCCGCACTTCCTTGAGGTCGATCCCGACCTCGGTCAGCCGGCCCGCAAGATGGTGCATGTTGGCATCGCGCGTGCGGCCCGACAGGATCTCGTCCCCGATCACAAGCATCGCGGCGGTGGGGTTAGACATCGGCAGCCTCCAAAGGTGGCGCGGCTTGAGTGCCGCCCCCTGACGGTATAGGGCGCACGCCATGCGCTTTCCAACGCCCCTCGTGCGCGGCACCCTGATCCGCCGCTACAAACGCTTTCTCGCGGATGTCACGCTCGCGGACGGGCGCGAGGTCACGGCCCATTGCGCCAACCCCGGCAGCATGATGGGTCTGGCCGAGCCCGGCATGTGTGTCTGGCTCGAGCCCAACGACGATCCGAAGAAAAAGCTCAAGTTCGGCTGGCGACTGGTCGAAGTCCCCGGCGGCTTTGTCGGCGTCGACACCGGCGCGGCCAACCGGATCGTGCGCGAGGCGCTCGAGGCGCGCAGCGTCGAGGGCTTGCTGCCCTATGAGACCTTCCGCGCCGAGGTCAAATACGGGAACGGCTCGCGGGTCGACTTCCTGCTCGAGGGCGCGCGCCCGCACTACCTCGAGGTCAAGTCCGTCACGCTGAGCCGGTCGCGCGGCCTTGCCGAGTTCCCCGACAGCGTCACCGCGCGGGGCGCCAAGCACCTCGGCGAACTCGCCGCAATGGTGGCCGAAGGCTGCGACGCGACGCTGCTTTATCTCGTGCAGCGCAGCGATTGCGACCGCGTCAGCGTGGCGGCGGACATCGATCCGTCCTATGCCTCGGCGCTGGCCGAGGCGCGGGCAGCGGGGGTGCAGGTCCGCGCGCTCGGCACCGAGATCACGCCCGAAGGCATTCGCGCCGGGCGCGCCCTGCCGGTCCTATGATGGGCTGGCTCACGCGCCTCCTTGGCCATCAGGCTGGCAAAACCCCGCAATCACGCCTAAATGGAGGGCAAGCCAAAGGAGAAACGCCTGTGAACATCAGCGACAGAGGCCGCCTGACCCGCGACGGGATCCGTCTCTACGATGCGTCCGACTTCGACGGCATGCGCGTCGCCGGGCAGCTCTCGGCTCAAATCCTCGACGAAGTCGCCGAGCACGTCTTCGTCGGTCAGACCACCGCGGCGCTGGATGATTTCATCCGAGCGCGGGTCGAAGAGCTGGGCGCGACCTCCGCCACAATCGGCTACAAGGGCTACCAGCACGCCAGCTGCATCTCGATCAACCACGTCGTCTGCCACGGGATCCCGGGGCCCAAGACGCTCAAGCAGGGTGACATCCTCAACATCGACGTGACCGTGATCGTGGACGGCTGGTACGGCGATAACAGCCGCATGTATGTGGCCGGCAAGCTGAGCCGCAAGGCCGAGCGGTTGATCCAGGTGACCTACGATGCGCTCATGGCCGGCGTCGACATGGTCAAGCCGGGCAACACCTTCGGCGATATCGGCCACGCGATCCAGACCTACGCGGAATCTCACCGCATGAGCGTGGTGCGCGACTTTTGCGGCCACGGGCTTGGGCGAGTATTCCACGCGCCGCCCAACGTGCTGCACTATGGCCGCCCGGGCACCGGCGCGGTGCTGGAGCCGGGCATGTTCTTCACCATCGAGCCGATGGTGAACCTCGGGCGTCCCGAGACCAAGGTGCTGTCCGATGACTGGACGGCGGTGACCCGCGACAAGTCGCTGTCGGCGCAGTTCGAGCATTCGGTGGGCGTGACCGAGGACGGCGTCGAGATCTTCACCCTTTCGCCGGCAGGCAAGTTTCACCCGACCTACGGCTAAGCCGGCATAAGATTCGTACGAATTTTATGCGGCGCCCAGGTCAGCCCGCGCGCTGAATGTCGGCGATCAGCTGGTCGATGTTGCCGCGGCGGCGGTCGAGCATGGCGCCGATCTCGCTGCGCTCGGTGAGGAGCATGTTCACGCCCTCGATGGTCATGTTCACGAACTTGGCGCTGCCCGAGCGGTCCGACACTTGCCAGTCGATGGTGAACGGCGCGTCTCCCCGCAGGTAAGCCGTGGAGCGGACCTCGACCGAGTTGCGCACCGTGCGCGCGCCTTCGACCTCGATCCGGCCGCCGATGAACTCGCGGAAGCGTTTGCCATACTTGCGCGCGATGTAGCCCTGAAAGGCTTGGGTAAACGCGCGCTTTTGCGCGTTCGACGCCTGCCGTCCGTCCCGCCCAAGCGTGTAGAGCGCGATTGTCGGCACGTCTGCGTAGCGCACGAAGACGCGCTCGAAATCGCGGATCATGGCGCCTTCAGATTTGCCGGAGGCGATGATCTGGTTGATGTCCCCGACGATGCCGTCAACGAGCCGTTTGGCAGTGCCTTCGGTGAGCGCCAGCGCAGGCGCCGCGGCGAAGGTCAAGCCAGCGGCGCCAAGGCCTGCGATAAAGGAACGGCGTGACAAATGAGGGGTGTTCAAATCAATCTGCATAAAGGTCCTCGTAGGGATCAACAAAGCTGTCCTCGCGCACATCCCCGAGCTCGTCCCGACGGTTGAGCGTGTAGATCAGGCGCGTCTGCGCATAGCCATCGGCGCTTTCGTGCAGGATCGAGTCCACCGTCCCGCCAAATTGCCCGCGCGAGACCAGCCGCCCGCCAACCTTTGCCGCAGTGGCGACGCGGCGCTGGTTGGGTGCCAGCACGTAGCTCAGCGGATCAAGGAAGAGGTCTCCGACACGCCCGGCCACATCCCGCTGGTTCGATGGTCCGATGAAGGGCACCACGACGTAGGCGCCTTCACCCACGCCCCAGGTGTGCAACGTCTCGCCAAAGTCGGTGTCGACCTCGGTCAGACCGATGTCTCCGGCGACATCCGCAAGCCCGCCGAACCCGAGCACCGTGTTGATGACAAACCGCGTTGTCATGCGCGTGGCGTTGCCGAGATCGCCCTGCAAAGTATGGTTTACCACAGCTTGCGGCGCCGAGAGGTTGCCGGCAAAATTTCGCAGCATCAGGCCCGCGGTGGGATCGCCCGTGCCGTCCGAGGCAAACCGGCGCGACACCGGGCGCACGATGTTTGCATCCACCCGCGTGTTGAACGCGTGGCGTTTGCGGTTGGCCTCCTCATAGGGGTCATAGACACCGTCGACAGTGTTGGACGGATCCGGCGTGCCGCAGGCCGCCACTAGCCCGACGAGGGCGAAGACGACGACAAAACGGAGGATACGTGGCATTTCAGACAATCGTAGAGACTTTCGGTGGGCTGCTGCTCAATTTGTAACTTAATATGGTCTAGGATTTATCCACACTTTGCCCAGACCTGGCTCTAACGTCCACATCACATGCGTGGCGCATAGGCGACCTGGTCCGGTTTTGGCAAGGTTTCGCCGTGGGGGCGACACGATATCTTGGGGCAAGACGGCGGAAAAACGCGCATGACACGCAAGAACATCGAAGCCGGCCGCGACGAGTTGCGGGCCGCCCGGCGTGAGAGTCGGAAGTATTACTGGTTCGTTGGAATTTTCTCCTTTTTCGTCAACATGCTGATGCTGACCGGGCCGATGTACATGCTCCAGGTCTATGACCGGGTGTTGGGGTCGCGCTCCGAGGCGACGCTGGTGGCGCTGTCGGTGCTTGTGCTCTTTCTCTACGGGATGATGGGCCTTCTGGACTACGTGCGGGGCCGGATCATGGGGCGCGTGGGCGCGCGGTTCCAGGCGAGGCTCGACACGCGGGTGTTCGACGCCGTGGTGCGCCGTTCGGCGGTGGTGCAGGACAACACGGGCGCCACGGGTCTCAAGGATCTCGAGTCCGTGCAGCGCCTCCTCAGCTCGCCCGTCCTGATGGCGCTGTTCGACATTCCCTGGACGCCTTTCTTCTTGATTGCGATTGCGCTCTTTCACCCTTGGCTCGGCATGCTGGCCGTCGTGGGGGGCGCGGTGCTGATCCTGGTGACGGTGGTCAACCAGATCATGACGCGCAAGCCGCAGGCCAACGCCGCGGGCGCCAGCTACCAGTCCGAGGCGCTGGGCGACCAGATCCGCCAGGAGGCCGAGATGGTGCAGGCGATGGGTATGCGCGAGGCGGCGTTCCAGCGTTGGTCGGTCGCCCGCAACCGCTCGCTCGACGAGCAGCTGAAATCGTCGGACCTGCTTGGCACGTTTACCACGACGACCAAGACGTTCCGCCTCTTCCTCCAATCTGCGATGCTGGGTCTGGGTGCCTATCTGGTGCTGCAGAACCAGTTGACGCCGGGTGCAATGATCGCAGGCTCGATCCTGATGGGCCGGGCGCTCGCCCCGATCGAGATGGCCATCGGCCAGTGGGCGCTGGTGCAGCGCGCGCGCAAGGGCTGGGACTCGCTCTCCGAGCTGCTCTCGGATGTGCCGCCAGAGACACCCAAGACCGAACTGCCGGCCCCCGAAGCCAAGCTCGACGTGCAGCAGATCACCGTGATCCCGCCGGGCGAAAGCCAGGCCAGCCTGCGCATGGTGTCGTTCTCGCTGAAGCCAGGCCAGGCGCTCGGCGTGATCGGGCCCTCGGGTGCGGGCAAGTCGACGCTGGCGCGCGCCATCACGGGTGTCTGGCGTCCCGCGGGTGGCAAGATCCGCCTCGATAACGCGGCGCTCGACCAGTATCCCTCGGGCGCGGTGGGCAATTACATCGGCTACCTACCGCAGCGGGTGCAGCTTTTTGACGGTACGATCGCCGACAACATCGCCAAGCTCTCGTCGAACCCGGACCCCGAGCAGATCGTTGCGGCGGCCCGCAAGGCGGACGCGCACGAGATGATCCTCAAGCTGCCGGACGGCTATGACACGCGCGTCAGCGCGGCGGGCGGGCGCCTCTCCGGCGGCCAGATCCAGCGGATCGGCCTGGCGCGAGCGCTTTACGGTGACCCGGTGGTGCTGGTGCTCGACGAGCCGAACTCGAACCTCGACAACGAGGGGAGCAACGCGCTCAACCGCGCCATCCGCTCGATGCGCGAGCGCGGACGCGCGGCGATCATCATGGCGCACCGTCCTTCGGCCATTCAGGAATGCGACATGCTCCTGATGCTCGACGGCGGCGCGCGCACGGCCTTTGGTCCCAAGGACGAAGTGCTCAAGAACGTGGTGCGCAACCACGAGGAAATCCGTCAGCGGCAGGGCGCCGGAGGTGTGCGATGAACGGCAAACCACAATTCTCGATGAAGGGGCCGATGATCCTCGGCCTCGTCTCCCTCGTGATCCTTCTGGGCGGCTTCGGCTACTGGGGCGCGACGGCGAACATCTCGGGTGCGATCATCGCCTCGGGCCAGATCGAGGTCGATCAGAACCGCCAAGTGGTGCAGCACCCCGACGGCGGTGTGGTCGAGGACATCCTGGTGAGCGAGGGCACGGCGGTCGAGGCCGGCGACGTGCTGATCCGGCTCGATCCGACGCTTCTGAAATCGCAACTGGCAATCATCGAGGGGCAGTACTTTGAACTGGTCGCCCGCCGTGCCCGCTTTGTGGCGGAGCGCGACGAGGAGGCGGAGATCACCTTTTCCGAGACCGTCACCACAGAGGCCGCCACCAACCCGGAAGTGGCAGAGTTGATGGACGGGCAGGAAAACCTCTTCAACGCCCGCCGCGCCTCGCTCGCGCGCGAGATCGAACAGCTTGGCAAGCGCCGGGACCAGACTTCTGACCAGATCCGCGGCATCGAGGCACAGCAAGAGGCGCTGACCTCCCAGCTGGCGCTGATCGAACGCGAGCTGACCGACCAGCAGACGCTGCTGGACCGGGGCCTTGCGCAAGCCAGCCGCGTGCTGTCCTTGCAGCGTGAGCAGGCCCGGCTGGCCGGCACCGTGGGTGAGATGATTGCGCAAAAGGCGCAGGCCGAAGGCCGTGTCACCGAGATCGAGTTGGAGATCCTCAAGCTCGGCGAGCGCCGCCGCGAGGATGCCATCACCCAGCTGCGCGACCTGCAGTTCCGCGAACGCGAGTTGGCCGAGCAGCGCCGGTCGCTGCAGGGCCAGCTGAGCCGGCTCGACATCACCGCGCCTGTGTCGGGCGTGGTCTACGGCATGCAGGTCTTTGCCCGCCGCGCGGTGGTGCGTGCCGCCGAGCCCGTGCTTTTCATCGTGCCACAGGACCGGCCGCTGGTGATCGCCGCGCAGGTGGAGACGATCCACATCGACCAGCTTTTCATGGAGCAGACGGTGTCGCTGCGCTTCTCCGCGCTCGACCAGCGCCTGACGCCCGAACTCTTTGGCCGGGTGACGCAGATCTCGGCGGACGCGTTTCAGGACGAAGGCACGGGCGCGTCGTACTACCGTGCCGAAATCGTGCTCAACGAGGAAGAGCAGGCGCGCCTGCCCGAAGGCTCGACCCTGATCCCCGGCATGCCGGTGGAGGCGTTCATCCGCACCGACGACCGCACGCCGCTGGCGTATCTGGTCAAACCGATGGCGGATTACTTCTCGCGGGCGTTCCGGGAGAGTTAGGGTTGTAATGGTGTCGTAAGCGCACAGCTTTCGACCTTTGCTTTTTCGCCCAATCCAAAGCGCCCGCCTGACGGGAACCGTCAGGCCGCGCCGACCCGCCCCCCTGGGGCGGCGCGATTGCGCCACCCCGCGGGACGGCGCGTGAATTTATGTTCTTCGTGACGAGGCTCAAAGCCCATCCGCTCGACCCTTCCCTCTTCCGCATCACCGTCATAGCGTGACCGCGCAATCCAAGGGGAGATTCTCACATGGTCGACGTCACCGCCAAACTGGCCGAAATGGGGCTGGAGCTGCCAAGCGCCTCCGCCCCCGCCGCCAACTACATCCCGTTCGTGCAGACCGGCTCGACGCTCTACGTGTCGGGGCAAATCTCCCTCGCCGCCGACGGGTCCAAGATCGTGGGTAAGGTCGGTGACACCCTCACGCCCGAAGAAGGCGCGGCGGCTGCGGAGCGCTGCGGGCTCAACCTGTTGGCGCAGGTCGGCGCGGCGATTGGCGGGGACTGGAGCCGGTTCAAGCGGGTCGTGAAACTCACCGGGTTCGTGAACTCCACGCCCGACTTCGAAGGCCAGCCGACAGTCATCAACGGCTGCTCGGACCTCATGGTCGCCGTGCTCGGCGACGCGGGCCGTCATGCGCGCTCTGCGGTCTCCGCGGGAGCTCTGCCGCTTGGCGTCGCGGTCGAGATCGAGGGTATCTTTGAAATCGACTGACGCGCTTTTTGCGCGCCCGGTGGCGCATCGCGGCTTGCATGACCTTGCCGCGGGGCGCCCCGAGAACTCGCGCGCCGCGATCAAGGCGGCCATTGAAAACGGCTACGGGGTCGAGATCGACCTTCAGCCGTCGTTCGATGGCGTGGCGATGGTGTTTCACGACTACGATATGGCGCGCCTGACCGGAACGCCGGGCGCGATTGGTACGTTGTCAGCGGCTGACTTGCAGACGCGTACCCTTCTGGGCGCTGATGAAGGCATCCCGACGCTGGCGGAGGTGCTTGCGCTTGTGGACGGGCAGGTGCCGCTCTTTGTCGAGATCAAGGATCAGGACGGCGCGATGGGTCCGAACGTCGGCGCGCTCGAAGCGGCGGCGGCGGAGGCGCTTGCAGGCTACGCGGGTCCTCTCGCAGTGATGTCGTTCAACCCGCATTCCGTTGCCGCGCTCCAGGACCTGATGCCGGATGTGCCGCGCGGGCTCGTGACGTGCGGGTGGACGGCAGAGGACTGGCCGCTGGTGCCGGAGGTGCGCCGGGCCGAGCTGCGGGGGCTGCCTGACCTGGATCGGCTCGCCTGCGCGTTCATCAGCCACGACGTGAGGGACCTCTCGACCCCGCAGGTCACCGCGCAAAAAGCCGCCGGGCGGCACATCTTATGTTGGACGGTGCGCAGCGCCGCAGTCGAGGCGGAGGCGCGGCAGGTCGCGGATCAAGTCACCTTCGAAGGGTATCTTGCTTGAAGCGGGCGGCACCGGGACCATGTTCTGACCCGTGACCGAAACCGCCATCTCCATCGAAGTCCTGACCAGCCTCGACGCCATTGCGCACGAGGTCTGGGATGCCTGTGCCTGTCCCGAAGCGGCAGAGGGCGGGCGGCCGGACGATCCGTTCACCACGTATCGTTTCCTGCGCGCGCTCGAGACGTCGGGCTCGGTCGGCACCGGCACGGGTTGGCAGCCCCGGCATCTGGTCGCGCGGATGGAGGACGAGGTCATCGGCGTCGCACCGATGTATGCCAAGTCGCACTCGATGGGGGAGTACATCTTTGACCACTCCTGGTCGCACGCCTACGAACGCGCGGGCGGGCAGTATTACCCCAAGCTGCAGCTGGCGGTGCCATTTACCCCCGCGACAGGGCGCAGGTTCCTCGTCAAGCCGGGCTTTGAGGCGGTTGGTCTCGCGGCATTGGTGCAAGGCGCGGTGCACGTGGCGGCAGAGGCGGAGGTGTCCTCGCTCCACATCACGTTCTGCACCGAGGCCGAGGCCGTCGCGGGGGAGAAGATGGGTCTACTCCGCCGGTTCAGCCAGCAGTTTCACTGGCAGAACGATGGCTACGCGACCTTCGACGATTTTCTCGCCGCCCTCAGCTCACGCAAGCGCAAGACGATCCGCAAGGAGCGGCGCGTGGCGCAGGATTTCGGTGGCGAGATCGAGGTGCTGACCGGCGATGCGGTGCGCCCCGAGCACTGGGACGCCTTCTGGCAGTTCTACACCGACACCGGCGCGCGAAAGTGGGGGCAACCCTATCTGACGCGCGCGTTCTTCGATCATGTGCAGGAGACGATGCGGGACGACATCGCGCTGATCCTCGCCAGCCGGGGCGGCACGCCCATCGCAGGGGCGCTCAACTTTATTGGGCGCGACGTGCTTTACGGGCGCTATTGGGGCTGTCTCGAAGATCACCCCTGCCTGCATTTCGAGGCGTGTTACTACCAGGCCATCGACTTTGCGATCACCCATGGCCTTGGCCGGGTGGAGGCGGGCGCGCAGGGAACCCACAAGCTGGCGCGCGGTTATATGCCCGTCGAGACGCAGTCGCTGCACTGGATCGCCGATGGCGGGTTCCGGGACGCGGTGGCGCAGTATCTGGAGGCGGAGCGCCGCGCCGTCGCAGAAGAGAACGCGGACATGGCAAGCTATGGCCCGTTCAAGGCCGTCGAGGTGGAGGAGCGCGAATGAGCAAGCTGGACGGTAGCAATCGGACGGAGGCACTGTCCTGGGCGGCCGAGCATGGCTGGACCCATGACGCAGAGCGCGACGCGATTGCCAAGACGTTCCGGTTCAAGTCGTTCACGCAAGCCTGGGGCTGGATGAGCCAGGTCGCGCTCGGCGCCGAAAAGCTGGATCACCACCCCGAATGGTCCAACGTCTATAACTCGGTGGACGTGGTGCTGGTGACGCATGACGCCGGCGGTCTGACACGTCTCGACATCACACTGGCACAGAAGATGGAAGAGGCCGCACGATGATCGAAACGGTTTTGAACACGGAAATCTGGGACGGGCAGACTGTTCAGGATCTTTTGTCAATTGAGTTCCTCGCGCAGGTCCTTGGCTCGGTCCTCGCGGCCATCGTGATCCTCGTCATCGGGTTCATCGTCGCTGGCTGGGTGTCCCGGCGGATCAAGAAGGTCGCCAAGGGCCAGCCGCATCTCGACAACACTCTCTTCGACTTCTTTGCCAACATCCTGCGCTACGTCATCATCGGGTTTGCGTTCCTCTTCGTGCTCAACACGTTCGGGGTGCAGACGACGTCGGTGGTGGCCGTCATCGGTGCCGCGGGCCTGGCCGTGGGTCTGGCGCTGCAAGGCACTCTGTCGAACGTGGCGGCGGGGGTGATGCTGATCCTCTTTCGCCCGATCCGGCAGGGCGACTTTGTCGAGGTCAACGATCAGATGGGGACGGTGCAGTCGATCACGCTCAACTTCACCGAGCTCGCCTCCATCGGGAACGTGCAGATCGTCATCCCCAACAGCGAGGTCTGGGGCAACACGATCAAGAATTATTCAGGCTACGACACCCGCCAGGCCGAGTGGACCTTTGGCGTCGGGTATGGCGCGAACCTCGCGGATGCAGAGCGGATCATCCGCGAGACGATCATGGCCGACGCGCGCTCGCGCCCCGAGCCGGAGCCGTTCATCCAGGTCAACAACCTCAACGCCTCGTCGGTCGACTTCCTCGTCCGGGTCTGGGTGGCCAGCGACCAGTATTTTGCCTATCAGGCCGACATGAAGCGCGCGGTGAAAGAGGCGCTGGACGCCGGTGGGATCGACATCCCGTTCCCGACGCGCACGCTCGTCAAAGCAGCATAGCGCGGCAAGGATGGGTGGAACCACCCATCCTACGCCTCGCGCTCAGATCGCCGCGAGCAACGCCTCACCGGCAGAGACTTCACACGCGCCCGGGTTCTCTTCGACTTGCAGGTGCGTGACTTTGCCGTCCTCTGCCATCATCGCGTAGCGCTTGGACCGGGCGATCAGGCCCACCGGGGGCGCGTCGAAATTCATGCCGATCTCTGTGGTAAAGGCCGAGCCTGCGTCCGCGAGCATGGTGATTCCCGCCTCGGTCGCGCCGGTCGCGCCTCCCCATTCCTTCATCACGAAGGGGTCGTTGACCGAGACGCAGATGATCTCGTCCACGCCTTTGCTGTCGAACCCGTCCTTGGTGCGGATGAACGAAGGCACGTGCGCCGAGTGGCAGGTGGGTGTAAACGCGCCCGGCACGGCAAAGATCACCACCTTGCGGCCTTTGGTGAGGCTCGAGAGCGTGACCTCCTCGGGGCCCTCCGCGCCCATCCGGGTAAAGGTGGCCTCGGGGAGCATGTCGCCTGTTGCAATCATGGTGTCGTCCTTCCTGATGCTTGGATCGTGTTACCGGGTGATATATCCCCGCACGAGGCGAGAACCAACAGGTGGGCGATGGCGCATTTCATTTGCATTGGAGGCGGACAGGCGGGTGCGTCGCTGGTCGCGCGCCTGCGCAAGGACGGGTTCGACGGTCAGATCACGCTGATCTGCGCCGAGGATGTGCCGCCCTACCAGCGCCCGCCGTTGTCCAAGGCCTACCTTTTGGGCGAGATGGCGCTGGAGCGGCTGTTCCTGCGGCCGGAAAGTTTCTACGCCGAGCAAGGCATCGACCTGCGGCTTGGGTCCCGCGTGACCGCCATCGACCGCGAGGCCAGGACGGTCAGCGTAGGCGGCGAGGTGCTGGCCTATGACCAACTCGCGTTGACGACTGGGTCGACGCCGCGTCGCTTGCCTGCCGCAATCGGGGGGGACCTGCCAGGCGTCTTCACCGTGCGCGGCCTGGGCGATGTAGACGCGCTGGAGCCGCACGTGCGGGAAGGGGCGCGCGCGCTGATCGTGGGCGGCGGGTACATCGGCCTCGAGGCGGCGGCGGTCTGTGCCAAGCGCGGTGTCTCGGTGACCCTCGTCGAGATGGCCGAGCGCATCCTGGGGCGGGTGGCGGCGCCGGAGACGTCCGATTACTTCCGCGCGCTGCACACCGCGCACGGCGTCGATATTCGCGAGGGTGTCGGGCTCTCACGGTTGATCGGTGATGCGCGTGTGACCGGAGCCGCGCTGACGGACGGCTCGGAGCTGGACGTCGATTTTGTGATCGTCGGTGTCGGTATCCAGCCCGAGGCAGAGCTCGCTACCGCGGCGGGGCTGACCATCGACAATGGCATCGCGGTGGACCTGAACGGGCGCACGTCTGATCCGCATATCTGGGCGGCGGGTGACTGCGCATCGCTGCCCTATTGCGGGCAGCGCATCCGGCTCGAGTCGGTGCAGAACGCCATCGACCAGGCGGAGGTCGTGGCGCAGAACATGATGGGGGGGGTGGTCGACTATGTCCCCAAACCGTGGTTCTGGTCTGACCAGTACGACACCAAGCTGCAGATCGCGGGTCTGAACAGCGGGTACGATCGGATCGTCACACGGGCAGGGGACGGCAGCGCGGTGAGCTTTTGGTACTACCAAGGCCTGACGCTGTTGGCCGTCGATGCGATGAACGATCCGCGGAACTACATGATCGGCAAACGCCTGATCGAGAGCGGCCGGTCTCCTGCGCCGAAGGTGATCGCAGATGCCGATACCGACATGAAGGCGCTCCTGCGCGCGTGAGGGTCATCGGTGGGTCTCTTGGCGGGCGGCGCCTCGCTTCGGTTGGCAAGGGCGACGCGCGAAACGCGCTCCGCCCCACGTCGGACCGCTTGCGCGAGGCGCTCTTCAACGTACTCGAAGGCGGTCGCTACGGGGATGTCATCGAAGGCGCGCAGGTGCTCGATCTCTTTGCAGGAACCGGCGCGCTCGGGATCGAGGCGCTCAGCCGCGGCGCCGCCTTCGCCACCTTCGTCGAGGCAGGGCGGGTGGGTCAGGGGTTGATCCGCGAGAACCTGTCCGCGCTCGATCTGCACTCGCGCGCCAAGCTCATCCCGCGCGACGCCACCCGCCTTACTCCTGCCCCGCGCCCGGCCTCGCTGGTGTTCCTCGACCCTCCCTACGGTCGAGGTTTCGGAGGGGCAGCCCTCGCGTCCGCCAGACGTGCCGGGTGGCTCGCACCTGAAAGCCTGGTTGTCTGGGAGGAAGCCTCTGAGATGTCGCCACCGGATGGGTTCACTTTAGTCGAGAGCCGCAGTTATAGCGGTACAGTCTTTAGCTTCCTGCGTCCCAGCAAGGGATAAAGGACAGAACATGGGGGCTCAGCCCGCCGTCCATCGGGCTTGAACCAATGGCGCCAAATGAACGGCCCACCAAGGTATTTGAAAACCAGAGAAGGTCTGGACCGGGTCCGCATTTTCTCTGGTTCGGAAATACCTCGGGGGTCGAGGGGGCTGGCCCCCTCGCTTTGAGAGCGTCAGTTCGTGCCAAGCGCGCTGGTCGCGTGTTTGGCGACCATTGCGCGGACGTCTTCGACCAGCGCCGCTGCAGGCAGGCCCTTGGCGGATTTCTCGGCGATCCAGTCGGCGGTGACGGCTGCGCCGAGGGCCTTGATCCGGTTGGTCTCAGCCTCCGACATCGTTGCGATTTCATTGCCGGAGGCGGTCATGGCGGCCAGCCCTTCGGCGTCGCCGGTGTCGTGGGCGCGGCCAGCCCAGGCGGAGGCGTCGAAGCCGGAGTGCGCGTCGATGACGGCCTTGAGGTCGTCCGGCAAGGCAGCGTAGCGGTCCTTGTTCATCGCCCAGATGAAGTAGAGGTTGTAGAGCGAGCGGTCGCCGGCCACGTCGGTGTGGCTGTCGGTGAGCTCGTCGAGCTTGAGCGAGGGCGACATTTCCCAGGTGATCACGCCGCCATCGACGACCCCGCGCGAGAGCGCTTCGGGGAAGGCGGGGACCGGCATGCCGATGGGGTTGGCGCCGAGCTTTTCGAGGAGCAGGGTGGCAGGCCGGGACGGTCCGCGCAGGTTAAGGCCGGCAAAGTCCTCGACCTTGTCGATGGCCGCGCCTTTCTTGTGCACGAGGCCCGGCCCGTGCATGTGCGCGGCGATCAGGTGCACGTCCGCAAAGTCATCGGCGAGGTGCTTTTGCGTGAACTCCCAGGCGGCCTTGGACGCCTCTTCGGCGGATTTGGTCACCATGAAGGGCAGCTCGAGCGCTTCGGCTTCGGGGAAGCGGCCGGGTTGGTAGCCCGGGATCACCCAGCCGCCGTCGATCACGCCGTCGCGGATCAGGTCGTATTGCGAGGCTGCTGACCCGCCAAGCTGCATGAAGGGGTAGATCTCGACCTTGATTCGGCCCTCGGAGGCGGCTTCGACGCTGTCTGCCCAGGGCGCGATGAAGTGCTTGGGGTTTGCCGAGTTGGGCGACACGAAGTGCTGGAAGCGCAGCGTGACCTCTTGCGCGGCGACGGGCAGGACCGCCAGCGCGAGGGCTGCGGCAAGACAAGCGGATGTGACCAGTTTCATCGAATGGCCTCCTTTGGTGCGTGTGGCGCACATGTGGGGGAAATCGCAGTCAGTTGCAAGTCGTTCGCAATAAGATACGTGTTGCTGTGCCGCCCAAAGCTTTGATGATATTCGATTTTCGTGGGCCTGAGGGGAAATCACTCCGTGTATTCCCCCTCAGTGCAGCTCTCTAGTTCTGGCCCAGCAGCTCTTTGAGGACTTGTTGCAGCACGGTTTCCTTTTGGACCTGTTCTTGCCGGGACGGGGCCGGCTCTGGAGCAGGCGCAGCCGGACGCGGCGGGCCTTGCATCGAGAGTGGGCGCGGTGGCAGGCCGGCGTGCACGCGGGTCATCGTCTCGCGCCAGATTTCAGTTGGCAGGCCGCCCCCGGTGACACCCGTCAGAGGCGTGTTGTCGTCGTATCCCATCCAGACGCCGGCGACGTAGTCGGCGGTGAACCCGATGAACCAAGCGTCGCGGGCGGCCTGGGTCGTGCCTGTCTTGCCGGCGGCTTGCCGCCCGTCGAGGCGGGCGCGGGTGCCGGTGCCGGACTGCACGACCTCGTGCATCATCCACGTAAGCTTGCGCGCGGCTTCCTCGCTGATGACGCGCGGGCCATAGCCGCCGGAGGCGCCCATCAGGGGTGTGTCCTCGCCCTGCAGGCGGAGGTCGACGAGGCCGTAAGGGCTGACCGAGCGTCCGCCGTTGAGGATCCCCGCGTAGGCGCCGGTCATCTCGAGCAGGGTCGACTCTGAGGCCCCAAGCGCGACGGAGGGTGTTGGCACCAGATCGCCGGTGATGCCAAAGGCGCGGGCGATGTCGCGGACGCGGTCGGCGCCCAGCCCTTCGGAGATGCGGACGGCGGGGATGTTGTAGCTTTGCGCGAGCGCCTCGGTAAGGGTCACGCGCCCGTGGAACTGGTTGTCGTAGTTCTTGGGGGACCAGGCCCCTGCGCCGGGGATGTTGAGCGTCATCGGCTCGTCCCGGACAAAATCGTTCGGCTGGTAGCCGTCCTCCATCGCGAGCGCGTAGATGAACGGTTTGAAGGACGAGCCGGTCTGGCGATTGGCCTGCGTGGCCCGGTTGAAGGCGCCGGCGACCTGCGTTTTGCGCCCGCCGACCATCGCGCGCACGGCGCCGTCGGCGCTCATCACGACGATGGCGGCCTGCGCCTTGGACCCTGCGCGGACTTTCTCTTCGAACACGTAGGTCAACGCCTCTTCGGCGGCACGCTGGATGGCGGGGTCGAGGGTCGTCTGGATAAAGACGTCGTCGGTGGTGTTGCGGGTAAAGAATTCGGGCCCGGACGACATCACCCAGTCGGCAAAGTAGCTGCCCGAGCGCGCCTCTGCCGCCTGGCTGAGCACGGCGGGGTTGGCGCGGGCGACGTTGGCTTGCTCGGCGGTGAGGTAGCCCTGGTCCTCCATCAACCCGAGGATCAGGTTGGCCCGGCGCCGCGATCGCTCGAGATCGTTGGTCGGCGCAAATCGTGTCGGTGCAACCAGCAGACCCGCGAGCATCGCGGCCTCGGGCGCGTTCACCAGCTGCGCGGACTTGCCGAAGTAGCGTTTGGAGGCGGCCTCGAACCCGCGCGCGCCGGCGCCGAGAAAGGCGCGATTCATGTAGATCGTGAGGATCTCGTCCTTGGAGAACTTGGCCTCGAGTGCAAGCGCGTAGGTCGCCTCCTTGACCTTGCGCCAGAGCGTGCCCTGCCGGCACTCGCGCTCGTAGGCGCGTTCGGTCTCCCAGATGGCCGGATCGTAGGGCTGGCCGAGGCAGACAAGCTTGGCCACCTGTTGCGTGATTGTCGAGCCGCCGTGGCCTGACAGGGGTCCACGCCCTTCGCGCAGGTTGATGCGGATGGCGGAGGCGACGCCGCGCGGGCTGACGCCGATGTGGCGGTAGAACCGTTTGTCTTCGGTGGCGATGACCGCGTTGCGCAGGTGGGGGGACATCTCCCCGACCCCGATGGCGCCGCCGAACTGGTCACCCCGCCAGGCAAAGGTCCGCCCGTTCTGGTCAAGCAGCGTGACCGACCCACGCGCGCGTCCGTCCAGCAAGTCCTCATAGGCGGGCAGCGAGCTGTAATAGTAAAAGACGCCCGCGCCGATCAGCAGGGCCACGATGGCAGCGCCCGCCAGTGTCAGGCGGAAGGTGAGCCGAAAGAGCCAGGCCACCGCAAACGCCGCCCAGCCGAGCGGTCCGCGCCGCACGGCTTTGGCGCGTGCCTTGCGTTTCGGCTTGGCCGTGCTCTTGCGCTTGGCTGGTTTGGCGGCACTGGTTCCGGCGCCATAGCGCTTGTCCGCCACCAGACGCCCGCCGCGCCGCTTGTCTGTGCTCATCTGATGGTCCTGCCCGACCTTGTGCTTTGCCGCATGTATACGCCGCTTTGCCCGGTTTGTAGAGGGGCGGCGCAGCGGCTCTCGGCACTTGTGTGATTCCGATGTGATCAAAAATAATGCAAAAATTTCAGACAGGCTAAATTTTGTGCAGTCCGCTTTGCGAGTCAGCCGATTCTCTTGGCAAGTCCCTTCCTTTTGCAACCCATCGCCGACTTTGGTGCAGCCAGTCGCAGGCAAAAGTCTGCCCGGAGAAAGGGGATAGTGGTGAAACTGATCATTGCAACGATCAAGCCGTTCAAGCTCGAAGAGGTGCGCGAGGCCCTCACAGAGATTGGCGTGCGCGGCATGATGGTGACCGAGATCAAGGGCTTTGGCTCGCAATCTGGCCACACCGAGATCTATCGCGGCGCGGAATACGCCGTGAATTTCGTACCGAAAGTCAAACTGGAGATCGCCGTGTCGGACGCCATGGCGGACCAGGTGGTCGAGACCGTCACAAAGACGGCCCAGACCGGCAAGATCGGCGACGGCAAGATCTTTGTGCTGGACCTCGCGCAGGCGGTGCGCGTGCGGACCGGCGAGACCAACGAGGAAGCGCTGTAAACGCGCGCTTGGGGAAAAGGGATAACCTACATGAAACTACGTAACTCTCTGGTTCTGGGCGCCGCACTGATCGCGCTGCCGGGCCTGGCACTGGCGCAGGATGCACCCGCGACTGTGGCCGCAGACGAATTTGTCTGGATCATGAACTCGCTGCTGTTCCTGATCGGCGGCTTTCTGGTGTTCTTCATGGCGGCCGGTTTTGCTATGCTCGAAGGTGGCCTCGTGCGCTCCAAGAACGCAACGACGCAGATGACCAAGAACGTCGCGCTCTTTTCGATTGCGGCGATCATGTACTGGCTCGTCGGCTACAACCTGATGTACCCGCTCGGCGACTGGGCCATCGAGGGCTACTTCTCGGGTCTCTTCCCGTCCGTCGGTGTGATGGAAGCGGTGGGTGTTGATCTGGCAAATGCGGACGACTCGTCCTACGCCTCGACCGGTTCGGACTACATCTTCCAGCTGATGTTTTGTGCTGCGACTGCATCCATCGTGTCGGGTGCCCTGGCAGAGCGCATCAAGCTGTGGCCGTTCCTGATCTTCTCGGCTGTCCTGACCGGCCTGATCTACCCGCTGACCGCGTCCTGGACCTGGGGTGGTGGCTGGCTGATGTCGGGCGACAACCCGTTCAACGACTTTGCAGGCTCGACCATCGTGCACGCTTGTGGCGCGGCAGCCGCGCTCGCCGGTGCCATCGTGCTGGGTCCCCGGATCGGCAAGTACAAGGACGGCCGCGTCGTGCCGATGCCCGGCTCGAACCTGCCGCTGGCCACCCTCGGCATGTTCATCCTGTGGCTCGGCTGGTTCGGCTTTAACGGTGGCTCGCAGCTTGCCATGGGCTCGGTCGGTGACATCGCAGACGTCAGCCGTATCTTTGCTAACACCAACATGGCAGCCGCTGCTGGTGCCGTTGCCGCACTTATCCTGACTCAGGTCCTCTACAAGAAGGTCGACCTGACGATGGTGCTGAACGGCGCGCTGGCCGGCCTCGTGTCGATCACCGCAGAGCCGCTGGCGCCGACGCTGGGCCTTGCGCTGCTCATCGGTGCGATCGGCGGCCTGATCGTGGTGGTGACCGTGCCGCTGCTCGACAAGATGAAGATCGACGACGTCGTTGGCGCGATCCCGGTCCACGGCTTTGCCGGCATCTGGGGTACCATCGCGGTTGTCCTGACCGGCAGCTACGACGGTGATGCGACCATCGGCGCGCAGCTCCTCGGCATCGTGTCGATCATCGGCGCCACCTTCGTGCTGTCGCTGATCGTCTGGTTCATCCTCAAGGCAACCATGGGCATCCGCGTCTCGGAAGAAGACGAGATCACCGGTCTCGACACCACCGAGCTCGGCATGGAAGCCTACCCGGAATTCTCCAAGGGCTGATCGTTAAGGCACAGACACCTTTGGTGAGACCACCTGCCCGGGCACGCAAGTGCCCGGGTTTTTTGTTTGCGGCGGATGCGCGGGAGGGCGCGCTGGTTAACAAGTGGTGAACGGCCTTTCGGAATCGCTGCGCGCCTGCTACATCTCGTGGCATGAACCAGCTCAGCCGCAACATATCCACAAGGCCGGTGATCCGGCAGCTGGATGAAACCGCGATCAACCGCATCGCGGCGGGCGAGGTGGTCGAGCGGCCGGCCTCGGCGGTCAAGGAGCTGGTGGAGAACGCGCTCGACGCCGGCGCGACCCGGATCGAGGTCGATGTGGCGGCGGGCGGCACGCAGCTTATCCGCGTGACCGACGACGGCTGCGGCATGACCCGCGAGGAGTTGCCGCTGGCGCTGTCGCGGCACGCAACCTCCAAGATCGACGGCACGGACCTGCTCGACATCCGCAGTTTCGGGTTTCGGGGTGAAGCGCTGCCCTCGCTTGGTGCGGTGGGGCGGCTGAAGCTCACGTCGCGCGCGCCGGGCTACGAGGCGCACGCTCTGCATGTGGAGGGTGGAAAGCTTGGCCCGGTGAAACCCGCCGCCCTGCGCCAGGGCACGGTAATCGAGCTGCGCGACCTCTTTTACGCGACGCCTGCGCGGCTCAAGTTCATGCGGTCAGAGCGCGCCGAGATGCAGGCAGTCACGGACGTGGTCAAACGGCTGGCGATGGCGGAGCCGTTTGTCGCCTTTACCCTGACCGACCGGAGCGATGGCAAGGCCCGGCAGGTCTTCCGGGCGGATGCGGGCAGCGGCGATCTTTTTGGCGCGCTGCAGGGCCGGCTGCGCGGCGTGCTGGGGCGGGACTTTGTCGAGAATGCCGTGCCGCTCGATGCGACGCGCGAGGCGCTGCACCTGACAGGGTTCGCGGCGCTGCCGACCTATTCGCGCGGGGCGGCGGTGTCGCAGTTCCTGTTCGTGAACGGGCGCCCGGTCAGGGACCGGATGCTGCTCGGGGCGCTCAGGGCGGCGTATCACGACCTGCTGCCGCGAGACCGGCACGCTGCGGCGGCGTTGTTCGTTGAGTGCCCGCCCGAGCTGGTGGACGTGAACGTGCACCCGGCCAAGTCCGAGGTGCGGTTTCGCGATCCGGGCGTTGCCCGCGGGTTGATCGTGAGCGGCGTGCGGCACGCGCTTGCCGAGCATGGCCACAGGAGCGCGACGACCATCGGGCAGGCCACCCTTGGCGCCGTGCGTCCCGAGCCGGTCGCGCCGCATATCTACCAGATGGACCTCGCGGCTCGGCATGTGATGCCGACGCCGCCGCGGCAGGACACGCCCGGGTTTGCCCCGTCAGCGCGGGCGGAGCCCGTGGTGGAGGACACCGCGCCGCAAGAGCACTACCCGCTGGGTGTGGCGCGGGGGCAGGTGCATGCCTGCTACATCGTCTCGCAGACAAAGGATGGGATGATCCTCGTCGATCAGCACGCGGCGCACGAGCGACTGATCTACGAGCGCCTGAAACGGCAGATGGCCGAGCACGGGGTGGCCTCGCAGGCGGTGCTGATCCCGGACGTGGTGGAGTTGGAGCCCGAAGCGCGGGCGCGGCTGCTGAACCACGCCGAGGCGCTCGCCCGGCTCGGGCTGGTGCTGGAGGCGTTTGGCGGAGCGGCTGTGGTCGTGCGTGAGACGCCTGCGGCACTCGGGCCGGTCGATGCAGGTGCGCTGGTGCGCGATATTCTCGACGAGCTTGATGCGGAGGGCGACAGCGCGCTTTTGCAGGTCAGGATCGACGCGATCTTCAGCCGGATGGCGTGCCACGGGTCGGTGCGGGCGGGGCGCCAGATGCGGGTCGACGAGATGAACGCGCTTTTGCGCGAGATGGAGGCGACGCCGCACTCGGGCCAATGCAACCATGGACGCCCGACGTATGTGGAGCTCAAGCTGTCGGACGTAGAGCGCCTCTTCGGGCGCAGCTGAACGTCAGATCCGCAGGAAGGGCTGTGCGAGCCGCGGCAGCAGGCCGGAGAACTTGAGCGGTGCGTCGGTGGCTGCAAGGCAGATGCAGTCCAAACCCGGCGCTGCAACGGGCGTGTGATCGACGCCTTCGTCCGCGACTTCTATGTCTCCGCGCGCAAAGGTGCCGTCCTCGTCCGAGAACGCCCCTTGCAGCACAAGCGTCAGCTCGGTGCCGCGGTGCCCGTGATCCGGGACGGCCATGCCGGCGGGGATGTAGAGCAGACGCGCAGACGCGTCCTTGTCCGTGTCGAGGATCGCCTGACGCACACCGCCGCCGATGGACTTCCACGCTACGGCGTCGATCCCGCCGCCCACATACCGCGTCAGAGGGGCTGGCAAAACGGCATCCGCAACCGGTGCGCTTGCAACCTGCATGGGCATCGTGGGCGTGTCAGCGATGCGTGACAGCGTGGCCGCGAAATCGGGAGCGTCCACTGCGCACGGCAGTGTGTCCAACAGCGCACCTCCGACGGTGTCGTAAGTGGCCAGCTCTGCACGGCATCTGTCGCAGATCGAAATGTGCGTCGCCACCACCAGCGAGAACGCCTCCGGCAGGGTGCCGGCGGAGTACGCCATCAGCAAAGCTGGCGGGATGTGGTGCGTGATCTTCGTCTTCGGGGTCGTCATCTCTACCTCATCGCGTGGCGCAGGCGGTCCAGCGCCAGTCTGATTCGGGACTTGATCGTGCCAAGTGGCAGGCCGGTTTCCGCGGCGATCTCGCTGTGCGAGAGCTCCCCGAAGTAAGCCTTTTCGATCAAATCCCTCTGCTTTGTCGGCAAGCCGGCCAGGGCGGCGCTCAGCTTGGTGGTTTCCTGTTGCAGGCCGATGACCTCTTCGGCGGCGGGGTCCGCCTCCGGTCCCCAGGTCAGCTCCTCGGGCTCGGGCCGTCTTTGCTTGCGGATCATGTCGATGCGGCGGTTCCGGGCAATCGTGAAGACCCACGTCGCGACGGAGGCGCGCGCGGGGTCGAACAGATGTGCCTTGTGCCAAACGGTCGCCATGACGTCCTGCGTACATTCCTCTGCCAGCGTCCCGTCGGCGCCGGATTTCATCAAGAAAGCTTTGACCCGTGGCGCGTAGTGGTCGAACACCTCTTTGAAGGCCGCGGCATCCTTGTGCTGCTGAACTTCTACGAGTTTGTGCGCCCAATACACTGCGCCTTCCGTCGCAGCGGTCTGTTTCGGGTCCGTGTTTGCGGCGCTCACCTCGCTTGGCTGCTCGCCGATGGGGAGCAGAGGAGGCTCTTGCGTTGCTTCGAGCACGGTGTCCTTCAACATATCCGGTGTACGGAAGGCCGGCTCGAATGGATCACTGATATTTCGGATTTTCTTTTGCATCCAAATTTGGCGCCGCGACGTAGTAAACCCAGATTGACACTTGTGGGACCTATACATGGCTTTTGACCCGATGAGTACCTCTCGCCGCAAGGTTGCGATTGTGGGTGGCGGCATCTCAGGGATGGGTGCGGCGTACGACCTGTCCGGCACGCACGACGTGACGCTGTTCGAGGCCGAGGCGCGGCTCGGGGGACACGCGCGCACGGTCGTGGTGGAGGGCCAGCCGGTCGACACCGGGTTCATCGTGTTCAACCACGCCAACTACCCGCATCTGACGGCGCTCTTCGAGGCGCTCGACGTGCCGACGGTCCCGTCGAACATGAGCTTTGGCGCCTCTCTGGGTGGCGGAAAGGTCGAGTACGGTCTGGCCGGGCTCGGCGCACTTTTTGCGCAGCCGAAGAATGCGCTCGACCCGCGGTTCCTGCGGATGGTGCGCGACATTCTCAAGTTCAACAAGGCGGCGCTCGAGCGGGACATCGACCCCTCGCAGACCATCGGCGATTTTCTGCGCGAGATCGGGGTGGGGGCGTGGTTCCGCACGCATTACCTGACGCCGTTCTCGGGGGCGATCTGGTCGACGCCGGTGGAGAAGATTCTCGACTTTCCGGCGCACGCGCTGATCACGTTCTTCCGCAATCACAACCTGCTGGGCGTGCATGGCCAGCACCAGTGGTACACTGTGCAGGGCGGGTCGGTGTCCTATGTCTCGCGCCTCGAGGCGGCAATGATCGGCAATGGCGTGGACTTGCGCCTCGGCGCGGGTGTCGAGGCAGTGCGCCGTACCCCGCACGGGGTGGAGCTGCGTTGCCGCGGCGCCTGGGAGGCGTTCGACGAGCTGGTCCTGGCGACCCATTCGGATCAGTCGCTGGCGCTCCTCGAAGACCCGACCGAGACGGAGCGCGCCGCCCTCAGCGCGGTCAAGTACCAGCCGAACGACGCGACGCTGCACTCGGACCCGTCCCTGATGCCCAAGCGCAAGGCGGTCTGGTCGTCCTGGAACTACACCGAAGCGGCGGACAAGGCGCTCGACCGGATCGACCTGACCTACTGGATGAACTCGCTGCAGCCGATCCCGCATCACACGCCGTTCTTTGTCACGCTCAACACGACGCGCGAGATCGATCCGGCGCTGGTGCATGACTGTGTGACCTTTCATCACCCGGTTTACGATCAGGCAGCGTTGCAGGCGCAGGAGACGCTCCGGGCAACCAATGGCGCGCGCAGCACCTGGTTTTGTGGTGCGTGGATGAAGAACGGCTTTCACGAGGATGGCCTTGCCAGCGCGCTCGATGTCACCCGCACGCTTAAGCTGCGCCCGGCGATGGGCGTGGCCGCCGAGTGAACACGAACGTCGATCATATCGCAGGGCAGACCTGGCACGGGCGCAAGGGCGCGGTGGAGAACGGATTTCGCTACTCCATCGATTACGTGCTGGTGGATGCCGAGGCTGAGGCGAGCGCGCCGTGGCCGTTCCGGCGCAATGCGCGCGGGCTGGTGTCGCTTGACGATCTAGATCACGGCGGAGCGCCTCACGAGGGGCGGGGTGCCGTCTGGGCGCGCGACATCTTTGAAACGCATCAGGTCACCGGCGTGGCACAGGTGGAATTGCTGGCGCAACCCAAGGTTTTTGGCTACGTCTTCAACCCGGTCAGCTTTTGGCTCGCGCGGGGCGTGGACGGCGCGCTGATCGCGGTGATCGCCGAAGTCACCAACACCTTTGGCGACCGGCACTCGTACCTCTGCCGTCATGCCGACCTGCGCCCGATCCAGCCGACGGACCGTCTGACGGCAACCAAGCTGATGCATGTCTCACCCTTTCAACCGATCGAGGGCGGCTACACCTTCCGCTTCGACATCACGGACGCGCGGATCGGCATCTGGATCGATTTCGAGCATGAGGGCGGCGGCGTCTATGCCACGCTGACCGGACAGCGGCGCCCGCTGACGACCGGTGCGATGCTGCGCGCCATGCTGCGCCGACCGCTCGGCGCGCGGCGGGTGATGGGGCTGATCCACTGGCAGGCGCTCAAGCTCTGGTGGAAGGGCGTGACCTATCGCCCGCGCCCCGATGCGCCCAAGGCGGACGTGAGCTGATGGCGGCGGTCGCCGGACATATGGAGCGCGCGGCGCCGCGGCTCTGGCCCTATGCGGTGTTCGGCGGGCTCCTCGCCGCGGCGGGGTTGCCGCTTTATATCCATGCGCCGAAATTCTACGTCGACACCTACGGGGTCAGCCTGGCGGCACTTGGGACGGTGCTCTTTGTGCTGCGGCTCTTGGACTTTGTGCAGGACCCGCTGCTGGGTCGACTGAGCGATGCGTTGTCGAACCGCCGCGCGCTGGCCGTGGCCGGGGGGCTGGGCGTGCTCGGGGCCGGGATGGTCGGCCTCTTTGCCGTTACGCCGCCCATCGCGCCGCTCTGGTGGTTCGCGGCGATGCTGACGCTGGTCTTCTCCTCGTTCAGCTTTCTGACGATCACGTTCTACACCCAAGGCGTGGCGACGGCGGACCGGCTCGCCGGAAACGGTCACCTCAAGGTCGCGCGATGGCGCGAGACGGGCGCGCTGCTCGGTGTGTGCGTTGCAGCGGTGGCTCCGGTGGCGCTTATGGGAACGGGCGCGCCCTTTGCGGTCTTTGCCGCGGGATTCGCCGCGCTGGCGGTGGTCGCGGGGCTGGTGATGCAGCGCGAGTGGTCGGGGCGGGTGAGCGCAACCGAATCCCCCCGGCTGGCGTTGATCCTGTCAGACCCGCTGGCTCGGCGCTTGCTCTTGATCGCGCTGCTGAATGCCGCGCCGGTGGCGGTCAGCTCGACGCTCTTTCTGTTCTTTGTCGAGAGCAGGCTCGGCGCGCCGGGATACGAAGGCCCGCTGCTGCTGCTCTTTTTCGCCGCTGCCGCGGTGAGCGCGCCGGTCTGGAGCCGGCTCGCGGAAAGCTATGGCGCCAAGCGCATGCTGCTTGTGGCGATGGTCCTTGCGATCCTCTCCTTTGGCGGTGCGCTGGCGCTCGGTACGGGCGACACCTTTTGGTTCGCCGTGATCTGTGTGGCATCCGGGGCGACCCTGGGTGCCGACATGACGCTCCTCCCGGCCCTGTTCGCCACACGGCTGGCCAAGATCTCGCCCGATGCGGCGCAGGCTTTTGGATTGTGGAGCTTCGTGTCCAAAGCCGCGCTGGCCATCGCGGCGGTGACGCTCTTGCCGGTGCTGGAGGCGCAAGGCTTCCAGTCCGGGACGGCCAACACCGAGGAGGCACTGCAGGTGCTGACCTGGCTTTATGCCGGGCTGCCGTGCCTTCTGAAAATAGTCGCCATCGGCCTTCTGGCCGGAACGGAAATCAAGGAACGTTAAAGATGGACACGTTTGTTTTGTTGACGGCAGGTGCGCTGCTGATCGTCGCGCTCGTGTGGGTGAGGCGCATCTACTTCGACTTCGATGGCCAGTCACCCGAGGATTATGTCGATGCCGGCGCAACGTTCGATCTGCAAAGGCACCTGAGGGGCCCGATGATCTGCGAGGGGTTGATCTACGGACCGACCGGCCGGGTCACATCCCGCTTTGTCGGCCATTTCGACATCACGTGGGAAGGCACGCGCGGCATCATGTCGGAACGGTTCGAGTACGACAGCGGCGAGATCCAGACCCGCCAGTGGGTGCTCGAGGTCCAGGGCAGCGGCAAGGTCAAGGCGCTCGCGGATGATGTCGTCGGCACAGGCTCTGGCGTGCAGCGCGGCTCGGCGTTCCAGCTGCTTTACAAACTCAGGCTACCGGAGGCGTCCGGCGGGCACGTGCTGCACGCCAACGACTGGATGTACCTGACCCCGAGCGGAACCATCCTGAACCGCAGCCAGTTCCGAAAGTTCGGGATCAAGGTTGCCGAGCTCGTCGCGACGATGCGCCCGGTGTCACAAGAGGAGCGTATGGCGGCATGACCGAAGACTGGCAGGGCAAGCGGTATTGGATGGTTGGCGCGAGCGAAGGGCTCGGCGCCGCGTTGGCGCACAAGCTGAGCCGCGCGGGGGTTCACCTGATCCTCTCGGCGCGCTCGGAAGACAAGCTAAACGAGCTTGCGTTCGACCTGCCCGGGCCGGCCGAGGTACAGACCGTCGATGTGTCGGACGACCAAAGCGTCGCCGACGCGGCGGAGGCGATCGGGGAGATCGACGGGATCATCTTTCTCGCCGGTGTCTACTGGCCGCAATCGGCGCAGGAGTGGACGCAAAAGGAAGTGGTGGCCATGGCGGACATCAACTTCACCGGCGCGATCCGGGCAGTTGGGTCCGTCCTGCCATCGATGATCGAGCGCGACGCAGGCCACATCGTGATCACAGGCTCGCTGTCGGGGTTCGGCGGCCTGCCGGGTGCGCAGGGCTACGCGGCCTCCAAGGCGGGCGTGATGGCTTTTGCGGAATCGCTCCACGCGGACCTGCGCAAGACTGGCGTGCGCGTGCAGCTGGCGAACCCCGGTTTCATCCGCACCCGGCTGACGGAAAAGAACGACTTTCGCATGCCCTTCCTGATGGAGCCCGAAGAGGCCGCCAGCGAGATGTTCGAGCTCATGCACCAGGACAGCTTTGCTAAGAGCTTCCCGCGCCTTTTCAGCTACGTCTTCCGCGGGTCGCGGTTTTTGCCCGGCTGGCTCTACTTTCGGGTCTTTTCCTGACGCCGCAGCGTTTGGGGGGAAAGGCACCCTTTATTTACCCGTTCATGCGACAAGCCTGCCTGGTATCCCTCAACCTGAGGGTTTGATGCCTGGCGGTGTTCGGCGCATGGCATCTGTTCAGTGATTGTGGTGGCCCTTTGACACCTTTGGTGTCTGTACAGTGCGGTCGCGTAAGGCACGCCACGCGGTAAGAGTACGGTACGGTAAGCGGGTGCCTTGTCTGCAAGGCGCCCGCTTTTCTATTCAGGTGACGTGCCCGGTGCCGAAGGCGGCAGCTCCTGCTCCAGGAATCGCTCGAAGGCGTCCAGGTTGACCGGCTCGAACTGGCCGAACCCCTGCATCCAGACGCTGGCATCCTTGAGTGCGCCGGGCTCGAGCTTGCACCATTTCACCCGCCCGCGCTTTTCCTGGCTGATCAGCCCCGCCGCCGCGAGCACCGCGAGGTGCTTGGAGATGGCGGCGAGCGACATGTCGAACGGCTCGGCCACGTCCGTCACCGCCATGTCGTCCTCCAGCAAAAGCGTGAGGATCGCGCGGCGGGTCGGATCGGCAAGCGCCGCAAAGACGGTATCAAGCGCGGGGGTCACAGAACGGATGTAGTTGGTTTTCGCGGGCGCGGGAAGGGACCTCAGAGCCGCGGGTGGGACCAGACTTCGCTCGGGAGGGGGATGCGCTCGAACGGATGCTGCTCCGGGTCGAGCCCGACGTCACGCGCCAGACGTTTGGACAGGACCTGCCGTCTGCGCCATGGCCATCTACCCAACCTGTGCAAAATGCGAGCATAAAGAGACTGTGCCGCCCGGCGGGGCAGCTGATCGACCATTGCCATTTTGGCCTCCATTCGAGTGATTGAGGGAGATATGACGCTGGCCGGGTGGCTTTACAAATGCCGTTCTTGCGGCTGATATGTGCAGAAAATGCACATGGAACCCGTCCAATGCGCAACTTGCCGCCGCTCAATGCCTTGCGCGCCTTCGAGGCCGCCGGAAGGCACGAGAGTTTTAACGCCGCAGCCGAAGAGCTCGGCGTCACACATTCGTCGGTCAGCCGTCATGTGCGCGGGCTGGAGGACCGGCTGGGCGTGCAGCTCTTTGCGAGCCTTCCGCGCGGTGTGCGCCTGACGCAAAGCGGGGCGGCCTATCTCGACGAGATCGCGCCGGCCTTTGACCGGATCGAAGACGCCACGCGCAACCTTGGCGCGCGAGCCGAGGGCGTGTTGACGGTGTCCTGCGAGCCGCTCTTTGCGACGCTCTGGCTCATCGCGCGGCTGCACGCGTTTCAGGAGATTGCGCCGGAAGTCGAGGTGCAACTCGACCCCGATCACGCGCTGGCCGACGTGCGCCGGCACGAGGCGGACTTTGCCATCCGCTTTTACAAGTCGGGCGTGCCGGATCGCCCGACGGACCTCATCAGTGATCTGCCGCTGCACGTTTATTCAAGCCCAGCGTTTGCCGCGACTTTGCAGACGCCGGAAGACCTTTTGAGGGTGCCGAGGCTCCAGGACCGGGACGGCGACATGTGGGCGCATTGGTTTGCCGAGGCCGGCGTGGACACGCAAGGCATCGAGACGCGTCCGGCCTGGCGGATGCGCGCGGTGCTCGCCTGTCACGCGGCGCTGGCCGGTCGGGGCGCGATTCTGGTCGGTGACGATGTGGTGCAAGGTTACGTCGAGAGCGGGCAGCTGGTGCGTGTCTTTGACATCGGCTTCCAGTTGGGCAGCTATCATCTTCTGATGGGGGAGGGCGCGCGGCAGGACAAGGCGGCGCGCGCGTTCCGTGCCTGGCTGCTCGAAGCGACCCGCGACCTGCGTGTCGGCACGATCAAGCGTAAGGGTGAGTGAGGTTTTGGGGCGGTCGGGCGTGGGCCGAGGTTAGGTTGCTGTAAACTGGAATTTCGACTCCGCCCGCCGCCTCCGGCAAGAGCACGAAGATCGCTTGGTGGATGGCTTACCGCAGCCGACCTAAAGCTTGATACTCCTTCGCTCAGATCAAAGCGCCCGCCTGACGGGAACCGTCAGGCCGCGCCGACCCGCCCCCATGGGGCGGCGCGTGAACATCTGGTTCGAACGTATGAGGTCTACAGTCGCTCGCACTACAAACTTACCACGCAAGCGGCGCGCCATCGCGAAAGAACCCCGCTGTGGGACCATCAGCGGGGAGTGTTGCCGCCCAGACGATGCCCTTGGCGCTCTCCGCCGGCGGGCGTGCGCCCATGTCGAGCCCACCCTCGAACGTCGCGGTAAAGCCCGGGCAGACGGCGTTGATCTTGACCGACGAGCCTTCTTCTTCGAGCGCCAGCTTGACGGTAAGTGCGTTCAATGCGGCTTTGGACACCGCGTAGCTGGTGCCCATCTGGTTGCCTGTGGTCAGACCGAAGGCCGGATCACCGTGGGAGCCGGCGCCACTGGAGACGTTGACGATCCGTCCCGCATCGCTCTGGCGCAGCAGAGGCAGCATCACCTGACACATGCGCCACGTCCCAAAGAGCGTCACATCGAGCACCGATTGCGCGGCGGCGAGGTCGACCTCCGCCGCCGTCTCGCCATAGGCCGAGGTCTTGGCCGCGTTGTTGATCAGGATGTCGAGCTTGCCGTGTGTTTTTTCAATCAAGCTGGCGGCTTCGCGCACCTGCCGGTCGTCGGCGATGTCGACCGAGAGCGGATGAACCCAGCCCTTTGCACTAAGCGCCCCCGCCAAAGCCTCCGCCTGCGCCGAAGTGCGCGCCGTCAGGTACACACTCATCCCCTGCGTCAGCAGCGCCTCGCAGATCGCGTATCCCAGACCCGTGGGTTTCCCGACGCCGGTGACCAGCGCCACGCGCCCCTCGAATTGCTCAGCCATCTCGCCTTCCCGCTATTGCAAACCTGCCGTGACGCTACCCTTTCCACGGCAAGCCTGTACATTACGGACAAAATTGTCAGTGCGGTGAGGACCCCTCGTGGACGGCAATCGACCATGCCCTGTGCAAACGACGATGAATGTGATCGGCGGCAAGTGGAAGCCGGGGATCGTGTTTCGGCTGCAGAATGGGCCTTACCGGCTGAGCGCACTCAAACGCGAGATGCCCTGGATCTCCGAGCGGGTTCTGATCCGGCAATTGAAAGAGCTGGTGGCGGACGGTGTTGTCCTGCGGACGGACTACGGAGAAACGCCGCGCCGGGTCGAGTACAGCCTCTCTGACTATGGCGAGACCCTGCGTCCTTTGCTGCGTGAAGTTGCACACTGGGGTCAGGCACATATCGACCGCACCGCGGCGCGTTGATCCGGGCCAGATTTGTCCCGGCGACCCGGATATCGCAAAGATCAACCAAAGGGTTGAATGAGGATTTGTGGCTGTGGCGCGTGCAATGATGTCAGATTGCCGCAAGCTGCATTGAGAAAGACATTGAAAATCAGATACTTGTGACAGTGTCAGGCAACTTGACTCCAGCCATGCTGCGCCGTAGCACACAGGCGAACCATGTGTGAGGCCGTGCCGCGCGTGAGCGACGCTGACGATCCTTCGAAACTGCGTGAGCTGGAAGCGAAGATCGATGCGCTCAAGGCGCAAAACGCGCCGAGGACGCTGGACAAGCCGGTCTCCCGGCAGTCCGAACTCGGATGGCGCATGGTGACGGAATTGGTGGCCGGTTTGATCATCGGTCTTGGGATTGGGTATGGGCTGGACAGCCTCCTCGGCACTCTGCCGATCTTCCTGGTCCTCTTTACATTGCTGGGGTTTGCCGCGGGTGTGAACGTGATGTTACGCAGCGCGAAAGAGCTTCAGGAAAAATCGCAACCCGAGCCACGCTCGGACGATGAGACACAGTCCGAGCTGGGCTCGGACAACGAAACAAAGGGCTGAGGGCCATGGCAGACGAAGCATCCGGCGGCAGCGGTCTGGAATTCCATCCGATGGACCAGTTCATCGTCAAGCCGCTCTTTGGCGACGGCGCGGTGGGCATGTTCACGGTCACAAACGTGACGCTCTGGATGGCTCTGTCGGTGCTCTGCATCTTTGCGCTGATGGTGCTCGGCACCTCGCGCCGGGCGATCGTGCCCTCGCGCAGCCAGTCGATTGCCGAGCTGACCTACGGCTTTATCTACCAGATGGTCGAGGACGTGACCGGGCGCGACGGGATCAAGTACTTCCCGTACATCATCACGCTCTTCCTCTTCATCCTGTTTGCCAACTACCTCGGCCTCGTCCCGATGGCGTTCACCACGACCTCGCACATCGCCGTGACGGCGGTGCTGGCGATGGCGGTGTTCCTAACGGTGACGGCGATCGGCTTTGCCAAGCACGGCCTTGGCTTTCTGCAGCTCTTCTGGGTGTCTTCGGCACCGCTCGCGCTGCGTCCAATCCTGGCCGTGATCGAGGTCATCTCGTACTTCGTCCGTCCGCTCAGCCACTCCATTCGTCTTGCAGGCAACATGATGGCCGGCCACGCGGTGGTGAAGGTCTTTGCGGGCTTCGCCGCCATCCTCGCCATCTCGCCGCTGTCGATCCTCGCGGTCACGGCGATGTACGGGCTCGAGGTGCTGGTCTGCTTTATCCAGGCTTACGTCTTTACCATTCTGACCTGCGTGTATCTGCGCGACGCGCTGCATCCGCATCACTGACACATGTAGGGTGGGCACCTGCCCACCTTACGCGACACACATCACATTCCATCGTAAGGAGAGAAGATCATGGAAGGCGATATCGTACAAATGGGCGCATATATCGGCGCGGGCCTCGCATGCATGGGCATGGGCGGCGCGGCAGTCGGTGTGGGCAACGTGGCTGGCAACTTCCTCGCCGGTGCCCTGCGCAACCCGTCCGCAGCTGGCGGCCAGACGGCCACGCTCTTCATCGGCATCGCATTCGCCGAAGCGCTGGGGATCTTCTCGTTCCTCGTCGCGCTCCTGCTGATGTTCGCCGTCTAAGAGCGCACGACCAGACATCCTTACGTCCTTGGCGGAGCCTCACTGGGTTCCGCCAACGGGACACCCAAGTCTCTGACCGGAGAGCGACATGGCAGACGAACCCACGATCAGTGGCGCGCTGGACGATACCGCGAGCGACAGTGGCCTTCCGGCCGAGTCCGCGGAAGCGTCGGGCCTGCCGCAGCTCGATTTCAGCACGTTCGACAACCAGATCTTCTGGCTCGTCGTCACGCTGCTGGCGATCTACTTCATTCTGAGCCGCATCGCCCTGCCGCGGATCGCCTCCGTGCTCGCAGAGCGTCGGGGCACGATCACCAACGACATCGCCAAGGCGGACGAGCTCAAGAAAGCTGCCGTCGAGGCTGAAGAGAATTACAAGAAGGCGCTCGCGGACGCCCGCGCCGAGGCGCAAAAGATCGTCGCCGAGACCAAAGCGGAGATTCAGGCCGACCTCGATGCCGCCATGAAGGACGCCGACGCGGAGATCGCAGCCCGCGCCGCCGAATCCGAAAAGGCGATTTCAGAAATCCGCGCCACCGCCGTCGACAACGTCCGCGCCGTGGCCAAGGACACCGCCGCCGAGCTGGTCGCGGTTCTGGGTGGCAAGGCCGACGCCGCGGCCATCGACGCCGCCGTGGCTCAGCGGATGAAAGGGTAACGCGATGCGACTGACTTCCCTCACCCTGACGCTGACCACCTTTGCCCTGACGGCCGGCCCTGCGCTGGCCGCTGCCAAGGACAAGCCGTTCTTCTCGCTCAAGAACACGGACTTCATCGTCCTGCTGTCGTTCCTGCTGTTCATCGGCGTGCTGGCGTACTTTGGCGTGTTCAAGCTGCTGGGCGGTATGCTCGACAAGCGTTCCGAAGGTATCCGCAACGACCTCGACGAAGCGCGGCAGCTGCGCGAGGACGCGCAGGCCCTCCTCGCCTCTTACGAGCGCAAGCAGCGCGAAGTGCAGGAGCAGGCACAGCGCATCGTCGAGAGCTCCAAGAAGGAAGCGGCTGAGGCTGCCGAACAGGCCAAGGCCGACCTCAAGGTCTCGATCCAGCGCCGTCTCGCGGCTGCCGAAGACCAGATCGCCAGCGCTGAGGCCGGTGCCGTCAAAGAGGTCCGCGATCAAGCCATCGCCGTGGCCGTCGCCGCTGCCCGCGACGTGGTGGCCAAGCAGATGACTGCCACGGACTCCAGCAAGATGATCGACGACGCGATCACCGAAGTGGATGCGCGTTTGCACTAGGTGCCTGACAAATCAAACCCAATCGAAACCCGGCCGCCGCGCCGGGTTTTGCTTTTCTGGCCTAGCCCTCAGTCTCGTGCGCATACCGCATCCGCGCGACGTCCTCGTTGCGGTCCGCCCGCTGTTGGTCGCGCAGCGCCTCGGCCACGTAGTCGAGATGATCCTCCACCGCCCGCCGCGCCGCGTCGGGATCACGCGCCTGAAGCCCGGCGTTGATGCGCTGGTGTTGCGCCAGGAGGTCGTCGCGCGTGCGCCGCTGGCGGAACATCACCTGACGGTTGTAAAAGACGCCCTCGCGCAGCAGCTGGTACATCGACCGCATCATGTGCAGCATCACCACATTGTGCGACGCCTCCACGATGGACATGTGAAACGCCGCATCCAGTTGCGCCTCGTCGGTGGTCGCGCGGCTGGCATGCGCCGCCTCCATCTTGCTCAGCACCGACTGGATGACGCGCAGGTCGGTGTCGGACGCAAACTGCGCCGCGCGCTCGGCGGCCAGCCCCTCCATGTCGCGGCGAAACGACAGGTAGTCGAACACCGCCTCGTCGTGCCCTGAAAAAAGCGCGACAAGCGCCGGAGAAAAAGCCGAGCCGAGCACGTCCGCGACAAACACCCCGGCGCCCGCGCGCGTGGTCAACAGACCCTTGTCCTGCAGATCGGAGATCGCCTCGCGCAGCGACGGGCGGGACACGCCAAGCCGTTCGGCCAGGTCCCGCTCGGAGGGTAGGCGCTCCCCGGGGCGCAGGATGCCGCGCAGGATCAAGAGCTCGATCTGGCGCACGACCGCCGTCGACAGCTTTTCCGAGTGGACGCGTTGGAAGGGCATGAGTGTCGGGCTCCAGTGGTCAGGGAAACTGACCAGTCCCGCCCCGCCCCGTCAAGCCGCACGCGTTTACCGCGCCTTAACCACCGCGGGCCTACCGTCGCACCATGCGATATTCTGCTGCCTTCCTTATCCTCGCCCTCGCCGCCTGCGGCGCGCCTGGTCCCGACCTGCAAGGCACGGAGGCGGTGCGCATCACGGTCGGGGCGGACACGTTCGACGTCCGGCGCAAGGGCCTGACAATGCAGGCGATGCGGCGCAACTTTCGCATGGCGCAGCCCGTGGACGAGATCATCGGCAACGCCGAACGCGCGATGGAGCAGTTGAGCGGCTGCAATGTCGATTGGCTGCGCGGGGATGTGGCGATTGTCTACGGCGGGCTAGCCTGCCCGAACGGCGCCGCCCCCAGACCAATGCCGCGTTCTGACCGCGACCTTCTTTGCGCACCCGATCTTGCCGGCCCTGACGGCGCACTCAGGTGCAGCTTCGAGCCTTAGCGAAGGCGCCAGTAAACCTGATTCACGACACTCAATTCAAAGCGCCCGCCTGACGGCCACGTCAGGCCGCGTCATGCCAAAGGCATGCCTCCGGCTTGACCAGCCCCCGTCAAACCGTAGGTTTGCTTTCAGCAAAACGGGCGGCGCGATGCGCCACTCCTCGGGTCGGCGCGTGAATTGCTGTTTCGAGTGAGTTTAGTTTAGGTTCGACTGTTCTAGCCCGCCGGTTCAAACCAGCGGCTTTTCCATGAAGAGGCTCGCCGGCGACTCGGTGTACTCGCCAAAGGGCCCGCGGATCGAAAAGCCGTGCCGTCCATAAAGCCTATGCGCATCGTAGAGCACATCGCCCGTCTCGAGACGCAGCATCGGCAACGCCTGCCGGCGTGCCTCGTCTTCGATCTCGGACAAGAGGGCCGCGGCCACGCCTTTGCCGCGGGCGCGTGTGGCGACATACATGGACTTGATCTCGCCGTAGCCGTCCTTGACCGCCAGCGCGCCGCAGCCAAGCGCTGTGCCATCCGCGTCCCGCGCTGTAAAGAAATGCACCGAGGGCGCGCAAAGCTCGTCGACCGATAGAAAGTGGTTCTCGTCCTCGGAAAAGAGGCTCTGCATCAGCGCATGGCTTTCCTGAAGCAGGGCGAGGCTGCCGGCCTCCTTCGGCGAGTCGCGGTGTACGGTGACGGACAATGGCATCCCCTCCAAGTCTGTCGATCACTTGACGCCCGCGCTGCGGTCGCGTCAAGCGCGACGCGTCGGCAACCGGGCATTGGCCGCAACATCTTGGGGATAACTTCCGCTCGTGGGCAAGATAAAGCGCAGCAACGTTGACTCGGCCAAGCGGTCACTGGCACCTTGGAGGCGGGACTGGAATCGGGACGTGTCACAGGGTGCGATTCACACGGCTCAGACTGACGGGGTTCAAATCCTTCGTCGATCCAACGGACCTGACGATCTCGGACGGCTTGACCGGGGTCGTCGGCCCGAACGGCTGTGGCAAATCCAACCTCCTCGAAGCTCTGCGCTGGGTCATGGGCGAAAACCGTCCGACCGCCATGCGCGGCGGCGGGATGGAGGACGTGATCTTTGCCGGCGCCGCTACCCGGCCGGCCCGCAACTTTGCCGAGGTCGCGCTTCTTCTCGACAACAGCGACCGGCTTGCACCGGCGGGCTTCAACGACAGCGACATCCTCGAAGTCGTCCGCCGCATCACCCGCGACGTCGGCTCCGCCTACAAGGCGAACGGCACCGACACCCGCGCGCGGGATGTGCAGATGCTCTTCGCCGACGCCTCCACGGGCGCGCATTCTCCCTCGCTGGTGCGGCAGGGTCAGATCTCCGAGCTGATCAACGCCAAACCCAAGAGCCGCCGGCGCATCCTTGAAGAGGCGGCCGGGATTTCCGGCCTCTACCAGCGCCGGCACGAAGCGGAGCTCAAGCTCAAGGGGACCGAGGCGAACCTCTTGCGCGTCGACGACGTGATCGAGCAACTCGCCGCCCAGCTGTCGCACCTGGCGCGTCAGGCCCGGCAGGCCGCGCGCTACCGCGCCATCGGCGAAGAGTTGCGGCGGGCGGAGGGGATGCTGCTCTACCGCAGGTGGCGCGAGGCGGATGTGGCGCGTGCCGAGACCAGCGCGGCGCTGCAGGCCCGTACGTCTGAGGCGGCGCAGGCCGAGCGCGCGGCGCTGACCGCAAGTGCTGCGCGCGACACGGCTGAGGCTGGCGTTCCGCCCGTCCGGGAGGAGGACACCGTCGCCGCCGCGATCCTCCAGCGCCTACTCGTGGAGCGCGACACATTGACCGCGGCAGAGGCACAGGCACAAGAGCGCATCGACACGCTGACTTCCCGCATCGCGCAGCTTGGCACAGACCGCACTCGCGAAGTGGAGCTGAACCGCGACGCCGCCGAGACAGTGCAAAAACTGGCGGACGAGGCGGCGCGGATCGAAAGGCAAAGCACCGGCCACGACGGAAAGCTCGCCGCTGCCGAGCGCGCCGCGCAAGACGCGGCCGAGGTGCTGCAATCGCGCGAGGCGGACCTGTCCGAAAAAACAGAGGACGTCGCGCGACTGGCCGCGCAGCACCAGTCGGCGGAGCGGCTTGCGGATGACCTCGACACGACGCTCTCCCGGCACCGGACGGAGGCGGACAAGGCCAAAGCGGCGCTCGAACAGGCACGCACCGCTGCCGCGCAGTCTGTCGCCCGGGTCGCGGAGCTGAGCGCGGCGCACACCGCGGCGCTGGCCTTGCAAACCTCCGCCGAAGAGACGTTGATCGCCGCCGAAGAGGCGCGCGCCGCCGCACAGGACCGGGAGGCCGACGCCCGCGCGGAACGCTCTGCCGCCGAAGGCGAGACCAAGGCGCTGCTCGCCGAGGTCTCCGCGCTCGACCGGCTTTTGCAGCGGGACAGTGTCGACGGGGCGCAAGTGCTCGACCAGGTGCAGGTCGCGCCGGGATATGAAAAGGCGCTCGGCGCCGCGCTTGCCGACGATCTGCGCGCGCCGGTGGTCGAGGACGCGGCGCAGGACAGCGGCTGGCGCACGCTTGACCGGCTCGACGCGGCAGCCTTCCCGGAGGGTGCCGAACCGCTCCTTTACCATGTTGCGGTGCCTGAGGCGCTGCAGCGCCGCGTCTCGCACGTGGGCGTGGTGCCTGATCTGGCGACGGGCATGCGCGCGCAAAAAGCGCTGCAGCCCGGTCAGCGCCTAGTCACAGCCGAAGGCGATCTGTGGCGCTGGGATGGGTTTCACACCAATGCCGAGGACGCACCGTCGGCAACGGCGCTCAGGCTTGAACAGCTCAACCGGCTGGAGGCGCTGAAACAGCAGACCGCCGCCGCCGAGGCGCGGCTCGATGCGACGCGGCAGGCACATGATGCGCTCAAGGCGCGGCTGGCCGACCTGACCGCTGCCGATGCCGCTGCCCGCCAGGCCCGCCGCGATGCGGACACCAAGGCCACCGAGGGGGCCCGCGCGCTCAGCCGGGCGGAGGCGGACAGCGACGTGGCGGACGGCAAGTGCGAGACGCTGAGCCAGGCGCTCACCCGTCACCAGCTTGCCGCGCAGGACGCCGAAACCCAGGCGCGGGAGGCCCGCGCAGCGCTGCGGACGCTGCCGAACCTCGACGCGGCGCGCCAGCAGGTCGAGGATGTGCGCGTCACGGTCGAGGCTGCGCGGATGACGATGATGACCCGGCGGTCCGGCTTTGACGAGCTGCGCCGTGAGGGGCAGGGCAGGGCGCGCCGTTTGCAGACCATCGCGAGCGAGCAGGAGAGCTGGCAGTCCCGCCTGTCCTCGGCAGAGACGCGTCTGGCGGATATCGATGCACGGCAGGCCGAGAGCGAGGCGGCACTCACCGGGGCGCGCGCCGAGCCCGAGACCTTGGCAGCCAAACGCGCGGAACTTGCCGTCGGCATCACCGAGGCGGAGGCGCGCAAGGCGGCGGCGGCGGATGCGCTGAGCAAGGCCGAAGGCGCGCTGCGCGAGGCCGAACAGGCGCTGCGCGAGACCGAGCGCGCGGCGAGCGAGGCGCGCGAGGCACGTGCGGCGGCGGAGGCCCGCGCCGAGGCCGCGACCGAAACGGTGGAGCAGGCCGCCGAACGCATCTCGGAGGCGCTGAGCGCGACGCCCACAGCCCTCCTCGCACAGCTGGACGCAGTCCCCGAAGACATGCCCGGCGCCGACCGGTTGGAGGCCGACGTGGCCCGGCTCAAGCGGCAGCGCGACGCGCTTGGCGCGGTCAACCTGCGCGCCGAGGAGGACGCCAAGGAGGTCCAGGGCGAGCACGACATGTTGGTCTCCGAAAAGGCCGATCTCGAGAACGCCGTGCGCGAACTGCGCGCCGGGATCGCTAGTCTCAACCGCGAAGGGCGCGAGCGCCTCCTGACCGCCTTCGAACAGGTGAACGAGAACTTTGGCACGCTCTTCCAGCACCTCTTCGGCGGCGGCGAGGCGCGGCTGACGATGGTCGAATCCGACGACCCGCTCGACGCGGGGCTCGAGATCATGTGCCAGCCTCCGGGCAAGAAGCTGTCGACCCTCTCGCTCCTGTCCGGTGGGGAGCAGACACTGACGGCGCTTGCGCTCATCTTTGCGGTGTTTCTCGCGAACCCGGCGCCGATCTGCGTGCTCGACGAGGTCGACGCACCGCTCGACGACGCCAACGTGACGCGCTTTTGCGATCTGCTCGACGAGATGACGCGCCGCACCGACACGCGGTTTCTCATCATCACGCACCATGCGGTCACGATGGCGCGGATGGACCGCCTCTTCGGTGTGACGATGCAGGAGCAGGGCGTCTCGCAGCTCGTCTCCGTCGATCTGAAAAAAGCCGCGCAGATGGTGGCCTGACGCCGTCAGGAATAATTTACACATCGTGGGAACCTTTTGGCCCCTCAGAACGATTAGGTTCATAAGCCGTTAAAGTTTGGCCCTTCGTGCGCGTTGCATGGATGCCGGGCGGCGACTGGATGTGAGACGTGGCTTCCCCGACCCCCAATGTGTTGATTGTGCAAAGCGATCAAAGCCTTGCCCTTGTCTGGGCGCGGCATTTGCAACGGTTCGGGATGCACGTGAACGTGGTGGACGGCACTGCCAAAGCTTTCGAAATCCTCTCCAACTCCCCGGTGGACGTGATCGTCGCGGATGTGCTGATGTCCGATGGCGGTGCGGTGGCGCTGGCAGACTACGCCAATTTCCGTCGCCCCGAGGCCAAGGTGATCTTTGTGACCAACGCGTCCTTCTTTTCGGACGGATCGCTCTTTCAGTATTGCTCGAACGCCGCGGCCTGCGTGTCCTCGACCACCCCGGTCGAGGACCTCGCCGCGATGGTCGAATACCACGCCCCGTCTGTCAAACCGGCGGCACCGGCGCGTCAAAATTGATCTGAGGGTTGATCGGCACGATCCGGTGCGGATTGATGCTTTCGTGGCTGTAGTGGTAGTGCCGCACGATGTGGTCGAAATTCACCGTCTCCGCCACACCCGGCCTTTGGTAAAGCCGCCGCGTATGCGCCCAAAGCGCCGGGTAGTCGATGAGGCGCTTGCGGTTGCACTTGAAGTGCAGGTGATAGACGAGATCGAACCGCACCAGCGTCGTGAACAGCCGCCAGTCCGCCTCCGTCAGCTGCCCGCCCACGAGGAAGGGCGTCTCCGCCAGCCGGTCCTCGAGCCAGTCCAGCGTGTCGAAAAGCGGGCCCACGGCGTCGTCATACGCGCTTTGCGTCGTGGCAAAGCCTGCCTTGTAGACGCCGTTGTTGACCGTGTTATAGACGCGGGCGTTCACTTCCTCGATCTCGGCGCGCAGCGCCTCGGGCCAGTAGTCGTCGGTGGTCCCGGTGATCCCGTCAAAGGCGGAGTTGAACATGCGGATGATTTCCGAGCTCTCGTTCGACACCACCGTCTCGCGCTCGCGGTCCCACAGGATCGGCACAGTGACCCGGCCAGTCATGTCCGGCAACGCCTTGAGGTAGATGTCGCGCGCAAAGGGCAGCCCGTAGAGCTGATCCCCAATCGCGCCAGGGTAGTCCGTCTCGAACGTCCATCCCTCGCCCATCATGTCCGGGTGCACGACCGACACGCCGATGTGGTCCGTCAGCCCCTTGATGCTGCGAAAGATCAGCGCGCGGTGCGCCCAGGGGCAGGCATAGCTGACGTAAAGATGGTAGCGCCCGCTTGCCGCGGCAAAGCCACCCTCGCCTGAGGGTCCGGCACTGCCGTCCGCGGTGATCCAATTGCGAAACCCGGCTTCGGTTCGTTTGAACGCGCCGCCGGTTTTCGACGTGTCATACCAGCTGTCTTGCCAAACGCCGTCTACGAGAACACCCATGCCGTCACACTCCTGTTGCGTCCGCCTCATATAGCGGCGCAGGGGAGTGCAAAAAGGTCACGCCGCGCGCAGAGCCTCCGCGGCCATGCACAGTGCGCTTGAAGTGTGGTTCGCAAATTGCCCAATTTTTTGGCGCGGTATGGTTTGCTTTGCGGGCAGTGCGCCTATTTCTTTGGCTAGGGAGTGGGAACGACATGACGACATTTGTCTCCAAGGACGTCCAGGCCGCCCTCGACGCGGCGCGCAAAGCCACGCAAAAGCGGCTCAGCCGGCACCGTGTGGTGCAGGGTGAGCAGAGCTTCCGCATTCTCAAGCTTTGGTCGGACGGTTTCGTGCTCGACGCCGAGACCGCGCCGCACCTGCGCGGACTGGTGGACATCTACGACGGCGGACGGCATCTCTATCAATGCCTGATCGTAGCGTCCGAGACGGACGGCTCGGAATGGCGGTTCGAATTCAAGCGCAACACCGAAGCTGCCGACAAGGCGCCCCTCGATTATTATCGCCCGCCCGACGCTCCGATCGCGCTGCTCGGCAAGTAGCTACTGCAGATCGCCAAACGCCTTTTGCATGCGCGCGACCGCTTCTTCGATGCGCGCCTTCGGCATGGCGATGTTGAACCGCAGGAAGCTGTCGCCTCCCTTCCCGAAGGTCGGCCCGTGGTTGACGCAAATCTGCGCGTCCTGCTGCGTGCGGCGGGTGAACTCGGCCATCTCCATTCCGGTGCCCGAAAAGTCGACCCACGACAGGTACGTCGCCTCCAGCGGCATCGGCGCAAGACCGGGGATCCCCGCGATCCCCTCGTTAAAGACGCGCTGGTTTTCGGCGAGGTAGGCCATCAGCTGATCGACCCATTCCGCGCCCTCGGGTGAGTACGCCGCCGTCGCCATGTGTAGCCCAAACGAGTTCGGCGACAGCCCCAGCGCCCCCATCCGGGCGGCAAAGCGTGCGCGCAGCCCCTCGTCGGGGATGATCACGTTTCCCGAATGCGAACCGGCGATGTTGAACGTCTTGGTGGTCGCCGTCATCATCACGAGCCGGTCGAGGATGCTCTCGTCCACCAGCGTCATCGGCGTGTGCGTGTGCCCGGGGTAGATCAGATCGTGGTGAATCTCGTCCGACACCAGGATCAGATCGTGGCGCTTGCAGAAATCCGCGACGCCCTGCAGCTCGTCCCGCGTCCAGACGCGCCCGCCGGGATTGTGCGGTGAGCAGAGGATGAACATCGTCTCCTTGCCCGTCATCGCCGCGTCCCAGGCGTCGAAATCCATGCCGTAACGCCCGTTCTCGTGCGTCAGCTCCATCTCGACGACCTCTCGGCCGGCAGCTTTGATGACCTTGGCAAAGGCGTGGTAGACCGGCGTCGTCAGCACGACCCCGTCGCCCGGCGCCGTGTATGTGTCGACGCACATGCCCGTCCCGTTCACCAGCCCATGGGTGGTAAAGATCGACCCGGGATCGACCGTCCAGCAGTGCCGCGCCTGCATCCACCAGCAGATCGCCTCCCGGTAGGGGGTGTCGTTGCCAAAGTACCCGTAGACCCCGTGATCGACCATGTCCTGCACCGCTTGCGTCACGCAGGCGGGCGGGCGGAAATCCATGTCCGCCACCCACATCGACAGCCCGGTGTCCGCCGGCACGCCGTAGAGCGCCTCCATCATGTCCCACTTGACCGAGTGGCTGCCGCGGCGGTCGATGATCTCGTCGAAACTCATGGGGCGTCTCCTCAGGGTTGGCGCTGCGCGAGTCCTGCCAAGCCCGCGCGCAAGGTGCAAGTCCCGCGTCCTGCGCGAGCAGTTGCGCGCCACGGGTCGTCTGATTAGATGTGCGCCATGAAACGCCCGATCCTGCTGCACCCCGATCCGCGTCTGAAAAAGACCTGCGCGCCGCTCGACGACATCTCGGACGAGGTGCGGGTGCTGGCCGCCGACATGCTCGAGACGATGTATGCCGCGCCCGGTGTCGGGCTGGCCGCACCGCAGGTAGGTGTATTGAGCCGGCTCATCGTCGTCGATTGCGTCAAGTCCGAGGAAGACGGCCCCGCCCGCCCCATCGCCATGGTCAATCCCGAGGTGCTGCAGGCATCGGACGAGACCAACGTCTACGAGGAAGGGTGCCTCTCGATCCCCGACCACTTTGCCGACGTGACCCGCCCCAAGGTGGTCAAGGTCGGCTGGCTCGACCTCGACGGCACCCCGCGCGAGGAGGAATTCGACGGCCTCTGGGCGACCTGCATCCAGCACGAGATCGACCACCTCGAGGGCAAGCTCTTTCTCGACTACCTGCGCCCGCTCAAGCGCCAGATGATCACCCGCAAGATGCAAAAGCTCAAACGGGAGAAAGCCCGGGAGGCGTCCTGAGATGGGTGCCTCCTTGCGTCCCGTGGTGCTGCATCCGGCGGAGGTGCTGCGTGAGGTTTGCACGCCCGTGACCACCTTCGATGGCGCGCTCGGCCGTCTCGCGGTCGACATGCTCCGCACGATGTACGCCGCCCAAGGCCGCGGTCTTGCCGCGCCGCAAGTCGGCGAGACGCTGCGCCTCTTCGTCATGGACACGGCCTGGAAAGAGGAGGCGCCGGCGCCGCAAGTCTTCGTCAATCCACGCGTGATCGCGGCCTCGACAGAGACCGCAACACGCGAGGAGGGCTGCCTCTCGATCCCCGACCAGCCTGTCCGAGTCACCCGCCCGGCCTGGGTCGATCTGACGTGGCAGGACCTGGCGGGGACTGAACACACCGCAAGGTTCGACGGCTTCGCCAGCGCCTGCGTCCAGCACGAGATCGACCATTTGGACGGCATCCTCATCCTCGACAAGGCTGCCGCATGATCCGCCCCTTTGTGCCCTGGCCCGACAAGCGCCTGCAGACTGTCTGCGATCCCGTCGAGGCCGTCACGGACGAGATCAAGGCGATCTGGGACGACATGGTCGATACGATGGAGGCGATGCCCGGCGTCGGCCTTGGCGCGCCGCAGATTGGTGTGATGCTGCGCCTTGCGGTCGTCGACGCCTCCGAGGCGCGCGGTCAAGCGGTCCGCATGGCCAATCCCGAGATCATCGATGCCAGCGCCGAGCTGCGCCCCCACACCGAAGCCTCGCCCAACCTGCCCGGCCATTCGGCCAGACTCAAACGCCCGCGCAAGGTGCTCGTGCGGTATCTCAACGCGCACGGGATGCTCGATCGGCGCGAGTTCGAGGGGCTCTGGGCCACCTCCGTCCAGCACCAGATCGACCACCTGAACGGGCGCATGTACTTCGACAATCTCAGCCGCGTGAAACGCGACATGTTCCTGCGCAAGGTCCGCAAATCACAAGGCGCAGCGTAGATGGGTGCGAGCACCCATCCTACGATTTCGCGCGGCCTCTGTAGGATGGGTGCTCGCACCCATCGCCCCGGATAGGAGAGCACCAATGCGCCTTGTCTTCATGGGATCGCCCGCCTTTTCCGTACCCGTCCTCGACGCGCTGGTGGAGGCCGGCCACGAGATCGCTTGTGTCTATTGCCAACCGCCCCGGCCCGCTGGACGCGGTAAAAAGCCGAGGCCGACCCCCGTTCAGGCTCGTGCGGAGGCGCTGGGCCTTCCAGTCCGGCACCCTGTTTCCCTCCGCTCGGACGAAGAGCAGACGGCCTTTGCCGAGCTGAAGGCAGACGTCGCAGTTGTCGTCGCCTACGGTTTGATCCTGCCGCAAGCGGTGCTGGACGCGCCAGTCCACGGCTGCCTCAACATCCACGCCTCGCTGCTGCCACGCTGGCGGGGGGCCGCGCCCATTCACCGCGCGATCCTTGCTGGTGACACGGAGACAGGCGTGTGCGTCATGCAAATGAAGGCCGGGCTCGACACCGGCCCCGTGCTCACCGAGCATCGTCTGTCCATCGGTGCAACCGAGACCACGGGCGACCTGCACGACCGCCTGTCTGCGCTTGGCGCGTCCGCCATCGTGGATGCGCTTGCGCAACTCGAGACGCTTACGCCGCAGCCGCAGCCCGAAGACGGCGTGACCTATGCCGCCAAGATCGATAAGGCCGAGGCCATGATCAACTGGGCCGAGGACGCTCACACGGTGGACCGCCAGATCCGCGGCCTCTCGCCAGCTCCCGGAGCCTGGACGCTGATCCACGGTGAACGGGTCAAGCTCCTGCGCTCGGAACTGGCCCGGGGGTCAGGCACCGCGGGCCAAACACTGGACGACGTCCTCACGATCGCCTGCGGCAAAGGCGCTGTACGGCTGTCCGAAGTGCAACGGCCCGGCAAGAAACCGGTGCCCGCTACTGAAGCCTTGCGCGGCTGGCAAGTCCCGGCCGGCACCCAGCTCGGAGAGTGACATGTTCCCAACCCTGATCGGCACCGTCGTCATCGCGGGCATCGTCGGCTACGTCTCTGAAAAGTCCGGCTTCACCCGCAACGGCTACCTACCCTCGATCATCATCGCAGTCGGCGGCGCGTTTCTCTTTTACTTTGTGGCGCTCATGTTCGGAATTCGCTTCGGCCCGCCCGGAGTGCAGGCCATCGCCGCCTCCATCGGCGCGTTGATTCTCGTGCCGACACATTGGCGGGGGCGGCGATAAGTGGATACCCTTTGACGAAATGAACTGCGTCTACATCATAGCACCCGCCTGACAGGCACTGTCAGGCCGCGCCGACCCGCCCCCGTCAAACCGAAGGTTTGCCTCTGGCAAAACGGGCGGCGCGATGCGCCACCCCGCGGGACGGCGCGTGAATGCCCGTGATTCCTATCACTCGGCGATGGGTTCAGTTAGAGCCGCCCCCAAAGGTCGTATTCGCCCGCCTCATCTATGGTCACGGACACGATCTGACCGGGCTGCAACGCCTCGAACCCTTCGTCGATAAAGAGATTGCCGTCGATCTCCGGCGCGTCGCCCTTGGTGCGGCAGGTGGCGCCGTCGTCCTCGACGCTGTCCACGATCACATCGAGCGTCTGGCCGACCTTGGCCGCAAGCTTGGCCTCCGAGATCGCTTGCGCCTTGGCCATGAACCGCTCCCAGCGGTCCTGCTTGACCGCTGCGGGGACGTGGTCCGGCAGCGCGTTCGAGCGGGCGCCCGCGACGTTCTCGTACTGAAAGCACCCCACTCGGTCGAGCTGCGCCTCATCCAGCCAATCTAGGAGCGTCTGGAACTCGGCTTCGGTCTCGCCCGGGTAGCCGACGATGAAGGTCGAGCGGAGGGTGATGTCCGGGCAGGTCGCGCGCCAAGCGGCGATCTCGTCAAGCGTCTTGGCCGCCGCCGCGGGGCGCGCCATCCGCTTCAAAGTGTCGGGGTGGGCGTGCTGGAAGGGGATGTCGAGGTAGGGCAGGATGCCGCCCTCGGCCATCATCGGGATCAGCTCGCGCACATGCGGGTAGGGGTAGACGTAGTGCATCCGCACCCACGCCCCGAGGCTGCCGAGATCACGCGCCAGATCGAGGATCGGCGCCTTGCTCTCCCGGTCCTTCCAGTCGGTGCCGTAGGCGGAGGTGTCCTGGCTGATGACCAGCAGCTCCTGCACGCCTGCCTCGACCAGCTTTTCGGCCTCGCGCATGACCGCGCGGTGCGGGCGGGAGGCAAGTTTTCCCCGCATGTCGGGGATGATGCAGAACTTGCAGGCGTGATTGCAGCCCTCGGAGATTTTCAGATAGCTGTAGTGCCTTGGCGTGAGCGAGACGCCGGTGGCGGGCAAGAGATCGACAAAGGGATCGGGCGTGGGCGGCACTGCGGCGTGCACTGCGTCGAGGACTTGCTCGTATTGGTGCGGGCCGGTCACGGCGAGGACCTTGGGGTGCGCGCCGGTGATGTACTCGGGCTCGGCGCCGAGGCAGCCGGTCACGATGACGCGCCCGTTTTCGGAGAGCGCTTCACCGATGGCGTCGAGGCTTTCCGCCTTCGCGCTGTCGAGAAACCCGCAGGTGTTCACGATGACCGCGTCCGCGCCCGCGTAGTCCGGGGAGATGCCGTAGCCCTCGGCGCGGAGGCGGGTGAGGATGCGTTCGCTGTCGACCAGCGCCTTGGGACAGCCGAGGGAGACCATGCCCAGCGTTGGCTGGCCGTCGCGGCGGGCGCTCTGGATCTCGGCGCGGGCAAGGTCGGGGCGCAGATCGGGCGGGTTGGTGCTCATGGCCGGCTCCGTAGGGTGGGCAGCTTTGCCCACCTTACGCGGGACATCCGGTACGCGTCAGCGGCGGCGGTCACGCCGGGCCGAGAGCGGTTGGAAGGCAACGCCCACATGCGCCTCGCAGTAGGGTTTGCCTGGTTTCACGGGCAAGCCGCAGAACCAGAAATCGTCGGTCGCCGGATCGCCCACGGGCCATTTGCAAGTCCGCTCGGTCAGCTCCATCAGGGTCAGCTTCTTGGCCTTTTTCTCGACCTCGCTCACCTTCGCGAGCGCTTCGGGGCTGATCTCGTTCGCGCTGGGCTGCGGCGGCAGGGGCGTGCCGGCGCTGATGATCTTGGGGCGCTGCGGGACGGGCGGCTTGGGCGCGGGCGCCGGGTCCGGCTCGGCAGCAGCTGCCTCGGGCGCCTCGGCCGGTTTGGCCTCGGCCTTGGTTTTGGCCTCCGCCTTGGCGTCGGACTTGCCAGCCGCCGCCGGCGCAGTGCGGTTCGAGAGGCCCAGCCGGTGGACCTTGCCGATCACCGCGTTGCGCGTGACGCCGCCGAGCTCCTTGGCGATCTGGCTGGCAGACTGGCCCTCGCCCCACATCTTTTTCAGCAGCTCAACACGTTCGTCGGTCCACGACATGCGGTTCGTCCTCAATTGAAAAAGCGGCCCTTTGGGCGGACCGCTTTTGAAGTGCGTTGTGCCCTATTTTAAACTTCCGAACCGAAGTTACAAGGTGCGCGCCGCGCGTCCCTCGCGCCAGGCCAGCGTCAGCCCTCCGGCGAGGATCACGGTGATCCCGATCAGTGAGACGGCGTCCGGGCGCACGCCAAAGATCACCAGGTCGTAGAGCGCGGCAAAGATCAGCGTAGCGTACCAGAACGGTGCGGTGAAACTGGCGTCGGCGCGCATGACGGCGTTGATGAAGCACGCCTGCGCGCTGATCATCAGGGCCCCGATCCCCGCGAGCGCTGCCCATTGCGCGGGCGTGGGCGCGCTCCAGACGCCGAGGACGGCGATGACGGCAAAGGCGGTGCCGATCGTGTTGCTGGCGATGAGGACCTGGAAGGCGCCATTCGACCGGCTCAGCGTCTTGATCACCGCAAGCTCGAGGCCGAGCGCCACCGCTGCGCCGAGCGCGAGGAGCGCGCCGAGCTCGACCGCCGCGCCGGTGGGCCGCAGAAGGATCATCGCGCCGATCAGCGCCACGCAGGCCGCGCCCCAGCGCCAGGGGCCCGACGTCTCCCGCAGGAACAGCACCGCCGCGATCATCCCGAACACCGGGTTGAGAAAGCTGATCGCCGTCGCGTCCGCCAGCGGGATGCGCGCGGCAGCTGCGAACATCAGCGTCACGCCGGTAAAGCCCAGCGCGACGCGCAGCCCGTGCATCGGCAGGTTGGTCGGCATCAGCCTGGCACGCACCACCGCCGCCGCGCAGAGGAGCGCGATCAGCGCAAAGGCAAACCTGCCGAACGTGATCTGGAAGGGGTGCAAGGCCGGGCCGAGGCTGTCCTGTCCCAGCGCCTTGGCCAAAAGTGTGGTGCCTGCGACCAGCGCGGAGGCGAGCACCGTCAGGGCGGCGGCCAGCGCGGGGTTGGCCCGGGGCAGGGCGTCCTGCACCTTAGCCGCGGTCCCCGAGGACCTGCTGCACGGCCCCCGCGAGCGCGAGGTAGACCGACGTCACCACCAGCCCCCAGAGCGCCCAGCTTTCGGGGTGGAAATCCACCCAGGCCGCCCAGCCGGCAAACCCAGTCCAGGCCAGAGCCACCGGCAGCGACACCGCGCGCCAGCGCTCGGTGCGGACCGGGTGGATGAACTTGATCGGCAGGAACATCGCCACCGCCAACGCCGTTACGATGGCCAGCGTGATCCAGAAATTCGGCTCGGTTGCAAAGAGCACGATCACCAGCATGTTCCAGCAGCCCGGAAACCCGGAAAAGGAGTTGTCTTTTGTCTTCATCCCGGTATCGGCGAAATAGAGCGCCGAGGCGAACGTGATGATGATGATTGCGATCCAGCCGGTCCAGCCCGGCAGGAGGCCCGACGCAAAGAGCGCATAGGCCGGGATGAACACATACGTAAGGTAGTCGATGATCAGGTCGAGCAGCACCCCGTCAAAGCGCGGTGCGTTGGTCTTGACGTCGGTCTTGCGCGCCATCGGGCCGTCGAACCCGTCGACGATGAAGGCCACGACGAGCCACAGGAACATCACGTCCCACTTGGCCTCGGTCGCAGCCAGCATCGCGAGCATGGCAAAGACGGCGCCAGTGGCGGTGAACCAGTGTACGGCGAGGGCTTGGAGGCGGATATTCATCGCACCGTCATGGCCGATGCCACGCGGGGATGCAAAGGGAAACGGGGGGGGGCGGTGTGTGTGTCGAGGGTGTGGTGACGGGTTTGGTTAACCCGGTTTGAGTTGAAGCACGGGTAAGCAAGACAGTCGTTCACGCGTCGTCCCGCGGGGTGGCGCAATTCGCGCCGCCCGTTTTGCCGAAGGCAAACCTTTGGTTTGACGGGGGCGGGACGGCGCGGCCTGACGGTTCCTGTCAGGCGGGTGTTTTGATCTAAGCGGGTTACTCCTGGCCTCTGAATTGTCCGCACCGATGATGCCCAAAACACTCCGGCGGTGCGGTTAAGTCTTGTGCAGCGTCAGAACAAGGTCGGTCACACCAACCCCACTCCGGTCACATCCGCCACTCAATTCATGCTGACGCGCACCTCCTCGACCGGGTAGGCGAGCATGTCGCTGTCTTCCCAGCCGACGTGGCAGTTGTGGCAGAACGACTGCTTGATCTTCAGCGGCTTCCCGTTTGGCTGCACGCCGGAATAGAACCAGTCGCCGGTATCAGGCGCGCCGCCGGCCTCGAGCTTTTCCATGATGAAGAGCGGACCGACGCGGGCGGGTTTGCCTTCTTTGCCGAGCTTGATGCTTTCCTTGGCGAGGATCGAGCCTGCGGGCATCACGACGCCCTCGTCCTCGAACTTGAGGTACTGCTCCGCAGCGATGTCGTTGGCAAAGGTCTGCAGGAACCGCTCGCCATGCGCGCCCGCAACCGCCGGGCGCGTCGCGCTGTTGGTCCAGCTGCGGTAGGCGGCTGCGATCTCGCTGTCACCTTTTGTGTACCCTGCGAGCATCTTGCCCTCCATGCAGGCGTAAAGTGTCTCGACCTCGGCGCCGCTCAGGTCGAACGCGTCGGTCGCGTCGACAAGGCATTTGTCCGAGTGGCTGTCTGCCAGCGCCGCCGAAACGGTCATGGTCAGGATGGCGATGAAAGTGAGGCGCATTCTTTTGTCCCTAAGTCTGATTGGCGATTGCCGGATGTTGGTGGCACAGAATGTCGCACCTTTGGGATCAAGCCTGCGTCACTTTGGCGTGAGCACGGCAAAGGCAACTACGCTACCCGCCACCCTTCGGGTGCGCCCGCGCATAGACCTCCATCAGCCGCGCAGTGTCCACCGCCGTGTAGGCTTGCGTCGTCGAGAGGGAGGCGTGGCCGAGCAGCTCCTGGATGCTCCGCAAGTCCCCCCCGGCATTCAGCAGGTGCGTCGCAAAGCTGTGGCGCAGCGCATGCGGGGTTGCCGAGGCCGGCAGGCCGAGCTGCGCCCGCGCCTTGGCCATGGCCTGCTGCACCGCGCGCGGTGACAGCGCCCCACCACGCACTCCGCGAAAGAGCGGACCCTCCGCCTCCTTTGGATGCGGACAGGCGCGCAGATACTGCTCCACCGCCTGCTGCGCGGCAGGCAGAACCGGCACCAGCCGCTCTTTCTGACCCTTGCCCAGAATGCGCAGCGACGTGCCCAGCGGCGCATCCGCGCCTTTCAGGCTCAGCGCCTCCGAAATCCGCAGCCCGCAGCCGTAGAGCAGCGTCAGCACGGCCATGTCCCGGGTGTTCACCCAGTCGGTCGTGGATTGCAGCAGCACCGTGTCAATCATCGCCCGTGCCGCGTCGACGTCGAGCGGACGGGGCAGTTTCTTGCGGAACCTTGGCGAGCGCGCGGCCAGCACAGCCGTCGGCTCGAACCCATGGCGCTCGGCGAGCCAACGGTAAAAGGATTTCACCGCCGACAGCTTGCGCGCCAGCGAGCGCGACGACACATCCTCGGACCTTGTCGCCGCCATCCAGGCGCGCATGTCGGACACCGAGATCGACGACAAAGGCCCCAGTCCAGACCGCTCCCCGTGGTGGCGGGTCATAAATGCGAGGAAGTCCACGACATCCCCACGATAGGCGATCAGTGTGTTCTCCGACGCGCCCTTCAGCGCCTTCTGCGCGTCCAGCCAGTCTTGCAATGCGTCCCGCGCTTGCGGGGAGATCAGCAGCGTGTCTTCGCCGCTCACGAGAGCCAGCGGCGCATGGCGCGCTCGAAGACGCCTGCAAAGAACGCCAGCAAATCCGTGCCCTGCTGCGGCGTGAACTGGTGCGGATCTTCCGCGCCCATCACCAGCATCCCCGGCAGACGCCCGGGCCCGAAGTCGAGCTTGAGGCACGCCTCAGAACGGATCCAGCCCGCCGCCTCACCATACACAGTGTCCGCGCCCACCTGAACTTGCCGCAGAGTGACCTGCCGCACCGGCACGTTGCGCCCGGCCGTCAGGTAACGATCGATGAACCCCGGCTCGGCGGTCGTCAGCACTTCGCCCAGCCTTTGCACGACACCTTCGCCGTCGCCCTTCGTCTCGAGTACCAGCTTGACGCAATCGACGCGCAGGATGTCCGCGACCTCACCACCCAGATCGCGCAGGAAGGTCTCGAACTCCGTCGGGTCCAGCATCCGCAGCAAGGCGCGGTGTACCTGGTTGGTCCCGGCAAGGTTCTCGTAGGCCGCGGCAATCACCGAGCGGTGCGTGTCCTCGAGCCGGTCGAGCCGCGCCTCGAGCCGCTCCATCGCAATCCCGCGGAGGTCCACGATATTGCCGCCCATCGACTTTTCATTGGCGTCGATCAGCGCACGCATCACGTCCTGATCGTCGAGGATCACATCCGGGCGCGCGATGATCTTGGCGCGCATGTCGTCGTCAATCTTGGGGCTGTTCATAAAGACCTCTCTCGGGCATTACCGCCACCTAGCACACTTTATCGCGCGGGATCCGCTGCTTAGGCGAAACTTGATCCATCTGTGGCGCCGAGGTCTCAGGTCCCGCAGCCTGGGAGCACGATCCGCGCCGAGCCGTCCGCGCCAAAGGTCGCCATGCTGACCTGCTCGTCCATGCCGCCCTGCGTCCAGGTTGCGGTGGCCCCGGCGATCTCGGAGCCGCTGACGGTGATCTCGCGCCCGCCGCCCGTGTCGTCCACGTCGATGGTAAAGGCAAACCGCGCCCCCGCCGGCATTCCGCTGAACTCCAGCAGCGCAAAGCTATCCCCGTCCGCGATCTCGGCGAACCCGTCCAGATACTCCGCACCCTCCACAATCTCGAACGGCTGAAACACCTCAACGCCCGCGCCCCGATCGGTCACGTCAAAGATCAGACCACCCGCCGACCCCGCAAAATCGAGCGCCAGCCGCCCCGCGCCCAGATCACAGTCGCCGACGTTGGCCACCTCGAACCGATCCTTCGGCGCCCCATCCCGAAACGAAACAACGACATCCGCCATCACCGCGCTCGAAACCAAGACGCCGAAGCCCGCACAAACGGCTCCGAAAACGCGCTCCCTCAGCTTCATCTTCCGAAATAAACTCCCGCCGGAGGCTCCCCAAATCGAAGCCAGGACCAGGTTACAGGATCTTGATCTGCGCCTTCTCCGCATCCGCCACAAACGCGGCGAGACCCTTGTCGGTAAGCAGATGGTTCGCCATGTTCTTGATCACCGCAGGTGGCGCCGTCGCCACGTCCGCGCCGATCTTGGCGCATTCGGACATGTGGTTGGCCGACCGGATCGAGGCGGCGAGGATGTTCGTGTCGAACCCGTAATTGTCGTAGATCGTGCGGATGTCGGCGATCAGATCGAGCCCGTCGAGGTTCAGATCGTCGAGCCTCCCGATGAAGGGCGAGATGAACGTCGCCCCCGCCTTGGCCGCCAAAAGCGCCTGGTTGGCGGAAAAGCAGAGCGTGACGTTGACCATCGTGCCCTGATCGCTGAGCGCCTTGCAGGTCTTGAGCCCCGCCCAGGTGAGCGGCACTTTCACCGCGATGTTCTCGGCCATGCCGGCAAGCTTCTTGCCTTCCTCCAGCATGGTCTCGGCGTCGGTGGCGACCACCTCGGCCGACACAGGCCCGTCCACCAGGGCGCAAATCTCCTTGGTCACCTCTAGGATGTCGCGGCCCGACTTGGCGATGAGCGAGGGGTTGGTGGTCACGCCATCCACCATGCCCAGGTCGTTGAGCTCGGCGATCGCATCGATCTCGGCGGTATCGACAAAGAATTTCATGTCAGGCATTCCCTATAGCTGTCGGCCCGGGACACCCCGTGGCTGCGGTTGGGGACTGTTAGCGCAACCCGAGGCCGGATTGAACCCTCAAGCGGGCGCCCGCCTTGCGGACGCGAGAGCCATGGACACGCATTTCAACACCGGAGAGCTGGTTGCCGTCCTGACGACCCAGCCGCTGAGGCGGACGCTGGACTACCGCGCGCCGGAGGGTGGCTGCTTTGCCGGGGCTTTTGTCGAGGTGCCCTTAGGCCCGCGCAAGGTGCTGGGTGTCGTCTGGGGCGCAGGCGCGGGCGACTACGACGTCTCCAAGGTGCGCAGCGTGATCCGCGTGCTCGACGTGCCGTCCATGCGCGAGGAGATGCAGACGTTCCTGTCGCGCGCCGCCGACTACACGCTGACACCGCTTCCGGCGATGTTGCGCCTCGCCACCCGCGCGCCAGGGCTCGGGGACCCGCCGTCGATGCGCAAGGTCTACCGCCGCGGCGAAGGTCAGCCCGACCGTGCAACCGCCGCGCGCACCCGCGTGCTCGAAACGCTCGCGACCTATGGCGATCTGTCCTTCACGCTCAAGGAGCTCGCCGATCAGGCAGGCGTCTCGTCTTCTGTCGTCAAAGGGCTGGTCGCACAAGGCGCGGTTCGCGAGGAGGACGCGCCGCGCGACGTGCCATTTCCGCGGCTCGATCTGGCACGGTCCGGGCATGACCTGACCGCGGATCAGGAGGCGGCGGCGCAAGCGCTGTCCCAAGGCTTTGCCGAAGAGCGCTATGGCACAACGCTCCTGCAGGGCGTGACGGGCTCGGGGAAGACCGAAGTCTACCTCGAAGCCGTTGCCACCGCCGTCGAGGCGGGCCGGCAAGCGCTGGTGCTCCTCCCGGAAATCGCGCTGACCGAGCAGTTCCTCACCCGGATCGAGGCCCGCTTTGGCGCCAAGCCCGCCGAGTGGCACTCTGGCGTGACCATGACCGAGCGCCGCCGCGTGTGGAAGATGGTCGCCACCGGAGACGCACAGGTCGTGGTCGGCGCACGGTCGGCGCTCTTTCTGCCCTACCAGCGACTGGGGCTAATCGTCGTCGATGAGGAGCACGACACCTCTTACAAACAAGAGGACGGTGTCCTCTACAATGCACGTGACATGGCCGTGCTGCGCGCCTCCATCTGCGGGGCGCGGGTGGTGCTGGCCTCCGCCACGCCCTCGCTCGAAAGCTGGGCCAATGCGCAGGACGGCAAGTACCGGCACCTGCGGCTGACCTCGCGATTTGGCCCGGCGGTCCTGCCGCAGATGCAGGCCATCGACATGCGCGCCGAAAGCCTGCCCGGAGGCCGGTGGATCTCGCCCGCCCTGCAGCGGGCGGTCTCGGCGCGGCTCGAGCGCTCCGAACAGGCGCTCCTTTTCATCAACCGCCGGGGCTACGCGCCCGTCACGCTCTGCCGCGCCTGCGGGCAACAGATCGGCTGCGATCACTGTGACGCGCGGATGGTGGAGCATCGGTTCCTCAAGCGTCTCGTCTGCCACCAATGCGGCGAGAGCCGTCCCATGCCGACCGTCTGTCCCCATTGCGAGGCAGAGGATCGGCTGTCGGCGGTGGGTCCGGGCGTCGAGCGGCTGACGGAGGAGGCGCAGGCGCTGTTCCCGGATGCGCGGGTGGCGACGCTCTCATCGGACCTCTTTGGCTCCGCCCGCGCGCTCAAGGCCGAGATCGAGGCGATTGCGGCCGGCGAGGCGGACATCATCGTCGGCACGCAGCTGGTGGCCAAGGGGCACAACTTTCCCAACCTGACGCTGGTTGGCGTCATCGATGCGGACCTCAGCCTGCATGGCTCGGACCCGCGAGCGGCGGAGCGCACGTTCCAGTTGATGCAACAGGTGGCGGGACGCGCGGGCCGTGCGGAGGCGCCTGGCACAGCGATGCTGCAGACCTACCAGCCGGACCACGCCGTGATCCGGGCGATTCTCGGCGGTGATCAGGAGGCGTTCTGGCAAGCGGAGGCGGATGCGCGGCGGGCGGCAGGTGTCCCGCCCTTTGGCAGGCTCGCCGGGATCATCCTATCCTCCACCGATCTTGCCGAGGCGCATGACGCTGGTGCGGCGCTGGCGCGCAACGACCGCGCGCTGCGCGAGATCGGCGCGCAGGTGTTCGGCCCGGCGCCTGCGCCTATCGCGCGCGTGCGCGGGCGGCACCGGATTCGGCTGCTCGTCAAGGCGGACAAGGCCGCTCCCCTGCAGGCGGCGCTCGCGCGCTGGATCGCTCCGCTCCGATTGCGCGGAGAGCTGCGGCTGGCGATCGATATCGACCCGCAGAGCTTTTTGTGACCCTCTGCGAGTGCGACCCTCCGGATGCGCCAAATCGCACCATTGGACGCGCGTTGGATTTGCGGCACCTTTTGCGCTAACTGTTGACTGCACACCACCCAAGGCCCCGAGCCGCGTGCCGCATGGGAAAGCGGCAGGCGCGGGGTTTAACAAGTGACCGTCTTCCGCGAGGGACGCCATGCAAAAGTGGGACGACTACCGGTACGTGATGGCGCTGGCACGGTGCGGGTCGATGACCGCCGCGGCCAAGGCGCTCGACACCAACCCGGCGACGGTGTCGCGGCACATCCACCGGATCACCGAGCTTTATGGCACCGTCCTCTTTGTCAAGAAGAAGACGCGCTGGGACCTGACGCGCGATGGGGAGGCGCTGGTGGAGGTCATCGAGGCCTTCGAGCAGGGGCTCAGCGATCTTGAGGCGGCAGGTGCCTCCAGACTGGGCGTGGACCGTCCGATCTGCTGCGCGGTCGATGCACCACTCTTGCTGACGCATCTTGCTGCCAGCGTGCCGGCACTGCGACGGGACAATCCTGGTATTCGTGTGGAGTTCCTGAGTGCCGACGCCGGTCAGGCCAGTCTCGCCGATGGAGAGATCGACCTGGCGCTGCGCCTCGCGCGCCCACGGGAGGGCGGGCTCATGGGGCGGCGCATTGCAGAAGTCTCTTACGTGGCCGCCCGGCGGGAAGGAAGTCAGGAGGACGGCTGGATCGCGCTGGGTAAAGAGCACGATGACACGCCCGAAATGCGCTACGGTCAGGCGCTGTTCACAGATGCGCCGACCGTGCGCGTGCCGAGTTTCGAGGCCGCCCGCGCGCTCGCACTCTCCACGGGTCTGGGCGTAATCCTGCCGCAAGCGATGGTGTCGGGTTCCCGGCAGCTCGCGCGGCTGCGCGCCGCGACGCCGCCCGTGACCCGCGACGTGTGGCTGGTGTTTTACGAAACGCGCAAGATGGACCCGATCGTTCGAGTGCTGGGCGACTGGGCGCAGCAGTGCTTTGTCGACATCGTGCAAGGGCGTGCGTCCCACGTGGCGTGAACCACGCGCCGTCGGGCGCATCCAAAACCGGCGACCACGGACCTGCCCGCACACCGGGCCTCGCGCTTTCGCGCACAGCACTTTGTGCGTGCGCCTATCGCGGCATACCTTTCCAAATCCGTTTGGCAGGCGTAGGGCTAGACCATGCCCCTTGGATCCAACCTGCACACGATCAGCCTTGCCGAAGGCGAGGCGCTTGCGCCGTGGCGCCGCCCGATCGCCCTGCTTGTCCTGACCGCCTGCGCCATGCCGCTGGCCTTTGCGACGTGGTCGGCGCTGCTCAACAACTTTGTCATCGAGGCCGCGAATTTCGACGGCGCGGACATCGGCCTCTTGCACACCATCCGCGAGATCCCGGGGTTCCTGGCCATCGGGGTGATCGCGGTGCTGCTGTTCGTGCGCGAACAGGTGCTGGGCCTCGTCTCGCTCGCGATGCTCGGCGCGGCGACCGCGGTCACGGCCTGGTTCCCGTCGATGGGCGGGATCCTGACGATCACGCTCCTGTCCTCGATCGGGTTTCACTATTACGAGACGGTCAACCAGTCGCTCCAGCTGCAATGGCTGAGCAAGGAGCGCGCGCCCAAGGTGCTGGGCTACCTCTTGGCTGTCGGCTCGGGGGCGACGCTGATCGCCTATGTGCTGATCGTGCTTTTGTGGGAGAGCCTCGGCCTGTCGTTCAACACGGTCTTTCTCGCTTCGGGCGGGGCGTGCCTGCTCATCGCGTTCTATTGCCTTGTGGCCTTCCCGCAGTTCGAGGCGCCGCACCCCCAGCGCAAACAGATGATTTTGCGCAAACGCTACTGGCTTTACTATGTGCTGCAGTTTCTGGCGGGCGCGCGGCGGCAGATCTTTATCGTGTTTGCCGGGTTCATGATGGTCGAGAAGTTCGGGTTCGAGGTGCACGAGATCACCGGCCTTTTCCTCATCAACCTTGTGGCGAACATGGCGATTGCGCCTTTCATCGGGCATGGCGTGGCGCGGTTCGGAGAGCGGCGGGTGCTCCTCTTTGAATACGCCGGGCTGGTGCTCGTGTTTCTCGCTTATGGCGGGATTTACATGTTCGGATGGGGCGTGCTGCTGGCGGCGGTGCTCTACGTGGTGGACCACCTGCTCTTTTCGATGGCGCTGGCGCTCAAAACGTATTTCCAGAAGATCGCCGATCCGCAGGACATCGCGCCCACGGCTGCCGTTGCTTTTACCATCAACCACATCGCGGCGGTGTTCTTGCCAGTGCTGCTGGGTCTTCTGTGGCTGGCCTCGCCGGCGGCGGTGTTCCTTGTGGCGGCGGGCCTTGCGTTCTGCAGTTTTGCCGCCGCGCTCCTTATCCCGCGCGATCCCGCGCCCGGGCGAGAAACGCTGCTCTTGCGCCCCGTGCCCGCCCCGGCGGAGTAGCTCATGGCCGAGGGCCGTTTCCTCACCGGCTCCACGATGGGCCACGTCGTGCGCATGACGCTCACAGGCGCCACCGGCATCACCTTCGTCTTTGTCGTCGACGCGGCGAACCTTTTTTGGATCGCGCAGCTCGGAGAGCCCGCGCTGGTCGCCGCGATCGGCTACGCCTTCGCGATCCAGTTCTTTTCGGTGTCCTCGGGGATCGGGTTGATGATCGGCGCCACGGCGCTGGTTTCCCGCAGCATCGGGCAGGGCAACGAGGCCAAGGCGCGCGAGCAGGCGACGGCGACGCTCCTGTGGTCGGTGCTGGTGCAGGCGCTGATGGCGTTCAGCGTGGTGTCCGCGCGGCACCAACTCGTTGGGATGGTGGGCGCAACGGGCGAGACCGCGGAGCTGGCCGCCCGCTATCTCGCCCTCACGGTGCCGTCCCTGCCGATCATGATGGCGGGGATGACCGCCTCTGCGGTACTGCGCGCGCATGGCGACGGGACCCGCGCGATGTTCGTGACGCTCTCGTCGGGCGCGTTGGCGGTGCTGCTCGACCCTCTTTTGATCTACGTGCTCGGCTGGGGGCTGGACGGAGCGGCGCTGGGGCTGACCCTCTTTCGATGCGTGATGTGCGGGATCGGGCTTTACTTTGCGATCAAGGTGCACGCCGCGCTCGCGCCCGTCTCGGGCGCTGCCCTGCGCGAGGTCGCCAAGCCCTATGCCGCCATCGCAGGTCCCGCGATCCTCACCCAGATGTCGCCGCCCGTCGCCAACTACCTGCTGACCGCAATCATCGCGGGGTTCGGAGATGTGGCCGTCGCCGCATGGGCCGTCGTGAACCGCCTGACGGTCGTGGCCTTCGGCGGCATCTTTTCCCTCGCCGGCGCGGTGGGCGGCATCTTTGGTCAGAACTTTGGCGCCGGCAAACTCGACCGGGTGCGCCAGACCTACAAAGACGCTGTCGTCTTTTGCCTTGGCTACACCTGCGTGATCTGGGCGCTGCTGGTCGCCGTCTACCCCGCCGTCGTGCGCGGCTTTGCCCTGGCGCCTGAGGCCGCCGAGATCGTCTGGGCTTTCGTCACCATCGGGGCGGGCAGCTTTGTCTGCGCGGGCACGCTCTTTGTCGCCAACGCGGCCTTCAACACCATGGGCAGGCCGGGGCGCGCGACGTTTGTGGCCTGGATGCGCGACGGGCTGCTCACATGGCCCGTCGGCACGCTCGGCGCGCTGATGTTCGGCGCTGTGGGCGTGATCTACGCGCAGGCGCTGGTCGCTGTGATCGTCGGCATCGCGGCGGCGTTCTGGGGCTGGCACTTCGTCAAGGGGCTGGGCGTGCAGGACGTGGCCACGATTGACGCCCGCCCGCGCCGCGGATACCGGGACGTGAACCGCTACCGGAGACGCTGATGCCGACCTTTACCGCTCTGACGACGCTCCCGCACAAGCCGCAGGCCGAGGCGTTGGGCGCCGCACTCGAAGCGCTCGACCCCGCGCCGACCGGCGTAGGTGTGTTCGAGCTCGAAGACGGCTCGGGCCTTTGGGAGGTCGGGGGGTACTTCCTCGAGGCGCCCGATGATATCGCGCTGGCGCTCCTCGCCGCCTCGCAAGGTGCCAAGCCGTTCGTGGTCTCCGAAGTGCCGGACGTCGACTGGGTGGCGCATGTACGGCGCGAGCTCTCGCCCGTGCGGGCGGGCCGGTTCTACGTCTACGGCAGCCACGACGCGGACACCGTCCCCGAAGGCGTCGAGCCGCTGCTGGTAGAGGCGTCGATGGCGTTTGGCACCGGCCACCACGGCACCACGCAGGGCTGCCTGCAGGCCCTCGACCAACTGCTCGAACAAGGCGCGCGCAAGCACAACGTGGCGGACATCGGCTGTGGCACGGCAGTGCTGGCGATGGCGGCGGCGCGCGTCTGGCCGGAAACGGTGCTGGCAAGCGACATCGACGAAGTTGCGGTGGAAGTGGCCGAGACGAACACCGCGGCCAACGGCCTCGCGGACCGGGTGCGCTGTCTGGAGGCGACGGGCTTTGACCATCCCGAGATCGCAGCGGCCGCGCCCTTTGATCTGATCTTTGCCAACATCCTCAAGGGGCCGCTGCTGGAGCTGGCCGCGCCGATGTTTGCCGCCACTGCCCCGGCCGGGCATGCGATTCTGTCCGGGCTTCTGAACGAGCAGGCGGACGAGGTGACGGCGCATTATCGCGAGGCTGGATACAATGCGGTGGATCACATCGTGATTGGCGACTGGTCGACCCTAACGCTGCAACGCCCAGGCTGATTTTCGACCCAACTTTGTGAAATTTCGCCCCATTTGCCCGATTTTCGCCACATTTCAGGACTAATCCTGCCTTCAACGCTGGTGGGGGCCAACGTTGGAGCCTGACATGGCTGACAGTTTTCAAAGCTTTGATGCCCGCCTCAATGGCCTGGAGCGCAAGCACCGCAAACTCGCACGTGGTTACCGCAACGTCGTGCACCCCGATGGCCTCATCGAGATGCGCCCGGTCTTCCGCCTGCACGTCCCGATCAAAGGCATCATGCTGCTCCTCCTCGGCTTCCTGACGTTCAAGGCGGTGGTCTTTGCCGCGCTTGGCCCGGCCAGCTACGAGGCGCGCGTGGACGCGCTGGCGCAAAGCACGTCGATCGAATCCTTTGGCGCCTGGTTCATGCAGGTGGACCCCGCGACCGAATTCGTCGGACTTCAGCTCCGCCCGCTCTTCCGCTGAACAGGCATCGTTTCCCGGCCATGGACTTTACCGGACAGACTTTCCCCAGGCTGACCGGACACAAAAAACCCCCGCAGGCGGCATCCTGCGGGGGTTTTTGATGTGGCCGCCGGGAGGGAGAGGCCCGGCTGGCCCAGGGAGATTTAACGTCTGATCAGCGGATCAGATTCTGGTAGCGCATGTCGTCGATGTCGCCGCGCACGAGGCCGATGTCGTCGAGCTCGTGGTTGGAGAGTTGCGAGAGCGCCTTGCGCGTTGCGCGGGCATCGTTCCAGCTGCGGAAATTCGCGAGGGTGTTGGCGAAAAAGCCACCAACGGAGCCGGTGGTGTGCGGGGCGCGGTGAAAATCGAGAGCTGCCATATCCGTTGTCCTTTTGCTGGAGTGAGCATGTTGTTCGATGACCCGGACCTAGGAGTGGAATTTGCGCCGAACAAGCGTGGAAATCGCATGGCTGTTATGCAGTTTCGGCATGCCTCGAGGTACCACTAACACTCTGAAAAGTGTGACAAAATCGTGAACTTCAGCGTGTCGTTTTTGAGCGATTGAAGTCGCACTTGGAACGTGGTCCGAGGCGCCTGGTCGCTGCTGGAATTGCCGCTGTCGCATTTGGTTGTCGCGCCAGGGACTTGGCGCGTGTTCGCCTTTCGTGCTAGCGTTTTTGTGAACATCAAAAAGCGTGTCGTGAAGGCAACAGGCAGGGCGGGCATCATGCGGATTTTAGGGATTGATCCGGGGCTGCGGCACACCGGGTGGGGTGTGATCGAGAGCCACGGCAGCCGACTCACCCACGTGGCCAACGGCATTTGCCATTCCGAGGGCGCGGATCTGGGACCTCGGCTTGTCTCCCTGTTCGATCAGTTGGACGCCGTGCTCCGCAGGTATGCGCCAGATGGCGCCGCGGTCGAGCAGACATTCGTGAACCGCGATGGCGCCGGCACGCTCAAGCTGGGGCAAGCGCGCGGGATCGCGATGCTGGTGCCGTCGCGCGCCGGTCTCGAGGTCGGGGAGTATGCGCCGAACGCGGTTAAGAAGACGGTGGTGGGCGTCGGGCATGCGGATAAGCGACAGGTCGATCACATGGTGCGCCTGCAATTGCCGGGGGTCGAGATTGCCGGGCCGGACGCCGCTGACGCGCTCGCTGTTGCGATCTGTCATGCGCATCACGTGACCTCTCCGGCGGCGCGCGCGAGGCTGCGCGCGTGATCGGGCGCATCGCGGGCCGGGTGCTCTACCGCACGGACGAGCATGTGCTGATCGATGTGCGCGGGGTCGGGTATCTGGTGCATTGCAGCCAGTCGACCTTGGCCGCCCTGCCGGCGGACGGCGAGGCAGTGGCGCTTTATACCGATATGCTGGTGCGGGAGGATTTGCTGCAGCTCTTCGGCTTTCGCACGCTGGTCGAGAAGGAGTGGCACCGCCTCTTGATGTCGGTCCAGGGGATCGGCGCGAAGGCGTCACTGGCCATTCTGGGCGCCTTGGGGGCTGAAGGTGTGGGCCGTGCGATTGCGCTGGGCGATCAGACGGCGATCCGGGCTGCCAAGGGGATCGGTCCCAAGACTGCGCAGCGGGTTGTGGTGGAGTTGAAGGACAAGGCGCCGTCCGTGATGGCGATGGCTGGCACTGTGGCCGGGCATGCGGGCGGCGCGTTCGATGCGGCGGACGCGGTGCTGGAGGACGAGCCTGCGCAGAAACCGGCCCGCGCGGCCGCCCGCCCGCCCGGGAACCCGCCCGCGGCGGCGACGTCTGGCGCGGTTCAGGCCGATGCGCTGTCGGCCCTGCAGAACCTTGGGTATGCGCCCGGTGATGCGGCGGGTGCAGTGGCGGAGGTTGCGGGTCAGGGTGCCGCGACGACAGAGGAGGTCATTCGCGGTGCGCTGAAACTCCTCGCGCCGAAAGGGTAGGCGATGAGCGAGCCGGACCCGACATTGCGCCCCGAAGTGCAGCCGGAGGACACCGACAAGGCGCTGCGTCCGCAGCAGCTGGGTGCCTTTATCGGGCAGGCGGAGGCGCGGGCGAACCTGCGCGTCTTTATCCAGTCGGCGCGGGCGCGCGAAGAGGCGATGGATCACACGTTGTTTTATGGCCCGCCGGGGCTGGGCAAGACGACGCTGGCGCAGATCATCGCCAAGGAGCTGGGGGTCGGGTTTCGCATGACCTCGGGGCCGGTGCTGGCCAAGGCGGGTGATCTGGCGGCGATCCTGACAAACCTCGAGGCGCGGGACGTGCTTTTCATCGACGAGATTCACCGGCTGAACCCGGCGGTCGAGGAGGTGCTTTATCCGGCGATGGAGGATCACGAGTTGGACCTCGTGATCGGGGAGGGGCCGGCGGCGCGCACGGTGCGGATCGAGCTGCAACCCTTTACGCTGGTCGGGGCGACGACGCGGCTGGGGCTCTTGACGACGCCGCTGCGGGACCGGTTCGGGATCCCGACGCGGCTGCAGTTCTATACGGTCGAGGAGCTGCAGGACATTGTGACGCGCAACGCGCATCTTTTGGGCGTGCCGGCGGATGACGCGGGCGCTCGGGAGATTGCGCAGCGCGCGCGGGGGACGCCGCGGATTGCGGGACGGCTTTTGCGGCGTGTCGTGGATTTTGCCGTGGTCGATGGCGACGGACGGGTGACGCGCGAGCTGGCCGATCACGCGCTGACGCGGTTGGGCGTGGATCATAAGGGGCTCGATTCGGCGGACCGTCGGTACCTGCGGCTTTTGGCCGAGCATTATGGTGGCGGGCCGGTGGGGATCGAGACGATAGGTGCGGCGCTGTCGGAAAGCCGGGATGCTTTGGAAGATGTGATTGAGCCGTTCCTGCTGCAGCAGGGGCTGATCCAGCGCACGCCGCGGGGGCGAATGCTGACGCAGGGGGCGTGGCGGCACCTCGGGCTTGACGCGCCCAAGGGGCAGACCGATTTGTTTGGGGGTTGATGTCGGAGCCTCCGGCGGGAGTTTATTTGGGAAGATGAAGCCTCATGGAGCCCTTTGAGATCGAAGCGTTGTTCACGCGGTCGGGCGGGGACTTTCTCTTTGCACGTTGGGGGCGGCCGATGGCGCCGGTGGTGTTCGGGGTCGAGGATGCGACACTCGATGTGATCAAGGGCGCGATTGAGGCGGTGAGTGCGCTCGCAGGGCTCGAGGTTGCGGAGACCGATCCCGAGCTCGGCTCGAATTTCATGTGGTTCTTCTTTCGGGACTGGGACGAGCTTTTGGCGGTGCCGGGGCTTGACGGGCTTGTGCCGGACCTTGCGCCTTTGGTGGGTCGGCTCAAGGCGGCAGATGCCAACCAGTACCGGATTTTCCGGTTTGACGAGGCCGGGGCGATCCGGGCCTGTTTCGTCTTTGTGCGCATGGATGCGGCGATGGCGGAGGTGCCGGCGGACACGCTTGCGCTGTCGCAGGTGGTGCAGTCGGTTTTGCTGTGGTCGGACCGGGCCTTTACCGAGCGGTCGGCGCTTGCGCAGGCCGGTGAGGTTGTCATGCTGAGGCCGGAGGTCGCGCAGCTGATCCGGGCGGCCTATGATCCGGTGTTGCCGGCGATGGCGCAGGACGCGAGCCACGCGGTGCGGCTGGCGGCGCGGGTGGCCAAGATGGCGGCGGTCTGAGCTGTGGTGCACCGGTTCGAGCTGCGGGTCTATTACGAAGACACGGACATGGGCGGGATCGTCTACCATGCCAATTACCTCAAGTTCGTGGAGCGGGCGCGCAGCGACTGGGTGCGGGGGCTCGGGATCGACCAGAACGCGCTGCGCCAGGCCGGCGTGGTTTTTGCGGTGCGGCGGATCGTGAGCGATTTTCTGAAGCCTGCGCTTTTTGACGATTGTCTGAGCGTCGAGACGCGCGTCCTGAGCCGGAAGCCGGCGCGGGTTGTGCTGGAGCAGGTCGTGTTGCGGGGAGGCGAGCGGCTTTACGCGTCGGAGGTCACGCTTGTGGCGTTGTCGCGCGCGGGCGCGCCGACGCGGCTGCCGCAGGCGCTGCGGGACGCCCTTACGTAAAGCGCGGGAATCAGCCTAGGCTGCGTGCCGTGCTTGGCAGAGGTGCGCGACCTGCGGTATCGTGCGCGCCAAACCCAAAACCAGAATTGGGAGCATCGGGCGGGATCATGGAAACGGAGCTTTTGTCGGCCGCGGGCGGGCAGGACTACACGCTGCTGGCGCTTTACGCGCGGGCGACGATCACGGTCAAATTGGTGATGTTGCTTTTGATCGTGGCGTCGTTCTGGGCGTGGTCGATCATCGTGCAAAAGGCGCTGGTGATCCGGCGGGCGCGGCGCGAGGCGGCGCGGTTTGACCGGGCCTTCTGGTCGGGGGAGCCGCTCGACGGGCTTTTCGATCAGATCGGGACCGAGCCGAAGGGCCGGGCAGAGCGCATATTCGCCGCCGGGATGATCGAGTGGCGGCGCTCGCATCGCGATGATGGCGGCCTGATTGCGGGTGCGCAGGCGCGGATCGACCGCAGCATGGATGTGGCCATCGCCAAAGAGGCGGACGCGCTGGGGCGCGGGTTGCCGGTGCTTGCGACCGTGGGCTCGACGGCGCCCTTTGTGGGGCTTTTCGGGACTGTCTGGGGCATCATGAACGCCTTTATCGAGATCGCCGAGCAGCAGAACACCAACCTTGCCGTCGTCGCGCCGGGCATTGCGGAGGCGCTTTTGGCGACCGGGCTGGGCCTGCTTGCGGCGATCCCGGCGGTGGTGGCCTATAACAAGCTGAGCTCGGATGTGGATCGGGTCGTGGCGGGCTATGAAGCTTTTGCCGACGAGTTTGCCACGATCCTCTCGCGCCAGTTGGACAGCTGAGCGATGGGCGCGGGCACGATCGAGCGGCAATCGGGGGGCGGGCGCCGGAGGCGGCACACCCGTGGCCGGGCCAAGCCGATGTCCGAGATCAACGTGACGCCGTTCGTGGATGTGATGCTGGTGCTGCTGATCATATTCATGGTGGCGGCGCCTTTGCTGACGGTGGGCGTGCCGGTGGAGCTTCCCAAGACGGCGGCAAATGCGCTGCCGTCGGAGGCCGAAGAGCCGCTGACCGTGACGGTTACCGCAGATGGCGGCGTGATGGTGCAGGAATCGCCAGTGGCGCGTGAGGCGCTGGTGGGGATGCTGCGCGCGATTGCCGAAGAGCGCAGCTCGGACCGGGTGTTCCTGCGCGCGGATGGGGCAGTGCCGTACGAGGCGGTGATGCAGGTCATGGGCGCCCTGAACGCGGGCGGGTTCTCGAACATCGGGCTGGTCACGGACATCGGCGGGCCGACGCTCGACACCGATCCGGGTTGAGGCGCGCGCAGCTTTGCCAGTCACCTCTTTGCATGTCGGTCACTATATCTCGGGCGCCGGACACGCCGCGCTGATCGGCTGGCTGCTGCTGGGCGATGTGTTTGCTTCCGTGCCGGTGGAAATGGAGTTCACCGAGGTCACGGTTGTGACGGGCGCGGAATGGGCGGCGCTGACGTTGCCAGAGAGCCCGCCGGATGCAGTGACCGTGGAGGAAACCCCTGAACCGCCGGAGCCGGAGCAAGAGCCTGCGCCTGTGCCGCCCGCGCCAGAGCCGGAGCCAGCGCAGGTACCTGAGCCTGCACCAGCGCCGACGCCAGCGCCGCTTCCAGAGGAGGCCCCGGACGTGTCGTCGGTTGCAACGCCCGTGCCGGAGGCGGAGGTGACGGACACCCCTCCCGAGCAGCCTGCGCCCGGTGCCGTTGTGGTGGGGCCTGTTGCCCCGGACAGCAGCGTGCGCCCGAGGCCGCGACCGGCGCCGCGGGTCGCCCCCGTGCCGGTGGCCCAGCCCGAGCCAGAGGCAGCGCCTGCGCCGGAGGCGGAGACGGCCACCGTTCCAGATGAGACTGCAGAGACGGCTGAGGAGGCACAGGAGGAGACCGCTCCCGAGGCTGCCACCACCGAGATCGTGACCGAGGCCGACGAGGTCGACACAGCGGTCACGGCCTCCTTGCGTCCGCGCGTGCGGCCGGAGCGGCCTCAGCCGGTCTCTGCGCCCGAAGCTCAGCCTGAGCGCGAGACCCAGCCAGAGACTGCGCCCGAGACGGAGACGGCCACGGATGTGGACTCGGTTGTGCAGGACCTTCTCGACGAGGCGATTGCGGCAGAGCCGGCGGAGCCGCAGGCTCCGGCAGGGCCTCCGCTGAGCTTTGGCGAATCCGAGGCGTTCCGCATTGCGGTGCAGGAGTGCTGGAACGTCGACGTGGGCAGCACGGCGGCGAACGTGGTGGTGACCGTGGCCTTCGCGCTTGATCCGGCGGGCCGGGTGGACGGGCCGGTGCGGTTTCAATCGGCGGTCGGCGGAACGGAGCAGGCGCAGCAAACAGCGTTTCAGGCTGCGCGCCGGGCTGTGCTACGCTGCCAGCGGGACGGCTACGGCCTGCCGCAGGACAAGTACGAGCAATGGCGGGAGGTCGAGATGACCTTTAACCCCGAAAGCATGAGGCTGAGATGATGATGCGCGTTCTGACGATGCTTGCGCTGTGCTGGGGTCTGGGCATGGCGGCGCCCGTGCTGGCGCAGGACGGACCGCTGCGGATCGAGATCACCGAGGGCGTGGTCGAGCCGCTGCCCTATGCCGTGCCGTCCTTTGTGGCGGAGACGGCGGGGGCCGAGGAGTGGGGCCAGCGCATCGCGCAAGTTGTGGCGGACGATCTGAACGGCACCGGGCTGTTTCGGCAGATCAGCCCGCAGGCGTTCATCAGCCAAGTGACGTCGTTCTCGGCGCCTGTCCCGTTTCCCGACTGGCGCGCGATCAACGCGCAGGCGCTGATCACGGGCGCGGTCTCGGCGTCCGGGTCGGGCGATCTGGTGGTCAAGTTCCGCGTCTACGACGTCTTTGCTGGTCAGGAGCTTGGGTCGGGTCTGCAATTCTCCGGCACCGAAGACGGGTGGCGCCGCATGGCGCACAAGGTGGCCGACGCGGTCTACACCCGCTTGACCGGGGAGAGCGGCTACTTTGACAGCCGCGTCGTCTTTGTCTCGGAGACCGGTCCCAAGGACGACCGGCGCAAGCGGCTGGCGATTATGGATTACGACGGGGCGAATGTGCAGTACCTGACGGACAGCTCGGCGCTGGTGCTGGCGCCACGCTTTTCGCCGACTGGGGACCGGGTGCTCTATACGAGTTACGAGTCGGGCTTTCCGCGGATCAAGGTGCTGGACGTGGGCAACGTGCAGAGCCGCGCGCTGGAGCAGGGTGACGGCACGATGAGCTTTGCCCCGCGCTTTGCGCCGAACGGGCAGAGCGTCGTCTACTCGCTCACGACTGGCGGGAACACGGACCTTTACGCGCTGGACCTCGCGTCGGGCGGGGCCTCGCGGCTGACGTCTGCGCCGGGGATCGAGACAGCGCCCTCCTACAGCCCGGACGGCAGCCAGCTGGTGTTCGAGAGTGACCGGTCGGGCTCGCAGCAGCTTTACATCATGCCGGCGGGCGGAGGGGAGGCGCAGCGCATCTCCTTTGGCGAGGGGCGCTACGGCACGCCGGTCTGGTCACCGCGCGGGGATCTGATTGCGTTTACCAAACAGTCCAAGGGCCGGTTCCACATCGGGGTGATGCGCACGGACGGGTCCGAAGAGCGGCTGCTTACGGCGTCCTTTCTCGACGAGGGGCCGACCTGGGCGCCGAACGGGCGGGTCATCATGTTTGCGCGCGAGACGCAGGGCGCGCAGGGGACCTCGTCGCTCTATTCCGTGGACGTGTCCGGGCGGAACCTCAAACGGGTGCGCACGCCGGATGGGGCGTCCGATCCGTCCTGGTCGCCGCTGCAGTAAGGTGGGCACTGCCGCCCGCGTGGCCATGTGATCGGCGGGGTGCCGCGCGGTGCGGGCATGACGCTTTGCGGGGCTCCGCCGCCGTGGTAGCGTTCCGCGCAAAATGACATGAGGGCAGTTCGATGATCTTTTCCATGACCCGGCTTTGCAGAGCGGCTTTGCTGATCGGCGGCCTTGTGGCGCTGCAAGCCTGTGCAAGCGCCGACCGGTTTGGGGGTGGCAGTGGCGGAGCAAGCGGTGAGGACTTGGCGCCCGCGGCGCTTGAGCCTCTGGAGCCTGCGAGACCGGCGCCGAACTCGCCCGAATATTTTGCGCAGACGATCGGGGACCGGGTCCTTTTTGAAGTGGATCAGGCGACGCTGACTGCCTCGGGGCGGAGCACGCTCGACGGACAGGCGCGTTGGCTGACGGAGAACGGCGTCTTTCAAGCCGTGATCGAGGGTCATGCCGACGAGCAGGGCACGCGCGAATACAACCTCGCGCTTGGCGCGCGGCGCGCCAACGCCGTGAAGGAGTATCTGGTGTCGCAAGGCATCCCCGAGAGCCGCCTGCGCGTGGTCAGCTACGGCAAGGAGCGCCCGATCGAGATTTGCTCGGACGAGGCGTGTTACGCGAAGAACCGGCGGGCGGTGACCATCATTTCGGGCGGTTTGACGAGCTGACGCAGCCTGCTGGCGCGAGGGGGATGAAGATGCGGCTGATCTGGACATCGCTATGCCTTGCGTTTCTTGCTGCGCCGGTCTGGGCGCAGGACGCGACGCTGGCCGACGTGCGCCGCGATCTGGAACGGCTGAACGCGGACATCACCGCGCTCAAGGCTGAGCTGGCGCCGGGCGGCGTGTCCGGCGCGTCGGCGTCAGGGTCCGTGCTTGACCGGGTGGCGGCGATCGAGGCGGAGATCCAGCGTCTGACGGGCCGCACCGAGGAGTTGGAGTTTCGCCTGCGCCGCGTGATCGAGGACGGCACCAATCGCATCGGTGATCTGGAGTTTCGACTGGTCGAGCTCGAGGGCGGTGACGTCAGCCAGCTTGGCGAGACCTCGACGCTGGGTGGTGGCTCTGCTGAGCCATCCTCGCCGGTCGCTTCGCAGCCCGTCTCGGACACGCAGCTGGCGGTCGGTGAGCAGGGGGATTTTGAAGCAGCTCAAGAGGCGCTGGACACGGGTGACTATACGCAGGCGGCGACGCGGTTCGCCGCGTTCCGTGAGGCGTATCCGGGCTCTCCCTTCGAGGCGGAGGCGCTGATCGGCCTTGGCCGCGCGCTGGATGCGCAAGGTGACACGCGCAGCGCGGCGCGGGCTTATCTGGACAGCTATTCGTCGTATCCGCAAAGCCCTTTCGCGGCTGAGGCGCTCTTTCGCGTGGGCGAGGCGCTGGGCCGGCTGGGCAAGGTGCAGGAGGCGTGCGTCACGTTGACGGAAGTGGGTCTGCTGTTCGAGGGCGATCCGTTTGCGGCGCAGGCCGCGCAGGCGCGGGCGTCGCTTGGCTGCAGCTGACCGTGTACCTGGGGCGGCGGTCGGGACTTTAGGTATTTGAGAACCAGAGAAGCTCAGGACCGCTGTGACCCCGAATTGCCGGCGCGGTTTGGTGATCGGATGGGGCAGCTTTTGGGGCCTGACTTTCCGACCGACGTGGCGCTGGCAGTGTCGGGCGGGTCTGATTCCATGGCGATGCTGCTGCTCGCGCACGGCTGGGCGCGGCACATGGGGGTGCGTCTATGGATTGTGACGGTGGACCATGGGTTGCGGGACGGGTCTGCCGCGGAGGCGGCCTTTGTGAAGCGTGAATGTGCGGCCTTGGGTTTGAGCCACACGACGCTGCGCTGGGGCGGCTGGGACGGGTCCGGCAATCTGCAGGCCAGGGCGCGGGAGGCGCGGTACGGGCTGATCGACCGGTGGCGCGGGCTTTTGACCCACGTGCTGGTGGCGCACACGCGTGACGACGTGGCGGAGACCTTTCTGATGCGTCTCGCGCGTGGGTCGGGGGTCGATGGGCTGTCGGCTATGCAGGACGTGCGGCGGGTGTGGTCCGGGCCTTCGGAGCCGCTTGGCGCGGATGAGGTCGACGGGCCGCGGCCGCCGCAGTGGGAGCCGCGCAATGGGACGCGTGTAAGGCCGGGGTGGATGGACGTTGTCCGTCCACTGCTGAGCGAAAGGCGGGACACGCTGAGGGCGCATTTGCGGTTTTACCACACGCCTTGGGTGGAGGATCCGAGCAACGACGACCCGGCCTTTGACCGGGTGGCGCTGCGCAGGGCGATGCCGGAGCTGGCGCGGCTGGGGATGGACGTCGAGACGCTGGCGGCAACGGCGGAGCGCATGGCGCGCGCGCGCGCGGCGCTGGAGACGCGGGCGTTCGAGGCGGCGCGCGAGGTCGAGATCTGCGGGACAACCGGGGATGTGATCCTGTCCCGCGATCATTTGACGGCGCTCGATGGGGAGACGGCGCTGAGGCTCTTGGCAGAGGCGTTGCGGTACGTGTCGTCGCACCCGCTGCGCCCGCGCGCGAGTCTGCTGGAGGACGTGCTGGATCGGGCGGCGTCCGGTGGCGCGCTCAGCGGGCATGGGTGCCTGATCACCACCACGCGGGATAGTCTGCGCGTCACGCGCGAGCTGGCGGCGGTGGAGAGCCTTACCGTGCAGGTCGGTGATGGTTTGTGGGACAGCCGTTGGCGCATTTCCGGGCAACTCGTGCAGGGGCTCACGATCCAGGCTCTGGGCGATGCCGGCACGCGCCAATTGCCGCATAGGCCTGAGGGGATCCTGTACAAGTCGCTGGTGGCGATGCCCGCGCTTTTTGATGGAAAGGCGCTTGCCGCCTTTGCCCCGGCGGCGTTTGGCCCGCCTTATACCGCGCATCTCCAGCCGCCCGGTGGCGCCTTTGCCGCAGCATGGGCGCCATTGAAGCGGCGCCGTTGATCTCTATTTAAGACTTCAGGTCCATGTGGTAGGCAGCCCGTCACCACGCACGAGCGGAGAAATTCCTTGGGAAACGCACGCAACATCGCCTTTTGGGTTGTCCTTTTTCTGTTGATCCTGGCGCTGTTCCAGCTCTTCAACGGAGGCGGCGCCACCGGTCAAAGCCGCGAAATCAGCTATTCGGAGTTCGTGCAGTCCGTGCGCGATGACGCGGTCACGGCGGTCACGCTGGATGGCGAACAGATCAGGTTCCGCGGTGTGGACGGCAACGAATACGTCGCGATCAAGCCCGAGGATGCCAATGTCACGGACTTGCTGATTGACCAGAACGTGCCTTTGTCGGTGGAGCAACAGGAGCAGTCGGGATTCCAGACCTTTATCCTGTCGCTGCTGCCGTTCCTGCTGCTGATCGGCGTCTGGATCTACTTCATGAACCGGATGCAGGGCGGTGGCCGTGGCGGTGCGATGGGTTTTGGCAAGTCCAAGGCCAAGATGCTGACCGAAAAGCACGGACGCGTGACTTTCGACGACGTGGCCGGCATCGACGAGGCCAAGGAAGAGCTCGAAGAGATCGTCGAGTTCCTGCGCAATCCGCAGAAGTTCTCGGCGCTGGGCGGTAAAATCCCTAAAGGCGCGCTGCTGGTCGGCACGCCGGGCACGGGTAAGACGCTGCTCGCGCGCGCCATCGCGGGCGAGGCGGGTGTGCCGTTCTTCACCATCTCGGGCTCGGACTTCGTCGAGATGTTCGTGGGCGTGGGTGCGTCCCGCGTGCGCGACATGTTTGAGCAGGCCAAAAAAAACGCGCCGTGTATCGTGTTCATTGACGAGATCGACGCGGTGGGCCGGCACCGGGGTGCGGGCTATGGCGGCGGGAATGACGAGCGCGAACAGACGCTCAACCAGCTGCTGGTCGAGATGGACGGCTTTGAGGCGAACGAGGGCGTGATCATCATCGCGGCCACCAACCGTCGTGACGTCCTGGACCCGGCGTTGCTGCGCCCGGGCCGGTTCGACCGTCAGGTGACCGTGCCGAATCCCGACATCAAAGGCCGCGAGAAGATCCTCGGTGTGCACGCGCGCAAGGTGCCTCTGGGTCCCGATGCGGACATGAGGATCATCGCGCGCGGCACGCCCGGCTTCTCGGGTGCGGATCTCGCGAACCTCGTGAACGAGGCGGCGCTGATGGCCGCGCGTGTCGGGCGCCGGTTCGTGACTATGGAGGATTTCGAGAACGCCAAGGACAAGGTCATGATGGGCGCCGAGCGCCGCAGCATGGTCTTGACCGACGAGCAAAAGGAAAAGACGGCCTATCACGAGGCGGGCCACGCCGTGGTTGGCCTCGAGCTGCCGCAATGTGATCCGGTCTACAAGGCGACGATCATTCCGCGCGGAGGCGCGCTCGGGATGGTGGTGTCGCTGCCCGAGATCGACCGTCTGAACTGGCACAAGTCGGAATGCGAGGAAAAGCTCGCTATGACCATGGCGGGTAAGGCCGCCGAGATCATCAAGTACGGTGAGGACAACGTTTCGAACGGGCCGGCGGGAGACATCCAGCAGGCCTCCGCGCTGGCGCGTGCGATGGTCCTGCAGTGGGGCATGTCGGACAAGGTCGGCAACATCGATTACCGTGAGGCGGCGGAGGGCTATTCGGGCCAGACGGCTGGCCTTTCGGTGTCGGCGCAGACCAAGGAGCTGATTGAGGAAGAGGTGAAACGTTTTATCGCCGAAGCCTATGACCGCGCCTACAAGATCCTCACTGAGAAGAACGAGGAGTGGGAGCGTCTGGCGCAGGGCCTTCTCGAATACGAGACGCTGACGGGCGACGAGATCAAACGCGTGATGCGGGGCGAGCCGCCGCAAGCCGAGAAGGACGACGAGGACGAAAAGCCTTCGGGCAATGCGCCGTCGGTCACTGCGATCCCGAAGACGAAGCCTCGGTCCAAGCCGTTGGGCGACATGGAGCCGGAGCCTTCGTAAGATCGGCACAACAATGACAATTGCAAACGGCGCGCCACCAAGGTGCGCCGTTTCGCGTTTGGGCTAAAGCCGCTCCGGGAGCCCGCGTCCGTTGTTCCACCAGCGGTTCGGATTGTCGCTTTGCGGGTCGTAAGCCGCGCGGCTCACCCAATCCTCACGGACAAAGATCACAGGCTCTTCGTAGTGGTGCGCCCAGATCACGGCGTCCATCACCTTGGCCAAGGTGCACGGATCACGCGGCACCGAAATCTTGAGCTCGACCATCGGGTAGGTCTCTGTCGCTCCGGGCGTGAAGCCATCCACATGCGTGTCCGTGGTCGAGCCCGGCTCGGGCTGCGCGGTCTCGCGACCCACGGCGGAGATGCTCGCGTTGCGCTGATAGCGCCCGTAGCTGAGCGGATAAACGGCCATCACCGCATCGAGGATCCTGTCGGTGTCCTCCGGCAAGGTCTGCACCTCGAGCGTCCAGACAGGCTCCAGCCGCCCCGATTGCGCATGATACGTGTCGAGGGGATGCGGGGTCTGGGTCATCACGCGGTCAATCCAAAAACGGTTCTTGGGTTCGGCGCAGTCTATCGGCTAGACCTGTCGGAACCAGTCAGGAGATGCGCATGCCGGCCCTCAAACCTACCGACCATTTTGCCGAGATCACATGGCTGGGCTGCGTGATGACGGATGACCGCGAGGAGCTGTGGGCCGAGCCGCGCGATACCTTTGACCTCACCTTTGCCGGGATTGCGGGTGCGTTTCACAGCGGGGAGACCCGTGCGTCCTGCAGCCGGGTGACGTCGCAATATGCCAAGGGTACCCCGATCCGGAACGAACGCCAGCTGAGCATCGTGAGCGCTGAAGAGCTTGAGGCGATTGCCGCCGCGATGGGCGTGGATTCGGTCGATCCCGCCAGACTTGGCGCATCGATGGTGGTGCGCGGCATCGCGGACTTTACCCATGTCCCGCCCTCGTCACGCTTGCAGGCGCCGTCGGGTGCAACGCTGACCATCGACATGGAAAACCGCCCGTGCCATTGGCCGGGAAAGTCGCTCGACAAGGCCGAACCCGGCACTGGAAAGAGTTTCAAGCGGGCCGCCGAAGACAAGCGCGGCGTGACCGCTTGGGTCGCCGCCGAGGGGCGGCTCGCAGTGGGCGACACATTGCGGCTGCATGTTCCTGATCAACGCGCCTGGGCGCCCTGACGCGGCAGACGTTTCCGATTGGCTCTGCCGAGCGCCCGCCTTCGCCGGTTCCCGAACAGTTTGTGTCGGAATCGCCCTGCACATGGAGACCCCGCTGGGTCTAGACCGTACGCAACTGCATACGGCGAACGGCGGGAGGAATCGTCATGGCCTACAAATCCGACATCGAAATCGCACGCGAGGCGAAGAAGAAGCCCATTGGCGAGATCGGAGCCAAGATCGGCATCGATGGCGCGTCGCTGTTGCCCTACGGGCATGACAAGGCGAAGGTGTCTCAGGAGTTCATCAACTCGGTTCAGGACCGCGAGAACGGGAAGCTCATTCTTGTGACCGCGATCAACCCGACGCCGGCGGGGGAGGGCAAGACGACGACGACGGTGGGTCTGGGCGACGGGCTCAACCACATCGGCAAGAACGCGATGATCTGTATCCGCGAGGCGTCGCTGGGTCCGAACTTTGGGATGAAGGGCGGCGCCGCGGGGGGCGGCATGGCGCAGGTTGTGCCGATGGAGGAGATGAACCTCCATTTCACCGGCGACTTTCACGCAATCACGAGCGCGCACTCGCTGCTGTCGGCGATGATCGACAACCACATCTACTGGGGCAATTCGCTTGAAATCGACGTGCGGCGGGTGACCTGGCGGCGCGTGGTCGACATGAACGACCGGGCGCTGCGCCAGATCACGGCGTCGCTGGGCGGTGTGGCCAACGGATTTCCGCGCGAGGCGGGGTTCGACATCACGGTGGCCTCGGAGGTCATGGCGATCCTGTGTCTGGCCAAGGATTTGCAGGACCTGCAGAAGCGTTTGGGCGACATGATTGTGGCCTACCGTCGCGACCGCTCGCCGGTCTACTGCCGCGATATCAAGGCGGACGGCGCAATGACGGTGCTCTTGAAGGACGCGATGCAGCCGAACTTGGTGCAGACGCTCGAGAACAACCCGGCCTTTGTGCATGGCGGCCCGTTTGCGAATATCGCACACGGCTGCAACTCGGTGATCGCAACGACGACGGCGCTCAAGCTGGCGGACTACGTGGTGACCGAGGCGGGCTTTGGCGCGGACCTGGGCGCCGAGAAGTTCATGAACATCAAGTGCCGCAAGGCGGGGCTGGCGCCGTCGGTGGTGGTCTGTGTGGCCACCGTGCGCGCGATGAAGATGAACGGCGGCGTGGCCAAGGCGGACCTGGGCGCCGAGAACGTGGACGCGGTCAAGGCGGGGTGCCCGAACCTGGGACGGCACATCGAGAACCTCAAAGGGTTCGGCGTGCCGGTGGTTGTGGCGATCAACCACTTTGTCACCGACACGGACGCCGAAGTGCAGGCGGTCAAGGACTACGTGGCCGAGCAGGGGGCCGAAGCGGTCCTGTCCCGTCACTGGGAGCTGGGCTCGGAAGGCTCGGCGCCGCTGGCCGAGAAGGTCGTCGAGGTGATCGAGAAAGGCGAGGCGCAGTTCGAGACGCTGTATGCGGATGACATGCCTCTTGCCGAGAAGATCCAGACGGTGTGCAAGAAGATTTACCGCGCCGACGAGGCGGTGATGGACAAGAAGATCCTCGACCAGCTGGCTCTGTGGGAAGAGCAGGGCTACGGCAACTTGCCGGTGTGCATGGCCAAGACGCAGTACTCGTTCTCGACCGATCCGGGCCAGCGCGGCGCGCCGACCGGGTTCACAGTGCCGGTGCGTGAAGTGCGGCTGAGCGCGGGGGCGGGCTTCATCGTGGCGGTCTGCGGAGAGATCATGACAATGCCGGGTCTGCCGCGTGTGCCGAGCGCCGAGGCGATCCATCTGAACGCGGATGGCCAGATCGAAGGGCTGTTCTAAAGGACTGGCGGGACGGCGCGCGCCGAGGGGCGACGCCCCGCCCGCCGTCCCGCTGGGTGCCTGAACGTGTGACGTTTGGGCGGGTGACCGGCGGAGGGAGCCTCCGGCGGAGGTATTTTTGAACCAGAGAAGCTGGGGGACGCGCGAGATGGCAGCGACGGTGATTGACGGAAAGGCCTTTGCGGCCAAGGTGCGCGGGCAGGTGGCCGAGCATGTGACGCGGCTGAAAGGCGATCACGGGATCACGCCCGGGCTGGCGGTGGTGCTGGTGGGTGAGGACCCGGCGAGCCAGGTTTACGTGCGCAACAAGGGCAAGCAGACGGTGGAGGTCGGGATGGCCTCCTTCGAGCACAAGCTCGATGCGTCGGTGAGCCAGGGTGAGCTCTTGGAGCTGATTGGCAAGCTGAATGCGGACCCGGCAGTGCATGGGATCCTGTGCCAGTTGCCGGTGCCGGATCATATCGACAGCGATACGATCCTGGGGGCGATTGACCCGGCGAAGGACGTGGATGGGTTCCACATCTCGAACGTCGGTCTTTTGGGGACCGGGCAGAAGGCGATGGTGCCGTGTACGCCTCTGGGCTGTCTGATGATGCTGCGCGATCATCACGGAAGCCTGTCGGGCATGGATGCGGTGGTCATTGGCCGGTCGAACATCGTGGGCAAGCCGATGGCGCAGCTGCTTTTGGGCGACAGCTGCACGGTCACGATTGCGCATTCGCGGACCAAGGACCTGGCCGGCACCGTGCGGCGGGCGGACATTGTGGTTGCCGCGGTGGGCCGTCCCGAGATGGTGCCCGGCGACTGGATCAAGCCGGGCGCGACGGTGATCGACGTGGGCATCAACCGGATTGAGCGCGATGGCAAGAACAAGCTGGTGGGCGATTGCGACTATGCCTCCTGCGCGGAGGTTGCGGGTGCGATCACGCCAGTGCCGGGCGGCGTCGGTCCGATGACCATCGCGTGCCTGCTGGCCAACACGGTGACGGCGTGCTGCCGGGCCAACGGCTTGCCCGAGCCCGAGGGTCTGACGGCCTAAGTCGTGACGGGCACCATGGTGCCTTGCGCGAGCGCGATGTGGGTGCGGGTGCCGTCTGCATCCGCGTAGACGTCGGCTTGCACGATCACGAGGCGGCGGCCTGGCTTGACCACCTTGCCAATGGCGGTGAGGCGGTCGCCGGTGGCGGGCGCGATCAGGTTGATCTTCATCTCGGCGGTCAGGACTTCGGCCTCTGGCGGCATCACCGTGAGGGCGGCGTAGCCGGCGGCGCTGTCGGCAAGGGCAAAGGTCACCGCCGCGTGGGCGTAGCCGTGCTGTTGCAGGCATCCCGGCAGGATGGGTGCGGAGAGTATGACCTCTCTGGCGGCGATGCTGTCGATCTGGCCGCCGATGGTGCCGAGCATCGTCTGGCGGGCAAAGCTGTCCCGGATGCGCTGGTCGATGTCAGCCGGCATCGGCGTAGCGCGGCATGGGGAAGGCGAAGGCCCGGGGACCGGTCAGGATCGCCATGGCATCGGGCGCCATGAGTCGCGAGAGGGTGATGTCGTCGCTGCGCAGCCCGCCGGTGTAGGTGCCGAAGGCGGGCATGATGACGCGGTGCGTGTCGACCAGAAAGCAGGGCCGCGAGATCGTCCGCGCGCGCGTGGGGATCGCGGCCTTGGGGTGGTAATGGCCTGAAATCTCTCCCTTTTCCGGCGTGGCGATATGCCGGAACGTCAGGGGTGATTGGCGGTAGGTGGCGACATGAGCGCCGCCGAGCTGCAGCGGGCCGGGATCGTGATTGCCCTCGAGCCAGAGCCAGAGGCGGCCTGTCTGGAGGGCGGTGAGGCGCGCGCGGTGCGCCGCTGTCAGGCCCTCGACTGCGCGGCGGTCATCGAAGCTGTCACCGAGGCAGACGACCACGTCGGGCGCCAGGGCGGCGACTTCGCCCTCGAGCCGAGTCAGCGTGTCGTCGATCTCGTAGGGGGGGAGCATGATGCCCGCGCGCCGGGCGTGGCGCTCGGATTTGCCGAGGTGCAGGTCCGAGACGACAAGCGTGCCTGTCTCCTCCCGCCAGAGGGCGCCGGAGCCGCGCGCGCTTAGCCGTGCGCCGCAAAAGGAGAAATCGACACTGCTCATTGCCCTGGACAAAACAGGAACTTGGTGCCGCGCGCAAGGCTTTCCGCAGAGACAAAGCCGTGCCGGTTGACCGGTGAAGCGCGCTGTGGGCTAGTGACGCAACTTGAGTTCGAGGATCAGCCCATGCGTTTTCCGTTGATTTTGTCTGTGTGTCTGGCGGCAAGTCCGCTATTTGCCGAGGGCCAGAGTCTTGAGGAGGCCGTGCGCAAAGCCGCCGCGCAGCTGGCGCATCAGGGCGGGGACCTCGCCCTGCAGCACCGCCCGATCCCCTTTGCCGGCAACGAGCTGGCCGGGCAGCACAATTGTTTCTGGATGGGACCGGTCTACGCAGGGGCGTTCAACGTGGCCTACCCGGACGGGGGTGCGGTCTACTGGGGGACGGTGTTCACGATGCCGGAGGACCCGGGCGCGTATCTCGAGATCAGCGGGACCTTTCCGCAGACGCGGTACATGTCGCTGCACAGCTACAACGGCGTCGTGACCGAGGCAGCGCCCTATCACCGCGTGATGGATCAGGAGATCGTGCCCGATGATGGGGCGCAGAACCCGTTTGTGACCGGGACACGGGAGGGTGCGATGACCTTTACCCTGCGGGTGGTGCAGGGCGAAGTGCCGGAGAGCCCGGAGACGAACACCGTTTACCTTGGCCCGGCGGAGACGGTGGACCGCACGCCGCTCCTCATTCGGCACTACATCCCCGAAACGGGGGATGATCTGACCGGCGGGGTCGGGCTTTATGATGTGACGCTGGTGCGTGGGGACGGGACGCGGGTGACCGGTGACGCGGTGTGCGCGGCGCTGAATGTCCCGGCGGAGGACGATCCCGAGCGCAAGTTGATCGCGCCGGCATTGGATCAGGACCAGTTCGACGCGCTCCTCGAAAAGCCGAGCGTGGCGGAGAATTACCTCGACACCAGGCACACCGCATGGTCGGTGTTCTGGGACCCGCGGATCAACCTGATGTCCTTCAAATCGCCGCCGCTGCAGCGTGTGATGAAGGTCGCGGCTCGGGAGGGGTTTCTGCCCAAGACGTCGGGCTTTTACGCTAATCTCGACAACCAATACGTGTCGCTGGGGCTCAACGATAAATTCGGGGAGGTGGTCGTGCTGGAGGCGCGGCTGCCAAGGACGCCTGCCACCGGGGCGGAGGCCGCGGACACGGTGGCGTTCGACCTGCGGTACTGGTCGCTGTGCTCGAACGAGACGCTGGTGACGACGCGCTTTTCGGACTGCATCTACGACAGCGAGGTGACAGTGGACGCGGATCGGCGCTACACGATCGTGGTCAGCAAGGCCGCGAGCCGTCCGGCAAATGCGCGGTCGGAGTGCGGCGTGACATGGCTCGACTGGGGCGATGCCGGCGATGGGGCGGGGCACCCGGGGCTCACGAATCTCCTGATGCGGAACATGGCGCCGAACCCGGACTTTGCGCACGCGGTGCAGCACATTCCGGGACCGGGGCTCGAGGCGCAGACGATGGGTGCGTACCTGCCGGCGCCGGTTTACATGAGCCAAGCGGAGTTCGAGGGGCGGGGCTGCTGAAGCAGATAACTTCTCGCCTTACAGATGAGAAACTTGTGTGCACGCGCCGTCCCGCGGGGTGGCGCAATCGCGCCGCCCCAGGGGGGCGGGTCGGCGCGGCCTGACAGTGCCTGTCAGGCGGGCGCTTCGATTTAGGCATTTGTGTTTCTGGCTGAAGGCTACGCGCGGGCGTTTTACCAGCCCACCCGCCACTGCGGCTTGTCCTTGGGTTTGGGCGCATCCCCCAGCCCAGCGGTCGAGAGCAAACGCTCAGCCTCCTCAGCGAGCAAACGCTCGTTCGCCAGACCAGCCACTGGCACGCGCCCGGGCTCGAGGAAAAGCGGCGCGGCGAGTGGCGTCACCCGGTCCGGGGTCACCAGATCGATCCGGTCCTCGACCCGCGCGCACATCTCGCGGATGCGGTCGAAATCCACGAGGCCGCGCATCGCCTCGGTGCGTGTGATGCGCATCATCAGGTGATCGGGCTCGTATTTGTGCAGCGTGTCGTAAAGGATGTCCGAGCTGAAGGTCGCCTGCCGCCCGGTCTTTTCCTGGCCGGGAAAACGCCGCTCCAGAAGGCCGGCGATGGTGGCGGAGGCGCGAAATGTGCGCTTCATCACCGCGTTGCCGGCCAGCCAGGTGTCGAGCCCGCGCTCGAGCGCCTCGAGGTCGAAAAGCCCCGTCACGTCTGTCATCGCGTCGAGCCCCCAGATCAGCACCGCGTAGTCGGTCGCGACAAAACCCATGGGCGCAAGGCCCATCTCCTCCATCCGTTTGGTGAGCAGGAGGCCAAGCGTCTGCATCGCGTTGCGCCCGGCAAAGCCATAGGCAACCAGCTGCGCGCGCCCGTCATGCGGAAAGCTCTCGATCAGCAGCCGCCCCGGCTCGGGCAGGCGCGAGACCTGCCGTTGCAGCGCCAGCCAGTCGCGGGTGTGGCCCGGCAGCTCGGGCCAGTCCTCCTGCTGGAACATGCGCTGGATGCGGTGGCTCAGCTGGGTGGAGGTCGCGAATTTGGTGCCGAGGAACGTCGCGATCTTGGGTTTTTTTCCGGCGCGGCGGGTGACCTCGACCGTCAGCTCGCGCAGCCCTTCGTAGCGGACAACTTGGCCGCCGATCAGGAAGGTGTCGCCGGGCGTGAGCGTCGCGGCGAACCCTTCCTCGATCTCGCCAAGGGGTTTGCCGCCGCGCCCGCGAAACTTGACCTTGAGCGTGTCGGTGTCCTGGATCGTGCCGATGTTCATGCGGATACGGCGTGCCGCGCGCGGGTCTCGGAGCTGCCAGAGGCCGTCCCGCTCCACCAGCCGCTGCCACTTGTCATAGGCGCGCAGGGCGTATCCGCCGGTGGCGCAGAAATCGAGGCAATCGTCGAAGGCCGCGCGGCTAAGCGTGCCGTACCGGCCGGCGCTTTTCACTTCGTGGTAAAGCCGGGTCGCATCGAAAGGCCCCGCGCAAGCAGTGATCAGGATGTGCTGGCAGAGCACGTCGAGCGGGCCGGGGCCGGGGGGATCGCCATCCAGATCGTTCTCGTAGGCCGCTTGCAGGGCGGCGATGCACTCGACCACTTCAAAGCGGTTGGCAGGCACCAAGAGCGCCTTCGACGGCGCGTTGTAGCGGTGGTTGGCGCGCCCGATCCGCTGGATCAGACGCTTCACGTTCTTGGGCGCGCCGATCTGGATCACCAGGTCCACGTCACCCCAATCGATGCCGAGATCGAGCGAGCCGGTGCAGACAATCGCCCTGAGATCACCCCGCACCATCGCCTGCTCGACCTTCTCCCGCTGGCCGCGGTCGAGGGAGCCGTGGTGGATGCCGATGGGCAGGCTGTCTTCATTCGCGAGCCACAGATTGTGAAAGAAGAGCTCCGCCTGCGCGCGCGTGTTGTGAAAGATCAGCGTCGTCTTGTGCCGCCGCACTTCATCGAGCACCGCCGGGATCGCGTAGGCCGCGCCACCCCCGGCCCAAGGCGGCGCCTCGGCGGTTTCGAGCATCGCGATGTTCGGCTTGGGTCCGGGGTCGGCGTAGACGATCTCGCACGGGTCGGGGCTGCGCGCCAGCGTCTGCGCGATCCGCTCGGGGTCCTCGACCGTGGCCGAGAGACCCACGCGCCGCAGGTCCGGGCAAATCGTCTGCAGCCGCGCGAGCGCGAGCATCAGTTGGTCGCCGCGTTTGGACTCGTCGAGCGCGTGGATCTCGTCGATGATCACCCGCTTCAGCCCTTTGAACATGCGCGGCGCGTCGTCGTAGCTGACCAGCAACGCGAGAGACTCAGGCGTCGTCAGAAAGATATGCGGCGGGTCGGCGCGCTGCGCCTTCTTGCGCGAGGCGGGTGTGTCTCCGGTCCGGTCGTCGATGCGGATCGGCAGGCCGGCCTCGTCCACGGGCGTGCGCAGGTTGCGTTTGATGTCCGCCGCGAGCGCCTTGAGCGGGGAGACGTAGAGCGTGTGCATCCCCTCGTGGGTGCCATCCGCCAGTTCGGCGAGGGAGGGCAGGAACCCGGCCAAAGTCTTCCCCCCGCCCGTCGGCGCGACCAGCATCAGCGCGGGCGCAGACGCGCGCGCCATCATCTCCACCTGGTGGGGGTGCAGCGACCAGCCGCGCGCGGCAAACCAGTCGGCGAGGGGGGCGGGCAAATCCGTCATGGGATGGAGCTAGACCGCGCCATGCCCCGCCGCCAGAGGCTATTTCACGATATGCTCATCCTTGACGAACATGTTGGACCAGGCGCGGTCGATCAGCGCCGGGCTCATCTGGTTCGGGATCCCCTCGAACGCGCAGATCGAGATCATCTGGTCGATCAGGAACACCGGCTGGTAATTCGCATAGACGTTGTCGATGGTCGGGTACTTGGTGTCCAGCAAGTGGATCAGCGCCTCTTCATCCAGCGGCATCTTCTTCTTGCGCGCGACGAGGGCGAAAATCTTGAGGAAGTCCTCCTGGTCCGGGCCGTCGATCTTGATCTTGAAAAAGATGCGGCGCAGCGCGGCCTGGTCGAAAATCTCGTTCGGGTGCGAGTTGGTCGAAAAGATCACCAGCGTGTCGAACGGCACCTCGAACTTTTCCCCCGACTGGAGCGCGAGGATGTCGCGCCCCTCTTCGAGCGGCACGATCCAGCGGTTCACCAGAGCTTGCGGCGGATCGTCCTGCCGGCCAAGGTCGTCCACGATAAAGATGCCGCCCGTCGATTTGAGCTGCAGCGGCGCCTGGTAGGTGCGTGCGGTGGGGTTGAAGACGAGGTCCAGCATGTCGAGTTTTAGCTCGCCGCCCGTCACCACCGTTGGCCGGTCACACATCACGTATCGCGTGTCGTATTTTGTGCGGCGGCGCAGCTGCGTCGGATCGTCCGTCTGCTCCTCGGCGGCACTGTGCACGATCGGGTCGTAGACGGTGATGACTTGACCTGAATACTCGATCGCGCGGGGGACATAGATCTTGTCCCCCATCGCGTCGCGGATGCCATTCGAGATCGAGGATTTCCCGTTGCCCGGCGGGCCATACATCAGGATCGAGCGACCCGCGCCTACGGCAGGACCCAACTGGTCCAGCAGCGTCGGCGGCAGGATCAGGTGACCCATCGCGCGGGTCAGTTCGGTGCGCGAGATGTTGAGGTTCTTGATCGACTGGCGCTTGACCTGTTCGCGGTAGACGTCGAGCGGGACGGGCATGGCGCCGAAATACTCGGACTGCGCCAGCGCATCCATCGCGCGCGCCTTGCCCGCGTCGGTCAGCTGGTAGCCCATCTCGTTGCCGGAATTTGCGTTGAGCGTGCCGGTCGCCTCCAGCAGACGCTGGCCGCGGGCGATGTCGACCAGCTCTTGGGTCACGGCTCGGGGCAGGCAGATCGCGCGCGCCACCTCGGTCACTTCGCAGACGTTCCGGCGGAACATCGTCTTGAGCAGGATGTCCCGCATCATCACGGGCGAAAGCGCCATATCCTCGAGGCGCGCAGGCACGGGCGGCGGCGTGACGGAAGAAGAGGCGGTCATCTGGGGCTCACGATCAAACTGCGGGGTGCGCGAGGTATCGCGCCAACCGGTTGAGGTTTGGTGAATCTCTGTGGCCTCAGAGTGGGCGGTTTTGGACAATTGAAAGGACGAGGTACGCCGTGAGCGCCGGTCCCAGTGCAAGGCCCATGGGAAATTTCGGGTCGGTCCAGCTGGCCCAGTCGGGCGCGAGGCGGCGGAGCGGGGAGGCGCGCACCCCGCGGTGCACGGTGATCGCGGCGACCATGGCGGCGGCGAGCACCAGCATCGCGAACCAGACGTCAGCGGCGGCGACGAATGGAGCTGCGGCCGCCAGGAACTTGGCATCGCCCGCGCCCATCGCGCCAAGCGAGGTCAGCGCGAAACCGAGGCCGAAGAGCACAAGCACATGCAGCCAGCGCCAGGCATAGACGTCGAGCGGCAGCGCCAGCGGACCAACCAGCGCAAAGACGGCCAGCAACGCCAGAACTGCATGGTTTTTGATTTTCATTTGTTTGACGTCGGTGAAGGCGACGTAGAGGCAGATCGGCGCCACAAAGGGCAGGAACAGCCAGAGGCCCTGCCCCATCGTCAGTTGGTCACCGTCGTCTCGAGCGCGTCGAGGCTGCGCGAGGCGGCTTCGAAGTGCTGCGGATGCGTGTCGAGCGCCTCGCGGAAGAGGCCGCGCGCCGTCGTCGTCTCACCCTGTTTCAGCGCCGCGAGGCCGAGCGTGTGCAAGAGCTGCGCCCGCTCGATCTGCGTCATCGGGATGACCGGCAGCGTATAGTTGCCCTGCGCGCCGCGTGCGAGCACCAGGTTGTTCTTGGCCGTGAAAAGCTCGGGATTGGCGCGGATCGCCTGACCAAAGAGCGCCTCCGCCTCGCTCGGTGCGCCGCGCGTCAGCTTGGAATAGCCCCAGTTGTTGAGCACGCTGGCGGGGGTCGTCGTCAGGCCGAGGGCGGTTTCGTAGAACGCGTCGGACTTGGCCCAATCCTGCTTGCTGTCGGCGATCATCGCCTCCAGCCGGTAGCGGCGGTAGGTGGCGTGGGTTGGGGGGATCGCAACCAGCGTCGCCTCCGCCCGCGTCCAGTCGTTGGTGCGAATGAGCGCGTCGGCGAGCGCGACTTCGTCTTCGGGTGTGCTGTCCTCGTGGGTGGTCACGCGGCTCCAGGCTGCGACGGCCTCGGGAAAGCGTTTGGCGCGGATCAGGGTTGTGGCGAGGCCGCGCTGCAGCTCGATCTTGTCCGGTTGGCTGGTGAGCGCGCGCTGGAAGTAGCTGACGCCCTCGTTCGGGTCCGACACTGTCAGCATGACCGAGTTGAGGTTGCTTTCGTCAACGACGTTGATGTCCTGCAATGTGCGGTCGACGGCATTTTCGCGGGAGAGCTGGCTGCATCCCGACAATACCAAAGCGCTCACGAGACACAGGCCCCCGATCGGGATTGCGCGCATGGGTGCGTCCTTTGCTGCTCTTTGCCCGACGGGTCGGGCCACTGCCTCTGTGCCATGCGTTCAGCCTCTGAAACGGGTCTGCCGCACGGTCGTATTGCGTATCTGCTAATACACCTTTAACGCGCATCCGGCATTTTTTCGAGCGGCAATCACGATTTGTGGCCGATTGCGTCACTTTCGCCATGCCGGCCGGTGGCGGCCCGCGGGCTTAGGGGCCGGCGAGCGAGCCGAGTTGCGTGATCCCGACCGCCGAAGGGCCGACGAGGATGATCAGGAGCGGAGGGACGGTGAGGGTCATCGTCACCAGCGTCATCTTGGTTGGCAGCTTGTTGGCGGCCTCCTCGGCGCGCATCACGCGCTTGTCGCGCATCTCGCCGGCGTAGACGCGCAGCGCCTCCCCGATCGACGTGCCGAACTGCTGTGACTGGATCAACACGGTACAGAAACTGGCGATGTCCTGGGCGCCGCACCGCTCTGCCATGTCCTTGAGAACGCTGGTCTTGTCCTTGCCGGCCTTCATCTCCTGCGCGACGATCTCGAACTCTTGCGCGAGCGCGGGGTAGGAGGCTTGCAGCTCCTGCGCGACGCGGATGATGGCCTGGTCCAGCGACTGTCCCGCCTCGATACAGACGAGCATCATGTCGAGGCTGTCGGGAAAGCCCTGTTCGATCTCCGCCTTGCGCTTTTCGGTGGCCTTCTTAACCTTGTATTTAGGGAAGAAGTACCCGACGACGCCCGGTCCCAGCACCCACATGATGGTCTGCTGCATGGTCGTCTCGTCGTTCTGGACGAAGAGGAAGAAGTAGGCGGAGCCGGCGGCCAGTCCGGTCAGCGCCAGGATCAACTGCGCGGCATAAAAGAGGCGCACGGCATCGCTGGAGCGATAGCCGGCGTTCATCAGCGACTTGCGGATGTTGGAATATTCCTCGTCATCCTTTGGCTCGAGGAAGGTCGCGTACTTCTCCAGCTTTTTGTTCTGCTGGTTCGAGCGCAGCTTGGGCCCGTCCGATTGCGCGCGGGCGCGCTCGCTCGTCTGGCGGTGCAACCGCTCGAGGGGGTCGGCCTTGGCCCGGAGCAGCAGCGGGATCGCCGACATGATCAGGATCAGCCCGACCGTGCCGACGGCGATGATCGGGGCAAAGGGTCCAAGCGCGTTGAGAAATTCCATGGCGGGCAGGTCCGGCGGCTAGACTTTGATGTTCACGAGCATGCGCATCACCACGAGGTTGGCGACCAGAAAGCCGGCCACCAGCACGCAGGCGGGGATGAACCACGGGTGATCGAGCACGTCATCGTAATAATTCGGGTCGGTCAGCTGGATCACGATCAGCGCGCCGACAGGAAAGCCCGACAGGAACTTGCCGGACCATTGCGCTTCGGCGGTGATCGCCTTGACCCGGCGAAAGAGGCGAAAGCGGGCGCGGATCACCTTGGCCAGACCCATGAGGATCTCGGCCAGGTTGCCGCCCGATTGCTGCTGGATGGACACGGCGACGGCGAGAAAGCGCAAGTCCTGCATGCCCAGACGCTCGGCCATGTGGGTGAGCGCCTCGCCCATGTCGCGGCCATAAGCGGCCTCGTCCGCGATGATGCCGAACTCGGTCGCGATCGGGTCCTCGACCTCCTTGGCGACGATGGAGATGGCCGACGAGAACGGGTGGCCGACGCGCAAGGACCGCACCATCAGCTCGACCGCGTCGGGCAGTTGCTCTTCGATCATGGCCAGGCGTTTCTTGGCCTTGTGATTGACCCAGACAAAGACGCCGCCGATGCCGATCCCGATGGCCGCCGGAATGCGCAGCATCAGCTGGGTCTGCGTGCCGACGGTCAGCACGACAAAGGCCACGAAGGCCAGCCCCGCCATCAGCCCCATCAGCTGTGCCGGGGAAAAGGCGATGGCCGCCTTTTCGGCGCGGTCCGCGAGCAGCGAGTAGAGCGGCACCTGCCGGGTATCGCCGTGCAGGTTCATCTCCTTGCGGAGCTTTTCCAGCACCTCCTCTCGGCCCTTGCCCTTGTCGAGCATCTCGAGACGGCGGTTGACCTTGGCGTTCAGGCTGATCGATTTGCCGAACGCGACGAGGTAGATGCCTTCGACAAGCACCACCACGCCGATGAAGATCGACAGGTAGATGATTGGTTCAATGGGCAGGGTCATGCGGCATCCGGTTGAAAGGGTTCAAAGATTTGCGGCGGCAGGTCATAGCCCCAGAGGCGGAAGCGCTCCGAATAGTGCGAGCGCACGCCGGTCGCGGTGAAGTGACCAATGATCTTGTTTTCGGGCGTGAGGCCGACGCGCTGGAAGCGGAAGATCTCCTGCATGGTGATCACGTCGCCCTCCATCCCGGTCACCTCGGTGATCGAGGTCATGCGGCGCGAGCCGTCCTGCAGGCGCGAGGCCTGCACGATCAGGTTCACCGCCGAAGAGATCTGTGAGCGCACCGCTTTGAGCGGCATATCGATGCCCGCCATGGCGATCATGTTCTCGAGCCGGGCCACCCCGTCGCGCGGGTTGTTGGCGTGGATCGTCGTCATCGAGCCGTCGTGGCCGGTGTTCATGGCCTGCAGCATGTCGATGACCTCCTCGCCGCGCGTCTCGCCGACGATGATCCGGTCCGGCCGCATCCGCAGGGCGTTTTTGAGACAGTCGCGGGGGGAGACCTCGCCCTTGCCCTCGACGTTGGGCGGGCGGCTTTCCATCCGGCCCACGTGCGTCTGTTGCAGCTGGAGTTCGGCGGTGTCCTCGATCGTCAGGATGCGCTCGGCGTTGTCGATGAAGGACGACAGCGCGTTGAGCGTGGTCGTCTTACCCGAGCCGGTCCCGCCCGACACGATCACGTTGAGCCGGGTGGCCACTGCGGCCTGCAGGTAGGCGGCCATCTCTTCGGTAAAGGCGCCGAACTGCACCAGGTCATCGATGCCGAGCTTGTCCTTTTTGAATTTGCGGATCGAGACGAGCGAGCCGTCCACCGCGATCGGCGGCACCATCGCGTTGAAACGTGAGCCGTCCTGCAGCCGCGCGTCCACGTAGGGGTTCGACTCGTCCACACGCCGGCCCACGGCGGAGACGATCTTGTCGATGATCCGCAAGAGGTGCTTTTCATCCTTGAACGTGACGTCCGTCAGCTGAAGCTTGCCTGACCGCTCGACAAAGATCTGCTTGGGTCCGTTCACCAGGATGTCGTTGACCGTCTCGTCTTGCAGCAGCGTCTCGAGCGGGCCGAGGCCCTTGACTTCGTCATAGAGCTCCTGATTGAGCGTCGTGCGGTCTTCGCGGTTGAGGACGATGTTCTGCTCTTCGAGCACCTCGGCGCTGATCGCGTTGATCTCGGCGCGCAGGTCCTTTTCCGTCGCGTGTTCGAGCGCGGCGAGGTTGAGGTTGTCGAGCAGCGCGCGGTGCAGTTCCAGCTTGATGTCCGCAAGGCGCTCCTTGCGTTTGAGGTCGCGGTCGGCGTTCGCCGCCTTGGCCGGTTTCAGCTCGACCGGACGGCGCAGCACCTGCGGCGCGTCCTCTTTGGGAACGTCCGGCACCGCCGCGACAGGCGCCGGCGCGGCTGGTTTCGGGGCGTCCTTCTTGTAGCGGGAGAACATCTAGGCGGCCTCCGCTTCGCTCTGACCCAGCGCGTGCAGGGAGGCGGCCAGCTTGCCGATCTCCTTGCGGAGCGGGTTCTTTGGCACGACTTCGGCCAGCGGCTGCCCGTGATCGCACGCCTGCAGCACCGGTTTGCCGCCATCGGGCAGCTGCACGTCGATGGCGATCCCCAGCGATTCAGCGAGCCGTTTCACGCGGCTCTTGCCCGGCAGGTCGGTGAACTTGGGCGCGCGGTTCAGGAGGAACCGGACCTTGTCGAACGGCAGCCCTTCGGATTGCAGCGCGCGCTTCATGCGCAGCGCGTTCTGGGCCGAGCGCATGTCGAGCTCGATCATCGCGAGGTACACATGCGCGTCGTTCAGGATCGTCTCGGACCACTGCACAAACGTCTTTGGCATGTCGATGATCACGTAATCGAAGTGCTGGCGCGCCATGTCGGTCAGCTTTTGAATGTCGTCCGGCGTGATGAGGTCGAGCGGCAGGAGGTCCGGCGGCGCGGTCAGCACCTGCACCTTTTGTTCAAAGCCGACGAGCGCCTGGCCAAAGGTGTCCTCGTCCATCGCGTCCATGTCGGTCAGCATCTCGAACACCGCCTCGCGGCGCGTAAGGTCGAGGTAGGTGGACACCGATCCCATCTGCAGGTCGAGGTCGAGGATGCAGACCCGCGGGACCTCCTTGGGGGAGACGTTGGCCAGTTCCCAGGCGAGATTTGTCACGAGCGTCGTCGCACCGACGCCGCCCGCAAGCCCTTGAACTGCAATGAGAACGCCGTTCGATGCGCCCGACTTGGTTAGTGTCGGCGCCTGCTTGTCCTCGATCGGCGTGACAGGTGCCGTCGGTGCGGGCGGCGGCGGGGCGGTCACCCGGTCGATTGCTTCTTCGAGCGCGCCTTCGGGCAGCGGGTAGGGAACGAATTCGGACGCCCCGGCGCGCATCAGCGTGTGCAGAGTGCGCGGAGAGATGTCGTCCGTGATCAGAATCACGGCGATCTTCTTGCGTTTGGCGGTGGCGATGACCTCGACGATCGGGTCCAGCGCCGCCTCGTCTTGCGCGTCGAGCGCAATGGCGAGGAATGACAGGCGCCGGCCGTCGGGCTGGCCGAGGAAGGGGATCGCCTCGTCAAACCCCAGATCGCCCCATTGCTCGCCCAATGCGGCTTCCATGTCGTCGATCAAAAGGTCGAATTGCTGCACGTCACGGCAGACCGTGCAGGCGACCAGCGGCCGCTCCTCGTGCAAAGACTGTGTCTCGCTCATATGCCTCGGGTCCTCGTTCAGAGGCCGCGGGTCCAAGGCTCAGCCAGATTGATGCGTCACGCACCCCCGGGGCCACAGGCCACACGACCCCACCGTGCAGACGTCACGCGGACGCGGCACTGGGTTCCGTTCCCGGGTAAGATCGGGGACAATCGGGGCGACAATAGGGCCGAAATGCCGAAATTATGCGAATTCGGTCCCGAGGGTTAACGCACTGTAAAGAAGCGTCTTTACGGGCTCGGGGAGGCCGGGGCGCCGCTGCCTTCGACCCCGCCGCCTCCGCCGCCGCCGGTCGCGCTTTGAAGTGTTGAGGCCGGTACGGCGCTCGCCACGTATTCACGGTAGATGATCGCGGCGTATTGCCCGTTGAGGACCGTCGGGTGCCCGGCGACAAAACCCGAAACTTCGGTCACGGTCCGGCGGTTCTGGCGCTCTCGGTTGCTTGTCGGGATCGCAAGCCGCGTCTCGCCAAAGGACACGAGCGCTTCGAGCCGGGACTGGCTGATCCCGTTCTGGCCGAGGAAGTGCACCACATTTTGTGCCCGGCGCAGCCCGAGCCGCTTGTTATAGCTGTTGGAGCCCACCGCATCAGTATGTCCATAGACGCGGAACCGCACTTCGGGGAAGTGCCGCATCCAGGCCGCCTGTGCGCGCAGCACGTCCTTGGCCGCGTGGTCGAGATGGCTGGAGTTGAACGCAAAGGTGATCGTGCTGGGCACTTCGGACGCGAAGCGCGCGCCGAGGTCTTCGGCGTACTTTTCGGGGTTCGCCATGACGTCCATGTTGTTCATCGTCGCGGCGCCAAAGTCGGGTCGCTGGATACCCGTGCCGGCCTCGCTCTGGAATTTGCTGTAGATCGGGCCGCGCGGTGCGCAGGCTGCAAGCACGAGGGCGCCGAGCGCAAGGGGAAGGAGGAAACCGCGCATCACATCAATCCATCACGTAGCCGTAGGAGCCGTTGAAATCCTGCCGCGCCACTTCCTGCACCGGACCGGTATGTCCGCGTCCCTCGACACGGCCGCCCAGGAACAGGTCCTTTTCCGTCGGCACGATGACCCGGTCGGTCGGCAGCGCGAGCCGCTCGCCGCGGGTCGGCGTGACGAGGTGCGGCGTGACGATGATCACCAGCTCGGATTGCTGCCGCGCGTATTCGGCGGAGCGGAAGAGCGCGCCCAAAACCGGGATGTCGCCGAGCCACGGCACCTGTCCGTTCAGATCGCGGAAATCGTCTTGGAGAAGGCCCGCAATGGCAAAGCTCTCCCCGTCGCGCATCTCGACGGTGGTCGACGCCTCGCGCCGGGTGAAGGCCGAGATCGTGAAGCCGCCCTGGTCGAACCCGTTTGTGGCATCGAGCGCGGAGACAGCCGTGTTCAGCTGCAGGTTGATCAGGTCGCCGTCAACGACGGTGGGGATGAAGTTGAGCTCGATCCCGAAGGGTTTGTACTCGACCACGACGCTGTCGCCTGACCCCGAGGTCGGCACAGGGTATTCGCCGCCCGCGAGAAACTTGGCCTCTTGGCCGGAGAGGGCGGTGAGGTTGGGCTCTGCAAGGGTGCGCACGACGCCTTTGGTTTCAAGCGCTTCTAGGAGGACGGCCACTTCGACCGCGCCGGCGTTGAAGCCAAAGGAGATGGCGCCCGCGTTGTTGGCCGAACCGGAAAGGGCGCTGGACGTCCCGCCGCCGGGCAGTGCGCCGCCAAGCAGGTTCGTCTGGCCGGCGCTCGTTACGCCGCGCCCGGAGCCGCCCGCGACGCCAACGTCGCTTGAAAAGGCCGTACCACCAAACGCCACCGACGATTGCAACGACTTGGCCACCGAGCGCTGCATCTCGGCAAAGCGCACCTTGAGCATGACTTGCTGGACGCCGCCCACGGCCATGAGGTTCGACACCCGCTCGGGCGCATAGCGCTCTGCGAGTTCGAGCGCGCGCTGAAGCTTGACCGTGGAGGACACCGTGCCGGAAAGCACGATGCCGTCGTTGGCGGTGCGCACCTCGATCTCTTCACCAGGAAGGATTTGCCGCAGGCGCTCCTTGAATTCGGTCACGTCCGCTGCGACGCGCACGTCGACGTTCGAGATCAGCCGCCCGCTGGCGTCAAGGAGCGTGAGGGTTGTCAGCCCCGGCGATTTGCCAAGTACGTAGATCGTGCGGTCGCTGAGCGACGAGATGTCGGCGATGGCCGGGTTGGCGATCGAGAGCTCGGCAAAGGGGATGTCGCTTTCCACGACGATGGCGCGGTTCATCGGCACGCTCAGGCTTGAGCCGGTGCCGTTGCGCACCACGCGCAGCGTTTCCGCCATGGCAGGCGGGACCGGCAAACTCGCCGAACAGAGGACGCAGAGCGCTGCGGCCTTGAGAATACGTGTCACTGTCATGTGATCTGCCTCGTCGATCACGGCCTCTGGTCGGAGTTATTGTCCCCGTTGACCTTAGGTGTGACCGCGTCACCGCGTTTTGGCAATCGTGCGGCGGGGCAGGTGCCCTTGCCTGTGGATAACGAGCAACAACCGCGGGTCCGCCCGATTCGGGGCGGCAAGGCGGTGCGGCGCGGTTAGTTGGTGCAGGGGATTGGCAGTTCGACGACTTCGGCGCCGCGGCGGGTGCGCACGGTGCAGACGCGCTGCGTGGGGGCCTGTTCCGGCTCGGAGATGGCGCCGATCCCGAGCAGGGTGCGTTGATCGACTTCGATCACTTCGGCCACGGTCTCGTCATGGGAGCCGACCAGCGACAGGGCCAGCTTGCCAGTGGCCTGGGCTTGCGCGAGGGCGGCGACCTGTTGCGGCGTGGCGGCCACGGTGACCGTGCTGGCGATCGAGACTTCGGAATCTTCGCTGTTCGCGCTCTGGTCGATCGCGATCAGCCGGACGCCGGTTTCGATGAGACGGGTGACTTCGCCGCGTGCTTGCGTAGCCGTGGCACCGGGCATCTGGCCGGTCCAGTAGACGTCCACGCGGTCGCCGGGACGCAGGAAACCGGACACGCCGGAGGCGACGTCCACGCGCAGCGCAAAAGCGCGCATGCCTCGGTCGAGGCGCGAGGTCAGGCCGGCCTCCTCGCCGGGCTCGGTGACCTTCACGGCCAGGATCGGCTCGTTTTTTTCGATGGCGCGCAGGGCGTAGCGCGGCTCGGTCTCTTCTTCGGCAAAAAGCGGCAATTCTTCGGTAAACGCGCCTTCGGGGAGTGCGGCCTTCGGCCAGGCGATCATCGTCACGCCTTCCGCGGTGAGGGCGTCGCCGTACTTGACGCTGTCTGCGGCGACGTAGACACCGACGGTCTCGACCGCCTGCGCGCTGATGGCACGTTGCTGGGCAAGCTCGGTCTGGTAGGCGCCGACGTAGTTCTTGGCCATGTAGACGGCGAGCCCGGCGAGGCCGAGGCCCAAGAGCAGAACAACTCCGAAGATCATGCGCATAAGGGACCTACCTTTTGTACCTGCGTCGAGCCTTCGCCCGACTTGCCGTGTCTAGCTGGCGATTGCGTCGAAATTTGGACTTGCCATATCTGCCTTTACGATCCGCTCTGCTGTTGCGGTGCGTTTTCCGGGGGCGGCTCTTCGATGGAACTGCTGAGCTCGCCTTTCTGTGGACCAAACCCCTTGCTTTCGGAGGCAAGCGCTTTCGCGGTTGCGGTGCTGAGACCGCGGGAGGATTCCTCGATGCTGGAGTAGGCGGCGATGGCCAGACCTACGACCGCGGCGGTCAGCACGACCCAGTCGACCGTGACCGCGCCGCTTTCGTCGCGGAGGAAGGTGTTGGGTGTGGTGTGTCTCATATGCGGCCTCTTGCGGCTTTGTGGTGGGTGGGACAGGCGATTGCATGGCGCCGGTCAGATGTGCGGTTTGCCAGCTCAATCGCTCTTACGGCTCACTCGGCGACGCTTGCGCCGGTTGCGGCTCGGGCTCCGGCTCGGGTGCGGGCTCTGGTTCGATAGGGTCGCCTCCAGAATGCTGCGGCTCGCTTGGCGGCGGTTCTGTCGGGACCGGATCGCCGCTGTTCTGACCGCTGATGGTTTCCGCGGTGGACTGCGCGAGAACTCGCGTGGCCTTTTCCATGCTGCCGTAGGCGGCGATGGCGAGGCCAACGACGGCGGCGGTCAGGACCACCCAATCGACGGTGACGGCGCCGTTCTCGTCCCGGAAAAACCCCGGAGCGCTGAGTGCGCGCGATGATGTGGTTTGGCGTAAATTCATCGGAATGGCGTCCAGTTCAAACGAGGCCGATTTCAAGCCGGTGGACGCGGTGACGCCTTAGGCTCGCCCGGTGGTAGAAGGGCAGCGGAGCGACGGTGCGCACCGCTTGTCCGAAAGGTCTTTGATCAAGGTTCCGATCGTACGGGTTTCACGCCGCCGGTCCCTGCGAGTTCGTCTTGAGACGCGATCGCTTTGGCCGTGGCTTTCACCAACTGGGCAGAGCTCTCTTCGATTGACGTGTAAGCAGCGATGGCGAGGCCCACGACGGCCGCGGTCAGAACGACCCAGTCAACAGTGACGGCGCCGCTCTCATCCCGAAGGAAGGTCAGCATACTATCTCCAATCCAGCCGGACCCAGCAAACGGGCAGGGCCAAGATATCAGGGGGCGCCATCCAGCACCGAAGTGCTGGCGGCATGTTCAGCGCGCGGACGACTTAGAAGTCGTTTTGCTTGGATACCGCGCCTGCCGCCGAGTTGATCAGCGCTTGCGAGTTGGTTTCGATCGCCGTGTAGGCCGCGATGGCCAGGCCGACGACGGCAGCGGTCAGGACGACCCAGTCGACGGTGACGGCGCCGGATTCGTCTTTGAAAAACTTGTTCATGCTCTTCTCCTCTCGCCCGGGGTGCAGCAGCGCACGCGCGTCAGGCGGTGTTGTGTTGGTCGGCACGGGGCGTCATGCGCCCCGCGCGAGGTGTGGCCAGGCAAGCCTGACCAGTCTGGCTTAGAAGTCGTTTTGCTTCGCCACGGCGCCCGCCGCCGAATTGATCAGCGCTTGCGAGTTGGTTTCGATGGCGGTGTAGGCCGCGATTGCGAGGCCAACCACGGCAGCGGTCAGCACAACCCAGTCGACGGTAACGGCGCCGGACTCATCATTGAGGAACTTTTTCATTGTCTTGGTCTCCAAAAGGATCGTTTGCTCAGGTCAACCGCCTCGGGGTGTATGTGTCAGCCTCTCACACCTGACACGTCCGTTTCGGTTGACGCCAATAAGCCCCTTGAATGAGGCGCCAGTGGGGCAGGCATTTGAGACAATGTGAAAAAACTAAAGCAAATTGAGGCAGGCGTATAAGATACTGAAACTAAGTGCTTTTTGGGGTCCATTTATTTTGTGGCTTCTCGAATTGAGGCGCCCGCTGCGCCAATTGTGGCACAAGTGCCCAAGTTCGGATCAGCAATGGTGGTTTGGAAACGATTTCTTTGCCATATTGGGAACAATTAGAAACAGGCTCGAGGCAGGGCATTGCAATGAAACCGCGCATTTTCAGCGCCTTGCTGTGCTGTGCTCTTCTGTGGAGTGCGCCGGGCTTTGCAGAGGAGACGCGCGCGGCGCCAAAGCCCTTTCCCGACTTTCAAGCCAAGCGCGTGAAACCGCCAAAAGCGGGCGCGACCAAGCGGATCACAGTGCAGATTGCGCCGGAGCGCGCGGCGCCGGTGGAGGCGCAGGCCGCAGCCACTCTGGGCGGTGCCCAGGCACCTGCCTCGTTGGGATGGTTTTGGACGCGCGTCTCGCCAGACCTTGCGGACAAGGCGCCGGGGCGGCTCGATGCGTCGCTTGTGGCGCTTCAGAACGCTCCCGACGGCCAGCGTATTGCGGCGCCGAGGTTGCAGACACTTCAGGCCATTGCCGAGGCGTATGGCGTTGACCTGTTGCGCACCACCGTGGGCACGCGGGTGTCTCCGGCGCTGGCGCTGGCCGTGATTTCGGTGGAATCCGCCGGGCGGCCGGATGCGGTGAGCTCTGCTGGGGCGCAGGGGCTGATGCAGTTGATGCCGGCGACCGCGGCGCGGTTCGGGGTCACCGACCGGGCCAATGCGCAGGAGAACATCCGCGGCGGGGTCGCCTATCTCGATGTTCTGTTGGCGCGGTTCGACAATGATCCGGTGCTGGCGCTTGCGGCCTATAACGCCGGAGAGGGGGCGGTCGACACGCACGCGGGCGTGCCGCCTTTTGCCGAGACGCGCGACTACGTGCCGAAGGTGCTGGCAGCGTTTCAGGTGGCCCGGGGCCTGTGCCTGACCCCGCCCGAGCTTGTCACAGACGGCTGCGTGTTCCGGGTGGCGTCGCGCTGAGCTGGCGTAGGGTGGGCATGTGCCCACCTTACCTCACGTGTCAGGCGGCGAAGACGTCCGCCCAGTCCGGGTGCTTGCGGCGCTGGGCGTTCACGAAGGGGCAGAGCGGTACGATCTTGAACCCCTCCGTGCGGGCGAGGCGCACCAGCTCTTCGGCCAGGACAAGCCCGGCGCCGGTGCCGCGCAGCGCGTCGGGGACGGAGGTGTGATCGGCGATCACCAGCGTGGGCGAGGCGATGGAGTAACCAAGCTCGGTCTCATGCCCGTCCACCACGCGGACCAGACGGGCCTTGGAGCCGGTGATCTCGCGGGCGATCTCAGACAATCGTCGCCTCGGTCGCGGCGCGCATCTCCTCCTCGGTCACACCGTCGGCGAGTTCGACGATCTTGAGCCCGCCCTCGACCACGTCGAGCACGCCGAGATTGGTGATGATCCGGTCGACCACGCCCGCGCCGGTCAGGGGCAGGGTGCAGGTCTTGAGGACCTTGCTTTCTCCGTGCTTGTTGGTGTGGTCCATGACCACGATCACGCGGCCGACGCCCGCGACGAGGTCCATGGCACCGCCCATGCCTTTGACCAGCTTGCCGGGGATCATCCAATTGGCCAGATCGCCTTTCTCGTCGACTTCCATCGCGCCAAGGATCGCGGCGGCGATCTTCCCGCCGCGGATCATGCCAAAGGACGTGGCGCTGTCGAAATAGGCGGTGCGGCGCAGTTCGGTGATCGTCTGCTTGCCGGCGTTTATGAGGTCGGGGTCCTCCTCGCCCTCGATGGGGAAGGGGCCCATGCCGAGCATGCCGTTCTCGGATTGCAACGTGATGTCCTTGTCGCCGACGTAGTTGGCCACCAGCGTCGGGATGCCGATGCCGAGGTTCACGTACATGCCGTCTTCGAGCTCGTCCGCGGCACGGGCGGCCATCTGATTGCGGTCCCAGGGCATGTGCGTTCTCCGTATGGTGTCAGGGGCTGGGCGCTGTTTACCGGGTTTTGCTGCGGTGCAAAAGGGGCGTCACAGGAGGTGATCGTATCCCGGTGCGGTATCGCCAAAGATCTGGTCCGCGCCCGTGCCTGCGCCCATGCGGTCGCCGCCCGCCCCGCCGATCAGCACGTCGTCACCGGCGCCGCCCCAGATGGTGTCGTTGCCGCCCCCGCCAAAGATCGTGTCGTTCCCGCCCCCGCCAAAGATGAGGTCGTCGCCGGGTCCGCCGATGATGAGGTCGTCGCCTGCGCCGCCGCGCAGGGTGTCGCCCCCAGCGCCGCCGTCGATCCGGTCGTCTTGCGCGGTGCCGTCGAGGCTGTCGTCGCCGTCCGTGCCGGTGATGGGAGCGTCGTCCTCAAAGCTTTCACCCGCCAGGTATCCTGCGACGAAGGTCGTGTCGGCCATGCCCTGGAACACCGTGAACTCGGTCAGCGGGACAAAGTGGAAAAAGCCTTGGAAGCTCTCATGGACCGGCGCGTCGAATACGTTTGGCCAGGCGTGCGGGAACATCAGGCCGTGGTAGAAGTCCCAGTCCGCGCCGTAGGCATAGGCGTTGTAATCGCCGTAGATCGTGATGCCCGGCATCGGGTCCCGCCCCAGCGCGTCCGCCTCGGTGTGCAGGATCTCTTCGGGCTGGCGCGCGCCTTCGAGGTCGGTCAGGTACGACATGTTGAGCGGGTTCTGCCCGAGGAGGTACTGCATGTCCTCTTCGATGATCTCGAGATAACGCGCCTCTCCGGTCAGCACGTGCAGCTGCACGAAAATGTCGGACGCGAGGTTCGGCTGGTTGGCCGTATTGCCCCAGCCGTAAGGCGCATCGGGGTCGAGCGTGAAGCCGTAGCCGGAGTTCTGTCCTTCGGCGATCAGGAAGTCGCCGTAGTCGATGAGCGCCTGTTTCGCGCGGGCGGCCGCATCTGCGTCGGTAAGCGCCGGGTCCATGCGGGCGTAGAGCGCCGCCGCCTCCCACTGGCGCTCGCGCCAGTCGATGTCCGAGCGCGGTGTGCTATAGGTGAATGTGTCGAGGAAGGTTTGGTGGTAGGCGGCGTCGCCGGTTGCGTGATAAAGCTCGAGGGCTGCGAGGTTGCGCGACGTCACGAGTTGGAAGTCGCTGGCGAGATCATCCGGCAGCCGCGCCTCCGCCCAGGCCATTGCCCGCTCGGCGGAAGTGAGCCACATCTCAGCGGCGCCCGCGTCATAGACCTTGAGCGCGGCTGCGAGCTTGGCGGCGGAGGCGGCGTATTCCCAGGACGACCAGATGCCCGGCGCGTAGGCGTAGAGCGCGGTCTCCTTGGTCCAGCCGGACACGCCGTAGCCAAAGTACTGCGGGGCCTCGACCCCGCCGCGGATGCCGCCGTCTTCGGTCTGCATCCGGCGGAAGACGTCGAGCCCCCAGATCGCCTCGTCGAGGATGTCGGGGATGGTGTTGGTGTTTTCGGGGATGGAGGCGCGCGTCGCTTCGGTGAAGGCAGGCTGCAACTCGTGCAGCTCCACCAGATCGCGTACGGCGTACATGTGCTGGGTGCGGCGGTCCATGTCGCCGGCGTCGTGCCAGCCGCCCCAGCCTTCGGCGATGATCTTGCCTCTGTCTCCCGCCGCGAGCAGGTCGAACTGGTCGGGCAGGTCATTGTCGTAGCCCTCGTCGGTCTCCATCAGCGCGACGGAGCTGGCGTAGACGGTGACGTTGCCGTCCTCGGGGTGCCAGGGGCGGGGACGCTCCCAGTCGGTCAAGGGCGCCTCGAGCGCGATGCCGCTGCGCTGGTGGTAGTAGCCCGAAAGGCTGAGGGCAAAGACCTCGTCCCAATGTGCGTCCTCGAGCTCGAAGTCGGCGCTGCGCCCGACGCCCTCGACGTGGATGTGGTAGGTGCCTTGGGCGGTCACCGGGCTGAAATCCATCACCCAGACATCGGTCTGGTTGTAGTTCAGCCACCAGTCGGTGGGGGTGTCTTGGCCCTGCGCAAGCTCTGTCTGGCCGGTGTGCACCACGGTGCCGGTGACGCTGTCGACCACCTCGAATTGCAGCGGGCCGTCATAGACCTGTGCGACCGACGTGCCGCCGCCCGGCTGGCTCAGGTCCACCTCGTATCCGTTCCAGCTGCTCAGCCGCGCCGTCTTGACCGTGCTCGATGGATCATAGCCCGCCAGGTTGATGTGGATCGCCTCGGAGACTGTGCCCGCCGGCGCGTAGGTCGCCGTGAGCGTCGGCATCGCGGGCGCGTCGAAGGTGATCGTGATCTCGTCGCCCGGCGTGAGGTCTACGGTGAGATCGAGGAACACGTGCTCTGCCGTGCGCATCTCGAACCCCCACTCCTCCGTCTGGGCGGAGGAGAGGATGTTGGCCTTGCGCGAGAGCGTTTCGATCTCGGCCGGGCTGCCGTTCACCAGCACCTGCCAGCGGCTGACGTCATCGACCGGCGCCGCACGCAGGCCGTCCGTGCCGCTCACGGTGGCGTGGGCAAAGAGGTGCTCGATCGGAGCGGCGACGTAGGCATCGAGCGGCAGCCAGGCGGTGCCGTCGCCGACCACCCGCCCCAGCGCGCCGGTCTCGTCGTAGACCCAGCCGGTGTCCGGGTCCACGAAGGGCAGATCCTCCGGCCTAGGCGCAAGCGCACCGTCGCGCACCTCGCCCAGCTCGAGGCGCAGCTGGATCACATCGCGATCCACAAACCCGATCTGCGTCGTCGTCGCCTCCACGCGCGTGCACTCCAGTCCCGATGAGCAGGATAGCGCGCCGGGCTGAAGTCTCAATAACGGGAGCGGATTTCGCGGCTCAAGCGGCGGAACATCTCACCCGTGAGGCGCCGCACGTGCGATGCGCCCGGGACACGCTAGTGTGCCAGGACTGATCAGGCGGCGCGCGTCGTCCGCTGCTCGATCCGCTTTTCATGCACGCCCTGTACGATGCGGTGCACGTAGATGCCGGGCAGGTGGATGTGGTCACCGTCGAGCTCGCCGGGCTCGACGATTTCCTCGACCTCCATCACACAGACCTTGCCGCACATCGCCGCGGGCGGGTTAAAGTTGCGGGCCGTCTTGCGGAAGATCGCGTTGCCGGTCGTGTCCGCCTTCCACGCCTTGACGATGGAGAGATCGGCAAAGATGCCTTCCTCCATGATGTACGTCTCGGACTTGCCATCGGGACCGGTGAACTCGCGGTGATCCTTGCCCTCGGCGATCACGGTGCCCACGCCCGTCTTGGTGTAGAATCCCGGAATGCCGCAGCCGCCCGCGCGCATCCGTTCGGCCAGCGTGCCTTGCGGGTTGAACTCCAGCTCCAGCTCGCCCGAAAGGTACTGGCGCATGAACTCGGCATTCTCGCCGACGTAGGACGAGATCATCTTCTTCACCTGCCGCGTCTGCAGCAGGATGCCGATGCCAAAATCGTCCACGCCCGCGTTGTTGGAGGCAAAGGTCAGGTCCTTGGTCCCCGCCTGCTTGATCGCCTCGAGCGTCAGCTCGGGAATGCCGCACAGGCCGAACCCGCCGGCGGCAATGGTCATGCCATCGAACAAAAGCCCGTCGAGGGCGCTGGCGGCATCGGAATAGACTTTTTGCATGGACCGGTCCTCTTATCGCTGGGGCAGGTTGTGGCGGGATGGCTCCGCAGTGTCAATGCAGGCGCAGCATCGGCGCCTGCTCGCGCCGTCAGAACGCGCGGCGCTTGGGCTCATCCTCACCGGTGGCCTTGCCACCAACCGCGATTGCGAGGCCGAATGTCAGGATGCCGAGGCGGCCGGCGGTCATCAGGACGATGATCGTGAGCTTGCCGACCGCCGTCAGGTCTCCAGTGATACCCATCGAGAGGCCGACCGTCCCCATCGACGACATCGCCTCGAAAAGGATGACCTCGAACCGTCCCGTCTCGGTGCTGAGCAGAAGGATCATCGCGCCCGACAAAAGCGCCGCATAGTAGACGAGACCCACCGTCGCGTTGCGCACCTTGTCGCGCGGGATGGTGCGTCCGGCGAACTGGATGCGCTCGCGCCCCTTGAGCGTCGAGCGCACCAGCGCGAAGAGCACCGCGAACGACGTCGTCTTGAGCCCGCCGCCCGTGCCGGCAGGGGAGGCGCCGAACATCATCAAAAGCAGCAGCACCATGACCATCGCCGGTGCCATGGCGCCGATGGGAACGGTGTTGAACCCGACCGTCGTCGCCGCCGTCATCGCCTGGAAGAACGCCGCCAGGAGGCGCGCGTCCCACGGCAGGCTGGTGATCTGCGGCTCGAAGAGCGCGAGGAACACGGTGCCGAACGCCAGAAACCCGCCGGTGACGTAAAAGATGACCTTTGTGGTGAAGCCAAGATGCAGCGAGCGCTTGCGCAGCGCGCGGTAGGCATCGACCACCACGAGGAACCCGATGGCGCCGAGGAGCGACAGGGCAGAGATCGTCAGCACCACGCCGGGGTGATCGACAAACGCTTCGAGCGAGGTCGAAAAGAGGCTGAAGCCCGCCGTGCAGAAGGCCGACACCGCGTGAAAGGTCGCAACCCAGAACGCGTTCTCGACGCCCGCCTCCTCGAACATCGGGTAGAGCAGGGCGACCCCGATCCCCTCGACGAGCAGCGTGAACACCACCACCGAGATAAGGAAGTACGGCGCGTTGATCTCCTTTGGCAACTCGAACGCGGTGCGCGCAGCGGTCTCCCGCGATTGCGACAGGCGGTGCTGCAGCACGAGCATCGCGAAGGAGCCGATGGTCATATACCCGAGCCCGCCCAGCTGGATCAGGCCAAGGATCACCGCCTCGCCGAACAGCGTAAAGCTGGTGCCCGGGTCGATGGTCACGAGCCCGGTCGTTGAGACCGCCGAGGTTGCGATAAAGAGCACGTCGAGCGGCGATTGCGGCGTCTCCTGCGCAATCGGCAGGAGCAGCAGCACCGTGCCGACCAGCATGTAGGCGATGTACCCAAGCAGCAGCGAGCGGGCGGGATTGTCCGCCGTGCGCGCCGCGAAGCCGCGTTTGGGCGAGGAGGGGAGCGAGTCGACCTTTGGCGGGCTTGGCTGCGACCCGAAAGACGTGTCGGACGAGGTGTCAGTCACGAGAAACCTTTCACGCGCGAAATGCGCGGCAGGGTAACGAAGATAGTTGGGTCCGGGTTCCCGCGTGTTGGGTATCGCGGGATCTAAATTGTCAAATATCGCGGGCGGCTACATCGACGGGTCTGCGTGCAAGTCCGACGGGGACGGCAACACTCATCTATCCTATGTTCTTTGTTCATGCGCTCAGATCAAAGCACCCGCCTGACAGGCACTGTCAGGCCGCGTCATGCCGAAGGCATGCCTCTGGCATGACCCGCCCCCGTCACACCGTAGGTTTGCCTTCGGCAAAACGGGCGGCGCGATGCGCCACCCCTCGGGACGGCGCGTGCACATCCGTTTAGAAGGAAAATCCCGAAGGCCGCCGTTCTCGCGAAATCGGCACCCAGGATTCCGTATCAGCGAGTTGATGCACGGCTCTCAAACGAAACCTAAGACTTCTTCGCCGCCGTCTTCTTGGCCGGTGCTTTCTTCTTTGCGGCAGGCTTTTTCTTGGCTGGGGCCTTCTTGCCGGCCTTGGCGGCGCGCTCTTCGATCAGCTTGACGGCCATGTCCATCGTCACGTCGGCGGGCTCGACGCCGTCGGGGATGGTCGCGTTGATCTTGTCCCACTTGACGTAAGGCCCGTAGCGCCCGTCATAGACGCCGACAGCGCCGCCGCCTTCGGGGTGCTCGCCCAGCTCTTTGAGCGGTTTGGCCGCGCCGCGCCGGCCCCGTCCGGGGTTCGCGCGCTTGTCGTCGATCAGCTCGACCGCGCGGTTCATGCCGACCTCCCACATCTCCATCGGATCCTTGATGTTGACGTAGACTGGTTTCTCGTCACCTCCCGGCAGCTTGTGCATGATGTAGGGACCGAACCGCCCGAGGTTGGTCGTGATCCGCCCGCCCGAGGGGTGATCGCCCACGTGACGCGGCAGCTCGAGCAGCTTGAGTGCCTTTTCGAGGTCGATGTCGTCCTTTTGCCAACCTTTCGGCAGGGAGGTGCGCTTGGGTTTCTTGTTCTCTTCGGTGGCCTCGCCGCGCTGGACGTAAGGGCCGTACCGGCCAGAGCGCAGGGTGATCTGGTCCCCGTCGTCCTCGCCCAGCACCTTGTCCTCGCCTTCGGCGGCGTCGCCGCTGATCGGGCGGGTGTAGCGGCATTCGGGGTAGCGCCCGCAGCCGATGAAGCCGCCGGTGCGCGACGTCTTGAGGTGCAGCTGCCCCTCGCCGCAGAGCGGACATTGGCGCGGGTCGCTACCGTCCTCCTTGGGTGGGTAAAGCTGGGGCGCGAGCGCCGCGTCGAGCTTGTCGAGCACTTCGGAGATGCGCAGCTCGGAGGTTTCGGCCACGGTCGCCGAAAATTCGGACCAGAAATCCGCCAGCACCTTTTGCCAGTCCGCGTCGCCGGCGCTCACATGGTCGAGCTTGGCCTCGAGATCAGCAGTGAACTCGTAGCCGACGTACTGGCGGAAGAAGTTCAGGAGAAAGATCGTGACGATCCGGCCTTTGTCCTCGGCAAAGAGACGGTTGTTCTCCTTCCGGACGTATTCGCGGTCCTGGATCGTCGTGACGATCGAGGCATAGGTCGAGGGCCGCCCGATCCCCAGCTCCTCCATCCGTTTGATGAGCGTCGCTTCGGTGTAGCGCGGGGGCGGCTGGGTGTGGTGCTGGAGCGCAAGGACGGCGCCGTTTTCCGACAGGATTGCAGCGGCGTGCTGTTGCATGCCCGCTTTGGCGCTTTCGACCACGGTATCGGCGCCCGTCGCCTTGTCATACTCGGCCTGGAACGAGGTTCCGGCAAAGCGCGCAGGCTCGCCCTGGCTGATCTGGGGAAGGCGCTTGTCGTCGTCGCCCACCGGCTCGTCGCGTCCCTCCTCGTAGACCTTGAGGAAGCCGTCGAACTGCACGACCTGGCCGGTCGCCCGCAGGCCAACCTGGCCGTCATCGCTGGAGATATCGACCGTCGTGCGTTCGAGCCGTGCGGCCTCCATCTGGCAGGCGAGCGTGCGCTTCCAGATCAGATCGTAGAGCCGGCGCTGGTCCGCCTCGGAAATCTTGAGGCTCTCGGGGTCCTTGGACATGTCCGTGGGGCGCACGCATTCGTGCGCCTCCTGCGCGTTCTTGGCCTTGTTCTTGTAATTGCGCGGGCTCTTCGGGACGTACTCGCTACCATACCGACGGGCGATCTCGTCGCGCGCGGCGGTCACCGCCTCGGGAGCCATGTCGATCCCGTCAGTCCGCATATATGTAATGTGTCCCGCCTCGTAGAGCCGTTGCGCCGCGTTCATCGTCTGGCGCGCGCCAAAGCCGAACTTGCGGCTGGCCTCCTGCTGCAGGGTCGATGTCATGAAGGGCGCCGACGGGTTGCGGGTCGAGGGCTTGGCCTCCACCGACGCGACCTTGAGCGCGCGCGATGTGACGGCCTGCACCGCCAGCTCCGCGGCTGCCTGGCTTTCGAGCGACATGCGGTCGAGTTTCTTGCCGGCCAGCGTCGTCAGTCGCGCCTCGAAGGACTTGCCGCGGGGCGTCTCGAGCAGCGCCTTGACCGACCAGTATTCCACCGGTTTGAACGCCTCGATCTCCATCTCGCGCTCGACGATGATGCGCAGGCACACCGACTGCACGCGCCCGGCAGAGCGCGCGCCCGGCAGCTTGCGCCAGAGCACCGGCGACAGGTTGAAGCCGACGAGGTAGTCGAGCGCCCGGCGCGCCAGATAGGCGTCCACCAGCGGCACGTCGATCTCGCGCGGGTTGGCCATCGCCTCGGTCACGGCGGCCTTGGTGATCGCGTTGAACGTCACCCGGCGGACGTCGGTGTCCTTCTTGATCGCGCGGCGCTTGGTCAGCGCCTCCTGCAGGTGCCAGCTGATCGCCTCCCCCTCGCGGTCGGGGTCGGTGGCGAGGATCAGGGCGTTGTCGTCTTTCAGCGCGTCGGCGATCGCCTTGACGTGTTTGCGGCTGTCGGCGCCGACCTCCCATGTCATGGCAAAGCCGTCATCCGGGTCGACCGAGCCGTCCTTGGGCGGCAGGTCCCGCACGTGGCCGTAGGAGGCGAGCACGGTGTAGTCCGAGCCGAGATATTTGTTGATTGTCTTGGCCTTGGCCGGCGATTCCACAACGACAACGGGCATGTAGGCTCGGACCTCTCGGCTGTGACGGCGCGCGGTGACGGCGGGCCAGACTGCGTGCGACTTTTGCCGCGATATGGCTGCCGAGCATGTGCGCCGCAAGGGGGAATTGTCAATGAAGGTCGCTTGCGTGCGTCTTGAGGTGCCCCTCGGAGGAGGTGTTAAGCTGCTGTCGCTGTTGTGAAAATTTGCGCTCAGATCACGCGGTGTGCACGGGCTCCACGCTGCGCGCACTGATGAGCCCGCCGGGGTGCCGTTCGATCAGACCTTCGAGTTCGAGCTCCGTCAGGACGGGCGCCAGGGCGGCAGAGGGCACCGAGAGGTCGCGCACCAGCTGGTCTTCGGCGAGCGGCGAGGGGCCAAGCAGGTCGAGGATTGCGGCTCGCGATTGAGGCGGTGACTGCTGAGGTGAATTCGCAGCGGCGGGCGGCTTTACCTGCGGCGCGGACGCCGGGCCAAGCGCTTCGAGGACGTCGTCGACGGACCGCACGAGCGCGGCGCCGTCGCGGATCAGCATGTTGCATCCGCCGGCGCGGGGATCGAAAGGGTGACCGGGCACGGCCAGCACCTCCCGCCCCTGGTCGAGCGCACAGCGCGCGGTGATGAGCGTGCCGGAACGCGCTGCCGCCTCCACCACGATCACGGCGCGGGCGAGGCCCGAGATGATGCGGTTGCGCTTGGGGAAATGGCGCGCCATGGGCGCAAGGCCCATCGGTTGTTCCGAGAGCAGCAGCCCCTTTTGCGCGATGGTTTCGGCAAGTGCGGCGTTTTCGCTTGGGTAAAGGACGTCGACCCCGCCGGGCATGACGGCGATCGTGTTCTCCGGTCCTGCGGCGTCATGTGCGATGGCGTCGATGCCCCGGGCGAGGCCGGAGACAACGACGAACCCTTGCGCTGCGAGCCCTTCGGCCAGCGCGCGGGCCATGCGTCCGCCGAGTGAGGAGGCGTTGCGCGCGCCGACAAGCGCGACCATCGGGCGGTGGAGCAGCTCTGCATTGCCGCGCACCCAGAGGAGCGGCGGCGCGTCGGAGATGTCTTCGAGCGGTTGCGGGTAGCCTGCGCCGTCCCAGCGGATCAGGTGCGCGCCGATCCGGCGGGCGGCGGCCATTTCGGCCTGCACGACGCCCGACGGGCATACGCGGTACTCCGACACGCCCGATTTGGCGGCGAGGTCCGGCAGGGCCTCCAACGCCGCGCGCGGGGTGCGGTGCTCGGCCAGCAGCTTGTAAAAGGTTGAAGGTCCCACCCGTCTGGAGCGCAGCAAGCGAAGACATGTGATCCGGTCGTCTTCCGAGGTGGGTGGGATTGGGGGGTGAGAGGAAGAAACTTGGGTCCCGGTCATCTCGTCTCCACTTGCCGCAGAATCAGAGATACCCCGTGGGGTCTTAACGGACGGTAAAGATCGCCGCATTTACGCCACATTCACCGCGCCGCGCCTGCGGTTGGAGTGGCGTAAGGCGGGCAGTGCCTAAGCCGGGCAAATTGCATCCTGCATCGCTCGACAGACCGCATTCCGCGCGAAGAGGTTGTTTCGGCACTGCCCACCCTACGGTGTACCGTGTGGGGGCGACTGCAGTTCGGCAGTACCCACCTTACCGGGTTTGTGACTAAGCGCAGAGTGTTGGGCAGAGTACGCCGCTGCCCACGTTCATCAGGCGTCCAAGTCCACCGCCGCGCTATGCGTCCGCCCCGCCCACCGTCAATCCGTCAATCATCACGGTCGGTTGGCCGACCCCCACTGGCACCCACTGCCCGGCCTTTCCGCAATTGCCCATGCCGGGGTCGAGGGCCATGTCGTTGCCCAGAGCGCGGATCTTGGTGAGCGCCGTCGCGCCGTCTCCGATCAGCGTGGCGCCTTTCACAGGCGCGCCAACTTTGCCATTCTCTACACGGTAGGCTTCGGTGCAGGAGAAGACGAACTTGCCGTTGGTGATGTCGACCTGCCCGCCGCCAAAGCCGACAGCCCAGATGCCGTCCTCGAGGTCCGCCACGATGTCCTCCGGCGCGCTGTCTCCGCCCAGCATGTAGGTGTTCGTCATGCGCGGCATCGGCGCGTGGGCGTAGCTTTCGCGGCGTCCGTTCCCGGTGGGGGCCACACCCATCAGCCGGGCGTTCTGGCGGTCCTGCATGTAGCCGGTCAGGATGCCGTCCTCGATCAGCACGTTGCGCGCGCCGGGCGTACCCTCGTCGTCGATCGTGATCGAGCCGCGCCGGTCTGGCAGCGTTCCGTCGTCGAGCACTGTCACACCGGGCGCCGCCACGCGTTGACCCAGGAGCCCGGCAAAGGCGGAGGTCCCCTTGCGGTTGAAATCCCCTTCGAGCCCGTGGCCCACGGCCTCGTGCAGCAGGATGCCGGGCCAGCCGGGTCCCAGCACCACGGTCATCACGCCCGCGGGCGCGGGACGCGCGTCGAGGTTCACGAGCGCGATGCGCAGCGCCTCGCGCGCCTTGGCCTCCCAGTCGGCGCGGGAGATCACGCCGTCGAGCGCCACGCGCCCGCCGCCGCCGGCAGTGCCGCTCTCGCGCCTTCCGTTCTCCTCCACGATGACAGACACGTTGACCCGGACCATCGGGCGGGTGTCCTGCGCCTCGCTGCCATCAGGGCGCAGGATCACGACCTCCTGGGAGGAGGCGGACATCACGGCGGTCACTTGCACGACCCGGCGGTCGAGATCGCGCAGGAACGCGTCGATCTCGCGCAGCGTGTCGAGTTTCACCGGAAAGCTGTGGCCGGCGATCGGGTCGAGCGCATCATAGCGGTGTTCGTTCGTGCCGGAGGGCGCGTCCGCCGCAGTGCCGCCGCCATCGCCGACCGCGAGCCGCGCCGTCTCGGCCGCGCGTTTGAGAGCCTGCTCGCTCAGCTCCGTGCTGTGCGCGTAGCCGGCCACCTCGCCGCGGACGGCACGCAGGCCAAAGCCCTGTGCCGCGTCCGTGCTCGCCGTCTTGAGCCGGCCGTCGTCGAACACCAGCGTCTCGGACCGGCGGCGCTCGAGAAAGAGCTCCCCGTCGTCCGCGCCAGCCGTGGCCTCGCGCAGGATGCGGGTCGCCGATTCGCGGTCCAGGTCGGTGTCGAAGGGGCGAAAGGCTGGTTCGGGCATGCGGGTGTCCTTTGGCGCGGGCAATTTTGCATCCATTTGTATGCGAGCGTCTCTTTGACGCGGCGATGGGTTCTTTATCTCACCCGGAGAATATGATTTTAGAACGCGAAACGGCAACGGACGCCGGGCTGTGCTGATCAAATCGCCCGCCTTTGCCGAGGGATTTACGAACGCCACACCAACGCTCAAGGTGAAATATGCGACTGACACCCTTCCTTGCGACACTTGGCGCGGCGCTGGCCGCACTTCCGGCGATGGCCCAGGACGGGCTGGAGACGATCGGCAAGCCGATCCCCGGGGGCATCGGGTTCCAGCCCGCCGCCACCGAGCTGGCGCGGGACGTGCAGTGGCTCGACGGGATGGTGCTGGTGATCATCACCGCGATCACGCTCTTTGTCTGTGCGCTGATCGGTATCGTGATCTTCAAGTACAACGCCAAATCGAACCCCGAGCCGGCCAAGTTCACGCACAACACGCCCGTCGAGATTGCCTGGACCGTGGTGCCGATCGTCATCCTCGTCTTTATCGGGGCATTCTCGCTGCCGGTGCTGTTCAAACAGCAGCAAATCCCCGAGGGCGACATCAACATCAAGGTGACCGGCTACCAGTGGTACTGGGGCTACGAGTACACGGATGAAGAGTTCGGGTTCGACAGCTTCATGCTCGCCCGCGACGAGCTCGAGGAATACGGCTACGCGCAGGACGAGTACCTGCTGGCGACCGACACCGCCGTCGTCGTGCCGACCGGCAAGGTGGTCGTGATGACTGTGACCGGCGCGGACGTGATCCATTCGTGGACCATCCCAGCATTCGGCGTGAAACAGGACGCCGTGCCGGGCCGCCTCGCGCAGCTGTGGTTCGAGGTCGATGAGGGCAACGAGGGCGTCTACTTCGGCCAGTGCTCCGAGCTGTGCGGCAAAGACCATGCCTACATGCCGATCACGGTCAAGGCCGTGAGCCAGGAAGAGTACGACGCGTGGCTCGCTGGCGCGAAGGAAGAATTCGCGGACGCCGGCACGGCAGAGCCGTTTCAGGTCGCGAGCCGCTGATCCAGCGACACGGCGGGCTTCAAGGCTCCGCCGGCGACATATGACACCAACGTGGACCCTGGCGCACGCGCCCGGGTCTGCCGCAAGTCTAGCAAGGTAGGATGGGTGCGCGTACCCATCTCGAATGACAGATGACAGACGCAACGCTCAACACCGACCTGCACGGCCCCGAGGCGAGCTTTGGCGACTATATCGCGCTGCTCAAGCCGCGGGTGATGGTCCTGGTCGTCTTTACCGCCATCATCGGTCTTGTGGCGGCGCCCGGAGCGCTGCACCCGGTGGAGGCATTTGCGGCCATCCTCTTCATCGCGCTGGGCGGAGGTGCCTCGGGTGCGCTCAACATGTGGTGGGACGCCGACATCGATGCGGTGATGAAGCGCACCGCGAAACGCCCCGTCCCGGCCGGCAAGGTCACTCCCGGCGAGGCGCTGGGGTTCGGGCTCGCGCTGTCGGGCTTTTCCGTCGTGATGCTGGGCCTTGCGACCAACTGGGTCGCGGCGGGGCTGCTGGCCTTCACCATCTTTTTCTACGTCGTCGTCTACACCATGTGGCTCAAGCGATGGACGCCGCAGAACATCGTGATCGGTGGCGCTGCCGGGGCCTTCCCCCCGATGATCGGATGGGCGGCTGTCACGGGCGGCTTTTCTGTCGAGTCGGTGCTGATGTTCGCGCTGATCTTCATGTGGACGCCGCCGCACTTCTGGGCGCTCGCGCTCTTCATGCGGTCCGACTACGATGATGCCGGCGTGCCGATGCTGACGGTCACGCACGGGCGCCGCGCCACGCGGGTTCACATTCTCGTCTACACCGTGCTCCTCGCCGCGCTTGCGCTGGCACTGGCGCTGACATCCGTTGGCGGGCCGGTCTATCTGGCGGCGGCGCTGGTGCTCAACGCGTTCTTTGTGGTCGGTGCGGTACGCATCTGGCGCCGGGACGAAGAGGCATCGGAAGCCGACAACTTCAAGGTCGAAAAGAAGTTCTTCAAGCTGTCGCTCCTCTACCTCTTCCTGCACTTCGGGGCGATCGGCATCGACACGGCCATAGGGTGGGGAGGTCTGCTGTGAGCTTTCGCGAGAACCATGAGCTCCACCGGCGCCGCTTCGGCCGCAATCTCGGTCTCGGGCTGACGCTGGCCGCGCTGATCTTCCTGATTTTTGGCCTGACCTACGTCAAGATCACGCAAACTTCCTTGCCCCCTGCTGAGGAGCTCGGACAATGACACAAGAGAATGACGCGTCGAAGGACACCCCGAAGGCGCAGGAAAAGAACCTGCGCAAGACCGCGCTGCAAGCGGTGGGTGTCGTGGTTCTGATGGGCTCGCTCGCATGGGCGTCGGTGCCGTTCTACGACTGGTTCTGTCGCGTGACAGGATTTGGCGGCGTGACAAATGTCGCCGAAGAGGGCTCGGACGTCATCCTCGACCAGACCATCAAGGTCCGGTTCGACGCCTCCAAGGAGCGCGACATGCCGTGGGAATTCACCCCCATGCAGCGCGAGATGGAGATCCGCATCGGCGAGACCGGGCTGGCCTTCTACGAGGCGTACAACCCGACCGACCGCCCCGTGGCAGGCACTGCAAGCTATAACGTGACGCCCTACGAGGCCGGCGCGTTCTTTTCTAAGATCGCCTGCTTCTGCTTTGAAGAGCAGGTCCTGCAACCCGGCGAGCGCGTCGAGATGCCGGTGACCTTCTTTGTCGACCCCGAACTGGTCGACGACCGCGATGCCAAGTATACCAAGGTGATCACGCTGGGGTATACGTTCTACGAAATCGACCTGCCCGAAGAGCTGGCGCTTGACGCCTCCGCGCCGGTCACCGAAACGACAAACTGATACCACCGCCAAGACCCGAGGGACGATCGCCATGGCGCACGAGAAAAACCACGACTACCACATCCTGAACCCCTCTATCTGGCCGCTCTTGGGGGCCGTTGCGGGGTTTGTCATGCTCTTCGGCGCGGTGCTGTTCTTCCACGGCAGCGGGCCCTGGCTCCTGCTGATGGGCCTTGCGGGCGTGCTCTACGTGATGTTCGGCTGGTGGTCCGAGGTGGTGGACGAGAGCCACATCGGTGATCACACACCTGTCGTGCGCCTCGGGCTGCGGTACGGCTTCATCCTCTTCATCATGTCCGAGGTGATGTTCTTCGCGGCGTGGTTCTGGTCGTTCTTCAAACACGCGCTCTATCCCATGGGCCCGCTCTCGCCGGCCGTCGACGGTGTCTGGCCGCCCGCTGGCATCGAGACGTTCGACCCCTGGCACCTGCCGCTGATCAACACTCTGATCCTGCTCTGCTCCGGCTGCGCCGCAACCTGGGCGCACCACGCGCTGGTGCACGAGGACAACAAGGAAGACATGAAGTGGGGCCTGATCATCGCGATCGCGCTCGGCGCGATCTTCACCGTGTTTCAAGCGTATGAGTACACCCACGCCGCCTTCGGCTTTGCCGGCAACATCTATGGCGCGAACTTCTTCATGGCGACGGGCTTTCATGGCTTCCACGTGATCGTCGGCACGATCTTCCTCTTCGTCTGCCTTCTGCGCGTGATGCGGGGACACTTCACCGCCGACAAGCACATCGGGTTCGAGGCCGCGGCCTGGTACTGGCACTTCGTGGACGTCGTATGGCTCTTCCTCTTTGCTGCGGTCTACATCTGGGGCGGCTAAACGCCCGGGATGGGTGCAAGCACCCATCCTACAGACCCGCGCTGCGCCGTAGGATGGGTGCTTGCACCCATCCCAGCTTGACCTCACTTCAAACGCGCCGCATCACACCGGCGCGTTTTTGCTTTCGGACAGATCATGCGTCGGACGCTTTTCATCCTCCTGGTCGCGGTGCTCGGCACCGGCATCCTCGTCAGCCTCGGTGTCTGGCAGGTGCAGCGTTTGCAGTGGAAGGAGGCGATGCTGGCGCAGATCGACGCACAGATGGCCGGCGAGCCGATCCCGCTTGATGCCGCGCTTGATCCCAAGGTGATCCAATTCCAGCCCGTGACGGTCACCGGCGCCTTCACCGGAAAAGCCGCGCACGTTCTCACCACCGCGCCCGGCCTCGGGGCGGCCTACCGCATCGTCGAAGTGTTCGAAACCGGCAGCCGCCGCATCCTCGTCGACCGCGGCGTCGTGCCGGCCGAAGACAAGGATAGCGTTCCGCTCACGCCCGAGCCGCAGACCATCACCGGCGTCCTGCGGTTCCCCGAAGAGATCGACAGTTTCACTCCCGCCCCGGACCTGGATGCGAACATCTGGCTCGCGCGCGACACCGCGCAAATGTCCGAGCATCTCGGCACCGACTACGTCTTTGTCATCCTGACAGCGTCTGAAAACGACGCCGGAGTTCGCCCTTTGCCCGTAGACACCAGCGCCATTCCCAACAATCACTTGCAATACGCGATCACCTGGTTCTCGCTGGCCTTCCTCTGGTCAGCGATGAGCCTCTACTTCCTTTGGCGTACGCGCCCCTCTGCCGGATCCTAAGACCCCATGCGTTACATCTCGACCCGCGGCCAGGCGCCCGACCTGTCCTTTGAAGAGGCCATGCTGACGGGCCTTGCCCGCGACGGAGGGCTCTATGTGCCTGCCGAGGTGCCGCAGATGAGCCAGGCGGACATCGCCTCCCTCTCAGGTCTCAGCTACGAGGAGATCGCCTTTCGCGTCATGCGTCCCTTCGTGGGCGAGACCTTCACCGACGCGACATTCGGCGACCTGATCACCCGCGCCTATGCCGGGTTCGGCCACGACGCCCGCGCGCCGCTCAAGCAGATCGGCGCGAACCACTTCCTGCTCGAGCTGTTCCACGGGCCCACGCTGGCGTTCAAGGATTTCGCCATGCAGCTGATCGGCCAGATGTTCCAGGAGGCGCTGAGCCGCTCCGGCGAGCGGGTGACCATCGTGGGCGCGACCTCGGGCGATACTGGCTCGGCTGCGATCGAGGCGTTTCGGGGGCTGGACGCGGTGGACGTGTTCATCCTCTACCCGCATGGCCGGGTGAGCGAGGTGCAACGCCGCCAGATGACCACCCCGGTTGAGGACAACGTGCACGCGCTCGCCATCGAAGGCACCTTCGACGATGCGCAGGCCCGGCTCAAGGACATGTTCAACGACTTCACCTTCCGCGACGAGGTGCGGCTGGCGGGCGTGAACTCGATCAACTGGGCGCGGGTGATGGCGCAGGTGGTCTACTACTTCAGCGCAGCCGTCAGCCTCGGCGCGCCGCACCGCGCGGTCAGCTTCACGGTTCCGACGGGCAACTTCGGCGACATCTTCGCCGGATACATCGCCAAACGAATGGGCCTGCCCATCGACCGGCTGGTAGTCGCGACCAACCAGAACGACATCCTGCACCGCTGCCTGACCTCCGGCGCCTATGTGACCGACGCGGTGGTGCCGTCGATCTCGCCCTCGATGGACATCCAGGTGTCGTCCAACTTCGAGCGGCTTCTCTTTGATGCCTACGACCGGGACGGCGCGGCGGTGGCGGCGCTGATGGATGAGCTCAAGGGCAATGGCGGTTTCCACCTCAGCCAAGGCACGCTCGACCGACTGCAGTCCGAGTTCGCCTCGGGCCGCGTCTCCGAAGACGAGACCCTCGCCACGATCACCCGCGCGCAACGCACGATGAACGAGCTTCTGTGCCCCCACTCCGCCATCGGCGTGAAAGTCGCCGAAGCCCACCAGGGCGCCACGCCCATGGTCACGCTCGCCACGGCCCACCCGGCCAAGTTCCCGGACGCGGTCGAGCGGGCCAGCGGCACGCGTCCACCCCTTCCACAACGCATGGCGGATCTGTATGACCGGCCGGAGCGCCTCACACAGGTCTACAATGACCTCGCGGCGCTCGAAACGTTGATCCGGGAGGGCATCCAAAAGTGACCACTCGCCTGACCCAGCTGCCGAACGGCCTGCGCATCGTGACCGAGCATATGCCGGGGCTGCAATCGGCCTCCATCGGGCTCTGGGTCACGGCGGGCGGGCGCCACGAACGCGCAGACCAGAACGGCATCGCGCATTTCCTCGAGCATATGGCGTTCAAGGGAACCGCGCGGCGCTCGGCCCTCGACATCGCCGAGGCGATCGAGAACGTTGGCGGGTACATCAACGCCTACACCAGCCGCGAGGTCACGGCCTACTACGCCCGCGTGCTCGAAGCGGACGTGCCGCTGGCGCTCGACGTGATCTCGGACATCGTGCTGAACTCCGCCTTCGATCCGCGCGAGATCGAGGTGGAGCGCGGCGTGATCCTGCAGGAGATCGGCCAGTCGCTCGACACACCTGACGACGTGATATTCGACTGGCTGCAAGAGCGCGCCTACCCCGGGCAAGCCATGGGCCGTCCGATCCTCGGCCCTGCCGAGCGGGTGAGCGCCTTTCAGGGTGCGGACTTCGCCGGGTTTGTGCGGTCGCACTATACCCCCAACCGGATGATCCTGTCGGCGGCAGGGGCGGTGGACCACGACGCGCTGGTTGTGCAGGCCAAAGAGCTTTTCGAAGGACGCGGCGCGGGGACACCGTCCGAGCCCGAGGGCTCCGCCTTTGTCGGGGGCGAGCTGCGCGAGGTCAAAGACCTCGAACAGGCGCACTTTACGTTGGCCTTTGAAAGCCCCGGCGTTACCGATCCCGGCTTTTACACCGCACAAATCTACGCCAGCGCTTTGGGTGGCGGCATGTCCTCGCGCCTCTTCCAGCAACTGCGCGAGGTGCGCGGCCTCTGCTACACGATCTACGCCCAGCCCGCCGCTTACAGCGACACGGGAATGCTCACGATCTACGCCGGCACGGGCGCCGAAGACCTCGGCACGCTTGCAGAGGTGACCATCGACGAGGTCAAACGCGCCGCCGAGGACATGAGCGCCGAAGAGGTCGCGCGCGCGCGCACCCAGATGAAGGCGGGGCTCCTCATGGGGCTCGAAAGCCCCTCGTCCCGCGCCGAACGCCTCGCGCGGCTGGTGCAGGTCTGGGGGCGGGTGCCAGAGCTTTCCGAGACCATCGCCCGGATCGATGCGGTGACAGCCGAAGACGTGCGGGCCCACGCCGCGCACGTGGCGACGCAGGCCAAGGCGGCGATGGCGCTCTACGGCCCCGTGGACCGCGCGCCCAGCCTCGAGCAATTGCAGGACCGCCGCGCCGCATGATCCAGGTTTTCAAACGCAAGTTGCGGATTGAAACCGAACGGCTCACCCTGCGCCCACCGCAGCATTCCGACTTTCGCCACTGGGTGGCTTTGCGCGCGTCCAGCGTCGACTTTCTCAGCCGGTGGGAGCCGACCTGGGCCAAGGATCACCTGACCCGAAAGGCGTTCACCAACCGCGTCTACTGGTCCGCCCGCGCCATCGCGCAGGGCACGGCGGTGCCGATGTTCCTCGAGCGGCGCGAGGACGGCGAGCTGCTCGGCGCGATCACGCTCGACAACATCCGCCGGGGTCCCAGCCAGTCCGGCACGCTCGGTTACTGGATCGGCCTGCCGCACGCCCGGCAGGGCTACATGCGCGAGGCGATTGCGGCGATGGTGCACCACGCGTTCGACATCATGGACCTTTCGCGGCTCGAGGCGGCCTGCCTGCCGGAGAACGAAGCCTCCCGCGCGTTGCTCGAGGCCAGCGGGTTCAAGTACGAGGGCGTCGCGCAGAGCTACCTTCAGATCGACGGGCGCTGGCGTACACACGTGCTTTACGCCTCCCTGCGCGGAGATCGCCGGGGCCGATCGTCTGCGGGTTGAGGTTAGGGGGCTTTCGACGCAAGCCATGACTATTTGCTATAGAGCGGTAGCTTACCATAGTCGGTGGCCTTAAAGTTCCGATACTCCGCCTAGAACAAAGCACTTGCCTAATGGGAACCGTTAGGCCGCGTCATTCCGAAGGCATGCCTATGGCATGACCCGCCCCCGTCAAACCAAAGGTTTGCCTTCGGCAAAACGGGCGGCGCGATTGCGCCACCCCGCGGGACGGCGCGTGAACTGCCGTTTGTTTACGTGTCGAGTTTTAGGCCACCGGCTATTGGTTCTGCTGTGCTCACGAACGCCACTTTTACCGGCATGTGCCATGCAAAAGAAAAACGTGAACGGCCCGCGCATCTTTGCGCCCTAGATCGCCAAGCCGTGCGCGCTACCGTAGCGTCAGGAGGAGATGTCCTTGATCCGTTTTGCCTGCCTTGCCGTCCTTGCCCTGTCGCTCTGGCCCGCGCTGACCGCAGCGCAGGACCGCCGCCCGAGCCACTGCATCGCAATCGCCCAAGACCTCGACCGCCTGGACGCGCCTGTCCGGTTTGCCGAAGCGCCCGAGCAGCTCTTCCTTGCCTCCACCGCGCGTTCCGAGGTGCCCGAGTTCACGGTGCGCCTCAGCTTTGTCCAGCACGCCAGCTTTCTTATCGAGACCCATGGCGGGCTGACGGCGATCACGGACTACACCGGGTTTTCTGGTTCCCGTGCCTTTGTGCCGGACGTGGTCACCATGAACCACGCCCATTCCTCCCACTGGACAGCGAACCCCGACCCGGCCATCCCTCACGTTTTGCGCGGCTGGGGGGAGGCGTTTGGGTCCGGCATCGACCACCACCTCGACCTCGGGGAGATGCTGGTGCGCAACGTCTCCACCGACATCCGCAGCCAGTGGTCGGGGCGGGAGGAGAACGGTAATTCGATCTTTGTGTTCGAGGTGGCGGGGCTCTGCGTCGGCCATCTCGGCCATCTCCACCACATCCCCTCGGACGAGCAATTCGCCGCCCTTGGACGGCTCGACGTGGTCATGGCGCCGGTTGATGGCGGCCTGACAATGCCGCTGCCGGAGATGATCGAGACGCTGAGACGTCTGCGCTCCTCCGTGATCATCCCGATGCACTGGTTCTCGACCTACTCGCTGGGCGCGTTCCTGCAGGGGATCGGGGAGGAGTTCGAGGTCGTGCGCCACGCCGAGCCTTACCTCGACGTGAGCCTGCGCACCCTGCCGCGTCAGCCGACGGTGATGGTGATGGCGCCCCAGTTCGTGATCGAATACGAGTGACCCGGACTTTGGGGGAGCCCTGATGACTGACCTGCAAAGCGCCGACCGCGCCTTTCTCGACCGCCTGTCCGAGGCCGTGCCGGGCCTGCGCGTCCTGCCCGCAGAGCCGCGCTACCTCGAAGAGCCGCGCGACCGCTGGGCGGGGCAGGCAGGGGCCGTGGTGCAGCCGGGGTCGGTCGAGGAGGTCTCCGCCATTGTAACCGCCTGTGCTGCGGCGCGCGTGCCACTGATCCCTTACGGAGGTGGCACCGGCCTTGTGGGCGGGCAGCTGATGCCCGACGGGCCGCAGCCGGTAATTCTCTCGCTCGAACGGATGAACGCCGTGCGCGAGGTCTTTGCGGAGGAAAACGTGGCCGTGGTCGAGGCCGGCTGCATCCTCGCGGACGTGCAGTCGGCTGCGCGGGAGGCCGGCCGGCTCTTTCCGCTGTCGCTGGCCTCCGAAGGCTCGGCGCGGATCGGCGGGCTTTTGGCGACAAATGCGGGCGGCGTGAACGTCTTGCGGTACGGCAATGCGCGCGCGCAGGTGCTGGGTCTGGAGGCCGTGCTGCCGAACGGGTCGATCTGGCATGGACTCAAGCGCCTGCACAAGGACAACACCGGCTACGATCTGCGTAACCTCCTGGTGGGAAGCGAGGGCACACTCGGGGTCATCACCGCCGCTGCGCTGAAGCTGGCGCCGCATCCTGTGGGCGAAGGGACGGCGCTTTTAGCGGTCGCTTCTCCGAGAGCGGCTTTGGAGCTGCTCGCCATCGCTCGCGCGCAGATGGCTGAGGGAATATCGGCATTTGAGATCATGCACCGCGCCGGTCTCGAGTTCTTGGCGGAAACACTCCCGGACGTGAAACGCCCGTGGAGCGAGGACCCTCCCGAATGGATGGTTCTGATCGAAGTCGGGCTGGCCGAAGGTCTCGACCCTGCCACCGCGCTCGAGCGGCTTTTCGAGGCGGGCGCCGAGCACGGGCTTGTGACCGACGGCATGGTCGCCCAGTCGGAGACACAACGGGACGAGCTCTGGGCCGTGCGCGAGCGCATCCCCGAAGCCAACCGCAAGATCGGCTCGGTGTCGTCCCATGATATCTCGCTACCCTTGAGCGCAGTGCCGGAGTTTATTGAAGTGGCAGGGCCAAAGCTCGCAGAGCTTGCCGCGTTCCGTATCAATTGCTTTGGACACCTTGGCGACGGAAACCTGCACTACAACGTCTTTCCCACGCCGGGCAAAGCCCGCGCCGATTACGAGGCAGAGCGTCCTCAGGTCAAACGCATCGTGCACGACCTGGTGCACGGCTTTGGCGGGTCGGTCAGTGCCGAGCACGGTATTGGACGGCTCAAAGTGGATGACCTCGAGCGTTACGGCGACCCGGCGAAACTCGCCGCCATGCGCGCGATCAAGGACACGCTCGATCCTGCGGGCATCATGAACCCCGGCGCTGTGCTTCGGTGATCCTCGTCGGGCGCTGACGCGACCCGCTTCGGTTTACTGCGCGTTGCTGCAATGGTGAGGTGGCTTGGCCGATCGGCCCTTCGGGGAGGATATTTTTCCGCCAGAAGAACTGGGGACCTTGGTCCGTACCTTCTTCTGGCCGGAAATATCCCCGCCGGAGGCACGAATCCTATAGACCGTCGAAGGCGCAGAGGGCGTCGACCTGCATGCCCATCGCTTCGAGCTTGGTGCGTCCGCCAAGTTCGGGCAGGTCGATCACGAAGGCGCAGGCGAGGATGTCGGCGCCTGAGCGTTCGATGAGCTTGATCCCGGCTTCGGCGGTGCCGCCAGTGGCCAGGAGGTCGTCGACCAGCAGGATCGTCTGGCCCGGTTTGATGGCGTCGTCGTGCACTTCGACCACCGCTTCGCCGTATTCGAGCGTGTAGGCTTCGGAGATCGTCGTGCCGGGCAGTTTGCCTTTCTTGCGGATCGGGACAAACCCGACCGACAGTTGGTGGGCGATGGCGCCTCCCAGGATAAAGCCGCGCGCTTCGAGCCCGGCGACGGCGTCGATGCGTTGGCCGGCGTAGGGGTGTAGCATCTGGTCGACCGCCATGCGAAAGCCGCGTGGGTCGCCGAAGAGTGTCGTCACATCGCGGAACATGATCCCTTCGTGCGGGAAGTCCGCGATGGTCCGGATGTAGTCCTTGACGGTCTTTGCGGCGGGTTTGGTCATGGTGTGGCTTTCCGAAGGGTGGCGGTGGCGAGACCCATGGCGATCAGCGTGCTGCCGCCGATCCGGCTGAGCCAGGTCTGTACCGAGGGTCGTGTCATGCGGCTGCGCAGGGCGTTGGCGGCGAGCGCGAAGATGAGCGCATTGATGCCGGCGATGGCCACGAAGGTGGCGATGAGGATCGCGGCTTGCGGGGCGAAGGCTGCGCTCGGGTCGATGAACTGCGGGACGAAGGCGATGAAGAACGTGTTGGATTTCGGGTTGAGCGCGGTCACGGTCGTGAGGTCGCGGAAGACCTTGCGGGAGGGCTCGTTTGGCGGGCGCTGGGTGAGAGTCGGGGTACTAGATGCGCTGCGCAGCATCTTGATCCCGAGCCAGACGAGGTAGGCCGCGCCGATCCATTTGAGGATGGTGAAGGCCAGCGACGAGGCGAGAAAGAGTGCGCCGAGCCCGATGACGGAGGCGGTCATGGCGATGAGGTCTCCGGTCGCGACGCCGAGGGCGGAGGCAACGGCGGTGCGGCGGCCTTGGGTCAGCGCGTAGCTGAGCACCATCAGGATCGTCGGGCCGGGGATGATCAGCAGCACGGTGGAGGCCAGCGCGAAGGCAAGCCAGAGGTCGAAGGGCATGGCGCGGTCTCTCCTGGTGTCGCGGCGGGGCTACCCTGACGGATAGATGCGTAGGAGAACAGCCCAGGTGAGCAGATTTTCCCGCACGAAGCGGTATCCGCGCACGCGGATGCGCGTCAGGAGCGGAGCCTCGGCCCGGTTTGGGTCGTCGGCCACCACGTAGACGGCGTCGAGGTCGTAGCGCGTGCAGTGCAGGCGGATACGCGGCAGGTGAAAGCCGTTCGAGACAAAGGCGACGCGGCGGGGCGGCGCCTTGGCCGCCTCGTTCCTGCAGGTGTCGGGTGTGCTGGGGGCGGCGCCGTCGAGTTCGATCGCGCCGGGTGGAACGCCGGTGTCTGAGAGGTAGGCTTGCATGGCCGCGGCGGCGCGGGCGGCGTTGGAGACGACGATAACCTCGGTTTTACCTGCCTCCAGTAGAGCGCGGCCGGCGTCGAGTCGTTCTTGGTGGAGTGGTGAGATCGCGCCGTCGCGCACCAGTGCACCAAAGATCAGCGCGGCCTCGACCTCGGGCGCGGAGCCGGGCGTCTCGAACTGCGTCGTGGCGCGCAAGTACGCCCATGGCGTCAGGAAGAGCGCCACGAGGCACAAAAGGAGCGTGAGGACCCGGCGCATGGGACGTTAGCTGAGCACGCGCCCGGCGACGGCGTCGAGTTTGGCCACAAGCGCGGGATCGCGCGCGGGCGGCTGTGTGATGATTGCGTATTCGAGTGCGCGGTCGCAGCCGTGCGGGCAGGGCTCCCGCGTGCCGCCGAGCATGGGGGCCAGGGCCTTGACCATCTCGCGGGCCTTGCCCGCGTTGCCGATGAGGGTGGCGATGATCTGGGTGACGTCGACTTCGCCATGATCTGGGTGCCAGCTGTCGTAGTCGGTGATCATGGCGACCGAGGCGTAGCAGAGCTCGGCCTCGCGGGCGAGTTTGGCCTCGGGCATGTTGGTCATGCCGATGACGTCGCATCCCCAGACCTCGCGGTAGAGTTTGCTTTCGGCGAGGGTCGAGAATTGCGGGCCTTCCATCGCGAGGTATGTGCCGCCGTCGTGGACTTTGACGCCGGCCGCTTGTCCTGCCTTCCGGCAGGCCGCGCCAAGGCGGGGGCACGTCGGGTGGGCGACGGAGACGTGCGCGACGCAGCCGGGGCCGAAGAAGGACTTTTCGCGCGCAAAGGTGCGGTCGATGAACTGGTCGATGATGACGAAGTCGCCGGGCGCCATCTCCTCGCGGAACGAGCCGCAGGCGGAGACGGAGATCACGTCGGTCACACCGAGCCGTTTGAGCGCGTCGATGTTGGCGCGGTAGGGCACTGTCGTTGGGCTGTGCACGTGGCCGCGTCCGTGGCGGGGCAGGAAAGCCATGGGCGTGCCGGCGAGCGTGCCTGTCAGGATCGCGTCGGAGGGGGCGCCCCAAGGGGTTTCGACCTCGGTCCAGGTGGCGTCCTCGAGGCCATCGATGTCGTAGATGCCCGATCCTCCGATCACGGCGAGTTTGGTGTCGGTCATGGCGGCCTCCGCTCGATCTCTGTCTTTTGCGGCGAGTGTGGAAAATCGCGGGCTGAAAGAAAAGGGGAGAAGGCGCGCCGCGCGCATTTGGGCAAGCCGGCCCTCCGGGGGGAGTTTATTCGGGAAGATGAAGCTTTGGGCCACGCGCCGTGGTCTAGGGCGGTATGCACAGGAATTCCGTGCAATCCCGGTGCGGGGCCGCTATGCGCAGCGCAAAGGGCAGGGTTGCGCCGGCGGGGCTGGCGCGTGCCGCGATGGGCGTGATAGCCGCGCGGGGACCTTGCCAGACCAGCCCGGGAGCCGCCTTTTGGCCTTTACCTCATACACCGAATTCGCCCGCAGCCTGTCGTTGACCTTGCGACCCGAGAGCGACAACCGGCCGTTTCCGGTCATGCTCAAGACGGAGCTTTTGTCGGGCCTCACGGTGGCGTTGGCGCTGGTGCCCGAGGCGGTTGCCTTTGCCTTTGTGGCCGGGGTGCATCCGCTCGTGGGGCTTTATGCGGCGTTCATCGTGGGGCTGATCACGGCGCTCATCGGCGGGCGTCCGGGGATGATCTCGGGTGCGACCGGCGCTTTGGCGGTGGTGATGGTCGCGCTCGTGGCCGAGCATGGGGTGGAGTACCTGTTCGCTACGGTGGTCCTGATGGGGATTTTGCAAATCCTGGCGGGGGTCTTTCGGCTCGGCAAGTTCATCCGGCTTGTGCCGCATGCGGTGATGCTGGGGTTCGTGAACGGGCTCGCCATCGTGATCTTTCTTGCGCAGTTGACGCAGTTCCAGGTGCCGGGCACGGCGGAGGCGTCGGGGCACGGCATGTCGGGCGGTGAGTGGCTGTCGGGGCTGCCGCTTTACCTGATGCTGGCCGGTGTGGGATTGACGATGGCGATCATCTGGCTTTTGCCGAAGGTCACGACGGCGGTGCCGGCGCCGCTGGCGGCGATCGTGATCGTGGCGGTGATCGTGATCCTCTTTGATCTGCCGATCCCGCGCGTGGGGGACATGGCCTCGATCGAAGGGGGGCTGCCGCCCTGGCACATCCCGATGGTGCCGCTGAATTTCGAGACTTTGGAGATCATCCTGCCTTATGCGGTGATCCTGGCGGCGATTGGCCTGATCGAGAGCCTGTTGACGCTGAACCTCGTGAACCAGATGACCGATCAGCGGGGCGGAGCATCTCAGGAATGTGTGGCGCAGGGGGTGGCCAACACGGTCACGGGGTTCTTTGGCGGCATGGGCGGCTGCGCGATGATCGGGCAGTCGATGATCAACGTGCGCTCGGGCGGGCGGACGCGGATTGCGGGCGTTGCGGCGGCGCTGTTCCTGCTCAGCTTTATCCTCTTTGCCTCGCCTCTGATCGAGCAGATCCCGCTGGCGGCGCTGGTGGGTGTGATGTTCATGGTGGTGATCGGGACATTCGCCTGGAACACCTTCCGGATCATGCGGGTCGCGCCGAAATTCGCGTCCTTTGTGACGATCCTTGTGACCGTGGTCACGGTGATGGAGGACCTCGCCGTTGCGGTTGTCGTAGGAGTGATCGTCTCGGCGCTGCAGTACGCCTGGGTGAACGCCAAGCGGATCACAGCGAAGGCCTACACCACGCCGGAGGGGGCGAAGGTCTATCAGGTGAACGGGCCGCTCTTCTTTGGCTCTGCCGAGGGGTTTGCCGAGCTTTTCGACGTGAAGGGCGATCCCGGCCGGGTGGTGGTGGATTTCGCCGAGAGCCGGGTGGCGGACCAGTCGGCGCTGAACGCGATCGAGGGGCTTGCGGCGCGCTATGCCGACGAGGGCAAGGCGCTGGAGTTGCGCCATCTGTCGCGGGACTGCCGCAAACTGCTGGAGCGGACGGGTCTCATCGTGGAGGTGAGCGAGGACGACCCGGAGTATCAGGTGGCTGCTGACCGCAAGGTGCAGCGCGGGCTCTTTTCGGGCGGCGGGCACTAGCTGCTCGCGTCAGGTGCTGCGGCAGGCCGGCCCTCCGGGGGAGGTATTTTTGAACCAGAGAAGCTGGGGACCTGCGCTTTGAAGGGCTAGGGTGCGCAGGCTTGGAGGTCGGCGACGCTGCCTGTGACGAGGGCGGGCTGCGCGGCCTCGATGGCCTCGGCGGGCCAGTCCCACCAGGCGAGGGTGTTCAGAGTCTCGATCTCTTCCGGTGTGAAGCGCATGCGGATGACCTGGGCGGGGTTGCCGATTACGATGGCGTAGTCCGGGACGTCGCCTCGGACGACCGCGCCGGCGCCGATGATCGCGCCGTTGCCGATGGTGCTGCCGGCGAGCACCATGGCGCCGTTGCCGAGCCAGACGTCGTGGCCGAGGGTGATGTCACGGTTGTCGGGCGGCGGGGGCAGGTGGCGCGTCATGTCGAGGATCGGGAACGGATAGGTCGACACGCCCGTCATCCAGTGGTTGGCGGCGGCGGAGATGAACTTTACCCCGTCCGCGATCTGGCAGAACTTTCCAATGCGGACCTTGTCCGGGACATTCGGGAAGAGGTAGGGCGCGAGGCGCGCCACCCAGTCCTGCGGCGGATCGAAGGCGGAGGCGTAGGTCCACGCGCCGACCTCGAAGTTAGGATGGTTGGTTACGGCGCTCAGCTGCACGGTGCTTGGGACGCGCGTGCCGTCGGGCAGGATGATCGGGTGCGGCGCGTCCGGGGACGGCAGCGGGATGATCGGGTGGGTCATGCCTGTGCGCTGCCTGTCAGTCGTCGGGGCGCGCGAGTGTGAACGTCTCCGTCACGCGCGCATAGTCGCGGTAGCCGAGGCGCGAGAGGATCTGGAACTTGGCGACGTCCACCAGGCCGTCCACCAGGACGTCGTCGCGGATGTGGATCCCGGTGACTTCGCCGAAGGTCACGTAGTTGCTTTCGCCGGGCAGGCGCGTGATCTGCACCAGCCTGCATTCGAGCGTCGCGGGGGCCTCGGCGACGCGGTCGCAGGCGATGGTCTCGCACGGGGCGGCGGTGATGCCGGCGCGGTCGAACTCGTCCACGTCCTTGTCGAACCCCTGGGAGGTCACGTTCATCACGTCGCGCATCTCGTAGGCGACGAGGTTGATGGCGAACTCGCCCGTTGCGCGGATGTTGGCGACGCTGTCCTTGGTGTTGTCCTGGTCCGGCTTGGCCGAGGTCGAGGCGAACATCACCTGCGGCGGAAAGTAAGAGACCGCGTTGAAGAAGCTGTAGGGCGCGAGGTTGCGCTGCCCCTCGGCATTGCGCGTGGAGATCCACGCAATCGGGCGCGGCGCGATCAGTGCGTTGAACGGGCTGTGCGGCAGGCCGTGCCCGTTTTGGGGTTCATAGAACATGGTTGCTCCGCTATCGGGTGATCTGGCCCATGGGATACGCTCATGGCGCGGGAATGCAACCGGAGCGATCATGCGCGAGCTGAGGCAAGAGCAGCCCGAAGACCGGTGGGAGGTCGAGGCGCTCTATGACCTGTGCTTTGCTCCCGGGCGGGAGGCGCTGTCGTCCTACCGCCTGCGCGAGGGTGTGCCGCCCGTGGCCGAGCTGTGCCTGATCGAGCGCCAGAGCGGCGTTCTGGGCGGTGCGATCCGCCACTGGCCGGTGCGTGTGGGTGGTGTGCGCGCGCTGCTGCTGGGTCCGATTGCCGTGCACCCCACCCGGCAGGGGGAGGGGCTGGGCGCGGACCTGATCCTGACGGCACTCGAACGCGCAAGCGCGCTGGGCTGGGCGCGGGTGCTGCTGGTGGGCGACGCGCCGTACTATGGCCGGTTCGGGTTTGCGCGGCTGGTCGGTGTCGAGATGCCGCCTCCCACCAACCCCGCGCGCGTGCTGGGTCATGCGTTGCGCCCGGGGGCATGGGACGGCGTTGCAGGCGCCGTGGCGCCAGACGCTTGAATCCGCGTCAAACCCGCCCCATGTTAACGGGTGTAACATAAAGGGGCAGGCGGATGGACAGAAGCGATGTGATGGTGATCCCGGCAGAGGTCGAGGCGGAGCTGGCCACGCTCGCAGAGCGCTACCGGAATGCCAGCGGGCTTGGCCTGCAGGTCCTGAATTTCATCGGCAACAAGGCGGAGGCGCAGGTGGCGCAGCTCCCGAACTCGGTCCGAGATGGGCTCGACAAGGCGACGGTGCGCGCGCTCAAGGCGGCGCTGAAAGCCGCCAACACCAGCCGCGACATCGGTGGCAGCGGCGTGCCCTGGCTCGACAAGGCGGCGGCGACGGTGTCCGGCGCGGCGGGCGGTTTGGGCGGCGTGCCCTCGGCGCTGATGGAGCTGCCGGTCACGACGACGCTCCTTCTGCGCGCGATCCAGAACGTGGCGGCAAGCCATGGGTTCGACCCCAAAGAGCCTGCGGTGGAGGCGGATTGCCTGCTGGTGCTCGCCGCCGATGGCCCGCTTGCAGCCGATTCGGAGGGCGTGGACCTGGGGTTTCTGACTGCGCGCACGGCGCTCAATGGCGCGACGGTGTCGGCGATCCTCGCGCGTGTGGCGCCGAAACTGGCCGCGGCGCTGGGCCAGAAATTGGCGGCGCAGGCGGTGCCGGTTGTTGGCGCGATGGCGGGGGCGGCGACGAACTATGCCTACGTCAGCTACTATCAGGAGCTGGCGGAGGTGCTCTTTCGCCTGCGGCGTCTTGCGGCGACCTGCGAGGTGCCGTCCGAGGCGTTGGTGGCCGATCTGCGGATGCGCATTGCCGCGGCACCGGTGCATACGGCGTAGTATGAGTGTCAATTGAGGCCAGACTAAAACGCTAAGTTCAAAGAGCCCGCCTGATGGGAACCGTCAGGCCGCGCCGACCCGCCCCCAAACCGCAGGTTTGCCTCCGGCAAAACGGGCGGCGCGATGCGCCACCCCTCGGGCCGGCGCGTGAATGTCTGTCAAGAACGTTACGGTCCAAAAGCGATTAGCTCTCTCAAAGATTGACACGCCTGACGATCACCCGCTTCATCGGTGGATGCTTCTTGCCCGGAACGCCAATTACCGCCGCCTCTTTTCCGCCAGCGCGATCTCGAACCTTGGGGACGGGGTGTCGGCCCTTGCGTTTCCGTGGCTGGCCTCACTCATCACCCGCGATCCGGCGCTGATTGCGCTTGTGGCCTTTGCCACGCGCCTGCCGTGGCTGCTGCTCTCGATCCCTGCAGGGGTCATCGTGGACCGTCAGGACCGGCGGGTGCTGATGGTGCAGGCGGACGTGCTGAGGATGCTACTGACTTGCGGCGTGATTGGCCTGATCCTGAGCCTGCCCGCGCTGCCGCCGCCGGGCGAGGCGATGCCGTATATCCTCGCGCTCTCGGCGCTGGCCTTCCTGCTCGGCACGGCGGAGGTTGTGCGGGACAATGCGGCGCAGACGATGCTGCCGTCGATCGTCGCGCGCGCGGACCTCGAAAGCGCCAATGGCCAGATGTGGAGCATCGAGCAGGTCATGGGCGCCTTTGTCGGCCCGCCCCTCGCCGGGGTGCTGATCGCGCTCGCCGTGCCGGCGCCGTTCCTCGTAGAGGCGGTGAGCTTTGCGCTCGCGGCCTGGCTTGTCTGGTGCATCCGGCTGCCGCGGCGGACCAGCACGCTGGGCGGAAGGGTCTGGCAGCAGGCGCTGGAGGGCTGGCGCTGGATGCGGGCGCATCCGGTCATCCTGCGGCTCGCGATCATGCTGGGCCTGATCAACGCGCTCAACGTCATGGGGATGACGGTGCTCATCCTTGTCTCGCAAGAGACGCTGGGCCTGTCGGCCGTCGGACATGGCGTGCTCTTGACCGCAGGTGCGGCGGGCGGCGTGGTCGGAGGGCTTCTCGGGCCGCATGTGGTGAAACGGCTCGGGGGGCAGCGTAGCTTGATGTTGGCGTTACTGCTGATGCCGCTGCCCTATGTGGTGATTGCCGTAGCAGACAGCGCGGCGCTTGTGGCGGTCGCGCTCTTTATCGAGATGTGCGTGGCGCTCCTGTGGAACATCGTGACGGTGTCCTACCGCCAGCGCCTGATCCCGGACGTGCTGCTGGGCCGGGTGAACTCCCTCTACCGCTTTTTCGGCTGGGGGATGATGCCCGCCGGCGCGCTCGTCGGGGGCTGGCTGGTGGCGCTGGCCGAGCCGGAGCTGGGCCGCGCGGTGGCGCTGACGCTGCCCTACTGGCTGGGCGCGCTTGGCTTTGTGCTGATCGGGATGTACGGCGCGGCGCGGCTGCGGCTCTGACCTGGCTCACTGCTTGCGCAGGTACTCCATCACCGCCGGGCGCACCGACTGGTCGCCGCGGTCGCGCGCCTCGGCGATCACGTCATAAAGCTCGGTGATGTTGGTGCGCCGCAGCATCGATTTTACCGGCCCGATCGAAGCAGGCCGCATCGAGAGGTTCCGCAAACCCATCGCCGCCAGACACACCGCGATCACCGGCCGCCCGGCGTCCTCCCCGCAAAAGCTGAGGCGGGTGTTCGAGGAAATGCACCGCTTCACGATGCCCTCGAGGAAGGTCAGGAACGAGACGTTGAGCGTGTCGTACCGCCGCCGCACGCGCTCGTTCTCACGGTCCGCGGCAAAGAAGAACTGCTTGAGATCGTTGCCGCCGATCGACAGGAACTCGACCTCTTCGAAGAATTTCTGAGGGGCGAAGGCCAACGAAGGCGTCTCGAGCATCGCGCCAATCTCTAGAGAGGACGGCAGCACGTGGCCGAGCGATTTTTCCCGCGCGATCACCTTGTCCACCTCGGCCTTGGCGCGGGTGTACTCCTCGAACTGCGCCACGAAGGGGAACATGATCGTCAGCGGTCGGCCATTTGCCGCCCGGATCAGCGCCTGCAGCTGCATCCGCAAGACGCCCGGCTTGTCGAGACCCACGCGGATCGCCCGCCATCCCAGCGCCGGGTTCGGCTCGTCGGCGGGCTTCATGTAGGGCAGCACCTTGTCCGAGCCGATGTCGAGCGTGCGAAAGACCACCCGCTTGCCCTGCGCGGCGTTCATCACGCGGTCATAGATCTCCATCAGCTCGGTGCGGCGCGGCATCTGGTTGCGCAGGAGGAACTGCAGCTCGGTGCGGAAGAGGCCGACGCCTTCGGCGCCGGAGCTTTCGAGGCTCGGCAGGTCCGCCATCAGCCCGGCATTCATTTGCAGCCCGATGCGGTGCCCGCAGGGCGTCTCCGCCGGCAGGTCCCGGATCGAGGCATAGCGCTCTTGCGCGGCGTGCTGCATCGCGATCTTGTCGCGAAAGGCTGTCGCCACCGTGTCGTCCGGGCGCAGGTGCACGACGCCCTCGTCGCCGTCGATCAGGATGTGATCGCCGTTCAGCGCCTCGGTCGTGACCGGGCCGGCCTGCACCACCAGCGGGATTGCCAGCGCCCGGGCCACGATCGCCGCATGCGAGCCGACGGAGCCCTCCTCGAGCACGACACCTTTCAACTTCCGGTCGTATTCCAGAAGCTCCCCCGGCCCGATGGAGCGCGCCACGAGGATCGGGTTCTGCGGCATGTCTCCCGCGTCGACGCCTTGCCCCGTCAGGATGCGCAGGAGCCGGTTCGACAGGTCGTCGAGATCGCTCAGCCGGGCGCGCAGGTAGGCGTCGGTGACCTGCTGCATGCGCGCACGCGCGGTGGACTGCTCTTTCTCAACGGCGGCTTCGGCAGAGAGGCCGCGGGTGATGTCCTCCTCCATCCGGCGCATCCATCCGCGCGAATTGGCGAACATGCGAAACGCCTCGAGCACGTGGATCTGTTCGCGGTCCCCGCCCTGCACCGACTCGAGCATCTGGTCCACGCCCACCCGCAGCTGTGCAACTGCCGCGTGCAGGCGCTCGGTCTCGGCCTCAGGGTCGTCGGCAATCGGGTTGGTGATCACCACGCGCGGCTCGTGCAGCCAGACATGGCCCTCGGCCGCGCCCTCCTGCGCCACGGTCGCGCGCAGCAGCACCGGCTGCGTGTGCCGCGCCTTGAGCGCCGCGCCCTCGCCGACAAAGGCGCCCAGTTCGGCCATCTCGGCCAGCACCATCGCCACCACCTCGAGCGCGTAGACCGCATCCGACGAGTACTCGCGCGCCTCCTTGGACTGGACCACAAGCACGCCGAGTTTCTCGCCCAGCCGCTGGATCGGCACCCCCATGAAGGCGCTGTAAATCTCTTCACCCGTCTCGGGCATGTACCTAAAACCGCGCGCCTGCGGAGCGTTTGCGGTGTTCACGATCTTGCCGGTACGCGCCACGCGGCCCACAAGGCCCTCGCCCAGCCGCATCCGCGTCTGGTGCACGGCGTCCTTGTTCAGCCCCTCGGTCGCGCAAAGCTCGAGCGTCTCGTCGTCGCGAAAGAGGTAGATGGAGCACACTTCGGTGCCCATGCTGTCCGCCGTCAGATGCGTGATCCGGTCGAGCCGCGCCTGCCCCTCGGCCTCTTCGGCCATCAAGGTCCTGAGCCGCCCGAGCAGCTGGCGGCTTTCGCTCTCAAATCCGTCCGGCATGGCACGTCCGTCCTGGTTCCCGGTCAACAGCTATACGCGCTTTGTGACAGGATGTTGAGAGGAAGGTTGCCGGCGCCAACGCACAATCTGAGGTTGCGACTGCTTTCGTGGCAAACAGGAACGCTGGCTGGCCGACCTACTGAACGGTCGGGCGCAATGTCACAAAAGGCCCGGCTGGGCGTTCACCGTGTCGATGTCGAGCCCGGCCAGCGCCTTGTACTGCGTCGCGTGGGCCGCCAGATCGGCGCGGGGGATCACGTCGTCGATCCGGTCAAAGACGCCGCCCGAGAGGTCCTCCACCCGTTGCAGGATCGCATCCGGTCCCTCACCCCGGTTGGCGGCGATCACCGCGTTGGCGGTGGGACGCACGGCGGCCTCGTAGGCGTCGAGCGCCTCCGGCGTCACTCCGTGCTCCCGCAGCGCCCGCCCCAGGTGCCGCGCGTCGAGGATCGCCTGGCTCGCACCGTTCGAGCCGACGGGGTAGGTCGGGTGCGCCGCATCGCCCATCAGCGTCACCGGGCCTTGCGTCCAGCCGGGCAAGGGGTCGCGGTCGACCATCGGGTATTCGTAGGCGTGCTCGGCGCGCGAGATGAGGCCCGGCACGTCGATCCAGTCGAACTGCCAGTCCGCGAACTTCGGCGCGATCTCGGCAACGGCGACGGGCCGTGTCCAGTCCTCCCGCGCGTAGGGGGTGGAGGGGTCGCGGCGCTCTTCGGCGATCCAGTTGATCTCCGCCAGCCCGTCTGCGCCCGGCGCCGAGATGGGGTAGGCGACGCAGCGCAGCGCGTTGTGCCCGATCATCACCATCGAGGCGCCCGACAGGAACGGCGCGGCGCGCGTCGTGCCGCGCCACAGGATGACGCCATTCCACTTGGGCGCGCCTTCGCCAGGCACCATCTGCGCGCGGAGCGCCGAATGGATGCCGTCCGCGGCGATGATGAGCGTACCGGTCTCCGACCTGCCATCGGCGAAATGCAGCGTCTGGCCTTCAGCATGTGACACGCGGCGCCCGGTTGCCAGCACCTCCGCCCCGGCCCGCGCGATCAGCGCGTCGTGTAGCATCATCTGCAGCTTGCCGCGATGGACCGAGACTTGCGGCCAGGTGTACCCGGCGTGCTGCCCGCGCGGCTCCCGCCAGATTTCGCGCCCGGTCTTGGTGTAGAACCCCAGCTCCCGCGTCTCTACCCCGATGGCGCGCAGCTCTTCGGTCAAGCCCATCGCCTGCAGCTCGCGCACCGCGGTGGGCTGGATGTTGATGCCGACGCCCATCGGTTTGAGCGCCTGCACCGCCTCAAAGATGCGAAACGGCAGGCCGAGGCCATGCAGCGTCAGGCCAAGCGTCAATCCGGCGATGCCGCCGCCTGCGATCAAGATCATGAGTGTCCTCCGACGCCTCCTCGGCCCCGGCAGTGTGCCAAGCCTAGCCGGCTTTCTCCAGCGCAAACGCATCGTGCAGCGACTGGACGGCAAGCTCCATGTACTTGCGGTCGATCAGGACCGACACCTTGATCTCGGAGGTGGTGATGACCTTGATGTTGATATTCTCGTCGCGCAGCGTCGAAAACATCTTGGCCGCGACGCCGGCATGGCTGCGCATGCCGATGCCGACGATCGAGACCTTGGCCACGTCGGTGTCCGCCACCAGGTCGTGAAAGTTGATATCGCCCGACGCCTTGGCATCGGCCATCGCCTTTTCCGCGCGCGCCACCTGATCGACGGGGCAGGAAAATGTCATGTCCGTGCGCCCCTCCTCGGAGATGTTCTGCACGATCATGTCCACGTTCACGCCCGCGTCGCTCAAGGGGCCAAAGATCGCGGCGGCGATGCCGGGGCGGTCGGCGACGGAGATGAGCGTCATCTTGGCCTCGTCGCGGCTGTAGGCGACCCCGTTGACGGCTTTGCTTTCCACGATTTCCTCCTCGTCGCACACCAGCGTGCCGGCGGCGTCATCCATTTCCTCAAAGCTCGAGAGCACCCGCAGCTTGACCTTGTAGCGCATCGCAAGCTCGACCGAGCGGGTTTGCAGCACCTTGGCCCCCAGCGAGGCGAGCTCGAGCATCTCCTCGAAGGCGATCTTGTCGAGCTTGCGTGCCTTGTCCGCGATGCGCGGGTCCGTGGTGTAGATGCCGTCGACGTCCGTGTAGATGTCGCAGCGCTCTGCCTCGAACGCGGCGGCAAAGGCGACGGCGGTTGTGTCCGACCCGCCCCGGCCGAGCGTCGTGATCCGGCCCTCCGGGCTGACACCCTGAAACCCTGCCACGACGGCGACCTTCATGCCCTCGGCGAACTTGGCCAGGATGTTGCCGGGTGGGATCGCCTCGATCCGAGCGCTCGAATGGGCGCTGGTCGTTTCCACCGGCACCTGCCAGCCCTGCCAGCTGCGCGCTGGCACGTCCATCTCCTGCAAGGTCAGCGCCATCAGCCCGGCAGTCACGTTCTCCCCCGAGGAGACGACGGCATCGTATTCGCGCGCATCAAAGAGCGGGGAGGTCTCGTTTACGAACCCGACGAGTTTGTTCGTCTCGCCCGACATGGCGGAGACGATGACGATCACGTCATAGCCCTTGGCCACCTCCACGCCGACCCGTTTGGCGGCGCGTTTGATGCGGTCGAGCGTGGCGACGGAGGTGCCGCCGAATTTCATCACGAGCACGGGCATGTGCGTGGTCCCTCGGGAAAGTCGCGGCAGGCTTTACGCCGCGCGCGCGCGGAGGGCAAGGCAGCTCAGACCGGTATGGCGGTCCCGTCGTAATTCTCGAAACACCCGGTCGAGCCGAGAGACAGCGCCGCGAACCGTTCTGCGAGCCCGCGCGCGCTTTCGGCGGCCGAGATGTCGGCGGCATCGGTGCCCATCTCGGTACGCACCCAGCCCGGGTGATAGACCCCCACGGCGACGCCGTCGACGGCCAGGTCCAGCGCGAGGTTCCGGCCGAGGTTGAGCACGGCGGCCTTGGACGCGCGGTAGGCGTAGCTGCCGCCCGATGTACTGACCGTGCTGCCCATGCGGCTGGAGACGATGGCGATCTTGCCCTTGGCCGCGCGGAGGCTCGGCAGCACTGCCTCGATCGTCTGGAAGACACCGATGACGTTGATGTCGAACGTGTCGAACCAGACCTGTGGCTCGAAGCCCGCGCCGAGCCGGTGCCCGCGATCGAGATAGACGCCTGCGTTGCAGACCAGAAGATCGAGCGGCTTGCCGTCCCAGGCGTCCCGCAGCGCGCCGATGCTGTCCGCGCAGGTCACATCGAGCGCCGTGCCGGTCGAGCCGTCCCGCGAGGTGCCGGTCACGGTGTACCCGTGCGCTGCAAGCTGGCCTGTCAATTCGGCTCCGATGCCGCGGTTGGTTCCGGTCACGAGGGCGTGCATCAGCTCGACTTTCGGTTGGGGCGGAAGGGCAGGGGCGCGACGGGCACGCCGTCCTCGATCAGCTTCTTGGCCTCGTCGGGGCGCGCCTCGCCGTAGATTGCGCGCTCGGGCGTCTCGCCGGCGTGCATCGCGCGCGCCTCGGTCGCGAAGGCGGTGCCGACGTAGTCGGAGTTTGCCTCGACGTGCTTGCGCAGCTCACGCAGCGCTTGCTCTGCCGGGCTCGCGGGCTGGGTGAGGGGACCCGCGGGCTTGGCCGGCGCCTCGGTGTCCGCCCCGCCCAGCCGCGGCGCCATCAGCGCCTTTTCCACATCATGCGTGCCGCAGACAGGGCAGGTGACCATGCCAGCCGCCTTGAGCTTGTCAAAGGCCGCGGCAGACTGGAACCAGCTGCCGGATTGGTGGCCGCCCTGGCATTTGAGCGTGTATTGGATCATGGTGCCTGTCTCGCAAGCGGAACAAAACTGGAGCGCAAGGTAGTCACGCCCGCCTTGAGTGCAAGAGGTCTCAGGCGCGCAGGGCCGCGGGATCGAAATTGCGCAGGATCGCGGCAAGCTCGGGCGAGTCGACGCGCGCGGCGGCCTTCTTGCGGGTCAGCCACTTGCGCGAGCGCTGCCCCTTTTCCGGGAAGTCGTCGACCATGCGTTTGACGCGCACCGGATAGACGAGCCCGATGCAGGGCAGGTCCTCGGACGTGTCATACGCCTTGTGAAAGGAGTAAATCCCGATGCAGCGCTCGAGCGGCTTGCCGATGACGCCGGCCTCCTCCCACGCCTCGGTCGCGGCGCATTCGGCGGGCGTCTTGCCGTGCATCGGCCAGCCCTTGGGCAGGATCCACCGTTTCGTCTCGCGGCTGGTGATGAGCAGCACCTGAACCTTGTCCTGCTGCACACGGTAGCAGAGCGCAGCGAACTGCGTCCGGATATCCGATTTGTGCACGGCGCGCAGGTTGAGGGGAATTTGCTTCATCGGTTTTATGTGGTGTGCCTGCCTCGAGTTTTCCACAAGATACGGCATCAGGTCGCAAATGGGAAGGGATCCGGCGCGAATGGCTATTTTTCAGGCATTTGGTGTGGACCCGGTGTCGCCAAAGAGCGCCGTGCTCAGCTGCTCCGCGAGGCTGTCCGGGTCGAGAGAGGTGCGCAGGGCCGCCTCCGCCCGGGCGACTTGCGCGGTGCGTTGCGCCGGGTCCGACAGGTGGTCGAGCGCTTCCGCAAGCGCCTCGGCGTCGGTCACCTCTCTCGCGCCACCCTGAGCCTGCAACGCGGCGTAGGTCTCGGCAAAATTGGCAGTGTCCGGCCCATGCAGGATCGCGCTGCCGTGCGCTGCCGGCTCAAAGGGCGTGTGCCCGCCGCGCGGCGCGAGGCTGCCCCCGACAAAGGTTACGGCGGCGGCGGCGTACCACAGGTCCATCTCTCCCATCGTGTCGGCCAGCAGCACGTCTGGCGATCCCAGTGCGGCGCTCGAACTGCGCGTGACGAAGCTGAGGCCGCGACTGGCCACCATCTCGGCGATTTCCGCTGCCCGCTTTGGGTGCCTCGGCGCCAGGATCAGCCGCGCACCGGGGTGGCGTTGCGTGTGGAGAAGGTGCGCATCCAGCACGATCTCCTCCTCCCCCGGGTGGGTCGAGGCGGCGAGCCAGACCTGCGAACGGGGCGCGGCGTCCGTGATCACAGCCGGCGCCTCACGCGTCTTGGGCGTGTAAAGCGCCTTGAGCTGAAGCGGTTCTGTCATCGCTTCGGGTGCCAAGCCTAGCTCCGCAAAGCGCGCGGCAGAGCCGGCATCCTGTGGCACGACCAGCGCCAGCTTTGGAAAGACGCGGCTGGCGAGACCCGGGATGCGGCTCCACCCGCGCGCGGTCTTTTCCGACAGCCGTGCGCCCAGCACGACCGTTCTCATCGCCCGCAAGCGGTGCGGCCAGAGCTCCGCCTCGAGCGTCAGATGCGCCGTGGGTCTGCGCGGTAGGGTGGGCGACGCCCACCGGGCATCGACTGGCGCAAGGCGGCAGGTGGTGCGCGGCAGGTCCCAGCCCTCCACCAACGCGCGCCCCGTCACCGTATTCGCCGTGATCAGCCAGCGTTGCTCCGGGTACCGCGTGCGCAGCGCGCGCAGCGCCACCTCTGCCGAGGCAAGCTCCCCGTTCGAGGCGCCATGCACCCAGAGGTCAAACGCCCCACCCGGCACACGCCCTAGGCGCTGCCGCAAATCGCGCCAGCTCTCCTGCCCGCGGAGCACACGCACCAGCGCCAGCACCGCAACCACCGGCCATGCCAGGGTGATGAGACTGCCGTAGATCAGCACAGGCTTCGCGATCCGCGCAGCGCGAGATCAAGGATCGTCATCGCGCGTCCTCTTTTAACGCCGCCAGCCTTGCCCTACCTGTAGCAGCAGAGCAAGCGGTTGGCTTGCAGCCAGATGGAGACGAACATGGCTTTGCGCATCAACGACGTGGTGCCCGATTTCACCGCCGAGACCGATCAGGGGACCATCCAGTTCCACGACTGGATCGGGGATCACTGGGCGATCCTCTTTTCCCACCCTAAGGACTTTACGCCCGTCTGCACGACCGAGTTCGGCGCCGTGGCGCAGCTCGCGGAGGAATGGGACAAGCGCGGAACCAAGGTCATCGGAGTCTCCGTGGACGGGGTCGAGGACCACAAGAAGTGGAAAGGCGACATCGAGGGCTACGCCTCTGCCACCGCAGGCTTTCCGATCATCGCTGACGAGGTGCTCGAAGTGTCGAAGGCATTCGACATGCTCCCGGCGGAGGCGTACCTGCCCGACGGGCGCACGCCTGCCCATAGTGCAACTGTGCGCTCGGTCTTCATCATCGGGCCCGACAAGCAGCTCAAGCTGTCGATGACCTATCCGATGACCATCGGGCGCAACTTTGGCGAGATCGTCCGGGCGCTCGACGCGCTGCAGACGGCGGCCAAGCATGGCGTCGCCACCCCTGCAAACTGGGAGCTGGGTCAGGATGTCGTCATCCCGCCCGCCGTGTCGAACGACGATGCCAAGGCCAAGTTCGGCGACTTCGACGCCAAACTGCCCTACCTGCGGATGACGAAACTTCCCGGGTGACGGCCAGGATGGGTGGAACCACCCATCCTACGTTTCAGCGCCAAACTCCATAGGATGGGTGCTCGCACCCATCCCGCGTTACCCCAGCCCTTTTAACCGAGCCCGGGCGGCTTGGGGTAGAGCACCACGCGCGTGCCTTTCGGCACCCGGTTGTAGAGGTGCTCGATGTGCTGGTTCACCAGACCCACGCAACCGTTCGACACAGCAGAGCCGATCGTCCAGGGCTGCGGCGTGCCGTGGATGCGCAGGAAGGTGTCCCCCCGACCCGGCACAAAGAGGTAGAGCGCGCGCGCACCCAGCGGATTGTCCGGCCCGCCCGGCATCCCGTCTTCGTACTGCTTGTACTTCTCAGGCTCGCGCTCGATCATGTCGGGTGTCGGGGTCCAGCTAGGCCACTCCTTCTTGGCGCCGATGGTGAACTCACCCGCCTCATAGAGATCGCCCCGGCCCACGCGCACGGCATAGCGCAGCGCGCGATTGCCCGGCATCGTCCAGTAGAGCGAGAATTGACCCGGATCGACATGGATCTCACCGGGCGCAAACTCGCCCTTGATCGGCACGATGATCGGCATGTGCGCGTCCGGCACGGTGTAGGCGCCCGCCACCATCGGAGCAGCAGCGCTCGCGGCGAGGGTCGAAATGAAAGTTCGGCGATTCAGCATATCTGGCAGCTCCTGTCCCGGCGACATTGTTCACGATGCCAACACCTAAGGGGAGTGACAAGTTCGTGATATCCACAAGATTTTGCGAACATTTGGCACTCAAACGCAAAAGGCCGAACCCTTTTGGGTCCGGCCGTAGCTGATTGTTTCCAAAACCGGGATTTACTCCTCGGCTTTTTCTTTCTTTTTCTCCGGCGCGATCTCTTCGCCGGTCTCCTGGTCGACGACCTTCATCGACAGGCGCACCTTGCCGCGATCGTCGAAACCGAGCAGCTTGACCTTCACCTCCTGGCCCTCTTTCAGAACATCCGAGGGGTGGTTGAGGCGGCGGTTCTCGATTTGGCTGACGTGCACCAGACCGTCGCGCTTGCCAAAGAAGTTCACGAAGGCGCCGAAGTCCACGATCTTGACGACCTTGCCGTCGTAGATCTGGCCCTCTTCCGGCTCCGCGACGATCGAATGGATCATCTCGTACGCCTTCTTGATGCACTCTCCGTCGGGCGAGGCGATCTTGATCACGCCGTCGTCGTTGATGTCGACCTTGGCGCCCGACACTTCGACGATTTCGCGGATGACCTTGCCGCCCGAGCCGATGACTTCGCGGATCTTGTCCGTCGGAATGTTCATCGTCTCGATGCGCGGTGCGTGGACCGAGAACTCGTTGGTCGAGCTCAGCGCCTTGTTCATCTCGCCGAGGATGTGCATCCGCCCGTCCTTGGCCTGCGCCAGCGCCTTCTCCATGATCTCGGGTGTGATCCCGGCCACCTTGATGTCCATCTGGAGCGAGGTGATGCCGTTCTCGGTGCCCGCAACCTTGAAGTCCATGTCGCCGAGGTGATCCTCGTCGCCCAGGATGTCCGTCAGGATCGCGTAGTCGCCGTCATCTTCGAGGATCAGGCCCATCGCAACGCCGGCCACCGGCGCCTTGAGCGGCACGCCCGCGTCCATCATCGACAGCGAGCCACCACAGACCGACGCCATCGAGGACGAGCCGTTCGATTCGGTGATCTCGGACACGATGCGGATCGTGTAGGGGAAGTCCGTCGGCGCCGGCAGAACCGCCTGCAGCGCGCGCCACGCCAGCTTGCCGTGACCGATCTCGCGGCGACCCGGAGGGCCCACGCGGCCCGCTTCACCGACCGAGTAGGGCGGGAAGTTGTAGTGCAGCAGGAAGTTCGATTTGAAGTTCCCGTGGAGCGCGTCGATGAACTGCTCGTCATCGCCGGTGCCGAGCGTGGTCACCGCCAGCGCCTGCGTCTCACCGCGGGTAAAGAGCGCAGAGCCGTGGGTGCGCGGCAGCATGCCGGTTTCCGCCACGATGGCCCGGACGTCAGACGTCGCGCGCCCGTCGATCCGGTTGCCGCCCTTGACCACGTCACCGCGCAGGATGCCGGCCTCGAGCTTTTTCATCGCCGAGCCGAGGTTCGCATCGGCCAGCTGCTCTTCGTTCAGCGCGGCTTTGATCGTGTCGCGAGCCGCTGCCACGGCGCTGGTGCGCTCCTGCTTGTCGGTGATCGCAAAGGCCGCGCGCATGTCCTTGTCGCCCGCCGCTTTGACCGCCTCGTAGAGCTCCGAATAATCCGGCGCGTCGAACTCGAACGGCTCCTTGGCGGCGTCTTCGGCCAGATCGATGATCAGGTCGATCACCGGCTGGATCTGCGCATGGGCAAAAGTCACCGCGCCGAGCATCTCTTCCTCGGTCAGCTCGTAGGCCTCCGACTCGACCATCATCACCGCGTCCTTGGTGCCCGCGACAACGAGATCAAGCCGCTGCTCGGGGTTCAGGCGCAAGTCCTGCATGTCGTCCACGGTCGGGTTCAGAACGTACTCGCCATCCTCGAAACCCACGCGGCAGCCCGCGATCGGACCCATGAAGGGCGCGCCCGACAGCGTCAGCGCCGCCGAGGCCGCGATCATCGCCACCATGTCCGGGTCGTTGACCAGATCGTGGCTCAGCACGGTGCACATCACGAGCACTTCGTTCTTGAACCCGTCCACGAACAGCGGACGGATCGGGCGGTCGATCAGACGCGCGGTCAGGGTCTCTTTCTCGGTGGGGCGCGCCTCACGCTTGAAGAACCCGCCGGGGATCTTGCCCGCCGCGTAATACTTTTCCTGGTAATGCACAGTGAGGGGGAAGAAGTCCTGACCCTCTTTCTGTTTCTTGGCGAAGGTGACGTTGGCCATCACCGAGGTCTCGCCGAGCGTCGCGATCACCGACCCATCGGCCTGGCGCGCAACTTTGCCTGTCTCCAGCGTGAGCGTCTCTTCGCCCCACTGGATGCTTTTCTTCACTTCGTTGAACATCATGTCATCCTGTTTGGAAGTGCTCCCGGGCGGTCCCGGGTCTTCCATTGAAATGGCGGCCCCATTGCCGCCGGTCCCTGTCCTTATGCCTGAGCGCGGGACCGGTGCGTTACGTCTCAGATGCGGCGCGCTTATCCGATTTTTTGCAGGAAGGGAAACGGATTATCCGCGCGCGGCCATGGCCGCACTCGCCGCCGTAAGGCAGAGCGCCATCGCTCCGAACGGCACGGCGTAGCCGCCGCTCCAGTCCAGCAGCACGCCAAAGAGCGTCTGCATCGCCGGGATCGCCCCGACCGCCAGGATCGAGAAAAGCGCGCTCGCCCGGCCAAGCGCCGCGTCCGGCACGCGCTCCTTGAGCTCGGCGAGGAGCGGCACGTAAAACTGCTGCGCAAAGACGCTGATTGCCATCAACACTGCTGCGGTTAAGGCCGTTCCGCCTGCCCCAAGCGCCAGCCCGCCAAGCGCGGCTGCCGACAGGGCAGCACTGCCTGCCACGACCAGGCGCCGGTCCGTGCCGCGCTTGTCGAGCCAGCCAAAGACGCTGCCCGCCGCCATGGTCGCCGCAAACAGCAAAAAGAGAATCGCGCCCGTCTGCTGCAACGTCAGCCCGTGCACGTCTGCGAAATACGGCCCGCCCCAAAGCCCGGTCAGCGTCACGATCGGCGCGTAGGTCACCACCGAGAGCGCCAGCAGCAGCGGCAAGCCGGGTGCCACGAGCACGGCGCGATAGGACACTGGCGCGGCCTTGCGGCTTGCCTCCTCTTCCGCGCCGGGCCTCGTTACGACTGCGATCAGACCGGCGAGCAGGGCCGTGACACCCGCGAGCCCGACAAACACCGTGACCCACCCTAGCCGCGCGATCAGCTCTGCGAGCGGGTAGGTCGCCGCCAACCCGCCGATGCCGCCGAGCGTGACCATCAGGCCGTTGAGGTAGCCGAACTCCGCCGCGTCGAAATGCCGGGCGATCAAAAGGTACATGCCGATCCCGGTCGACGCGAGCCCGATACCGATCCCGATCCGCGCCGCCATCAGGCTGGCATAGCCCTCCGCCGCAATGCAGCCAAGCGTGGCCACCGCGAGAAAGAGCATCGACAGGGGCAGCACCCGGCGCGGGCCAAACTGGTCAAGCGCGGCGCCCACCGGACCTTGCGCCACAATGGTCGCTAGGAACACGACGCCGATAACCTGCCCCAGTCGCGCCGGGTCGAGCGCGAATTCTTGCGCCCAGATCGGCGCCAGAACGCCCCCCGCGGCGCGATGGAATTGCCCGCTGGCAAAGAGCAGGACGCAGACGCCGAGGATGGCAAGCTGTTGCGGTGTGCGGGAAATCATTTGAGTAGTCCACACGACCTTTTTAGGACCGTCAACCAAGGCGCACTGGCGGTGTGCCCGCCTGTGTGGCACACCCCGAAGGACCTCAAACTCGGATCAGGAGACCCGCCTTGACCCCACAATCCTCTCCGCCGCGTATCGGCCCACTGTTGGCGACTGGGCTTGGCGTGCTCGGCGCGGCCGTTGGCGGCGTGCTTGTCGAGTGGGGCGAGGCGCAAGGCATGAGCTCGGGCGATGTGCTGCGTGATGCGGCGGCGGCTTACGACTTGCCGGTGCTTGCGGGCTCGGTGACGTTTCTCGGCGTCATGCTGCTGGCCGTGACCGCCGGAATTGCGGCCTTCACTGCGCGGCTCGTGCCGGACCGGCGTGGTCTCTTGATCCTGCTCGCAGTCTTGAACGTGGTGCTGTGCCTCGATGACCAGTTCCTGTTGCACGAGCGGGTTTTGCCCGCGGCGCTGGGTCTGCCGGAGGAAGTGTTCCTCGCGCTCTACGCCGCGATGGGGCTGTGGGTGGTCGGGCTTGCGTGGCGGGGCTGGGGACCGCGCCACATCGCCGGGTTGTTGCCGGCACTCGTTTTCCTGGCTTTGTCGGTGGTGGCGGACCTCGAAATCCTCGGCGAGTCCTCTTACGCGATGGAAGACTTGCTGAAACTGGCCGGCTTTACGGCCTGGGCAGTGTTCTGGTCGTCGCATTGCGCGGCGCGTTTGCGGCACGCCTAGAGGGTTGCAGTCCACCGCCTTCGAGCGCGGACCTGCGATAGGCGATACAAACTGAGCAGCCCAAAATGAAAACGGCCGCGCCTTGGTCAGGCACGGCCGCTTGAAAATTTTGGTGCATACGCTTAGCGGCGCAGGCCGAGACGCTTGATCAGGTCGCGGTAGCGCGCTTCCTCTTTGCCTTTGAGGTAGTCGAGCAGCTTGCGGCGCTGGGCGACGAGCTTGAGCAGACCACGGCGGGAGTGGTTGTCCTTTTTGTGGGTCTTGAAGTGCTCGGTCAGCGTCACGATGCGCGAGGTCAGGATGGCAACCTGGACTTCGGGCGAACCGGTGTCGCCCTCCTTGGTTGCGTATTCCTTCATCACGCGGGCTTTTTCTTCGGCAGTGATCGACATCGGGGCCTCCTTAAAAGCTAGGGTTATGGCGCAGGCCGGGATGTCGTCCAGCTCAGGCCCGTGGAGATGCGCGTCGCCGGATCGCGGCGCACCGGAGCCGAATAGAGATCGTGGCGGGAAATGCAACGCCTTTTCGCCGCCAACGGATTTTCTGGCCTCGGGTGACGCGTTCCGTGTCAGGCCGCCGGGAGCGCCGCTGCCCCTTCGGGTCCGACGATGATGACGTCGTCCGAGGTCAGTGTCGGGGCGTCCTGCACGGTCGCGATCAGCACGGAGCCGGAGCGCACTTCGGCGGTGCCGTTCTCGAGTTGCGAGACCGAGATGTCGCCGGCGTCCGAGACCTGGCTGAAATCGAGCATGAGCGTGTCGACGCCGTCCTCGAAGTCGATGACTTGCACGGGGGCGGCGTCCGATCCGATCACAAAGGTGTCCGCGCCGCTGCCTCCGGTCAGGATGTCGCCGGCGCCGGCGATCAACGTGTCGTCACCCTCGCCGCCGTTGAGAAAGTCCGACTCCGCATCGTCGTCACCGGTGACGAGGTCATTGCCGTCGCCGCCAAAGAGCGTGTCTTCGCCGCTGCCTCCGCTCAGGGTGTCGTCGCCGTCGTGGCCGTGCAGCGCGTCGTCGCCGGTGCCGCCGTCCAGAAGGTCGTCGCCGGAGCCGGCCTGCAGCGAATCGTTGCCGTCGCCACCGCGCAGGACGTCGTCGCCAATGTGACCGAAAAGGTCGTCATCGCCGTCACCGCCGAGGAGGAGGTCGTCGCCTTCCTCGCCGTGCAGCGTGTCGTCGCCGATGTCGCCGCTGAGCGTGTCGTCACCCTCGTCGCCGAAGAGATAATCCATGCCCTCCCCGCCGTTGATGAAGTCGTCGCCTGCGTAGCCGTTGATCTGGTCCATCCCGGCGGCGCCAAAGATGTCTTCACCCTCGCCAGTGCCGGAGAGGATGTCGGAGGTGTCGGTGCCGACCGTGAGGCTGCGCGGCTCGGCGGGGTCTTCGGCCTCGTCCGTTTCGGGAGTTCCCCAGCCGGGGGCGGTATCACCCGTTCCGCTGTCTTCGGATGCGGTATGCTCCGAGCTTTCCTCGTTAGAGACCTCAGGGTCGGAATACGAGGTCGATTGGACAGTTCCGGCAAGGCCGCCGCCGGTATCCGCCTCCGTCGGAGAGGGTGACGCGGTCGCGTAGGATAGGACGCTGTCCGGCACATCGGTTTCCCGGATGCTGGTTTCCCCGATCTGGTCGAGGTCATCCTGGTTGCGTTGCGCCTCTTCGTCAGCGTCCTCGTCGTCGCCGTCACCCGTAATCACAAGGCTGCCGACGGCGACGGCGCCCAGCAATGCTGCCAGAATTAACATGACCCTGCCTCAAGCTCAGGCCCCCGCGGTCTTGTCGCCGGGCGTGAGGATCAAAGCAAGAACATCTCGAGCCAATGGTTAACGGCAGGGGCCTGCGATCAGGCGGGCCAGGGGGCGGGAACGACCGTGTATCCGATGTAAAGCGGGTGCTTGGGATGTCCGTCCTTGGTTAACCCGAGGTGCGACAAAGCTATGCCGGATTTGCGTAAAAGTGCCTCGACCTGCGGTCCGCGCTGCAGATGGGCGCCGTGGGTGCCCCATGCGGCGACCACATCCTGCGCCCAGCGGCAGGCGGCGAGGATGGCGGTGTCGTTTTCGGGTCCGACGGGATCGGGCGCGGCGCGCATCGCGCGGGGGTCGGTGTCGCGCCAGGCAAAGATGTTGACCACGCGGAACGCGCCGTATCCGAGCGCGCGGGCGCGGCGTTCGCAGCGTTCGACGGTGGGATCGTTCTGCGCCTCGGTCGCGGTAGAGGGGTTGAGCATGACAAATGTCACGCGCGCGCCGGCCGGGTCCCAGACCCGGGTGAGGGCGTAGCGGTAGCGTTCGCAGTCCGAGTAGACGGCCACCGAGGCGGCGTCGCCCTTTTGGAAGGCGCGGGTGACCGTCATGCCTGGTGGATGATGCGGGTGGGGTGCAACTCACCGGCCTTGTACGTGCCGATGGCGATGGCGCGGCCCTCGTGCGCCGCCCAGACGGTGTCGCCGTACTCGGCTTCGGTGGCGATGACCATGGCGGGATTTCCGTTGCGCAAACGAGAGACAGAGGCGTCGGGGCAGATCACCTGGCTCAGCTCGCCGAGGCCGTCTTCGAGCGGGCGGAGGTGCGTGTCGAGTTCGGGCGTGCGGGCGAGGGCCTCGATCTGGTCGAAAGTGATGGCGCCCTCGGCCTCGAACGGGCCGGACCAGATGCGGCGGAGCGACTGGACGTGGCCGAAAGAGCCGAGCGCCTCCCCCAGATCGCGGGCGATGGCGCGGACGTAGCCGCCTTTGCCGCAGGTCATTTCGAGCACGACGTGGTCGGGGTCGGGTCGGTCGAGCATCACCAGCTCTTCCACCCAGAGCGGGCGGGCTTCGAGGGTCACGTCCTCGCCGTCGCGGGCCAGCTTGTAGGCGCGCTCCCCGTCGATCTTGACGGCGGAGAACTTGGGCGGGACCTGCGTGATCTCACCGACAAAGCCCTGAAGCGCCTCGACGATTTCGGCGTCCGTGGGGCGCATGTTCGAGGTGGCGATCACCTCGCCTTCGGCGTCGTCGGTGTTGGTGGCCTGCCCGAGCCGCACGGTGAAGGTGTACGCCTTGAGCGCGTCGGTGACGTAGGGCACCGTCTTGGTCGCCTCGCCGAGCGCCACGGCGAGCACGCCTGTCGCCTCGGGGTCGAGCGTGCCGGCGTGGCCTGCCTTTTGCGCCTCCAGCGCCCAGCGGACCTTGTTGACGACGGCGGTGGAGGTGATCCCGGCCGGTTTGTCGACGATCAGCCAGCCGGAGAGGGCGCGGCCCTTGCGCTTGCGTGCCATGGTGGAGCGGGTCCCGAAGGTGGAGTTGAGAGGTGCCGCGCGGGGTAATGCGCGCAGCGGCGCAGGTCAACGGGGACCGGCGTGCGCCTCAAGTGAATTTCTGGAAGAGGCGGGTGTCGTCGAACATGTCCTCGAGCTCTTCCATCCGGGCGCGGGTGTTCTCCCAGCCTTGCGTCTGCACGGCGGCAATGAGTGTCTCGACCAGCAAGAGGTTTGCCGCACCCGAGTCCCACGCCGACGGCACCACGATGCGCGTCGAAAAGGTGATGTCTGCGATCTGGCTGATCGGGGAGCGCCACTGGTCGGTGAAGAGGACCAGCACCGCGCCGCGCTCGTGTGCCATGCGTGCGAGCTTGAGTGTGTTGCTTTCGTAGCGGCGCACGTCGAACACGGCGAGCACGTCGCCTTTGGTGACGTTCAGGAGGTAATGCGGCCAGGCGTGGGAGGTCGCCTGCACCTGCGTCAGGTTCGGGCGGATCACCTGCATGTGGAGAAAGAGGTACTCGGCCAGCGTGTGCGTGATGCGTCCACCCGCGATATAGAGGTGCCGGTTCGGATCCGCGATGAGCCCTGCTGCCCGGTCAAAGGCCGCCGGGTCGATGTGGCTGAGTGTGGTGCGGATGTTGCCGATCACGGCGTTGGCGTAGCGGTTGAGGATATGCTCGGAGGGCGCGGCCTCCGCCCAGGTCTCGTGCTTGGCAATGGGGTTCTGGGCGCGGGCCTGCAGCTCGCTGCGCAGCTCGGCCTGGAACTCTGGGTAGCCCTTGTAGCCCAGCTTTTGCACCATGCGTGCGACCGTTGGCACCGACACATCCGCGGCCTTGGCGAGCGCCGCCAGCGGGCCGAGGCCGGAGGCAGGGTAGTTCTCGAGAATCGAGTGCGCCAGCTGCCTCTCGGCCCGGGTGAACCCGTCGAGCCCGGCCTGGATACGGTCTGAGATGGTCTGTGTCGCCTCGGGCATCGCCTCTCCTTGTTGATTAGAAATATACCAGAAAATCTGATTTGTGGTAAAAATTTCACAAAATCGTTGACAGATGGGAGCTGCTGCCGAACCCTTGGGGGAATGGTGATGCCATGAGTTCTCCCTCGCCCAACCAGGCCGGCTCCAGTGTCGAGCGTCTCCCCGCGCCAAACTCCGCCGGTCTGGTTGTGGTGTGTGAGCACGCCAGCCCCGACATTCCGGCAAGGTACCACGGGCTTGGCCTCAGCGAAACGGACCGCCTCAGCCACGCGGTCTGGGACCCGGGCGCGCGGCAGATGGCGGTGACCTTGGCGCAGGCGCTGGGCGGGGTGCTGATCGCATCGCGCGTCTCGCGCCTGGTCTATGATTGCAACCGTCCGCCTGAGGCGCCTGACGCGATGCCAGCGCAGTCCGAGGCGGTGCGCGTTCCGGGCAATGCCAGCCTGTCGCACGCCGAGAAGGCCGCGCGGGTGGCCGAGGTCTACGCGCCCTTCAAGGCGGCGGTCGCGGCAGAGATGGCGGCGCATGCCGCTCCGGTCCTGATCACGGTCCACACGTTTACGCCGGTCTATCACGGCACGCCGCGGCCGGTGGAGATCGGGGTCCTGCATGACACGGATGCACGGCTGGCGGACGCATTGCTGGCCGCGCCGCTGGGTGGCTACCGGGTCGAGCGCAATGCGCCGTACGGCCCCGAACATGGCGTCACGCACACGCTCAAAACCCATGCGCTGCCGGGCGGGCACCTGAACGTCATGCTTGAGGTGCGCAACGATCTGGTGCCGGACGAGGCCGCGCAAACCGCCATGGGCGCACGGCTCGCCACCTGGATCGAAGGCGCCTTGGCGCAGCTCGAGGAGGTCCGATGCTCGGCCTGATGCGCGGCTATATCCGGGCGGTGGACGGTCTCAACTACGGGATCGGGCGCGTCGTGATGTACGGGATCTTCGTGCTGATGGCGATCCTGCTCTGGTCCTCGATCAGCAAGACTTTTTTCCTGCCGTCCCTCTGGACGCTGGAAATGGCGCAGTTCGCGATGGTCGCCTACTACATCCTCGGCGGGCCCTACGCGATCCAGATGGGATCGAATGTGCGGATGGACCTGCTTTACGGAGGCTGGTCTCTGCGGCGCAAGGCGTGGTTCGACCTCTTCACCGTGTGCTTCTTGCTCTTTTACATCGGGGTGCTGATCTACGGCGCGATCGCCTCGACCGCCTATTCGCTGGGTTACTGGAAGGACACGCCTTTGCAGTACCTCCTCGGCGTCGCCGTAGGGACCGAAGAGGTGGGGCGGCTCGAGCGCTCCTCCTCTGCGTGGCGTCCCTATATGTGGCCGATCAAGCTGGTGATGCTCGTCGGCTTTACGCTCATGTTCCTCCAGTGCCTCTCGGAGTTCTTCAAGGATGTCCTGCGCCTCAAGGGCGTCTGGGATGAGGAAGAGGGGGCGCCCGCCTGATGCCTTACGAGCTGATCGCCACCCTCATGTTCTCCTCGATGATGCTGATGCTGCTCACCGGACAGCGCGTCTTTGGCGCCATCGGGTTCGTCGCGGTGGTCGCAGCGCTGCTCCTCTGGGGAGACCGGGGCGGGTATGACCTCGGCTTTGCCGCCGCGATGAAGCTGATGAAGTGGTATCCGCTGCTGACGCTGCCGATGTTCATCTTCATGGGCTATGTGCTGTCCGAAAGTAAGATTGCCGACGATCTCTACCGTATGTTCCACGTCTGGATGGGCGGGCTGCGCGGGGGGCTGGCGATTGGCACGATTGGCCTGATGGTGCTGATCTCGGCCATGAACGGGCTGAGCGTGGCGGGCATGGCGATTGGCGCGACGATTGCTTTGCCGGAGCTTCTCAAACGCGGCTACGACAAGCGGATGGTCACGGGGGTGATCCAGGCGGGCTCGTCGCTCGGGATCCTGGTGCCGCCTTCGGTGGTGCTGGTGCTCTACGCGATGATCGCGCGGCAACCGGTGGGTCAGCTGTGGCTGGCGGGGGTGATCCCGGGGCTGATGATGGCGGCGCTGTTCATCGCCTATATCGCCCTGCGCTGTCGGTGGAATCCTGCCCTCGGTCCTGCGCTTGCTGCCGAAGACCGCGATATGCCGCGCGCCGAAAAGCTGCGCCTCCTGCGCGCGGGCCTGCTGCCGCTGGTGATCTTTGCGGTGATGATGGTGCCGTTTGTGAACGGCTGGACGTCGCTCGTGGAAAGCTCCGCCATCGGGGCGCTCGCCGCCTTCTTTGCCGCCGTCCTCAAGGGGCGCATGACCCGCGAAGTATTCGAGAACTCGGTCCGCAAGACGCTGGGCATCACCTGCATGTTTATGTGGATCATCCTCGCTGCGCTTGCCTTTGGCGCCGTCTTTGACGGGCTGGGCGCGGTGAAGGCCATCGAGAGCCTCTTTACCGAGCAGCTGGGCCTCGGCCCCTGGATGATCCTCATCCTGATGCAGCTGAGCTTTATCCTTATGGGCACCTTCCTCGACGACACCGCCATGCTGGTTATCGTCGCGCCGCTTTATGTGCCGCTAGTCGGGGCGCTGGGCTTTGACCTCATCTGGTACGGCATCCTCTACACGATCACGACGCAGATCGCGTATATGACGCCGCCCTTTGGCTATAACCTCTTTCTGATGCGCGCGATGGCGCCGCCCGAGATTTCGCTGCGCGACATCTACGCCTCGATCACGCCCTTTGTGCTGGTGATGGTGGGGGCGCTGGCGCTGGTGATGGCCTTCCCCCAGATCGCGCTTTGGCTGCCGGAGCTGGTGTATGGCAACTGAGCTCTCCCTTTTGAGTAAAGTGCGCCCCGGACCGCGGGTGGGGGCTTGCCCCGCCCATGGGGGCGGTCGGGGGCAGTCCGGCCAAGGGTCGGAGAGGCATTCTTCACCGGACAGATATTCGAGCATCACCCGACCCCGGACCCAACCGGCGGTCCCACCCAAACAACTTTCAACAAGGAGACGATACGATGACCACACGCAGAAAGCTGCTTCAGGGCGCGGCCCTGGCACCCGCCGCGGCGCTCGCGGCGCCGGCGCTGGCACAATCGACCATCCGCTGGCGGATGCAGACCTACGCAGGCGCGGCACTCGCCGAGCACGTGATCGACCCGGCCATCAAGATGTTCAACACCATCGCCGGCGACAAGATGCAGATCGAGCTCTTCTACGCCGACCAGCTGGTGCCCACAGGCGAGCTCTTCCAGGCGATGCAGCGCGGCACGATCGACGCGGTGCAGTCGGACGACGACTCCATGGCCTCGCCCACCGAAGTCACCGTCTTTGGCGGCTACTTCCCCTTCGCCTCGCGTTACTCGCTCGACGTGCCGGTGCTCTTTAACCAATACGGCCTCAACGAGATCTGGGACGAAGAATACTCCGCCGTCGGGGTCAAGCACATCAGCGCCGGCGCCTGGGACCCCTGCCACTTTGCCACCAAGGACCCGATCCGCAGCCTCGCCGACCTCGAAGGCAAGCGTGTCTTCACCTTCCCGACCGCCGGGCGCTTTATGAGCCAATTCGGCGTCGTGCCGGTGAACCTGCCTTGGGAAGACATCGAAGTCGCCGTGCAAACCGGCGAGCTCGACGGCATCGCCTGGTCCGGCATCACCGAGGACTACACTGTCGGCTGGGCGGACGTGACGAACTACTTCCTCACCAACAACATCTCGGGTGCCTGGGCGGGGTCCTTCTTTGCCAACATGGACCGCTGGAACGAGCTGCCCGAAGACATGCAGACCCTCTTCCGCGTCTGCTGCGACCAATCGCACTACTACCGCCAGTGGTGGTACTGGGGCGGGGAGGCCAACCTGCGCGTCAACGGCACCAAGATGGAGCTGACCTCGATCCCGGACGAAGAATGGGCGCAGGTCGAGGCCGCCGCCCGCGTCTTCTGGGACGAGATCGCTGCCGAAAGCCCGACCAAGGCCAAGGTTGTCGAGATCTTCAAAAAGTACAACGCGGACATGGAAAAGGCCGGGCGCCCCTACCGCTACACGTAAGCGACCGTACCGGGCCTTGTCCCGGGACCTCGACCACCCAAGACCCACCCTCCCGGGCTTGACCCGGGACCACGACCACCCAAGACCTACCCGTCCCGGGCTTGACCCGGGACCTCGCGGCTTTCACACCGTCTCGAGGTCCCGGACTAGGTCCGGGACAACTGCGACCAAGACCAAAGGACCCGCCCATGTCGATGAGCTTTGACTCCCTGAAATCCGCCGTCTCCGGCGGCAGCATCGACACCGTCCTGGCGGTCTTCCCCGACATGCAGGGGCGGCTGATGGGCAAACGTTTCCACGCGCGCCACTTCGTCGAGAGCGCCTTCGAGGAAACACATTGCTGCAATTACCTCCTGGCCACCGACCTCGAAATGGCGACGCCCGAAGGGTACGCCGCGTCGAGCTGGGAGCAGGGTTACGGCGACTACATCATGGCGCCCGACCTTTCGACCATCCGGGCGACGCCCTGGCTCGAAGGCACGGCGATGGTGCTCTGCGACATCCTCGACCACCACACCCATGCACCCGTCCCGCACGCGCCGCGCCAGATGCTCAAGGCACAGATCGCACGGCTGGACGCGCTGGGCCTGACGCCGATGATGGCGACGGAGCTCGAGTTCTTCCTCTTCGAGAAGTCCTTTGACGACATCCGCCGCAGCGGCTTCCGCGATCTCGCGCCGATCAGCGGTTACAACGAGGATTACCACATCCTCCAGACCACCAAGGAAGAGAGCGTGATGCGCCGCGTGCGTAACCACCTCTATGACGCCGGGATCCCCGTCGAGAACACCAAGGGCGAGGCGGAGGCGGGTCAGGAAGAGCTCAACATCAAATACGCGGGCGCGCTCGCCTGCGCTGATCACCACACCATCGCCAAGCACGCGATCAAGGAGATCGCCTGGCAGGAGGGGCACGCCGCCTCTTTTCTCGCGAAATACGCGCATGACCGGGTCGGCAGTTCGAGCCACGTGCACCAGTCGCTCTGGAAAGACGGCGCGCCTGCCTTCCACGACAAAGGCGGCGAGCTCGGCATGTCGGACCTGATGCGGCACTATGTGGCCGGGCTTGTGACATACGCCCCCGACTACACCGCCTTCCTCGCGCCCTACATCAACAGCTACAAACGGTTCGCCAAAGGCACCTTTGCCCCGACCAAGACCGTCTGGTCCGTGGACAACCGCACAGCTGGCTTCCGCCTTTGCGGCGACGGGACCAAGGCGGTGCGGATCGAGTGCCGGATCGGTGGCTCCGACCTCAACCCCTACCTCGCACAGGCCGCCCTCCTGGCCGCAGGGATCGCTGGGATCGAGGAAAAGCTGGAGCTGGCCCCGCCCATCAGCGGCGACGTCTATGACGCAGGTGATGCTACTGAAATCCCGCGCTCGCTCCGCGCTGCGACCGAGACCCTTCGAGGCTCCAAGATGCTCCGCACCGCCATGGGTGACGCCGTCATCGACCACTACACCCGCTGCGCCGAGTGGGAGCAGGAAGAGTTCGACCGCATCGTGACCGACTACGAAGTCGCGCGCGGCTTTGAAAGGGCCTGACATGATCCGCTGCATCTCCCCCCTCGACGGCTCGATCTACGCCGAACGCCCCGTGCTCTCGCAATCAGACGCCGAAGCCGCTGCCGCGCGCGCCAAGTCAGCGCAACCCGCTTGGGCTGCCCGTCCGCGCGCTGAACGCATCGCACTGGTCAAAGACGCCGTCGCCCGCATCGGCGCGATGAACGACGAGATCGTGCCGGAGCTTGCCTGGCAGATGGGAAGGCCAATCCGCTACGGCGGGGAGTTCGGCGGCTTCGAGGAACGCGCCCTCCACATGGCGGAGATCGCGGACGAGGCGCTCGCCGACATCGTGGTCGAGGACTCGGAGCGCTTCCGCCGCGTGATCAAACGTGTCCCGCACGGCGTCGTGCTGGTCGTCGCACCCTGGAATTACCCTTACATGACCGCGATCAACACGGTCGCCCCGGCGCTGATCGCGGGCAATGCGGTCGTGCTCAAACACGCCTCGCAAACCCCGCGCGTGGGCGAACGCCTCGCGCAGGCCTTTCAAGCAGCAGGTGTGCCGGAGCACGTGTTCCAGAACCTCTTCCTTGACCACGCCACGACCTCGCACCTGATCGCCTCCCGCGCCTTCCAGATGGTGAACTTCACCGGCTCCGTCGGCGGCGGAAAGGCGATGGAGGAGGCAGCTGCCGGAACCTTCACCGCGCTCGGGCTCGAGCTTGGCGGGAAAGACCCCGGCTATGTCTGCGACGACGCCGATGTGGAGGCCGCTGCCGAAACGCTCATCGACGGGGCCATGTTCAACTCCGGCCAGTGCTGCTGCGGGATCGAACGCATCTACGTGGCCGAACCCCTCTTTGACGCCTTCCTCGAAAAAGCCGTCGCCATCGTTCAGGGTTACACCCTCGGAAGCCCCCTCGAAAAAACAACCGACATCGGACCCATGGCGCAAGTGCGCTTTGCCGATCTCGTGCGCAGCCAGATCGACGAGGCCGTGGCGCAAGGCGCCCAGACCCACATCGCAAGGATGGAGGCCGACGACGGCGGCGCCTACCTCACCCCGCAAATCCTCACCGGCGTCACTCACGACATGCGCGTCATGCGGGAGGAGAGCTTTGGCCCCGTCGTCGGCATCATGCCGGTCAAAGACGACGCCGAAGCGCTCCGCCTGATGAACGACAGCGATTACGGCCTCACCGCCTCTGTCTGGACCCGCGACGTCGCGCGTGCCGAGCGTATCGCCGACGGCATCGAAACCGGCACCGTCTTTATGAACCGCTGCGACTACCTCGACCCAGCGCTCTGCTGGACCGGGTGCAAGGACACCGGACGCGGCGGCGGCCTCTCGGTCATCGGCTATCACAACGTGACGCGGCCGAAATCCTACCACCTCAAGAAAGCCTGACATATGAGCCTGACTGGAACCTGGTCCTACCCCACCGCCATCCGGTTCGGCGCCGGGCGCATCGCCGAGATCGCGGACGCCTGCGCCGCTGCCGGGATCACCAAGCCCCTGCTCGTCACCGACAAGGGCCTCGCGGGGATGGAGATCACCACCCGCACCCTCGACCTGCTCGAAGAGGCGGGCCTCGGACGTGCGCTTTTTGCCGAGGTGGACCCGAACCCGAACGAAAAGAACGCCGCCGCCGGAGTGAAAGCCTATCTCGACGGAGGCCATGACGGCGTGGTCGCCTTTGGCGGCGGATCGGGCCTTGACCTCGGGAAGGTCATCGCCTTCCACGGCGGCCAGTCGCGCCCGCTCTGGGACTTCGAGGACATCGGCGACTGGTGGACCCGTGCCGACGCGGATGCCATCGCGCCGGTCGTGGCGGTCCCGACCACGGCGGGCACCGGCTCGGAGGTGGGGCGCGCCTCGGTCATCACCAACTCGGAGACGGCGGAGAAGAAGATCATCTTCCACCCCAAGATGCTTCCCGCCGTCGTGATCTGCGATCCCGAGCTGACCGTCGGCATGCCGAAACACATCACCGCCGGCACCGGGCTCGACGCCTTTGCGCATTGCGTGGAGGCGTTCTGCTCGCCGCATTACCACCCGATGAGCCAGGGGATCGCGCTCGAGGGGATGCGGCTGGTCAAGGAGTACCTCCCGCGCGCCTATGACGACGGCACGGACCTCGAGGCACGCGCGCAGATGATGTCAGCCGCCGCGATGGGCGCAACGGCCTTTCAGAAAGGGCTCGGCGCCATCCACGCCCTCTCGCACCCGATCGGCGCGATCTACCACACGCACCATGGCACGACGAACGCGGTCTGCATGCCGAAGGTTTTGCAGTTCAACAAACCCGCCATCACGGACCGCCTCGCCAGCGCGGCGGCATACCTCGGGATCGAGGACGGCTTCGACGGCTTCTGCGCCTATGTCGACGGTTTGAATGCCCGGCTCGGCATCCCGACTTCGCTCGCGGGGCTGGGTCTGGAAAACGTCGACGTGGACCGCGTGGTCGCAGGCGCCCTGATCGACCCCAGCACCGGCGGCAATCCCATTGAGATGACCGAAGAGAACACACGCAAGCTGCTTGAAAGCCTGCTTTGACGTCCGAAGCGGGGACCTCTCGCAAGGTCACCTGTCCACACACTCCTGAAACCTTGCACGCCCGGTCTTCCTTGCTAGCGTTGCAACGCGACTGGAGGGACACAGCGTGACCGATTTTCTGATCACCAACATCGCGCACGGGCTGGTCGGAGACGCTGCGGGCACGCGGTTCAGCGGGGCGCTCCGGGTGCGAGACGGGCTTGTGGCAGAGATCGGAGATCTCGCCCGAGAGCCCGGCGAGCGGGTCCTCGATGCGCGCGGCACGGTGGTGACGCCGGGGCTCGTGAACACGCACCACCACCTCTTCCAGTCGCTTCTCAAGGCAGTGCCGGACGGGATCAACGCCGGGCTCGACACGTGGCTGCAGAAATGCCCCTACGCCTTTTGGCCGTTCATCGATGCGGAGACCCTGCGCGTCTCGGCGCAGGTCGGTCTGGCCGAGGTGCTGTTGTCAGGCGCCACCACCGTCTGCGACCATCACTACCTCTTTGCGCCGCAGTACGACTATGACCCGGCGGAGGTGCTGTTCGACGAAGCGGCCAAGTTCGGCATTCGCTTCCTGCTCGCGCGGGGTGGGAACACCAAGGGGCGGGAGTATTTCGACGACCCGAGCCTGCCGCCTGCTTTCTTCGAACCTGCTGCGGCGTTCCTTGCGTCGGTGAAGGACGCCGCCAGGCGTTGGCACGACCCCTCCGATCTGGCGATGACACGGATGGCGCTTGCGCCGACGACGCCGATCTTCAACCTCGACCCGCACGAGCTGCCGCTCTTTGCCGATGCCGCGCGCGATATAGGTTTGCGCTTGCATTCCCATCTGAGTGAGAACCAGACCTACGTCGACTACACGCTGCGCGAATACGGCCAGCGCCCGGTGCCGTGGCTTGCCGAGCGGGGCTGGACCGGGCCCGACGTCTGGTTCGCGCATCTGGTGGAGATCGACGCCGCCGAGCAGGCGCATCTTGTCGAGACCGGCACGGCGATGGCCCATTGCACGCAGGCCAACGCGCGGCTCGGCTCGGGGATCGCGCCAGCTGACCTCTTGCACGCGCAAGGCGGTATCGTCTCCATCGGGGTCGATGGGGCAGGGGCCAACGAGGCCGCAGACATGGGCGCCGCGATGTATTCGGCCTTTGCCACCCACCGTGCGACGAAGGGCGTGAACTCGACACGCGCCGAGACCGTCCTCCACTGGGCAACGCAAGGCGGCGCGCGGACGCTCGGTTTTGACCGGATCGGCACGCTGGAGGTTGGAAAGGCCGCCGATATCGCCCTCTTCGACCTCTCGCACCCGCGCAACTTTGGTCTCCACGACCCGGCTCTTGCGCCGGTCATTACGGGCGCGGCGCAGGTCCGCGACAGCTTTGTCGGCGGAAAGCCGGTCGTTGTGGACGGACGCCTCCCGAGCCTCGATTTGGCGGAGCTGCGCGCAGAGGCAGAGGAGAAGACGGCGCGGCTGATTGCGTTGCGCGCCGGGGCAGTGGGGTAAAGCGGGCGACTTTAGCCTTGATAAAGTCGAACCGGATTTGCACGCGCCGTCCCGGGGTGGCGCAATCGCGCCGGCCGTTTTGCCGAAGGCAAACCTTTGGTTTGACGGGGGCGGGTCATGCCGGAGGCATGCCTTTGGCATGACGCGGCCTGACAGTGCCTGTCAGGCGGGCGTTTTGAATTAAGCGAATGCGCTTTTAGCTGAAGCTCGCCCGCTATGCGCCGGCGTGCTCCGCGATGTGCGCCCTGAGCTTGTCGTCGAGCGCATCAAACGCAGGAAGCGCCATCAGCTGCGTGCAAGCGTCGCGGCGCACCGGAGGCTCGTCGAGGGGGCGGGTGTCGAGGATATTGTCCAAGTCCTCGAAGAACGCAGCCCGCCCGGTCACCTCCCGCAAATACTGTTCGATCGGGCGGAAACGATCGTACATCGCGCGGCGCACGTCCTTGCCGAAGAGCTCGACGTCGCCCTTGCTCGGCAGATCGAGCGAGGCATTCGCCTCCTCGATAAAGATGCGCAGCTTCTTGGATTTGGGGAACCGGAACTTGTGGTTCGCCGTCCGCAGCACCTCGAAGAAGGCAACATGCACGCCCACGTTGAGCCGCTCCTCGCCAAAGGGCGTCTCCGGCAGGTCGATCTCGCAAGTGTCGAAGAAGTCCTGCACCACGCCGCCCTGCGCCATGACGTCCGAATAGGGCCGGATGTACTGGTACTTGAAGATGTTGGAGGTCAGCCAGGGCTCCAGCATCTTTTGATAGTCAAAGTGGATCGTGTCGAAGTAATCCTCGGTTCCGCCCGCGTCGAGCGCTTGGGACTTGCGACCAAACTTGAGCCACTGCCAGTGCCACGACGCCAGATACTGATCCGGGCGGCGCAGCACGCAGTAGAGCTTCATCCGCGACTCTTCGACCATGGTCCCGGCGATATCGATCATCTCAGGGCGCACGGCGCCAAAGTTCGAGAAGATTTCGCTGCAAAAGATCGTGTGCTTCGGCTGGAGCGCCTCGATTTGGGTGCGCACGTTGCGTACGATCTGCATGAAGCCCGGCACGTTCTTATAGAGCGGCGACATCTCAAAGCCGGGCTCTTTGCCGAGGATACGGTAGGCGAGCGCGTTGTGCGGCTGGCAGACCTGATACTCCATCAGGCGCAGCTCATCGCCGCCCCGCATCGCGCGCGACAGAAAGTCGATGAGACCGTCTGCCTCGATCTTGGGGTAGAGGATGCCGGCCTTCATCAGCGTGTAAGAGTTGTGCGCCAGGAAAATCTGCAGCGCAGTCGTGCCGACCTTGTGGTGGCCGATGTGGTAGATGGCGTTCATCATACGCGGGGTGCCGTCGCTCGAAATCGTTTGCAGGGGCTATGGCCCGAAGGACGCGGCGGTGCAAGTCGGCGTGGTCAGTCCGCCTCGAAGACTATGGCGCGGACCGGCGTGGGTCCGCCTCCGGCGGCGGCGTTGAGCTCTTGCGGGCAGTTGGACAGCACCGCGATCACGTCCATGTCGGCGCGCAGGTCGACATAGTCGCCGGGCCGCGACTGGCCGTCGCTGATCTCGACAAATCCGTCTGCGCCGATGGGCACGTTCATGAACCAGTTGACGTTGGCGACCACGTGTTCGGGACCGAGGCCGTGGCGCGCCATCTCGTCCTCGAAGTTCTTCTGGCAGCAGGCGGCGTTGGTCTTGCCGTAGCGGACCTCATCCACGGCGAAGGAGCAGCAGCCAAAGATCGTGTCATGCCCGCCGCAGCTGTCGGCCATCACGGTCATCATCGGGCGCGCAAATTGCGAGCGCAGGACGGAGCCTTGCTCGAGGGTCAGCTTCTTCGGCACCTTGATCGTATTCGGCATGTGATAGCGCTCGGTCTGGCCTTTATGCGTTTCCGTGCCAAAGCAGAGAAAGTCGATGGCTTGCTGTCCCTCGAGGTCGATGAGGCGCAGCATCTGGCCAGCCTTGAGCACCACCGACCAGGGCGCGCGGGCCGGGACCACGGTGTCCTCGATGACCGCGCCTTGCGGGAGGGCGTGCGTGCCGTCGATCAACGTCTCCATCTCAGTCCTCCGCGATGTCTTCGTTCCAGAGCTCGGGCTTTTCTTCGATGAACCGTGTCATCAGCGCGATGCAATCCGGGTCGTCCGCGATGATCACCTCGACGCCTTTGGAGCGGAGGAACTCTTCGTTCCCGCCAAAGGTCGTGTTCTCGCCGATCACGACGCGGGGGATGCCGAACTGGATGATCGTGCCCGTGCACATCATGCAGGGGCTGAGCGAGGTGTAGAGCGTCACGTCCCGGTAGCTCTTTTGTCGTCCTGCTTTGCGGAGTGCGTCCATCTCGCCGTGCGCGATCGGGTCGCCTTTTTGCACACGCTGATTGCGCCCTTGCGAGACCAGCGCGTCGCCGCGTGCGATGACCGAGCCGATGGGGCAGCCGCCCTCGTCATAGCCTGCCTTGGCCTCGTCATAGGCGAGGCGCAGGAACTTGGCGTCGGTGTCACTCAGCATGGCGGGCCTCCGGTCATCGTTGCGGCTCAGTGTAGTAGGGCAATTGATCAGTGCGCAAATCAAAGCCGTCTGCGGTGAGCGCATCGAGGTGGTCGGCGATCTCCGAGAGGGTCGCGAACCAGACGTTCCTGGTGTCCAGCGTCTCTTCGAGCCACTGCTCCACCAGCCGCCACCTTGCCAGACGCCCCGTCAGGAAGGGGTGCACGATCAGCATGAAGAAGCCACCTGCGGCGTATTGCGCCTCGAACTCCTCCCAAAAGGCGCTGAGCCCCGCCGAGGGACCGCGCACGGGCATCATGTACCCGATCTCGTCGTAATGGGCGAAGGGCGGCCAGTCGTCGGTCCCCCAATGCACCGGCATCTCGTAAAGCGCGCCCGGGCCAGTCTCCATCCGGTAGGGGATGTCGTCGCCCATCAACGAGCTGTCATAGCGGAATTTGTGCTCCACGAGCAGGTCGAGCACCTGCTGCGTGACGTTGTAGACCGGCGCGCGGTACCCGGCGGGTGCTTTCCCGACGCGGCGCATGTGGGCGTCCATCGCCTTGCCGAACGCCTCCTCCTGCGGGGCGCCTTTGGTGGCGATGGGGTCTTCGTGGATCCATCCGTGGTGGCCGATCTCGTGCCCGCCCTTGAGGATCGCGTCGACGGTGTCCGGGTAGGTGTCGAGGCACCATCCGGGGATGAAGAAGGATTGTTTCAGACCGAGCCGCCGGTAGGTCTCGAGGATGCGCGGCATCGCGACCTTGGGACCGTATTGCCCCATCGAGATCGGGTAGACCCGGTCAAAGCTGTCCTCGGGCCTTGCGATGTGTATGAGGCTGTCGGCGTCCATGTCAAAGGTGATCGCGCAGGCGCAGCGCGCACCGTTCGGCCAGGGGATCGGGTTCTGGATCATGCCGGGCCTCCGTCTTGTGTTCTGTCTGGCAAGATGTGCGTGTCGGCGGCGGACCACCCCAGCGCAACGCGCGTACCGGCGCGCAGGTCGAGCCCGGTGAGGCTCCGCTCCTGCATCTGCACCTTGAGCTCGGTCCCGTCGTCCCCCTCGAGGAAGACTGTGACGACCGAGCCGACGAACTCTTCGGAGAGTACCGTCGCCTCGATCCGGTTCTCCGCCATCTCGCCCTCGCGCAGGACGTGCATCATGTCGGCGGCGATCACCATGTTGACCGGTGCTCCGGGTGTCGTTTGTACAACCGAGACGAGCCCGAGTTTGGTGTCCACCTCGGCCTCGCTGATCGCCTTGCCCGTGAGGATGTTGTTGCGCCCCACGAACTCGGCGACAAAGCGCGAGGCGGGGGCGCGGTAGATGTCGCGCGGGCTTCCCACCTGCGCGATCTCGCCCTGGGACATGATCACCACGCGGTCGGCCATGGCAAAGGCTTCGGACTGGGAGTGGGTCACGTATACGAACGTGATCCCCAGCTCGCGCTGCAGCTTGGTCAGGACCGCCTGCATGCGGATCACAAGGTGCGCGTCGAGCGCCGAAAGCGGCTCGTCGAGGAGGAGAAGCTGCGGCTCGGTCACCAGCGACCGGGCAAGTGCCACCCGCTGGCGTTGACCGCCTGAGAGTATCTCCACATTGCGTTCGGCGAACTGGGCAATCTCCATCCGCTCGAGCCAGAGCATCGCACGCTTCTTGCGCTCGGGCGCTGCCACACCGCGCATCTTGAGCCCGAACTCCACGTTCTCGCGCACGTTCAGGAACGGAAAGAGCGCCAAAGTCTGCCAGACCATCGGAGTGTCGCGGTCGTGGGCGGAGACTTCGTTCATCCGCTGACCGGCGATGCGGATCTCGCCCGACGTCGGCGCGTCGAGCCCTGCCAGCATGCGCAAGGTCGTCGTCTTCCCACAACCCGAAGGCCCCATGATCGCCACGAACTCACCTGCGCCGATCTCGAGCGACGCCTCCCGCACGGCGGTGAAATCGCCGAACTGCTTTTCGACCTTGTCGAGGACAACCAGAGGCTCGCTCACTTTGCGCTCCTGTTCAGTCTGAAAAAGATCATCGCTTGCGCCAGGATCACCAGCGACATCGAGATGCCAAAGACCAGCGTGCCGATGGCATTCACCTGCGGGTCGATGGTGCCTTGCACGATCTCGAGGATGTGGACCGGCACCGTCTTGTTGAGGCCCGAGACGAACCAGCTGACGGTGAATTCGTCAAAGGACACGGCGGCAGTGAGAAAGAGCGACGACAGGATCGCGGGCGCGCAAAAGGGCAGGATCACGTGGCGCATCGCCTTCCACTCCGAGGCGCCGAGGTTCCAGGCGGCGGCCTCGAGGCTGGCGTCCATCTGGCTCAGCCGCAGCCGGATGATCGCCATGGCAAAGGGCGCTGTCAGCACCGTGTGCGCCGCGATGATCGAGGTGACCTGACCTGATGCGCCGAATTTCGAGAACCACGCCAGCATCGCCAGCGCGATGATGATGAGCGGGATCGTGGGCGGCAGAAGGATGATCGCCAGATAGAGGCTCTTTCCCCGGAAGGTGTAGCGGTAGTCAGTGTAGGCTGTGCAGAACCCCAGCACCGTCGCCAGCACTGCCGTCGTCAGCGAGACCACCGCACTTGTCCGCGCCGCGCGCCAGACATCGGGATCGGCAAAGATCATCTCGTACCACTGCGTCGTGAACCCGCTCAGCGGCAGCGTCGGAAAGCGTGCATCGTTGAACGAAAAGAGCAGGCTCACCCCAATGGGGAGGAAGACAAACCCGATCACCAGCGCGAGCCAGATGCGCAGCAGCCAGACTGTGTGGGTTGTGCTCATCGGCTCGCCCTCTTGCGGTAGGCAAAGAGGATCGCGGAGAAGGCGACGGCAAAGAGCGTCAGCATCATCATCACCGCAACCACAGCCGCGCGCGGCCATTGCTGGCCCGCCTTGGTCGTGTCGATGATGAGGATCGGCAGGGTCGGGGGCTTGGACCCGCCCAGGTAGTAGGGCGCCACAAAATCCCCGAAGGACAGGATAAATGCAAAGAGCGCCGCGATCACCAGGCCAGCCTTGGCCGCTGGCAGGATCACCGAGCGCACCGCGCGCAAGGGCGAACAGCCAAGGTTCAGCGCCGCCTGCACCAGCCTCGGGTCAATGTTCGCCAGCGTCACCGTCTGCAGGATCAGCACTAGCGGCAGGGTAAACGTCAGATACCCGACCAGCGTGCCAAAAGGCGTGTTGAGCATCGTGTAGGGACCGAGGCCAACGAGGCCAAAGGCTCCGTTCAGCACACCCGATCCGGCAAGGATCACGTACCAGGAGAACGTGCGAACCAGATAGCTGGTAAAAAACGGGATCATCAGCAGTAGCACAAACACCTGCCGCACCCGCGCCGAGGTATGAAACGCCAAGAGATACGCCGCCGGAAAGGCGATCACCGAGGCCAGCGCCGCCGCCGAGGCCGCCATCGTGATCGTGTACCAATAGGCGTCCCACACGAACCCGCGGCTGAGCATCCTCTCCCAGCTGTCGAACTCGAAGGTCTCGACCATGCGAAAGTTCTTCACCACGAAGAACGACATCGCGACCATGAAGATCAGCGGCCCCACAAAGAAGAGCGCCTGCCAGAGGATGATCGGCAGACGAAAGGTGAGCGCGTAAAGATCGAGACGGCGCTTCTTTGGCGCCGCCTCCGTTTTGCCCGTCATAGTTTGGTCGTCATGCTCTGGCCGTCATCAGGCGTTCTTGTACTCCGACCAGAAGTCGTTCCAGTCCTCGAGGCTCTGCTGCACGGGGATGTCGCGATAGCTGATGCGGCCCTCGTTGATCAGCGTGATCGGGTCCTGCGGATCGCCGTTTACCTGGTGCGAGCGTGCGGCCTCGGCCGGGTCCATCTCGTTCAAGAGCGCGCGGCCGGCCTGCGTGACGCAGTGGCCGGGGTAGGCGAGCATCTGCGCCGTCTTGACCTGGCCTTGCGGCGACAGGGTGTAGGCGAGGTACTTGAGGGCCATGTCCTTTTTCTCGGAGGTCGCGGCGATCGAATAGCTCTCGGTCCACTGGATGCCGCCCTCTTGCGGCACGACCGACGACACCGGCGCGCCGTCGCGCTCGAGGATGCCGGTGACCCAGTCGCCAATCCCGCACATCGCCAGCATCTCGCCGTTCTTGAGCCCCGCAAAGGTGCCGCCAAAGTCGAAATATCCGCCCACCTGCGGTTTGAGCGACAGCGTCTTGTCCTGCACAGCCGACCACGCCGCGTCGTCGATGTCAAAGGGCGAGGGGTTGCCCGTCAGCAGGCTCATCTGGCCGAGCGACGGCAGGTGCCAGTCAAAGTGACCAACCTTGCCCGTGACCTTCGGCGACCAGAACACCTCGTAGGTCGACGCCTCTTCGGCGGTCAGCACGTCCTTGTTGTAGGAGACGCCCAGATGCCCGAACCGCGTGATCAGCGAGTAGAGCTTGCCATCGGGCCCCCAGTGGCCGGCGAACTTGGTAAAGTCCTCGTGCAGCATGTCGTCATAGGCGTAGGCGCTCGGGTCGAGCTCCATCACCAGGTCGTTGGCGACCAAGAGCTTGGCGTATTCCGCATCCGTGTGGATGATGTCGAACGTGCCCGGCGGGTTTTGCGCAAGCGCGGCCAGCATGTTGTCCCCGCCGGCGTAGTATTTCGGCACGAACTTGACGTTGTTCGCCTCCTCGAATTCTCCGACCATGTCGGGCTCGGCAGTCCCGAACCACCCCAGCATCGTCAGCTCGACCGTGTTCGCCCAGGCGCGGTTCACAAACGGCGTCGACAGCGCCGCAGCAGCGAGGCCCGTCTTGAGAAACGCGCGTTTGTTCAGAGTGGTCAGATGTTTGGTCATGGCGGTAGCCCCTTTGATGTGTCCCGAGGAATCGATCCTTGACGAGACTAGCGAGCGGCAGACAGACTTCCCCCAGGTTCGCCGGATTGATCACGGGCAGTCTGCCAAATTTCGCGGCGTTGCACAAAAAGTAATCGCAGGACCCGCCAAATGGACCGCGCCAGCTTTCGCCAGATGTTCGGGACACACGGCTCGGTTGTGCTGCCGGTGATCCATGTTCGCGAAACGCACAGAACCCTGCGCAACCTCGACATCGCGGTGGAGGAGGGCGCTCCGGGCGTCTTTCTAATCAACCACGACTTTGGCGTGCCGCCCTTCCTCGACATCCTGCGCGAGGTGCGCGCGGCGCGGCCGGACGTCTGGCTGGGCGTGAATTTCCTTGCCGTGACCGGGCGGGAGGCTTTCCCGCAGCTCGCGGTGTTGACCGCGGAAGGCTGCCGCATCGACGCCTACTGGGCGGACGACGCCCGCATCGACGAGCGCGCAGCGATGCAAACCGAAGCCGCCGAGATCGCCGCCGCCCGCGCAGGCTGGGACGGGCTCTACTTTGGCGGCACCGCGTTCAAAAAGCAGCGCCCTGTCGCGTCCGAAGACCACGCCACCTCCGCCCGGATCGCGGCGGACTGGATGGACGTCGTCACAACCTCCGGCATCGCGACGGGAGAGGAGGCGGACGACGGCAAGGTCGCCACCTTCCGCACCGCCATCGGCGACGCACCCCTCGCGCTCGCCTCGGGTGTCACGCCGGACAACGCGCACCGCTACGCCGCCGCCGATTGCTTCATGGTCGCGACTGGTATCAACCATCCGGGAAATTTCTACGATATGGACCCGGCCCGCCTGCGCGCGCTCTTGCAGGTCGCACGGACACTTAAGCTCAAGGGAGACCGCACATGACCGACGCGCAAGCCAAAGGTCCCCGCGACGACCGCTGGTACCTGAACCTGATGGCGCCCAACACCAAGGGCCCGCAGTTCGCCTGGCTCGATCCGACCTCGATCTACATCAACCAGGATGCCTTTCAGGACCTTCTGACGGACCTGCTCGACGACATCGGGGACCTGTCATTTGACGTGGTCGGCGGGCTTGATGCGATGGGATTTGTGCTGGGTGCGGCCCTGGCGGCGCGGACCGGGACGGGGTTCCTGCCGATCCGCAAGGCGGGCAAGCTCTGCGTCGACACCGATGCCGCGAGCTTCACCAACTACTCCGGCCGCACGCAGGATCTCGAGATGCGCCTGCCCGCCTTTGCACCCGGCACCCGCGTCCTGCTCGTCGATCAATGGGTGGAGACGGGAGGCACCATGGACGGCGCCATCCAACTGGTCGGTCAGCAAGAAGGAGAAGTCGCAGGCCTCGTCGCCATCGCCGTCGAGAACACGCCAAGGGTTCTGGAATTGCGCGCGCGGTATCCAGTGATCTCTGCCGTCGTGCCCGGCTCGCGCTGGCAGAAGGAGTGTGACGCGCAGAGGCTCAGCAGCTTTGACATCTACCGGCCTGAAGATGTCTTCCCGCGCAGGCGTGATTAGGGCAGCGCGACCCTAGACCTTACACGAACTCACTCTGATCAAAGCACCCGCCTGACAGGCACTGTCAGGCCGCGTCATGCCAAAGGCATGCCTTCGGCATGACCCGCCCCACCGGGTCGGCGCGTGAATGCCTGTCTGTTAAAAATCAGGTTGAGAACGGTGTGCTTTAGAGCAGCGCCAGAAACGTGTCGATCTGTTCGTCACTGATCGACCAATCGCAGACAAACCGGCAGAGCAGCTTTTCATCCGCAGGTCCCGTCTCCAACGGCCCGTCCATCAGGTAATACACCGCCCCGTCCGCGTGCAAAGCCTGGTGCTGCGCGCGGGTAAGGTGGGCAAAGATCACGTTCGCTTCGGGCTCGGCCAGGAACTCACTGCCCACCTTACGCAAGCCCTCGGCCAAGCGCCCGGCGGCCCGGTTCGCCTTGCGCGCCGCGTCGAGCCACAGACCGTCTTTGAGGTAGGCTTCCATCTGCGCCCCGAGGTAGCGGTGCTTGGAGAAAAGATGCCCGCCGCGTTTGCGCCGCAGCTCGAATTCCTGGCCATGCGCCGGGTCAAAGAAGACCACAGCCTCGATCCCGGGACAGCCGTTCTTGGTGCCGCCAAAGCTCACCACATCGACGCCAGCGCGCCAAGTCATCTCGGCGGGTGAGGCATTGGTCGTGACAAGCGCGTTCGCGAACCGCGCCCCGTCGAGGTGCAATGGCAGGCCATACGCCTTTGTGACCTCCGCAAGCGCCGCGATCTCAGGCACCGCATAGACGCCGCCTTTCTCGGTGACTTGCGTGATCGACACCGGGCCGCGCTGCGGGCCATGCACACCGCGTGTGCCTTCTGCCTCGATCGCTTTGCGCAAAGCGTCGGGGGTCATCTTGTGACCCGCGCCCACCAGCGTGAGTTTGGCGCCACCCGTATAGAACTCAGGCGCATTGCACTCGTCTTCATGGATATGCGCGACCGGTGTGCAAAAGATGGTTTCCCAGGGTTGCGAAAGCGTCGCGAGCGCCAATGCGTTGGCCGCGGTACCCGTGGCGACGAGATGCACGCTGGCCTCGGGCGCCTCAAAGGCTTCGCGCACCAGCCGCACCGCCTCCGCCGTGTGCGCATCCGCGCCGTAGGGCATCACGTGCCCGGCGTTGCAGTCCACCAGCGCCTGCATGACTTGCGGGAGGGCAGGGCCGGCGTTGTCGGAGGCAAAGAACATCAGATCGGCTCCTCGATGATGTGGTCTTCCCAATCCTCTTCGGGCGTGTCGAACTCCGAGACCGTGCGGTCCTGCATCGAGACGCCCGCGGCATGCACGGAGTTCGGATCGCCCGTCACAAGAGGATGCCAGTCCGGCAGGTCGCGCCCCTCGTGGAGCAATCGGTAGGCGCAGGTCTGCGGCATCCAGTAGAGGTTGTCCTCGAGGTTCTTCGGCGTCAGCACGATGCACTCTGGCACGAACTGGTGGCGGATCTCATACTGCGCGCAGCGGCAGGTGCTGTCGTCCAAGAGGCGGCAGGCCACGCGGGTCAGGGCGACCTCGCCAGTGTCCTCGTCCTCGAGCTTGTTGAGGCAGCACTTCCCGCACCCGTCGCAGAGCGCCTCCCACTCCACCCGGCTGAGCCGTTCGAGCGGCTTGCGCCAGAACCTCGGCGAAAGTCCTCGGGACGCAATCGGGTCCGTCATGCGGCCAGGATCGCCCGCGCCTCGGCGCAGTCGGCGTCCATCTGCTGGATCAGCGCCTCGAGGCTGTCGAATTTGAGCTCGGGCCGCAGGAACGCGACCAGCGCCACCGAGAGGGTCGCGCCGTAAAGATCGCCCGAGAAGTCAAAGAGGAAGGTCTCGAGGTTGGGCGTGTTCTCCCCGAACATCGGCCGCACGCCGAGGCTCGCAGCGCCGTGGTAGCGCCCCTGATGCGGACCGTCCTTGACCTCGACCTCGACGGCATAAACACCCAGTTTCGGCAAGTGCAGCCCGTCGATGGACATGTTCGCCGTGGGATAACCCAGCTCGCGCCCGCGCTGCTCCCCGCCAATGACCGGCCCTTCGAAGCGGTGCCAATGGCCCAGCAGCTTGGCCGCGTCCTCCGGGCGCCCCTCGCTCAGCGCGGTGCGGATCGCGGTCGACGAGACCTGCGCGCCAGCAATGTCGAGCAGCGGCGCGGCGATCACGTCGAAACCCAGCTCCGCGCCCAGCTCTTTCAGTGTGTCGACATTGCCCTCGCGGCCCTTGCCAAAGCAAAAGTCCTGCCCGACCACCACCGATCTCAGGCCGAACCCGTCCGCGATCACCGCCTTGGCGAACTCGCGGGCGGTGAGGTTCGCGAGCGCCTGGTTGAAGGGCACTTCGAAAAGCCGCTCGACCCCAAGCGCTTCAAGCTCGGCCGCCCGGGCGGCCGCGCTCATCAGGCGAAAGCTGGGGGCATCGGGCTGAAAGTAGCTGCGCGGGTGCGGCTCGAAGGTGAGCACTCCCAAAGGCCCATCCTGCGCGCGCGCCAGATCGATCACCGAGCGGTGGCCCAGATGCACGCCATCGAAATTGCCGATGGCCGCAGAGGCGCCACGATCCTCGGGCGCGACAAAGGAAAAGTCGCGAAGCGTCTTCATGGCCTTGGCCTAGCCCGCGTGTGCGGGCGGCGCAAGGCGGCGGGCCGGGATCAGTCGAACTTGCCGGACGGGGCGAGCACCATGGCCTCGCCCACGAGGACCTTCTTGCCGTCGATGGTGCAGGCGCAGTCGAGTTTGACGCGGCGCTTGCTGTGCTCAATGTCGGTCACCGTGACCTCGGCGCGCACGAGATCGCCGGGACGAACGGGCGCGAGGAACTTGAGCGATTGGCTCATGTAGACCGTGCCGTGACCGGGCAGTTGCTCGCCGATCACGGCAGAGATCAGGCCGGCGGTCAGCATACCGTGGGCGATGCGCCCCTGAAAGATCGTGTCCTGCGCATAGTCGTCGTCGAGATGCACCGGGTTGTGGTCGGTCGAGACCTCGGCGAACTTTTCGATGTCCTCGTCGGTGATGACCTTATGCAGGTAGCGGGACATGCCCATCTCGATGTCTTCGATGACAATCGTGCCACGCGGTTGGTTGTCGAGCATGTCCGTCTCCGATCAGATGCGCAACGAATTTGACATTCGCCGCCCTGTTTCGGAAATTTTATTACTTTGCAGATGCAGAAAGATCAAGGGTGATCAGCGCAGCATCCCGATGGCAAAGTCCGCGGAGACCATCTCCTGTTGCAGATAGGCGTCAAGTTTTGCCGGGTCGGGCTGGTCGGTGGTGCCGGTTTCCTCGCGCGCGAGGCCGCCGGTGATGAAGAGACAGTCGAGGTCCTCACCCAGCGCGCCGCGCACGTCCGTCAGAACGCCGTCGCCGATGCAGAGGATGTGCCGGTCCTGCACCCCGCTCTTGACCTCCGCGAGCCGTCGCCGCGCGAGGTCGTAGATCGGCGGATGCGGCTTGCCGAAATAGAGGCTCTCGCCGCCCATCTCGGTATAGAGCTTGGCAAGCGCGCCGGCGCACCACTCCCGCGTCTCCCCACGGTCCACGACGATGTCGGGGTTGGCACAGAGGAGTGGGAGGTTCTTTTGCTTGGCATAAAGAAAGTCCGGCCGCATCACCTCGGGATCGGCCAGCGGATCGAACGGGCCGCAGCAGACGATGCCGTCGGCCTCTTCCAGCGGGACCTGCTGGATCGGGGTCGGATTTTCGACCAGCTTGAGCGGGTCGAAGAACGGCTGGTCGTGCGGCTGGCCGATGAAGTAGACCTTTTCGCCGACCGCGCCGGTGAACATCGCCAGCCGCGCGCTGTCGCCAGAGGTGGTGATCGTGTCCCAGCAGGTGTCCGGCACGTTGAACTTGACAAGCTGCTTGGCCACCTCGCTGCGCTGGCGTGGGGCGTTGGTGAGCAGGACGACGATGCCGCCCTGTTTGCGGAATGCCTCGAGCGCGGCGACCGCGTCGGGGAAGGCGGTCACTCCGTTGTGCAGGCACCCCCATAGATCCACGAAGGCCGCGTCGTAGTTCTGGCCGATCTCGGAAAGCGATGAGATGATCCGGGTCATGTCGGCTCCTGTGGACGTTTTGGCGCAGTGGTCGGTCGCGACGCCCCGGATCACGTCCGGGGCGGGGTACGCTCAGACGGCGAGGTTGGGGATGATCTGCTTTTTGCGGCTCACGACACCGGGCAGCACCACCGTGTCGCCAGATGCCTGAGCGTCAAAAGACTTGGCCGCGACCGTCTTCACCAGGTCGTTCGGCACCAGCAGCGTCGCTTCCTCGTTGAGGATGTCGACGACAAAGAGCAGCACCTGGTCCACGCCGTCTTCGGACGCGACGGTTGCCATGCTCTCCATCAGCGACGCCTTGCGGTCGAGCACGGTGGCAGGTGAGGTTGTCTCCAGCACCGACACGCGAAATTTGGTGCCCTCGACGGCGTATTCCTTGCTGTCCATGCGCAGAAGTTCGGCGTCGGAGAAGGCGCTGACGTCGGACTTGGCCGCGAACATCTCGGCGGCGTAGTCGGGGATAGAGAGGCCCAGGTCACGCGCGAGCTGTTCCGCCGTCGCCCGGTCGTGGTCGGTTGTCGTCGGCGAGCGGAACTCGAGCGTGTCGCTGAGGATGCAGGAGAGCGCCGCGCCCTTGATCGCGTCCGGCATCCCGGCGGCGGCATCGCCCATCAGGTCGAGCATGATCGTCGCGGTGCAGGCGAGCGGGCGGATGGTGATGTCGATGGGGCCTTTGGTCTCGAGCCCGCCGACCAGCTTGTGGTGGTCGATGATCGCCGTGATGTCCGCGTCGTTGATCGCGTCCGGCAATTCGGCAGGGTTGTTGGTGTCCACGATGATGACCGGCGTGCCGGCCTCGACGCCGTCGATGATCTGCGGCTGCGGCAGGTTCCAGCGTTCGAGCATGAAGGCGGCCTCGGTGTTCGGCGTGCCGAGAAGGCGCGGCTCGGCCGCCTGGCCCTTCACTTCGTTCAGGTACCACGCCCAGAGGATCGCGGAGCCGGTCGAGTCGGTGTCGGGGGATTTGTGGCCAAAAACCAGTGTCGTCATGGGAATGCTGCCTGCGTGCCTGTGTTGCGTGCGTGGGAGAAGTCGCGCGCCTTATAGGCAGAGGCCCGGAGCTTGTCACCCCGGGCCTCTCAGCGTTTCCATGTCTGTCGCGTGTTTGGGTGGAGACCCTAGCTCGAGACTTGCTCGCGCAGGATCGAAGCCGTCAGTGAGATCATCAGGTAGATGCCCGAAAAGATCAGGAAGGCCAGAACCGTGTTCTCGAACTTGCGCGGATAGCTGGGGTCTTCGGAGGCGACGGGCACCACCGAGGTCGTCAGGTACCGCGCCTGGCTGAGCGCATCGCGGCGGGTCTGTTCCATCGTCTCGAGCGCCGATTGCAGCATCAGATCGCGGGTCGCGAGGTCGGCCTGGGCCATCTGGATGCGGGCGTTCAGCTCGGCAAGCGAGGTCTCACCCGTTGCCGCTTCGGTCATAGAGGCGTTGAGCTCGGCCAACGTGTTCTCGAACCGGCGCACCTCCGCCTGGGTCGCCTCGACCTTGGAGCGGTTGGGGCGGGCGTTGTCGAGAAGGGCCGCGAGCTGCAGCTCTTTTTCCAGAAGCTGCGTCTCGATATTGCCGATCTGCGTGCGCAGCGAGGCGATGCGGCCCTGCGGATCGACGATCTGGTTTTCCTGCTGCAGCCGCACGAGATCTTCTTGAGCGGCGCGGCGGTTGACGGCGGCCTCGTCGAGCGCGTTCTGCGCGTCCTCGACCTGGTTTTCACGTTTGCGCAGCGACAGCGTGTCGACGCGGTCTTCGGCATACGAGATCAGCTTGCGCGAGAAATCGGCGGCGACTTCCGGCTCGGCGGCGGTCACCTCCATCTTGATCACGCCCTCGGTCGGGTCATACCCGATCTTGACGTTGCGCATGAAGACCTTGTGCGCCTCCTCGTTCGAGGGGTTCTCGCTGAGGCGCTGGATCGGATCGATCCAGTCTTGCGTGAAGTGCGCCTTGTAGCCCGAATCCTCGTCCAGCCGCAGCATCGCGTCCTTGGAGGTCAGGTAGCTCTGCACCGCGATGGCGTCCTGATTGGTCGCGAATTGCGTGCCCGAGAACAGCCCGCCCATCGCGCCGCCGCCCGACTCCGCCTTGAGGATTAGGAACTCGGACTTGGTCGCGTACATGGGCGTGGCGATTGCGTAGAAGTAATAGCCAGCGATCAGCGTCGGCAGGCCGACAAAGAACGCCAGCCGGGTAAACAGCTGCGCCATCTTGCGCCGGCGGCGCTTGGCGATGTCGCGCTGGATATCCGAGATCTCGCGGGCGCGCTGCACGGCGGGCTCGACACGTTCGGTCGAGGGCAGTTGCGGCTGGCCCGCTTGCGTCGTCTGCGGCAGCTGGATTTGGCCGAGCGTCTGCTTTTGCGGCGTCTTTTCGGCGCCGGGCACGACCAGCTCGAGCATGTTGGATTTCTGGAACGGGTCGATGCCGTTCTGGCGCAGAAGCCGCACTGCGTCGAAATCCGACGTCGCTGCCAGTCCGTGTTTCTGCGCCATGCGCCGCGCCATGCGCAGCTGGCGTCCCGTCAGGCCCTCCTTGCGGATGGCTTCCATCGAGGTGTTTGCTTTGGTCTCCGCGGCTGAGGCGACCTCCTGCGGGTTGGGGCCTGCGGTGGCGGAGGCTTGCTGAGGCGCCGTCTGTTGCGGGGCAGGTTGCGCGGGTGCCTGCGGCTGAGCCTGCGCGGCCGGGCGCGCTGCGGGCTGTGCCGGACGGATCGGCGTGACCGAGCTTTGGTCGGCCGCACTCGCGGGCGTCTGCGCAGGCGCGCGCGCTGGGGCTTGCGGCTGCGGGGCGGGGGCGGCTGCCGGTGCCGGAGCAGCCCCTGTTTCACCAGTGGCGGCGGGACGGCGGATACGGAACTTTTTAGCCTTGGGTTTCGTAGTCATAGAGGTGCTTCGCTTCTTCCAAGGTATCGAACATGTGTAGGTGCCCGTTCATCAGAACGGCCGCCCGGCGGGCAAATTTCTGAAGGATTTCAGCCTGGTGCGAGACGATGATGATCGTCGTGGTCTGGAGCCGCTCGCGCAGCACGTCGCCGGCCTTGCGGTTGAACTCCACGTCGGTCGAGGAGGGCATCCCCTCGTCGATCAGGTACATGTCAAAGTCGAGCGCCAGCATCAGCGCAAAGGTGAACCGCGCGCGCATGCCTTGCGAATAGGTGCCAAGCGGTTGGTCGAAGTACTCGGCCAGTCCGCAGAGCCAGCGGCAGAACGCCTCGACGTAGTCCGGGTCGATCCCGTAGAGCTTGGCGATGTAGCGGGCGTTCTCGCGGGCGGAGTGCTTGGCCACGACGCCGCCCATGAACCCCAGCGGGAACGAGATGCGGCATCCGCGCCGGATCTCTCCCTCGTCGGGTTTTTCGAGGCCGGCCATCATCTTGATCAGCGTGGTCTTGCCGGTGCCGTTGGGGGCGAGGATGCCGAGCGAGGTGCCAACGTCCACACGAAACGACACCTGGTCGAGGATGACCTTGCGCTGTGTGCCCGTCCAGAAGGACTTGCTGACGTTGTCGAATTCCAGCATCGACGTGCTCCGGCTGCTCGGCCGCCTCATACCCGTTGTTTGTTAACGGTGTGTCTAAAAGCCAATTTTGTTTTCATTATGTCGAAACGGGAAACAACTTGGCAAACATCGTGGAGCGGCCAGCGCCATTTGGACGCCGGCCGTTGCTGGGAAGACTCGGGTGGTTTTGGGGGGTTGGCCGGTTCCTATTTCCGGCGACCTCACGTTTGATACACAAATGACAGAGGTTCACGCGCCGCCCATGGGGCGGGTCGGCGCGGCCTGACGGTTCCCGTCAGGCGGGTGCTTTGAGATAGGCGACCCTTTAGTGGTGCTGCTTTTTCACCCTGAACACGATGCCCGCGATGATCGAGATCCCCGCCGCGGCAAAGCTGAAGAGCGCGCCCATCTTGGCCGCCGCCTGCACTTCTCCCGGCGGGAAGGCGACCGAGGCGACAAAGAGCGACACGGTAAAGCCGATGGCCGCGACAAACCCGATCACCACAAGATCGATGATGCGCATGCCCTCTGGGATACCGAGCTTCAAAGGCCGCGCGGCAAACCAGCCAAAGGCGAGGATGCCGATGGGTTTGCCGATGATGAGCCCCGCGAGCACTAGCCAGGTGGCATCGCCGATGGACTTGAACTCGACGCCGGCGTTCAGGAGCCCGAAGAAGAAGAGGATGATCTCGACCGGGTGCTTGAGCGCATGCTCGATCATGTTGAGCAAGTCCGTCAGGTGCTGCTCGGCCGCCGAGAAGATGCCGAACGCGCGGTCGGCATGCGGGATCGTCGGCACGATCGGCAAGAGGCCAAGCGCCGGGTGCAGGCCCGATTGCGCAAACCCGTACCACGAGAGCGCGCCCGCGATCAGGTAGGGCCAGAAGGACAGCGTCTGGCGCACGAAGGTCGAGTTGGGGCGGTCCTGCTTGTGCCGGTCCATGCGGCGCGGCAGCCAGTTAAAGAGCGCGTAGACGCCAATTGCCGCCCCGAACGACAGCAGCAGCCATGCCGGTGCCAGGTCCCCGGTCGGATAAAAGATCGCGAGGATGATCAGACCCGCCGCGTCGTCCGCAATCGCGAGCAGCAGCAGGAAGCGGACCGCGGGGTGGCCCGCGCCGAAGACAAGCCGCCCGATCAGGTACGAGAACGCGATGTCCGTCGCCGTCGGGATCGCCCAGCCATTGGCAACCGCATTGTAAGTATCCGAGCCGAGAAAGGCAGCAAGCCCGAGGTAGACCGCGATCGGTCCGAACATTCCGCCAGCCGTGGCAAAGAGGGGCGTGGCTGCCTTGCGCCCGCGCAGGGAGCCGTTCTTGAGGATCACCGCCTCCCAGACTTCCTTGGCCGCGATGGCAAAGAAGAACGCCATCAAAAGGTCATTCACGAGGTAGTGGAAGGTCAGGACCTTCTCGGTCTCAAACGGGCCGAACTTGTCGTAGCCCTCGCCGTAGGCTTTCTTCCAATAGTCGATGGTCAGCCCGATGTGGTCGTTCCACCAAAGGGGATATTCGACAAAGTGGTGGTAGCTGTCTCCGGCAGTGTTGGCCCAGACGAGCGCGATCACCGCACCGATGATCAGCAGGAGCGAGTAGTTGGTGACAAAGTTCCAGACTTTATACATCGAATTCAGCAGCCCTCGGCGAAAGGTTATCCGGTTTGGGTAAGCCATCGCCCGGCGGCGCGCAACAGACCTCGCCGGCAAATCAGGCGGCACACCCTGCAAGGTGTGCCGCCCGGATCACGCCATTTCCGCCAACCTGAGGTGACAAAACGGGTTTGGGTCAGGCAAGCGCCGCCCAGCCAAACCCCGCCAGAAGCGCCCCGACAAATCCCAGCGCGATATAGGCGCCGAAGATGCGCGGCTTGACCAGCGCCCAGACTGCCACCGCAGCTGGGATGCAGCTGACGCCACCCGCGATGACAAAAGACATCGCAGCGCCCGGCGCCATGCCCTGTTCGAGCAGGCCATCCACCAGCGCAACGGCAGCATACCCGTTGAGGTAGGCCGGCGCGCCGACCAGAGCGCCGAGGATGATCGGACCGGCGCCGTCACCGCCCAGCACTTGGGCAATCCATTCGGACGGGACGTAGCGCAGCATCAGCGCCTCGATCAGGTAGGCCAGCATCAGCCACTTGAGCAGAAAGGCCCCGTTGCTCAGCACCGCGTCCTGAAAGGTCGCGCGACGTTCGCTATCGGTCCAGAACTTCCAGACGGGCGCGCCCTGGAACGGCTTTTTCACGCCGCAACATCCACCGACTTGGGGTTTTTCGCGCAAGGGGTCTGCGAAGACCGGGGAGTGTGCAAACGCCTTTGTCACGAACCCGCCCATGACGCCGATCCCTATGGCGGCGACGGCTTTGGCGGCTGCAAACTCGATCCCCAATGCACCTGCCGTGATCGCGAACATGGCCGGGTCCATCAGGGGGGAGGACAGCCACAGCGCCATCACCGCCGACAGCGGCGCGCCGACCGCCAGAAGCGCGGCGATGAAGGGTATGATCTCGCACGAGCAGAACGGCGACAGCCCGCCAAGCGCGGCTGCCATGAAGATCATCTGCGTCTCGCGCCCTTCAAAGGCTTTGGCGATCAGGGATTCCGCGCCCGTCGCCTTGAGGTAACCGATCGCCAACACCGCAAAGAGGATGAAGGGCGCCGTATGCGCCATCGCGCCGGCGGTGAAGGTGACCGCCGGCCAGACTTCCGCCGGATCGACCAGCGCCAAGACGGCAAGGATCACCGCTACCGCGAGCACGACGCGGTCGAGTGATTTCAGCCGCGCGGCAAGCGGGCGGCGTGGCGAGGGGAGCGTGGAATCAGCCATGGTCGCGTCCTGGGCAATGTTCGGGAGGGGTGGTGTCGGCGCAGCACGACTTCAGCAGGTAATCCGAAAGCGCGTGGACAGTGCCATAGGCAACCGCGGCGCAGATGATCGACCGGCCCTGCCGCTCTTGCCGGACAAGCCCGGCCTGCGCAAGGAGCTTCATGTGGTGCGTCAGGGTCGAGCCGGTCACGCCCGACCGCTCGCCGAGCGTGCCGATGGTCAGCCCCTCGGGCCCCGCGCGCACCAGCGTCAAGAGAACCGACAGGCGCTGCTCGGAGCCGAGCGCGGCAAAGGTCGAGGCCGCTTCTTCGAGCGACAGTTCGTCAGGGTTTTGAAGCGAGTCGTGTTTCATATTTCTACGTTTGTCGAAATGATCGCGCGCCCGCAAGTCATATTTCGAGAAATGTAGAAGTAATCTTGACGGGTGTAGCGCGACAGGAGGTTTTGCAATTTGTGACAGCAAAACTTGCAACATTGCGTTTTTTGAGCGCAGTTCGGGAGTGCTGCCGTCGAACTGTGGATGCCGGCGCCTCGATAGGACTTCAAATCCGGGCGTTCAGCCTTGCCCTTGAATGCCATTTGAATGGACTTCTAAAGCCGCTCTAAGAGTGATCCACGCGCGCGCCGCAGCCAGTGGGACCACCCCGTTACCGGCCGCTGCGCATCGCTCCACCCGATCGGCCATCCCATCATCCAGTCTGCGAAGGCAGGGTTTAAGCTGAGGCTGCTGCCCGAGTATTTCTCCCCAGATAGCAAAATCACCCGGTCCGGGTGCGAAGAGCGGGGCTGTCCCGTCGGGACCTCGAAGGCTTTCATCAGCTGCCACAGAAGGCACCACGCTACCGCCTGATTTTTCAGGCCGATCTGTGACCCCGTCTGGTTCTCGTCGCAAAGGAACCGCAGACCTTGATCGCTCAACCGGATCGCAGCACGATTTCCAGCCGACCGCGCTGTTGGCGTCGCCCAAAATGAACACCCGTTGCCTGAGGTGCGACCCGCCTGCTTCAGCCGCCGATGTGACGCACGCAGCAACCCCGAAGCCCATGTCCTGAAGCTGTCCGACGACGTGGTCGAGACCGAGGGACAGATGCCCTGGCACGTTTTCAAGGAAAACCCATCGTGGCGAGACCTCTCGGACCACACGGGCGACATTAGGCCAAAGGTGCCGGGGGTCGTCGCGACCTTTGCGGTGTCCCGAATATGAGAACGGCTGGCATGGATAGCCGGCAGAGACGAGATGAACGCGGCCACGCCACGCGTGGCCATCGAAGGTGCGCAAATCGTCCCAGACAGGTGCCGGACGAAAGCTCTGGTCCGCCATCCGCGCCACGAGAACGGACGCGCAGAAGGCTTGTCGTTCGACAAAACAAACAGAGCGGTATCCGGGCTCTGCGATGTGAAGTCCAAGATCGAGGCCGCCGACGCCGGAGCAAAGGCTGATGCCTCGAATTTCGTCATGTCTTCTGGGGGGACGAACAACCACATTTGGCCTGCCTTCCATGACGCTTGGAGCGTTCTTGTGAAGGGCTCGAGGGCCTCAATATGTTGAACGCTCCGCATCTTGGACACTTGATCGAAACTTCGCCGGCGATCGCGTTCTTTGACATCTCGAATAACAGGCGACGGCAACTGCGGCAACGGAGTTGAAGGTTCATTAACCCGACTCACCTCATCATGCCTTTGTCCCTGAAAAGGGATGGGATCGGCTCTGAGGAAGTTGGGGTCGGACGGGCGTGTTTGACGATGGGCCCGGTGCGGCAGGGCAACCTGCCGCGTCCCTATTCCGGCGGCGCGCGCTCGGCTTCAAAACTCGTGGTCAGTGTGCCTTGGAGCGTGTGCGTCACGCTGGTCAACGTATATTCTCCAGCGACTTCCGGCCGAACGCCCTGCACGTCGATTTTCCCCTCGGCCGTCAGCGACGGGAAGAACCCCGCCATGACGCCGGAGAAGGTATTTGACGAGCGCGCCCCGCGTGCAAGCTCGGCATCGGCGGCGCGCTGGGCTTCATCTTTGGTCGGAAACTTGTGCCGCAGCTCACGCTTTGGATCACCGCTGCCGGCAGTTGCGGTGTTGACCGTTCCGTCCGCTCTGTCTTCCCAGCGCGCCGAGACGCTCTTGTGTTTGCCGCGTGTGCCGACAGTGAACCCACCGGAACTGAACTGCGATCGGGTCAAAGAAACGACAGGGAAATCCTCTCCACTGGCGGTTTTCCCAGCGCCGCGCTCCGCGATTAGAAGGGTTCCTCCCGCTATCTTTGCCGTACCATCAACATCGTGCGCGAGGCGTGTGATGAAGTGCATGTCACTTTCGGCTGTCTGGGCCACATAGGCATAGAACACGTCTCGAAGCGCCGGTGCGACCTCAGACCGGAGGCTATGCCGGCCCGCAATCTCTTGAGCGATCTGCCCCAGCGTTTTCTCTTTCCAGGCTTTGGTTGCGGGTGACTTCATAGGGCCGATCATGTCAGCCGCCTTTCCTGTGATCTCGATAGTGTCCGGCATGAAGGCCCCTCGCACCTCGTCGACCAGGTAGATGCCCATGCTGGTGAGGCCGGTTTCGACAAAGCCGAGGGAGATTTCGAGCTCTGCATCCGTTTCGGGGAGTTCGATCGACCAACCGCGGTCATCAAGTGACAGCTCGCAGGTGTCCGACGAGATGCCGGCCTGATCCGTAAGCATGATGGACACCAGCCGCTTGTCGAGAAGCCCGGTGATGTCCTCACCATTGGCGATCACCTGATAGTCAATCCGCACGGCGCGCGCTCCATAACCTGACCGGCTGGTCGCTCTTCTGTGCGCGCTTCGGCGGCAGTTGCAGCTCAATGCCTGAGGGCAAAACCGGCCCCACAACAGCCAAGCGCGGGTTAGCTTCGTAGATGTCGATCGCCATGGCTTCGTCTTCGAAGAGCCGCCATGCGATCTCGTCGACCATGTCGCCTTGCTGAGTTCTGTAAATGGTCAAGGGAACCCGCCTCCGTAGCTTTGGAGCGTGATCGTGAACTCAATCTTCCGGGGCGCGCCGTCCTTAAGGAAGTACGACTTACGCTCCTCTATCGAGACGATGCACCATCGGTTCCAGACCCACCCGAGACCGTCGACCATCATCATCGGAACCCCGGCGCCGGCGACCGCGCGCATCAAGTCAAGTTGTCGGAGCCCACCGCGAAAGTGCGGGTAGATCACGCCCTCAATCGTCACCTCTTGCGTGTCAAGTCCCGCGTACTGCAATGCCGGGGCAGCTCCGATCCGCTCAACCTTTCCCCATCGATACCCTGCTGTCCTGGCGAAATTCTGGTAGGCTTCATTTGAGCTGCCGAACCTGAAGCTCCCAAGCGCCATCATCACGAGCGCTACCGGCATCAGTAGTCCACCCCGTCGTGCAGAGCCGCACCTTTCTTCCGTTCCCTCCGATCCATTTCACGAGCGATGTGTTGTGCGAGTTTTACCTCGTCCATGCCCGCACTTGGGTGGATGTGCCAATGATGGACTGAGCCCTGCTGAGGTCCGGCGGGCGATTTCTCTTCGGTGACTGAGGTGGTCGCAAGCGTCGTATCTGAGGTGTCGACCAGAAGGCTTTGGTTCGAAACCTCGCTGGGGTGCAGCCTCTCTACTAGACCCTTTTGAAGCTCTGGCGGAGACCCTTCTCCGACCCGTGCGGCCATTGACGAGGCCGAGATGCCTTGAGCGATACGCAAGATGCGATCAATGGCAACAGGCCCGGCGTGACCATGTCCCGCGAGAGACGACGTGGCCGCCAAAGCCAACCCGGCCTGCGGGTTCGGTTCGGTCGGCCCAGCCTCCGAAGAGACGAGGATGCTCTGCGCCATGCGCATAACGCGATCTACGGAAGTTGGCTCAGCACCAGTGGCGCTAGAAAGCGATGGCGTTGCCGCGAGAGCCATAGCTGCGGCGGCCTTCGCGATATGGGCTGGCGCAGCCTCAGCGGCTTGCAAAACGCTGCCTGGCAACACGGTGCCGCTCATGCCTGGGACGAACAGCTCTTCGAACCGCTCGTTGATCCGGTATGCAAACCCCGCGCGGACTGCACCGCCCCGGTCTCGGCCAGGTGCGTTGGCATCGCTCCGAGAGCTTGAAGGTGTCGCCGGCGCAGCCCCAGAGTTGAGGCTATTCACCAACCGTACGGCACGCTGTGCCTCTTCGTTGAAAGCCTCGATCGATGTCCGATTGATCGTGGGATGTGCCTCGATCAATCCCAAGGCGGTCAATCCAGCCTGGATCACATCAACTGCAGCGTCCGCTCTTAGGAGCTCCTCCTCAAGCTGAGAAACTCTCCCGATTAATGCGTTAAGGAGCTGTTGCTTTGGTGCCACCAGCGCAGCGACAGTCGGACCTCCGGTCGCTTCCAGGTCGGCGATCTCTTGGCGCAGCTCGCTGATATGAGCACGATGTTCGGCGATGTCCCGCCGGAGGTCATCGGTGTAATCGGCAGTCGGCAGCTGGCGCAGCGTGGTCTCTTCTGCAACCTGCCGCATCGCCTCGACGACAGCCCGTGGATCGCCACCATTTTCGAAGGTCACATTGAGCGGGACCTCGACATCGAGCGGCGTGTGCCACCCCTCTGCCAGTGCCTCTAGCTCCGTTCTGGCAGCCTCTTGATCGATGACGACTTGCTGCTGGTCCTTTGGTCGGGCGAAAAACGCCTCGTCTTCCGGGCGCGCCTCCCCGTTGCCGAGGGCGGTCGGAGCCGCGATCGCCGTGACGTAGGGCAGAGCCTTGGTCAGGAAGCGGAGTGTGGTCGCTGCGGCGCCGGCTCCCATCTTGCGTTTGTTGGCCTGGATACGACGTGCCTCGCGATCGCTGGCGTCCCCGAGCTTTGTGAACTCTGCGGCTCCGCGCCGGCGAAAGTCGGTGAAATCGCTCAGCACACTCGCGAGCGTGCCGCCGATCGCGCTCATGCCGGCCAGCGACAACTTCCCCGCGAGCTTCAAGACCGGAAGGCCGATCAGCCGCCCGAAGATGCCAATTACGCCGCCCAGCGGGCCAAGAAACAGGCGCGCAACCCGCATCGCACCGGACAGACCGAACCGGAACAGCAGCAGCCCGCCGAACGCCTGCGCGGCGACTGTTCCCATTTGCCCCTGGCCACGGACAAGGCGTGTGACCCACTCGACAGCGCCGCCCACCGCGTCTCCGACGGTCTCGCCCCAGGCCCGCCAGGTCTCGCCGTTGGCCTCGACCGGCCCGAACAGCTGTGACAGCCATTCCCACCATGCAGACGTCCACTCCACCAGGTTCTCGAGCATAGGCGCAGCCGGTCCGAGGGCGCCCACAAACGCCTCACCAAACGCGTCGAAAAACTCCAGCAAACCCGACCAGTTGTTGTAGACCCACATCCCGCCCAAAGCGATGCCGGCAATGGCTGCCCCGAGACCGGATGCCAGTAGAGCTACGCGCAGACCGACCAGAGCCGCGCGTGCCAGCGCCACAGGTCGGACGATCAACGTCGCTGCCGACGCAAGGCGCAGCAGCATCTGTATGCTCCGGCCGCCCGCGATCGGCACATAAGACAGCGCGCGGAACAGACCGAGCAGTGGGATTGCGGTCGTGTAGGCAGCGAACCGCAAGCCGATACTGGCAGCCTTCAGCGCGAGGAGGCCACCAGCCAGCTTGAGTGCACTGGCAACCCACTCCGGGTTCTCTTGCGCCCAGTCGGTGAACATCATCGCGACAGGACCCACGCTGCGCATCAGCTCGTTAAGCTCCGGCAAGACCGCCGCGCCGATGATGATGGCGAACTGGCGCATGAAGTTCCGGCTGATCCTTACCGCGGCAGCCGTCGTGCCAGCCTGCTTCTGGTACTCCTCGAGCATTGATCCCGCATAGACGCTTTCGTCCGAGATCAACCCGAACGCGTTGCGCAAAAGATCGAGGTTGGAAAGCAGCGGCATGATCGCGCCCTTGCTTTCCTCACCGAAGAGGATCCCGGACAAGCTGCCTTTTTGGTGCTCAGGCAGTTGGTCGATCCGGTCCAGGACGTCGAGGATTGCCGCCTGCGCGTCTGTTTGCATGCGCTTTGCCAGCTCGACCGGGTCGAGCCCCAGAGCGTCCATCACCTCATCCTGACGCTTCGTCAGCGCCTCGCCTTTCGTCAGCGCATTGAGGAAGTTCTTCATCCCCGTCGCCGCGACTTCGGGGCCTGCACCGCCGGCGAGGAACGATGCCGAGAGCGCCGCGACTTCCGTCTCGGACAGACCCGCCGTCATCGCCACTGCGCCCTGGCGTCGGATGATCTCCACGAGATCAGGCGCGGTGGCGTCCATGTTGTTCGACAGGTGGTTGACCGCATCGCCAAGCTCGAGCGCCTCTTCGCGCGTGAGCTTCATCGCGCTCATCCACTTCGACATTGCCGCGCCTGATTGCTCGGCCGACATGTCAAAGGCCACGCCCATCTGCGCGGCGTCCCGGGCAAAGGCGATCAGCTGCGCGCGCTGCTCATCATCTGGCAAAGCCGCATCGACGATCCCGGCCTGGCCTGCCGCCTCAATGATCGCGGCGATCCCTTCGGCAGTCATGGGAAGGCCGCCAGACGACGTCAGAGCAAGGATGTCTTCCTGAAGCTTGAGCAGCTGAGCAGGCGTCTCGAATTCGACGACCTTCGACACGCCCGCCATCGCGCTTTCGAACTCGATCGCCGGCTGGATCGCCTGGAAAAGAGCGAAACCCGTCGCGGCGACACCCGCGGCTTCGCCCGCAAGTGCAGACCGGCGCGCTTGAAGCGCCTCGGTTTGACGGTCTGCCCACTCGACGCCGCGCCGGCCGTAGCCCTCGGACGCCATGCCGACTTTCTGGACGGCACCGACAACTTTCTCCGCTGGCTTCGAAACCTGATCGATGAGGCGCAAGATCAGCGCGATGTTGAGGTCACCTGCCACCCTGCTTTCCTCTCATCACGTTGTACCGTTTGACGGCGAGCGCATGGAACCGGGCCAGTTCCTCCAGCGACATCCGGTCCATTTCCGAAAGCGGCCAGTGGAAGATCGCCGCGATGTCCGCCATCGCCTCCTCGACGTCGTCGGGAAGCGCTATTGCATCAGAGCCCGAACCTGATCGGGGCCTACGAAAAAAGCCAGTACCCCGCTGCACAGGATTGTGAAGTCCATGACTTCCATCTGATCAACCTGTTGCGGTGTCAGAGCGGGCGTCGAGATGCGCGGGATCAGCGTGATCATGGCGCTGACGTCCATCTGCAGGATGTTGGTCATTTTCAACCCGCGCATGTCGCCTGCCTTGGGCTTGCGCAGCTGGATATGCTTCACCGGTTTGCCGTCGATCTCGACGGCGTTGATCAGCGTGAGCTGCCCGGAAAGCAGCCTGTCTTCGGCCGACATTGCTTCAGTATCTTCGGTCATTCAATACCCCATTGAAAAGCAGTTGCAGCGCCCGCGCGATGGCCGCGCGGGCCCGGTTTCAGAAGCCCATGGCCGCGCGCATCGACGCCATCTGATCGACACCGCCGATCACGCGCTTGCCAGCACGCACGTCGATCTCGAAAAGCTCAATTCCGTTGTGGACGAACCGGAAGTAGTCAACGCTGACGGTCAGCTTGAGCGGTACTTCACTGCCGGGCTTCAGGTCGTTGAACTCGTCCGAGGACCACCGGCCGCGCATTGTGGCGACCATCGGAACGGCATCGTAATTGTCCTCGCCGAGCTCGCCTGGGCGCAGGGTCATCTGCCGGCGCGTACCGAACAGCGTGATCAGTTCGGGACGCCACTCGGCGACCGTCACGGTGGCCTGCATCTTCTCCATGCCCATGTCGATGGCGACAATGCCGTCCATACCGCCACCGCGATGATCGGCCTCGTTGAGCTTGAGATCGGGCAATTTGCCCTCGGTCGCGATCCCGGCATAGCCGATGCCGTCCACGAAGGCGTTGAAATTGCGGATTGTCCGGGGGTAGTTGATCATCGGTCAGCTCTCCTTTTACGCCGCCTGCCGGACCTGGGAGACCAGGTCCTCGTAGTAGTCGCCGTTGCGGTGCGCGCGGAAGATCAGATGCTCCAGCGGCGCCGGCGGCTCGAAGTCGAAGTTCAAGAAGAGCTTGCCCGCCTTGAGGTTGACCTCGGTGTTGAGCTCGGGATCGAGCCAGCAATTGAACCCCAGCAGCGCGCCCTGGTTCACGAGCGACTGCCCGAACCCCTGCACACCATCGCGGATGTCCTCGATAAGCTGTGCCGACATCGGCCGGTCCATCGCCCAAAGGTGCGCGGCCTCGATGCTCTCGTAGATGATGTCGGCCGTGCGCCGCACCGAGATGAAGGCCCAGTTCTGATCGGCGCCGGTGCCGCGGTTGCCCCACAGCCGAAAGCCATTGCGGCGGATGATCGTGGTGACCTCGTCTTCGTTGAGGCGGTTCGCCTCGGTCTCCGTGGATGACAGGTTGAAGCCGATCGGACGCGCGGTGCCTGTGATGCCGTTGATCACCTGGTTCGAAGGCGACCACCAGAACCCGCGCTCGAGATCGCGTTTGGCGATGAGCCCCGCCACGTAGCCCGACGCCGGCCGTGTGACGTAAGCCGCCGTCTCGGTGTCGAACACCTGGACCGCCGGATCGACAAAGAGGAGCCGATCGGAACCCCATTTTTGCCGCGCCAACTTGGCCTCGGTTTCGTTGGTGTTGGGCCCATCCGCGACCACGATCGCCCGCAGCTTTTCGGCCACGGAAACGAGGTTGGTCGTGACTGGGCTCGCTGGATCAGCTGCCGGCATCGAAGTGAAGCCAGGCGCGGCGAGGATGCGCGGCGTCAGATCGAGCGCCGAGCGCGCGGCTTCGAGCGCCCAGACCCCGGTGCCAGCCGTGGCATCGCCGACGACGTTGGCGAGCGTGGCATTGGCGTCAGCGCCTTCCGCCACTCGGACCACCACCGCGACCACAGCACCCTGCGAATAGACCGCGGAGTAGGCATCTTTGAGCGTGCCGCCATCACCGAACAGCGCCGCCTTGCGCGGCCCTTCGACAAGCACGGGCGTGTCGAGCGGGAAAATGTCGCCGTCCGCATCTGGCGCGGTCCCGACGAGGCCGATAACCGAGCTCTTTGCGGTCGCAATGGGCCGGATACCGTCGTCCACCTGGACGACTTCGACCCCATGAAGAAACTGTTCGGGCATGGTTCAGGAACCTCCGTTGAGAAGTGTGGTGGCCTCGGCAAAAGCCGCATCGGCCTCTGCTTTGGAGGCCGCGATGGTCGCGGCGATGCGGGCTTCAAAATCGGGCGCATCGTCAGGGATGGCGTGGATTGCCGCCTTTGCTTCGGCCTCTAGCGCACCGATGAGCAGTGCGATGTTCCGATAGATGGCCGCTTGCGCGTTGATCATCGCAAGCAGTCCGGCGCGATCCATTCCGCGTGCGGCGGCTTCACGATCGAGCATCTCGAGTTCGCTTTCCGAGGCGATCGTCGGGTCGCGGCCGATCTCTTCCTTAATGCGATATTCAGCCAGCTTGCCGGCTGATGCCGAACCGATCCGCGCTCGGTAGTTCTCCATCATGGCGATGATCTGCGCAGCGCCCGCGTCTTTGGCGGCCTCACCAATAGCCGACTGCGGCACACCCGCTTTCAAAAGCTCTTCGACTGTCCAATCTTCCAAGTTGGCGCCGTTCCAAAATAGACTGATCATTTTCTACAGGCCTCCTTAAAGTGAACCGAGAGTTGAGTAAGCGCACTCCTTGACGGCGTTTGGATCGCTGCCTGCGGCAACGCCGCCAGCCCACAATCCTGCCATGCCAATATGGGTGCCACCGGCCATGTGAATGCCGAAGCCACCGCCCTGGCCCAAAAGCGTCTGGTTGCAACCCGCAAGTGCTTCAGCGGTGGAGTTCAACAGGCTGATCCCAGTGAACCCTCGCCGGCTTACGAACTCCCTGTTCACGACGCTGCCCGAAAATTCGCGCAGTTTCAGGTGAACGTTGGATAAGCTGACGTGTGCGACACCATACGCCGGAAGGTCGATGCGTGGTGCAGAGCCGGGGCTATTGCCAGCCTCTTCCGCAAAGGTCACCACAGCTTTGGTGCCGTCAGCTTTGCTTCCAATGAGGGCCAATCTGCCGCCACGCGGGCCAGCCACGCGCCGGGACATGTGGAGATCATCCTGGAGGCGCACGTTCACTTCGCCGAGCGGGCTTGCTGCATCGATTGCCGCTTGAACCGTCTTGAACGGTGCAGTGCTTGTCCCATTACCCGTGACGTCACTGCCGTCAGTTGGGTGCACAAAATGGTTGAAGATGTTAGCGCCCAGTGCGTTTTGTCGGACACTATCCCAACGCTCCTCGGCGGCCAAGAAATACGCGGTTAGATCAGTCCAACCTCGCATATTCGCGATAATTTCTTCGGTGCTGATGTCGGTCACAGGTGTCTCCTTACGAGCCTAGGCGCAGCGCCCGGATTTGATCGGCTTGGCGCAGTTGCTGGAGTTGAAATTGAGCGGTCGCATGAGCGGTGTTCAGCGCCAGATCGAAGAGCAGATCGTCAGGCGCCTCCACGATCACCAACCCTTCACGGACGCGACTGAAATTGAGAACATGTTGGAGCGCGTACTCGACGGCACCAGTTTGCCGCGCGGCGATGTTTTGACCTGCCCAAATGGCGATCAGATCGCCCTCAGCGTCTAAAAATCCCATTTCGCGCACCCAAAATGCGGGCGTGTCAGGGCTAAAGGCGACGGTGACGCGCCAGGCATTTGTGCCGACCATGTGCCTCTTGTCGAATGGCCGGCGTGCAAGCTCCCGTTTCAGCGCGGTCTGTTGCGCGCTGGGATCGTAGTTCGCGCCGTTGCCATCGCCGAGCGCAATTTCGGTGATCTCCACCGCGAGACCCGAGCCGGCAGCGGCGTTCAGCTTGGCCTCGCCAAGATCGGTTATGATGTCGATACCGTCAGACGACATATGCGGCGCCCTCCTTCACGGGAAAATTGTGGGTAATCCGGCTGATGCACCGTTGCGCACTGGCGCTGCGGACGAAGACAATGGCCGAGGTGCGCGCCACACTTGGCGCCGGCTTATGCGCCAGACGATTGACCAGTCGCGCTTTGGAACGCGCCCGCAAAAACATCGCCGCCGATGCAAGGTGTGTGCGCGGCGATGGGTCGAGGTTGAGCTTGTGCACGTGGGCGTGCCGGCTCTTTGCACGCATGTAGACGTCGCTCCGAAAAGCCTCGCCAACGCGGAGCGTGAAGTGAGAGCGCACCGGTTTCACGTTTCCGATCAGGCGGGTGATGGTGCTAAGCAGTCTGGCGTCCACCTGGAGCCCCGCGCCGAACACGTTCTCGCCATAGGTTTCGACCCGGAAGGTGTGCGGGTCGCCACCCGTTTCAAACCATTCCGAGATGTCTGTCGTGAACCCAATCGATTGCAGCGCACGACGCACGGCACCGATCGTGCCTTTGCGACGATGAACACTGATGGTGTCGCGAAGGACGGTCCTCTTCGTCTCGGTGGTCCAGGCGGCATCCCAGACATCCACCGAGAACGCCCATGCGAGCCATCCCAAAAGATGGGCAGGGCAGGTTTCCGGGCGCATCAGCTCGGCGATAGCGGAAAGGTCCGGGTCGCCGGCCATCATCCCGCGCTCGATGGCGATGTCGTGGCGCGTTGCGTTGGGCTTTAGGATGGACGGACGATCAGACACCGCGCCCTCCCACCGTGACGGTGCGCGATCCTGCCGCGCAGTATGCAGCGTGACTGCCGTCAACCACAAGGTCAGCTACCGGGCTGATCAGGTCGACGTTTTGCACACCGGGCTGATGCAGCGCGGCATGCAATCCCGAGCGTGTCACATCGTGGCCGATCAGGTGGCGGTCGGACAGGTAGATGTCCAGCGCAGCTTCCGCGGCCGCCAGGACTGTTGCCTCGTCCGGTCCCTCGTAAAGCGTCAGGACGGCCTCAACGTCGAATGTGGTGATGGTCACGCCCTGGACCGTAACCAGGTCCGTGAGAGGTCGGACATCCTCGTGCGTAAGCTGTGCCTCGACGGCGGCGATGACCTCCGCCGAAGGTTCGCCATTTGCCTTATGGCTGAGGATCGTAACCAGGACCTCACCCGGCGCCGGGCTTTCCACGTTCACATCACGCACCTGCCCGGACGCGGACAGCGCCCAGAAGAGATACGAACCTTTCGGACCAGCCGTCGAATGCCCTTCGAGCGACAGTTGAACGCGCCTGCGAAACGCCTCGTCGCTCTCCTGCACCGCCTCGATGGGCGGGATGACGCTGTCGTCGGCCTCCTGGATGGTTTGACGCGCAACGCCCCAGAACGCGGCCAACTGGTCGAGATCGGAGCCGGTGGATAGGGCCAGCATGCTGGCGCGCGCGCCGTCGTTGAACTCGAGCCGGTCCAGCATCCTGCGATACGCACAAACGCGCAAAAGCTGAGTGGTCGGCTCGCTTTCCAATTCGAGGAACGGCGCGAGCTCGGGCATGACCGCGATGGCGTCGGCTTTCATCTCATCGAAGAGCACGTCAAAGCTGACGGTCTCGACCACCTGTGGCGGCGGCAGCTTGCTGAGGTCGATCGCACTGAATGCCGTCATGCCGCGGCCTCCGGGCGTAGATCGAGGGGCATCGGCAACACGCGACCCTCCGTGTCAGTGAGCTCGAGCTCGGCAAAGCCGGGCCCAGCCTCGACGACTTGGACACGGCCGAGCTGGATCCGCGGCTCCCAACGATCAAGTGCCTCGGCTGTCGCTGCATAGACATCGATCAAGGTCTCGCCGTTGAGCGGCTGGTCGATGATGTCCGGCAAATTGGAGCCGTAGTCCCGCAGCATCACGAGCGTCCCTTTGGACGTCGTGAGGATGTCGTGGATCGACTGCGCGAGGTGATCCGCGCCGTCGAGCTTGCGCCCCGTATGCCGGTTCATCCCGCTCACTTTTTGGCGGCCCCGCGATCGGCTTTCGGCTTGTCCTGTTCGACAGGCCCGGACCCTTCTTGCCCGGGCTTCAGCTCGACGTGCTCGTACTTCGCCTGCGCGGCGTTCAGCTGCACTTCCTCGCCCTTCGCGCGGCGTTGACCGGCGACGAAGCCGGCCTGCGTCACGACGTAGGTCATCGCCTTCGGTGCCACGTTCGGTTTGGGCGCATCTTTCGGTGTCGGTTTCTTCATCAGCCTGGGGGTCCTGTTCTGCCGGCGGGATCGCCGTGGGGGTGGGTGTGGTTCACAAGGCTGATGCCTTGCGCAATGACATCGCCGGTCAAAACCAGCGTGCCGTTGATCTTCATGGTCCCGCCGCCGAGGTTCATCTCGGGGGTGCTCGGGTCCGAGGAAGGGGCGTTGGATGCGTAGATCGAGGCGAGGAGGACGGCCTGCGCGATGTCACCTGAGGGGGCTGCAATAAGCACCTGCTCCCCGACAGTCGGCATCCACCATGTTTGCATCGCGCCGGCGCGGAGTTGTGCGACCGGGATCGGCGGTGTTTCGAGATCGCCGATGTCCACGACGGCCGTCGCGGAGCCGGGATCAATGCTGGTCACACGCCCGACCTGAAGAACGTTGGCGATCCGGCGGTCGGCCTCTGCCGCGGCGCGGCTCATGTCCGTTTCTCCTCGCCGGCGACGAGGGCGTAGTCACCTTCGTGATCGGCCCCGATCTCTGGCGCTTCACCGAGGTAGATCGACAGATCGATCGGCTGACCGTCCGGGACAGACTTCAGCGTGACCGGCTGGGTCCAGCTGATGGCGACGAGGCTCGCACTTGTCCGCTTGCTGTTCCGGTTCACGAGGCTGCGCAATGCCACCTCCTTTGCGGCACCGAGATGGCTCTTGCCCCATCGCTTGTCAGGGATGATCACCATCAGCGCCTGGCCGATCGCCTTGGCAAAGGCGTCCCGGTCACTTCTGGGCGATGTCCGGTCAGACGTTGCGACATAGGCGGCCATGCTGAGATCAAAGGTGTGCAGCCCGCCGGCCAGCGTCTGCGCCTGGCGCGCCGCGAGGATCGAGACGAAGACCGCCGGTGCGCGGAACCCGCTTGCTTTGAGGAGCTCGAGGTCAAACGCGCCCGCCATCGCCTCGCAGGTCACCAGCTCCGGGAGGTACGCGCCAAGCTTTGCAGCGATGTCTTCGGGCACATCAGCGAGAAGCGCGTGGGTATCCGAAGAAAGAAGGCTGGTCATGCGAGCAGCCCTCGCCATTCACCGGTGACCAGTTCCCGGATCTCCGCCTCATCATCATCGGAGACGCCGAGGTAGGGGCGTGCCGGGATGTTGATCTCGACCTCGTCGCCGCCGAACTGGTGGATGGCGCCATAGATCAGCGGTGTTCCGACGCGCGCGACGGTGCCTTGAGACCGGTTCGCGACGCTGTCGAGCAGATCGCCTTCGGCTTGGAGAAGGGATTGCCCGCGGTGTCGGGACGCCGCGTAGTCCGGCGACCAGTCCGCCCAGGGATCACCGTCGGGACTTTCCTCATCCGCGAACCGGGCTTTGGTGGAGCCTTCGAGGAACTGGCCGACCTGGAAGGTCAGGTCCACATAATCCGCCCGTGACAGGCCGATCAACGTGCCGATCGCGAGGTCAAGCCCTTGGGTTTCGATTGCGACGCCGGCCATCAGAGACCCCGCATCTTTTCGCGGGTGAATTCACGCTCGGGTCCGCCGGCCACGATCGGACGTGGTCCACCATCGGATGCGCCCTCATCGCCACCATCGCCCGCGTCGTCGGACGGCAGCACCAGGGCCGCCTTGCCCTCCGCGATCCGCTTAAGGTGAGCGGTGGCATCTTCGTACCGTTCGCGCAGGGTCTCGCTCATCAGCTCGGCCGCTGCCGCCAGCCGGTAGAGCGCAATATCGATCGCGAACTGTTGCAAGAGCGGCGTCGCGTAGACCGGAGTGTCATACCGCACGGCAAGATGGCTATCGATCTCGGCCGAGGCGGCATCGAGGGCGCGCGCCACCGCAGGCACGTCGACGGCGCCGTCGCGCTCGGCGACGTAGAGCGCGGCGGCGCCGTAGAGCGTCTCGATGTCAGCTTGTGCCGCGTAGGCCATGGGTGCCGTTCCTCGTTTCTGCCCCCGGCGCCGCGCTGCTCCTGGGCGCCGGGGGCCTCGGTCGCGCCTTTCCTTGGGAGGAGTTCTGACGACGCGAACCATTCATGTGTCGGTGCCGTCTCTCCGCGCTGTCACGTCTGGAATGCCGACGTTCACCTGCCTGTTTCGCGCCGGCATCGCGCTTCGCAGTGGTGTTTGGGGGCCTAGCTTCAGCTCTACGCTCTTGGACGTCCCCTGCGCCGGCGCCCGTAGCATGGGCTGTGGTAGGTGACCGGCGGTCTATGGGTGCAGACGGACTTGCGGCCCGGACCTGTTGCCCCCTCTCTCTGGGGTATTTCGCGCCCCGCCCCCGGCGGTGCTGAAGTGCTGGGGCGGGGCGATGGCCGGTGCCTTACGAGAACCGGCCAGAGCTCATCATGTCGGGGCGGCAGGAACCTTGAACCCACCCTCCACGAGGGCATCCATCGCCGCCTTCACGGTCTCGGCGGTGATCTGTTTGGGATCGGCCTCGAGCACCGCGCTGCGTACGTTCGGGAGCTTCGGCTGACCGTCGCCCTTGAAAGCCCCCGGCGGCAATTGGGGGATCGCCTTCATCAGCTCGTCATGCAGAGCGGGGTCGACCTCGACTGCACCGTCCGCGGCGGCGGCGGCTTCGAGCTCGGCATCCGTAGGCGGCCGTACCTTGAGGTTCGGGTCGTTGACGATCCGCTCGAGCTTGTCCTCTGCCCAGTCGGACACGTCGTGCAGTGCGCCCTCTTTGACGAACCGCATACCTGCCCGGAAGAACTGGGCGCCGGTCACCGACGCGATGAAAAGGATGTTCACCTTCACGCCCTCCTTTATGCCAGCCACGGGATGACTTTGAGCTCGACGACCTCGTAGTTGGTGTTCGACTTCCCGCCGTCACCGAACATCGCCTTGACCGTCTGCTGCGCCGCCGAGCGGAGCGCGGGCGGCACGTAGAGGTGCGTCGGGGAAATGCCCATCGGGTTCCCGCCGTCGCGTTTGACCTCCATCATCGCTGCGATCGCGGCATCCAGGTTGTCGCCGTTGAGCGCCGACCGGGACATGTAAGCACACTGCCAAAGCGCGAACCCGACGTTATGCCGGGCCGAAGCGCCGTACATGTACTTGTTCGACATGAAGACGCTGTCGGACGTCTTGGGATCGGTCTTGGCGGTGAAGTCGACCTTCTCCCGCTCCTGGAAGATGAACGGGCGCAGCGGCTGGGACGTGTCGAGCAGGAACCAACCCGGCCCCGGCGCGCCGCCCCCGTCATCGTAGTTCGACACCGTCGTGACCGCGCCCGTGCCATCGTGGTTGGCATAGACCGGGTGATCGGTATCGAAGAAATTCTGACCGTCATAGCAGAGCGCGGCGTTGCCGGTCTTCATCAACTCGGCCATCAACCGGTCCGGGTGGCGCGCGGCGGCGCGCCCCATACCCTGGAACATCGGGGTGTACATCCCGAGGCTGTCGTCCTTGATGCTGTTCGCCTTGACGCCGACCGTGCTTTCCCAGTCCTTGTTCTCGATCTGGTAGCCGGTCTCGGAGATGTCCTTGACGGTGCGGTCACCGACCCACTCGCGCATGTCCGGGAACTCGCTCAGCCAGCCGTAGGTCTCGGACCCGGCGGTGGACGGCACGATGGTCGCCACGCCCCGGTAGAAAGTCGCGGCCTGGGCGGCGGTGAACGCGTCGTTGAACTGCTTTTTGAAGCCAACGCGCAGGGCTTCGAGCAGGGCTGCTGTGATGATGGCCATCAGGCTTCTTCCTTCTTCGCGGCGCGGTAGTCCTCGACCGACATGCCGAGCTGCTGCGCGGCGTAGTGCTCTTGGGAGTTGAGCGCGGAGGCGACGTCGAGGGCCGGCTTCTTGGGATCAGCCGGCGTCACGATCGGCTTGCGGCCCTCCATCGCGCTGCGAAACTTTTCCAGACCACCCTCGGTGTTGCAGGCGGAGACGTAGAAATCGCGATCGGCCGGCGCGACTTTGCCCGCCTCGATCGCGGCGTCGACCTCTGAGTTGATGGCCGTTTCCATCCGCTCTTTGTCGGCCGCCTCAAGCGCCTCGACGCGATCCACAACCGTCTTGTGCGTTGCGACCGGCACGAACTTATCCGGGTCAGGGTGCTGGGCGGAGTTGAGAGCGGTTGCCTTGTCACTTTTCAGCTTGGCAATCGCGGTCAGAGCATCGGCCGTCGTGGCCTCGCTGTTGAGGCCGAGGGCCTCTCGGATCGACTGATCCATTTGGGGGTTCTCCTCTTCCACGTCCTCGGAGTTGAGGGCGGTCATCTGAAAGTTCGGGGTGTTGGTCAGGCCGGCCGTCTTGATGAAATCGATCTGGCGCGTTCGCGGGTGGTAGATCACTTCGGGCGAGATGAAGCGGTACTGCCCAGCCTCGATCCAACCGCGCGCTTCATCGTTCCAGGCCACCCGCGCCCAGATTGCCCCGTCACGCACGTCAAGTTCGCGCACCCAACCGGCGGCGAGCGCCGGCTCGCCCTTGGGCGCTTTGCGGGCGGAGGCGTGCTCGACATCAATCACGAACTCGCTGCCGCGCGCCTCAAAGTTGGCAAGCACGGCTTCGGTGTTGAGCGACCAGCGCCGACCGTCCCGCCCGGTGATTATGGGGCCAGGAGGCGTGAGCTGCACCCATTCGGGCGCGCCCTTCTCGGCGTTGAGCGCGATGGCTTGGAATGGGGGTTGATCGGGCAGCGTCATGTCGGTGACACTGCCATCAGCGGAATATTCAGTGACCCGGGATCGCGATCCCGGGTCTGCCATCGCCGACCTTTACCGCATGCCTCAGATCGACGAGGCGCTCAGAAGCCCCAGAAAGGCGCTCGCGCACGCTTCTGGGGCCAACCCTCGCAAAATCGCGACTTCGCGTTCCTGACCCGTTTAATAGGTGTTCTATGGACGTGCTGACGGCGCGGCGAGGTGGCAATAGCCGGCATGGGTGGCAATTTGGGGCAACTGTGCTTATGATCGGCCCGCGCCTGAGTCAAATTACCGGTGAGCCTGCGACTATGTGCAGTGGGGGAGATGCCCGTCCCCCCAGGCGCGACTACTCTCTCACGCTAACGACCTTTTCCCGACGCAACAGAGACCGCCAGTGTCGGTTCTCGACACGGTAAATCGATACGATCCACGCCTCGCGTTTCTGCGGCAACAGGTGCAAGACAAACTTCCAAGGACGCTTCCCTCTCGACAGAATAAGCAGCCTCTGCCGATTGTCCGACTCGTCGAGTGCAATGCGTCCGGTTTCCAATGCCTCGTTCAGGATCAAAAGCTGATCGGTTCTTACGTCCCGGTTTTCGCCTAGCAGTTTGTCGCCGTAATGGCTCGTCATTCGGACCAGTGTGCCGCCACCGGTAAAACGGCTCAGCGCCTCCGGCACGATCGCTACGGGTACAGCCCCAGAAGCAGTGCCGTCGAGCACGCGCTGAGCCTGCCAACTGGTCGCGATGTCTTTCACGGCAACGTCCCGCGCCGCTGGCGACATCGTCGTGATGCGATCGAGGAGCAGCTGCTCCATGTGCCGAAGCCGCAGCTTGCCTGGGTTGCGATCCCAGCCCGGGTCTATGCCCCGCGGGATTTGGCGAATTTCACCGGTGCGGCGGTTCCGCTTTTCGTCCACGCGCACGTTCGGGGGTTCACTGACACCCCTGCGCTCGGCTTCCCGGCGTGTGATCTGCCGGACCCAGCAATTGCAGCCCCAGCCATTGGGCGGCATCCAGTTGTCCCAGAAAGGATCGTCGACCGGTAGGATAAGTCCCTGTTTGTTCTCGTGGTGCGGCCGATGGCGCTCGCTCGGGCCCAGGTTGTATTCGAGAAATGGCAGCGCAGCTTTGGTGCGCTCGATCCGTTCCCACTGGCCTGCTGCGCGCGCTGCGCGCAGGTTGGCTCGGTAAATCGTCCTGAGCCGGCGCGGGCTGCCCAGCTGCACCAATTCACGTTGGCCGGTAACCGGGTCCGTCATCTCCTTGACGCCCCACCAGCCAAGCTTGTTCAGCTTTGGACGCAGCTCCTTTTGGAACTGGGCGAACGTCTCACCGTTGTCGATCGCCGATTGCACCGCGTCCCGGATGTCGCGCAGCACGTCGGCTTGCATAGCCTTTGCCACCGTGAAAGCAACCGCATGCTCCTCGGGCTCGACATCGCGCCAGCTGAAGCTCGGCGTCAGACGCTTGTTGCGCAGAAAATTCGAGACCTCCGGCGGTGTATCGGCGCCAAAGGCGTAACCGGGCTTGTCGCGGAACTCAGCCATTGCACCGCGGGCAGGCCATGTGGCCGACGGTCATGCGCGCGATCGCGCCCTCGCACTGCCAAAGCACGTTGAACCCGAGGCCGTAGAGCCCGCCGCAGATCGAGCATCCGTGCGGATTAGGGTTGCAGGCGACGCACGCCTTGCGCGTGACGATTGTGCCGACTGACGGACCGGACGTGCGCAACGCCGGCACGGCATCGGCCTCGAAGCCTGTGCCGCCACAGATGGCACAGCTTTCTGGCTCCTCGTCTTTTTGTCCGAAGTCAAACGCCATCAGTCGTCCCTCACATCGCCAATCGCGCGGGCCTTGAACATTCCCTTCACGAGCGTTTCGATCATCGCACCGGTCGCGATGTTTGGAGCAGCGGCCTCGATCCGCTCGAGCGCGTCCTCGTAGCTCGTGGCACCCTCGATCGCGGCACGGATCGGTTCGAGGATCGGGTCCATCACGTCCTCCCAGTCCTCCAGCATCTCGGCTTCAATCTCGTCGAGGTCGTCCGCGCCGCCGTCGTCCTCGCGGTTCAGGTCGGAGCGCCTCACTCCTTCGCCCAGCGAGCCTACAATGTCGTCGCCGCGCTCGGGTTCGGAAAACCCTAGTCGGTTGCGCAGCTCGGATTGCTTGAAGGCCACACCGGTTGACGCCAGGCGATAGACATTGCGCATGACCATGTCGGTGTCTTCGGGCTCTTCGATGTGCAGCTTCAGCCGCGGGTAGCTGTCTTGCCGTCCGAAGTTGAGGTCCACGAAAGGCCGCACCAGGTCTCGGTTCAGCGTGCCTTCGATCGCGCGCGCATCGGCGGCGGCGATGTCGTAGCGCACGTCATTGTGGACCTTGGCCTGCGCCTGGCTCGACCCGTCGTCCGACGTCATCGTCTGGCCGAGCACCGCCTTGGACACCTGTTCGTCGAGGTAGCGCGCGAGGTTCTCGAAGAGCTGGTCGCCTGTGACGGTGCCCGTGTTTTCGAAGTCGATGTCCATGCTTTTCGGCAGCACCGCCGCCGCGTCGGTGCCAATGTTCGCGACAGCTGTGAAAAGCTTCTCGACGTCCTCCTTCGTGGCCGACCCATCGTAGCGGCCGAGGCGGAGCGGCAAGCCGTACGTTTCGATAAAGGCCATCCAGTCCTTCAGGTCATACGCCTTGCACATCCACGTGAAGGCCACGACCCGCGCGACACCGCTTCTGAACGGCAAGCCGGATTTAAGCCGGGCCCGGTGCTGGATGAACTTGAACGGGGCCAGCTCGATCCCGTGCGCCATGTCCTGCTCGTCGCGCAAGCGCAGCTCTTGCCCGGTCTCCTGGTCAAAGCTGAAGAACCGCGGATCGCGCCACACAAAGGCGCGCGGCCACCACTCTGACGCCGAGGATTTCCAGTCGATCTCGACGACCGCAAAACCCTTGCCGATGGCATCGAGCAGATCTTCCACAAGGTCGGCGAACCCGTCGTGCTCGGCGATCCGCTGCTCGACCGCCTCGGCGATCCTCTTGTCCGCTGCGCTTTCCGAGACCGGCTCGACCCGCGGCGGGACAGACGAGATCGCGCGTTTCCGCGATCCAAGCACCGCCGCGTAGTGCGGGTCACGCTCTTCCATCTCTTCCGCGAGGATCAGGAAGTCCTGAAGATCACCCTCGTCACAAGCGCGCAGTATTCCGGCAAGCCGTGCCGGCGTCAGACCACTTGCCACCGATGTCGCCCAGGCCGATCGGACCGACGCCAGGCCGGGCTCGGCCTGCGGCAGGGTCAGGACTTTCTTGCGAACGGGGCGGCCAAAGGGATCGACAAGTTGGTTCATGGCTACTTTCCTTCCACAAAGGTCCAGCGCGGCAGGGCGCAGCGCGCGACGCTGCTGCCGAAAAACGCGCAGGGTTGTCGATTGCGGACCTCGTTTGTCCCATCGGACAGGCGCGTCGTCCAAAGGACTGCTCCGCCGATGAACACGTCGTCGGCGACGGCCTCGCAAAAGCTCGCGAAATCGTCGAACTCGGTTTCGATGATCTGGAATTTGGTCGACCGATCGTCGATCCCGCGCTCGGGTTTGAACCAGACCTGGACGATGCAGCCGGCCATCAGCTCAAGCCGATCCACGCAAGGATAGTCCCGATAATGCCGAGCGACACGCCTGCACCAAAGCGCCTGGAAGCCGCTGCACCGATCACATAGCCAAACGCGACGGCGGGGATCAGCCAAAGCCAGTCGATCATCACCAAATTCCTTCTCTGGCCGCGAACCCGGCGGTCGTCCGCACGGGGCGCGCTAGGGTGTCCCCGCCCTTCTTCACCGGGCGGTAGGCGTAGGGTTGATAGTCGGTCTTGAGCGCGGCGATCATCAGCATGAGCGCGACAAAGGCGTCGCCGTGCCGCCCTTTGTGCCGCGCGTCTGGGATCGACGGGATGCCGCGCACGAGCTTGACCACCCGCATGTCGTCGCGGATGTCGGCGTCGCGCGGCAGCTCGATCGACTGGTTCTCGAAGTGCCGTTTGAGCAGCGGCGCATGCTCGAGATAGTAGGACTGGCTGAGCTTCACCGCCTCGATCCGGTCATATCCGAACGCCTCCTGCGCCCGCTCCGCCAGCCCGAGGCCGTTGCCGGTGGCGTCGAACTTCGCACCGAGGAAGCGCTTGCAGCCTCGCACCACGAAGTCGATCACCTGGAACTGCTGTTCGATCGGCATGTTCTTGAGCTCGATGATCAGCGGCACGACGACGCTCAGGTCCTTCCGCTCCTGTCCGATCGCGAGGACGGTCAAGTCCGATGATCGGCCAAAGTCCTCACCGAGCCCGGTCAGCCGATCGGGGTCGAGCCGCCCGAGATGCGGCGCGACCTCCTCCTCGAGGAACCGCGCGACAAAGGCCCGCCGCTCGTCGATCGGGCGAAGCTCGAACCCATCCGGGCAGGTCAGGCGCGCGACGTGATGGGTGTCCGACATGCACGCTTCGACGGCCGCGGCCGACAGGTAAGCGCCCGAGCCTGCGCGCGGGATGCAGTGCAGTTCCTCGTCGGCCGCGTCTCCGTAGAACCCGAAGATGTCCGCGATCCACTGCGCCTTGGCTTCGGCGGTGTCGGGCTTGCCGGTCACCATCGCGATGCGCTCGTACAGGCCGTCTGCGATCGCGTCGTCGAAAGTGACCTTGAGGATCTTCCCGTCGCGCTTGCCGGCGCGGATGTCGAGGATCAGCCGGTTGAAGGCATTGTCCACACCGTCGTGGGTGGAGATCACCAGCACCTTGCCGCCCCACATCAGGAGCGCCATCGCCGCCTTGAGCATCTCGTCGAGCTCGTCGTGGAACGCTGCCTCGTCAAAGATCACGTAGCCCTGACGGCCGCGCAGCGACCGTGGTTTCGATGTCAGGGCGACGATCTCGTACCCACTGGCAAAGCTGATGCGGAAGGCGTTGATGTCCTTCTCGGCGCCGTCCTCGGTCTGGTCCTTGAAGATGAACTCCTCGACCGCGCCCGCCGCCGACATGAACGCCTTGGCCCACATCGCGCAGACGTCGATGAACTCGCGCGCCATATCGAGGTTGAACCCGATGTAGAGCGTGTCCATCCCGCCGGCTTGGCGGGACGCGCCGGACGTCAGCACCGCGTCCGCGCCCACGCCCCAGGTCATCCCGATCCGCCGCGACTTCTCGCAGACCGTGAAGGGGGAGATTGCCGTCGTTTCGAGCAGACTGGCCTGGTAGGGCAGAAGGACCGCCGGGAGCTCTGCGCCGCTCAGCTGCTCGGGGATCTCTGGTGAACGCGCCTCAACCATATAGAAAATACCAGATGCACTTGGGCGCCCAGGAAATCGCTTGATCCCTGGAATTGAACACGCCGAGGCGCTGCCAGTCAGGCAAGCGGGACAGGGACGTGCGTCCTACATGGAAACCCCTATGGTAGGTTTCGAGCGCGAAACGCTCACCACCCACCGTGGCAAACCAGCGGTCTTGCATGTAGCACCTTTGGTGCCCCGACCATTCGACTCGTGGCAGGTCACGCGGGGGGGAGGTGAGCGTTTGGGTCATGCCCTGCCTCTTGCGTATGGCCCCAGCTCTTCAACCGTTGCCAGTGCGCGTCGGAAGTTGGGTTTGCCCTGCAGCCTCGACCCCCAGTCGAGCCTTTGGCTCAACCTGCGGTGAAGGCCGGCCCATGTCCTGCCGTCTATCGATCCTCCAGCTAGCCGCAACCGGATCACATGCGCAACATCCCTGCACAGTCGCGCAACTTCTCGATCGCGCCGATCCCAGTATGTCGCATGCGCAGCCATGTCGTTGGCGACCTGTGCAGGGCTCGCGCTCATCGCCGCGCCTCCGCCCAGGCATCTGCAAACCGGGTTTGAAGGCTGTCTTCAAACCCGTCTTCACCGACGAGATCGGGAGCAAAATCCATCGGGCCGAGCCGCCAGAGGTGGCGGATATTGGCGGCGTTGATGACGTTGCCCTCCGCCGGATAGACCTCGATCGCGCGCGCCTCCGCACCCCATACCGCCGACTTGATCGCCTGCAGCTGGTCCCAGGTGATCGTGCCGTCATGCTCCACCCAAAGATGACCGAGCTCCTCATCGAGGTAGGTGGCGAAACCGTAGAAGGTGCATCGGATCGGATCGCTCATGCCGCCACCCCGAGGATGCTGGCCCGGATGGCCTGGACGGTATCGCCTGACAGCCCTTGCTCCCGGGCTACGTTCTCGGCCGCGCTCGCCGCCGCCTCCCGCGCCTCCTTCGCGATCTGTGCGCGTTCGTCTGCCAGCAGCTTCTCGCGGATGCCGGAGGAGGTCATCACGTCCTTGAGCATGCGCCCGATGAAGTGCAACTCCTTGGGGTCGATCTCGTCGCCCTCTTTGGTCATCTGCGCGCTCATCACCTTGAAGGCGAGCGTTGTGACCATTTGGAAGAGCACGTTGTGCCGCTTGGCCTCGTCCTCGAGCCCGTTGTCGGCCATCCAGCTTTCCGCCCATGCCGCCGCCTGCTCCTGCGCCTTGACGAACGCCTCGAAGTCCTGGCCGAACGCGTGCACGGCCGACTTGCCGAGGCGTATCTCCTCGCCGCGCTCCTCGAGCTTGGCGTTGAGCTCGTCGGTCAGCTCGACATAGCCGCCGAACCCACTTTCGCGCAGGGCGTCTTGCAGCCATTGCCGGAGGTCGGCGGGGATGCGGTCGATCTTGCGCGGCACCGGCATCGCTTCAGCTCCGCGGGCTGGGCTTTTTGACGCCGGGATGTGCCGCCTGGCCGTGCGCAACCTCGACGCCGCGGGCGGTGGCGGTGGCGATCACCACGTGGCTGTGGTCGGTCAATTCGATCAGCTCCTGCTCTTGCAGCCAGGCGAGCGTGGTGCGCATCTGATCCGTCGTCGTCGGGATCCCGACGCCCCGGCACACATCGACCAGGATCGAGGCGTTGGAGGTATACTCACTCGACTGGGCCAGATGGCGGAGGATCGAAAGGCGGCGATGCGCCGTGTTGTCGTTCATCGGGGGTCTCCGTTCATGGCAAGGGCCGGGCGACGCCGGCGGTGGTTGCTGCGCCGGTTGCCACTTCGGCGCCGCGGGCGGTGAGGGTGGCAACGAGGACCCGCGCCATCGTACGGCGCGTACAGGCAAGCTCCTGCTCCTCGAGCCATTCCAGCGCAGCTGCGACCTGGTCGTTGGTCGAAGGGATGCCCATGGCCACGCAATGTTGGCGGAGGATCGGAGCTTGCAGCGTGTACTCCGGGGCGGCGTTGAGGCAGCGCAGTATTTCAAGGCGGCGCTTCTCGGTTTCGACCTGTTTGACTGGCCACGGCGCGCTGATCATTTGCGTGCCTCCGCGGCCCGGATAGCAGCCTGATAAAGGGTGTCGAGGGTGCCGCTCATCTGCCGCGATGCCTCGCCTAGCCGGGCCACATCCGCTTTGATCTCGCTCACCTGCTCGCTGGTTGCGAGCTTGCCGATGCTGGTCTCGATCCGGTTCACCCGGCGTTGCGTCGCCTCGCTTTCCTTTTCGAGGCTGGACATACGCTCCTCGACTTTGTCGAGGCGGTTGATCATGTGTTTGTCGACCTGCTCGATCTGGCCGCGCAGGGCGTTGGCCTTGCTCGTGGCGCGCGCGGACAGCCGCTTGTCCCACCACAGGAACCCCGATAGCAGGAGCCCGAAGCCTGTGATCACCAGACCGACGATCACTTCGGTGAGTTTGAGCAACTCCAACATGCGTCACTCAGCGCGAAGCGCGACGAGCGTCCACAGCGCCGCCATCGCGATACCTACGACAACCACATCGCGCCGCTGTTTTCCCCCCTCATCCCACATCGGAAGGGCGACGATCGCAAACACGCTGATCGCCACCGAGAAGGACAGAAGGGCTGGAGCAGGGTGCGCGGACCAAAGGTCGATTTGATGCCCTGCGAGCAGACGCGCAAAGACGTAGTAGGACCGCTCGACCAGCATCGCCACGATCGCAAGGGCTGCACCGAGCCTCCCGGGCTTGCCCGAGCCGACGGCGTAGAGGTTCAAGCCGACGAACACCAGTGCGACCACGAGGGTGACGTGGCTGGCAGCAGTCACGTTGTCCCAGCTCACAAGATCATCCCCAGCAGCGTGATCGTTCCGCCAATAATCAGCGCCGCGCAAAGCAGCAGCAGGATCACTGCCAGCCAGGCACGGAACCAGGTCGTGGCCAGTTGATGGATGTCTGCGTCCCGCATGAAAGCTCCCTTCAAAAGACGGTACCTGGGCGCGGTGCTTCACGTCCCTCCGGTGAGGCCACGCCCTTGAGTTGTGCGATGATGTCGTTCTTGGCGGCCGAGCCGCGCGACGATCCGAAGAAGTAGTTGCCAACCTGCGTGGTCATCGCGCCAAGCGCGCCCAGCATGATCTTAACCACGTCCGCGCCACCTGCCGGCAGATCGAGCCACATCAGCGCCGCCAAGACGCCGAAGAACCCGAGCAGGATCAGCCCGCCCAGCACCGACGGGGTCCAGTCGCGCATCTTGGCCTGGCGATCCCGGGCGCTGGCTCGGTCGCCGGCGTCGATCCGCTCGAGCTCCACATCGAGGCGTTTCATCTCGGCGTCGAACTCGGTGTCGAGCTTGCGCAGGGCGGCGAGGGCTTCCGGTGTCGGGCGGCGCAGCAGATCTTCGATCGCCTCAACCGATGCCCCCGCATCGTTCAACAGCACTTGCCCGATCTTGCCCACCGCCGCGCCGGCCAGGGGGCCACCTAGGGCAGCGGCAAGCGTCGGCGCGACCGCCGCGACCACGTCGCGCAATTTGCCGCTCAGCTCCATCACAGCACCTGCTTCATGGCTTCGACGGCGTCACGGGTGATGATCGAAGCGGTGTAGCCTTTCACGACCCAACCCTCCTGACCGGCATAGACGACCTTCACCCAGGCGCGCCCGTTGAACTCGCCTTCGTTCAGCACCGGCACCACCGTACCGTCGGGGATCTTCGCGATCACGTTCGGGTTGAAGCTCGGCCAGCGGCGCATGTTGAGGATGTCTCCCGGCACCTCGATCGCGACAAAGCCGTCGGCGATCTTCTCGGTCGCCTCGATTTCCTGCGCGTTGGGCTCATCACGGCCAAGGATGCGTGCCTTGAGCGCGTCGAGCGGGAAGAGCGGGTTGGTGTCGATCTTCCGGCCCGGCGAGATGTACCAATGCGGCACGATGTCTTCGAGGCCGCGGTACTTCGTGAAGAGGTCTTCAAGGAGCCGTTCAAGGGTCGCCAGCTGCGCCTCGGTGTAGGGCATCCAGTACCCGTCACCGTGTTCTTCGGTGCGGCGCCACAGGATGTTGTGTTCCTCAATCGAGAAGTGCTCGCCCCAGTAGGCCAGGGCAAAGCCCTCGCGGCCGCGCTCCATGCGGCCGGGGTTCACCAGCTCGATGCCGACCGAGAAGCCGTTGCACCAGTCGCGGCCGTGGTAATGCGACCGGCCCGCGTGGTTTGCGCGGCGGTTGACCGGGACCTGCTGCTGGCAGTCCCCATTCCGCTCGATCACGAAGTGGACGGACACTCTGGGCGGATTGTCCGACCGCAGGTACGCTGCTGCATTGTCAAACTCGATCCGGCTGGCGGTGTCATGCACGACGACCAGCTCAGGGATGATCGCCCCGCCCATGTGGTGCGCCGCGTGGTAGCTCGCGCCCTTCCATTTGTGTCGTGAAAACCCGCGGGCCATGGCAGCTCTCCCGTTCTGCGGTTGCCCTCGCAATGTCGCAGGTCGGGGAAACGAAAACCCCCGGGACACCGGTCCCGGGGGCGTGCTGCTTCGATGGTTGGACTGTGCCTGAGCTCAGTCGTCCCTGTCAAACGGCAGCATCGGTTCGTCAGTTTCTCGGCTCTCGAAGGCACGCTCGAGCTTGTATCTGCGCACGGTGCGAATGTGCAGATCAGCTTCAAGTGCAACTTCCTGAATACTCTTCCCGGCGCGCAAAAGGCGTTCGGCATGCTTGCGCTTCGATAGCCGAACCGCACCGGCGCCGCGCATATGCGAACAGGGGAGAGTCAGGCGCCCGGCGCCAAAGGCGTCGCGCAACTGGGTGGCAGCCTCTTCGCCGATGATCGATGCGATCAGGCTCCCCGGGACCCGCACAGGGATCTCGATCTCGGTGCCGCCGCGCGCCTTGAGCAAGGTCGCGGTGCGTTCAAGGCCGATCACGGCCTCGATCATGCCAGCGGTGCCAGGAAGTTGGGTCACGACCTTCCCCTGTGCGTGCGCAGGTTCGCCTCACAGGTGGGCGCTACCGTCACGACCGTGTTGTTTTTGATGCGGTAGACGTGGCCTCCGCTGCGGACGCCGTTCGCTCCCGGGTGTTCCTCCGCCAGCGCCACGACCTCGGCGATCTCGGCGCGGACCGCGCGGATGTCGACGCCTCTGACCCGTTCGAGGTACCGGACGACGGCGTGATCTGAGACGCGAACTGCGGCATGTTTCATCGCTGCGCCTCGTTCGGATCGAACCCAGTCGCAACGCGCGTCGCCCAAGACTTGAGCGCTTGGATCACGTCGTCGATCTGGGTGTGGTCGCGGAGCATGTCGACGTCGGCCGGGACCGAGCCCCACGACTTTTCGAAGCGCTTGCGGATAAAGGCATTGAGCCCGGCCCGATCGGGTCGCTCGAGCACGCCGGCCTCGCCCAGCTTCGACCAAAGCACATGCACCAGCCGCAGATCCTTGCGGGGCGCCTTTGGTTTGCGCCCGCCCTTGGGTTTGAACCCCTTGGCCTTGAGGTTGTCGACGATCACCGTCAGCTCGGCCTCGGACATGTCGGCCATGCTGGCCTTGCCCGTCAACGCGAGCTGCATCGCCTTACGGTCATCGCTGTCGAGCCCCAGCTCGCGGCATCCAACGTGGATCAGCTTTTGGAGGGTGCGGGTCACGTCTTCACCCCCGCGTCAAACGCCCAAAGGCTGGGTTCAGTGTTTTTGAGAGAAAGGAGGCGTTCCGATATGCTTGGGCGACTCGGTTTGAACGCATGGGGGTGCTGATGTTCAAGTTTCTCTTTGGTGGCAGCCCGTCGAAGGTTGTTGTTGATACGCCAGACGGCCCCGTGGATTTGCTTCCATACGCGAAAGAGGTACTGGCGCATGCGCCAGAGCCAACTGGAATGGATGCCGAACGGATCGCGGAATTGGCAAAGGCTGGTTGGGTTGGCGCCTACGTCAAAGTCGGTGAATATCCCGAAGGAATTGATCGTGATTACGCAAAGCTGGTTATTGGTCGCGTGAGGAAATGGGTGCAAAGCGATCAGGCTTTGGCCCGCGCGAAACGCATCCGTATTGGACACCACCGGTTTTCTTGTGGCAGCGACGCTTGCCCGGCTATGGCGAAGCGCGATGGAAAGCGCGTCGCGAAGAAAAACATGGAACGACTGCCGTTGACCAGCTGCTGGCAGCGCTGCCAATGCCGTTACGACTACAGGTTGAAGTAGCTTCATTGCACACCTCACACCTTCGCGATGTCGAGCGACAGGGCGACTTTCCGCTCGGTTTTCGGGTCGACCTCGTAGAAGCGGATGTAGGTCTTGGAGCCGGTCACGATGATGGCGTCGGCGATGGCGTCCATTGCGCGGTGCCACTCGGGGTCGCCTGCCATGTTGAGCTGGCGCAGGGACAGGACGCGCTGGGTGTCGATCTTGCCGGTCTTGTTGACCTGGAAGGCGTGATCCACCAGCGCGCGGACGTTGCTATTTGCGCCTTCGGACCAGCGGGTCACACAGTTGTCGATCAGCTCCTTGGCGGCGGAGAGCTCCGGCCCGAAGGTCACATGCTCTTGCACGGCGATCTGGACTTCCATCGTGCCGTCGAACGAGCGCAGCGTGACGTTGCCTTTCTGCCCGCCGAGGCTGACGTCATAGTCCTGTGCCACGGTCTCCCGGAGTGCCAGCGTTTCGCTCAGCGCGAGCGCCTTGAAGGTGCGCAGTTCGTCGTGGATGCGGCGCGCGTCTTTCATCAACCCGCGCACCAGCTCGTCCTGCAGCTTTTGTGCAGGCTTGATGTTCTCCTCAGGGATCAGCTCCCCGCGGGCGTTCTTCATGTAGCCCTCAGGCACGACGTGCATGTTCATCGGTGGTCTCCTCTGGGGTGTGGGACAAGGCGTCTTTGCCGAGGTCGACGGTGAGGATCACAAGCGCCTCGACTTCGTCGACCGTGACACTTTCGGCGCCGCGCCGGCCGCGCATGTGGACCTTGGCGACGGCGCTGGCGCTCAGTTCAAAGACCTGACGCTGGGTGAGGCGCGGCTTCATGCGGCGATCCTCCCGTGCAGCGGGAAATCGATTTGCATCACGTAAAGCGTCTCGCCCGTTTCCGGGTCTTTGACGCCGCCTTTCCAGCCAAGGCCGCGGGCGTTGTCGAGCACCGGGCAGGTGCAGCCTTTGGCTACGGCTTCGGGCGAGCCTGGTGGCGGCGGGAGCGGGGTTTGTGTCATCGGGTTCCTCCGTCGTCGAGCACGGCGTCGATCAGCCCTTCGGCGATCACGACGCCCAGGATGGTGGTTGCGAGTTCGCGGGGTGTGGTTTCACGGTCTTCGGCAGCGAGCTCGAGCTGAGTGACCAGCGTCTGTGGCAGGCGCAGGATCACGCCGCCCTTGAGCTCGCCACGCGGCCTGCCACGCTTGAACGAAGGCAGATCGATGCCTTTTGCGCGGGCTTTTGAAAGGATGGTGTAGATCGACCCCAGCGCGAGGCCGGTCCGTTCGTGGATCTCTGCTGGCGGTAGGTTGAGCTTGGCCAACGCAACCACCTGGTCTCTGCTATCCGTTCGGGCCATCATTTTGCCCCCCGGTTGACTGGACACCTGCGGCACGCGCGAAACATCTGCACGCGCTGCGCATTGTGGCTTGAGAAGGACTTCGCTCGCTCCCGCCAAAGGCGGCATTCGTTGCTCGGAATTTTGCCGAGCGCCGGGCAGTCCGTGCGCCCGGACATGAAGGTGCCGCGGACGAGCTCCTCGGTCGCGGCCATGTCGCCCGGGTAAGCGTTGCGCAACACGTGGCTGACGACGGAGGAGCTGCGGCCGATGCGTTTGGCCACCTGGTTCTGCGAGCTGTCATCGCATGCGACGGCCATTGCCTCGACCCAGTCGGGCAACTCGCTGCCCCACGCCTCCCGCGCTTTGTCGACGGCGCTCATGCCGGTGGCGGCGTCAGTACGATGTGACGCTTCTCGTTGGGATCCCAAACAGCACGAACGCGTTGAATGACCGGTGGCAAAGGACCGCTAATCGGCAGAAGCCTGTAGATCGGTTCTCGAAGCCCGCGCTTGCCGCCACGGAGCATCCGTAGGAAACCAGCCCCGTAGAGTGCCCGGCAGTAAGTTTCAGCAAGATGGCTGCTGACTTCACATTCTTCGGTCGATGCATGACAGGACACGTCGGACGGCGTGAAGGATGCGAGGCCGCGCATCGCGCGCCACATATTGCGTTCAGGAGACTGATCGCTTGCATCGGCTTCCAAAATGGGAGGCGTTTTGCCGGTAAGGCGGAACGTAGCGGGCTCACCACGTACGCCTTCGGAGGCTTGTTCGATGAGCCCAAGTGCCAGCCACCTTCTGATGTGCGAACGGACTGAGGTTTCTTGCGCGCCACTGGTTCGGGCGATCAGCTGCGGTACAGTGAACTCTTTGAGTTCTTGGGCAGCACGCCAGTGCTTTGGATGTCCTGAGCGGAGCTGAGCGTTCATGCCGCACCACGCCGCGCCGTTGGTGCGTTCCCGGTGAAGAACTGGCGCTTGCCCCAATCATCCAGGCCAATCGCTTCAATCCCTTTGGTTGCGCCGATCTCTTTGCACGTCGCGAGGTTCACGGCGATCCTGCGGAGCGAGCCTCTGGCTTGCTCGAGGATCTTCGTTTTCAACTCCTGCGATACCGTGACGCCGGCGGCGTAAAGGTCGGCCAGATGGTCGACATCGCTGGCGTCCGCAGGCTGCGCCGCGACCCAGTCGAGCATGCGTCCATGGATACGCTCGACCCGTGCAAGGTTCTGCGGCAGCTCCTCCTCGCCGATGAGAATGATCGAGGCGCCTGAACCCTCGTAGATCTCCCGCGTGGTTTCGATCATGCCTTTGCGGATCAGGAGATCGGCATCATCGAGCAACAGCGGGACGTCTTGGATGGCCAGCCATTCCTTGATCTGATCCATCATGTCATAGACCAGTCCGCGCGGCTTGATGCCCATTTCGGCAAGGATCGCCTGGCAGAGCTTCTTCCTGGACCAGCTGTCGGCGACTTGGACCGAGATGCACCCGTATTTGACAGACGCAAAGGTCGCAGCACTCGTCTTGCCATAGCCCGAGAACCCATAAAAGCAGGCCATGCCCGGAAGGCTGAAATCCCTGTTCTGAACCCGCTCGATGAGTTGGCAAAGAGCCGCCACATTCCGCAACGGCGCGACATTGTTGTAAAGCTGCTCGGCTTGTGTCATACCATCCTCCAGATGACTGTTCTGCCGCCGCTGGAGCTCGTACCTCCACGGCGGCTTTTTCATTTCCTCAGGGCGGTTTCCCCGAAGCTTTCCACCATGGCTTTCATCGCCTTGTAGGTGGGGGTGCGCTGGAACGAGTTGAGCCACTTGCGCTGATCGCGCGTCAGTTCCTCACCTCTCTCCAACCGGGCCTCTATGTCGAAGGCCCGTCGTGCGAGATCGCGTTCGTCTTCATCGTCCTGCCTCTGAACGTGAGCGAGCTTTCGCGTCTCGAAATCTTCAATGAGTTCGGCCTGCTTGGCCTCAATCCCGGCATCTACCACCGGCTTAGGCTCTGGCCGTGGCGTCGTCGCAATGCGAACAACTTTGGGTTCAGGGGCCTCCGCCTGCGGCAATGCAGCCTCTGCCAACGCCTCTCCAAGCTCCGCCGCGGTAAGCTTGCGATGCGCTCGGGCTGCTGCGCGCTCCGCCTTCATCCAGTCGCCGCGGGCCTTGGCGTGGGCTCTGCCCTCTTCCACGTCGAAGAACCCTGCCTTGGCCTGGCAAACCGCGTGGCCCCGGTACTCTCCGGTCAGATCGTAGATGTGCAATCCCGCCCAGAGGTCGGCTCTGTCAAAGCGGGCGACAACCTTTTCGCCTGCGATTTCCAGCATCCATGGGGCGTAGTATTTGTTGCCCATGAACGAGATTTGTCCGGTGCGGCTATGTGCTCGGACACCCTCGGCTCCGAGTAGCCATAGCCGGCGCTGCGCGGGTGTCGCCTTTGTGATCGGTGCGCTTGCATAGCTTTCGTCAAAAACCTCGGCAAAGCTGCGGCCATAGGCGGTTTCCGTTCGGCGGTCGCGGCGCATGTTGTGGCGCTCAATTTCTTCTGAAAGCACGGCGAGGAACTGTTCGAGAGGAACCGCGCGGGTGCCATAGTCCTCCGGCTTGGCGGTGGGTGAATTGCCGGTGTAGGCGCCTTCAAAGGCGGGGTGCTTAGCGACGCTGTCACACAGGTCTCGAAAGGCCCGTTCAATAGGCTTTGATTGCCCCGAATACGGCGTTGCCCAGTGGACTTTGCAGCCCAACGACGTGAGCAGCCCCGGGATGTCATCATCGCGAACTTTGAAGCGGAAGCGCGTGGGGGTCCCGCCGGTGATCGCCTTGGCCGCGAACTCGCGGCCGTTGTCGAGCAGCACGTGGTTCGGGATGCCCCAGTCCTCGATCAGATCGCCGAGGCAAAGCTGAACCGCATGGCTGTTGGCCGTCCGGTCAACGCGCCAGCTGAGCAGCCGGCCGGAGAAGATGTCCTGGAAGGCCACCATCTGCGGCCGCCCGATCTCTTCTGCCTGGCCTGGTCCACCTGGGAACCGGACAAAGACGTCGAACCTGTGGAAGTCTCCGTTCACGCCTTCCATGGCGGTCATCGCCGTTTTGTCGCGGGTCTGTGCCGGGTAGAGCCGCTTCAAGGCGTCCTCGCCCTTGCGCAGGAAGGTTTCAGTCTCTTTTGACACGTTCGCCTTGATCCACCGGCGCATCGTATGCACCGGCACCGTCGGGATCCCGCGGTGCTCGGCGATACGCCGGGCCCGCTCATAAGACGTGGTGAAGGACGGGCCGGCGAGCCGCAGCCAGTCACTCTTCACGAGATCAACAAAGTCGGGGTCGATCGGGGTCTTTACGCGTGGTCGCGCACCCTTGGCATAGCTGGGCGCGAGGCACGGCAGCCAGTCTTCGCGCGGCACGGCGTAGACCATATCGAGCCAGTTCCAGATCGAGCGCGCAGAACAGCTCGACATCTTCCCTGCCTCATGCGCGGCCTCAAATTTTGTCATGCCGCCTTGCACGAGTTTGTGGAACCGGTCGAGGACGTCCGCGCGGTACTGCGCCTTCTCCTGGTGCTTGGCGGGGAGCTGCTCGTAAGCCGCCCACTTAGCTGTCCGGTCTTCCTCCTGGGGAACCGCATCCGGCTTTGTGTGGACAGCGCGGATCAGGTGGTTTTGCGCGTATTGAGGAAAGAGGGTCCAGTGATACTCCCAGCCCGCGCCCCGAGCCGCCCGCTTGCGCGCGAAGTCGGTGTTGCGCCAGCGGGATCGCTCGATCAGCTTCAAGATCCCGCGTTCGGTATTCGGGAAGTCTGGGAGCTTCGCGTCGATGATCTCGGGAACGGACCACCACTCTTTCTGCACGAGAGCCGTCATTTGGACGGCTCATCGATAAGAGCTTGAATTGCATCGCGATGCTTTGCCACAAACTTCCGGCGATCTAACTGTGATGCGCGCTTCCAAGCCAAAAGCAGGGCGTTCAATGTCTCTGGAGGCCGCACCGCACCAGGGCGTTTTGCTGTCTGGACGTTGATGGCCTTGCGCAAGGTATTGCACGAGCCATTGGAAAAAGCTTCGCAAGCAGTGGCCCTGGCCTCTTCGTCGAGCTGTGCGAGCGAGAGTAAGTCTTGAACGCCTGGTGCTTTTTTCGCACTGGCTAGCTTTTCCACCTGATCTGACGTAAACGAGCGACCGATCTGCGCTAGTCTGCCGATGTATCTCGGCGAGCAAGATCGTTCTCTCGCGACGTTGGCAATGAAAGAAGGCATGGATGCCTTCTTTGCAATTCCCGTTCTTTTTCCGTTGCTTGCACCGTGTTTCGCTTCTGGATGACGTTCCTCGTAGAGTACTTGTGCCTCCGCCAGAAAAATTGCCTGTTCCAGCGCGGTCATTCCTGCGGCGAGGTTGGAAGCAACCTCAATCTCTGTCGCTTCCCGGTCGTTGCAACGGTAAGCGCGAACTGGGACTTCCTCCAAACCCAGCGATCTAGCCGCGGACAATCGGTGCGCTCCATCGATCAGCACCCATCCCGCGTTTTGCTTTTTCCTCACGACGATGGGATGGACGAAGCCCTGTCCAGCGATGAGCTCGACAAACTGCTTAACCTTGCTCGCGCTCGTTGGCCTCAGCCGTGAGACAGTCTTGATCTCGGCAGGATCAAGCATCGTGGTTTTCTGGATGAGCTCAGCCACGCGTTGGCTCCTTCGTCATGCGGTAGAACCAGACCCGCCGATCGTCGACGAGCTGTTGCCAGCATGCGATCTCCGCTCCGTTTGCACGCAACTCGGCGACCACGGCGTTGACCGCGCAGACGCCAGCCTTGCGGACGATCTCGCGGGTGCTATGCGGCTTTCCGTCCTTGAGGACCTTGAGCACGCGGCGCAGGCGCGGAGAGTGCATGCCGGCGGCGTGCATCAGGCTGCCTTCTGCGAGGCCGCGCGCCGCATGGCGGTCACCATGCTTTCCAGAAGAGCGAGGTCCTTCTTGGCGTCACTGAGGCGACGTTTCACCTGGGAGAGCCGACTGCCCGTTTGGTCATAGACCGCGTACAGGCTGCCGATTTTCCGAATGCTCAGGGTGCAAGGAAAGGTTGGGCGATCTACTTCGCCGCGTGCGTTGTAGGGTTCCATGACTGCTCTCTCAGGAAGGATGTGCGTTCAAGTTCGTCCGCGATCTGCGTCGCGGTTTGGGCCAGTCGCCGGAGGCTTTGCTGACAGCTTGGGTCTTCGATCAAGTTGATCAGCTGTGCGGCCATCGCAGCTTTTTGAGGATCGCTCAGATGCTCGATAGGCTGATCAGCAATGCTTTGAGCTCGGGCGCTCATGACGCGAGCCGGTCGATCTCGGCTTCAATGGCGGTTTCGTATGCCACCCGGACGACCTTCTCACCGGCGGCCTCAACCAATCGGTCGCGCAAGGCTCGACCCTTTACCCCGCCATGCAATCCGTATGCGCAAGAGCGCGCCTCATTCTGAGTGATGCCGTTCTCGTTGCACCAGGCTTGAAGCGTGGTGTTGCGAGAACGGAACCCAGCAAGCAGCGCATTATACAGATGTTGACCTGGGGTCGGGGTGAAGACGGCTCTCATCGCTCTCTCGCCAGTTGTTTAATACGTTATCTCTACCCACGATAAGACAGTATTGCCTTATCTCGTCAATACAAAAATGTCTTGTGAGATTAAATTGCCTTACAAGGCGAGGATTTCCTGCGTAACTCCTTCGTGTGTTGTTGAGCCGAGATCGTTCCGAAACCGCTAGAGCGGAGATCAAAGAGCTGGTACTGTCTGCTCTTAACGAGAAAGGCATATCCGCACGACGCGCGAGCATGGACGTGGTCGGCCACGATGGTTTGATCAGGAACATCAAGGACGGTCGAATGCCAGCCTTCGATGCTCTTGCCGCCCTCTTCGAATACCTCGGCCTCGAGATGCGCTACGGCCGCTTTTCAACCGATGATCCCGCGTCTCCCGACGTGATCTTTGCGAGCCCCGCTTCGAAGGAGCCTTCGAAAGCATCGTCAGAGGACTTCCTGCGCATCCCGTGGCTGTCGCCGGAAAGTGCCCGGCAAGAGCAGCCTCCGATCGCGATGCGCCGGCAATGGCTGGAGCGGCTTGACGCCAAGATCCACGACCTGGCCTTCTTCGAGCAGGTTGGCCGTGACCAGGCGCCACGCTGGCCCGATGGCACGGTCTATCTGATCGACAAGGGCAAGCGCCCGACCTCGACGCTCGACACATTTGCCGTTCGGATCGAGGGGCGCATCCAGATCAGGATGCTCCTCAAGCCGAACGAAGACACTCTCTTCGTGATGCGCAACGAGAGGGATCGCGATCCTGACATCGTCACGGGGCGCCAGCTGGCCGCGTACATGGTTCAAGGGCAGGCAATTTGGGCCCTTACGCCCGTCGCATAAGCAAAATCAGTTCCGACTTGATTGCATGTTCGCGACGTCGAAACCTTCAGCTTCAATCCCGTTACCTATTGCCCGGAAACGATTTTTTCCGGTTTTCGGTCCTCGCTTAGGAAGTCGGAACTCCAGTTCCGACTTAGAAATCCGTTTGGGCCCGCATTTTCAGCCGCCCGAGGCACGTTGCAGCCGGATTAAACGTGGTTTGAAAAGGGCTTAGCTGCTTGCCGGCTCATCGGCGTTCTGTGACAAAGGTCTTGCACAAATCGGTCCAGATCTGCCCGTTTTCGTGCTTTGTGCAAAACAAGTGTTCATCGCCTTTCCGCCGGCCCGAGCACGCCCCACAAGCCTGATTTTATTGGCTTTATCCGCCCTCTTCCGGCCTCACCCACGGTCTTCCGGTTTGTGCAAGACTTACTGTCACCTAACAACGGGTGTAGTGCCGCAGCATTGCAGAGGCCCCGGTCTCGCGGTAGGCGGCGCTATGGACGCGCTTATCTCGGACATCTCCTCTTGCCGGCTCTGTGCCGACCGGTTCGCGGCGACGGCCACCGCGCACACGCCGCGCCCGGTGACGTGGGTCTCCGCATCGGCGCGCGTCCTGATCGCAGGCCAGGCGCCCGGCGCACGGGTGCATGCCTCTGGGAAGCCCTTCACCGACCCGTCGGGCGACCGCCTGCGCGACTGGCTGGGATTGGACGAGGCGACCTTCTACGACACCAATCGCATCGCGCTGGTGCCGATGGCGTTCTGCTTTCCGGGCTACGATGCCAAGGGCAGCGACCTGCCGCCGCCGCCGATCTGCGCGCGCACCTGGCGGGCGCGCGTGATGGCGTCGCTCAACGGCATCAGGCTCACGATCCTCGTCGGCGGCTACGCGCAAAAGTGGCATCTGGGCGTCAAGTCCGGCGTGACGGACACGGTGGCCGCGTGGCGCGCCCATGCGCCTGCCACCTTTGCCCTGCCCCATCCCAGCTGGCGCAACACCGCCTGGATCAACCGCAACCCGTGGTTCAGCGCCGAAGTCCTGCCCGCGCTCAAGGCGCGCGTGACGGAGGTGCTGGCGTGACGATGGACGAGACCTACCTGACCCCGCTCGACGAGGCGCATGTGCTGATGCAGGCCGATGCGGAGGACGAGGCGGCGCGGCTTGGCTATTTCGCCCGGCTGGCTGCCGCGGAGCTCTTTATCCTGCTCGAAGCGCCCGCCGAAGGTGACGCGATCACGCCGATGCTGGCCGAAGAGGACGGCGCGACTTACGCGCTGGTTTTCGACACCGAGGACCGGCTGACCGCCTTTACCGGCGCGCCGGCGCCCTTTGCGGCCATGTCCGGGCGGGTGCTGGCGGGCATGCTCTATGGTCAGGGGATCGGCCTGGCGCTCAACCCCGAGGTCGCGCCGTCCTCCAATCTGCTTGATGCAGATGCCGTCGATTGGCTCGCCGAAACGCTCGATCAGGAGGCGGAGGAGGGCGAGGGCCAGATCGCCGCCCTCGGGGCGCCGCAGGATTTGCCGCAGCCGGTGCTGGCCGCTTTGGATCGGCGTTTGGCCTCGATGGGAGGACGCGCCACCCGCGCGTTTCTCGTGGATGCGCGCTACACCGACGGGCGGGACGGCACGCTGCTCGCCATCGTCGGCGCCGCGCCCGAGGCGCAAAGCGCGATCACCCGAGCCGTGTCCGAAATCGCCGCGTTCTCCGCCACTCCGCTGGCGCTTGATGTGGCGTTCTTCGAGCCGACGGACTTGGCCCTGGTGCCGATCTCCGAGGTTGGCCTGCGGTTCGACTTGCCTGAGCCGGAAGCGCCCAAGCCGCCCGTCGCGCCGGGCAGCGATCCGTCCAAGCCGCCGAAGTTGCGATAATCGGGCGATCTATCGATCCGATTTTAGAACTACAGAAGTTCACGCGCCGTCCCGCGGGGTGGCGCAATCGCGCCGCCCGTTTTGCCGGAGGCAAACCTACGGTTTGACGGGGGCGGGTCATGCCGGAGGCATGCCTACGGCATGACGCGGCCTGACAGTGCCTGTCAGGCGGGCGCTTTGAATTGAGGGGGCATGCAAAGGTAGAGGCCTGCCCTAATACCCCGCCTCACGATCAACGAGGTGCAGGAAAGGCTGCCCTGCCTCCCCACGCGCGATGTTCTCCGCGATCACCGTGGAGGCGGTGCTGGCCCGCGTCTCGGACGCGATGTGCGGCGTGACCGTGACCTTGGGATGCGCCCAGAAGGGGTGCTCGGACGGCAAGGGCTCCTCGCGGAAGACGTCAAGCGTCGCGTGACCGATCTGCCCGGCATCGAGCGCCGCGAGCAGCGCGTCGTCGTCGATGAGCGGCCCGCGCCCGGGGTTGAGGACAAAAGCACCCGGCGCTGTCAGGCGCAGCGTCTCGGCGTTCAGCACATTCTCCGTGGCCGGTGTGGCCGGCAGTAGGAGGATCACCACTTGCGCCCCCTCCAGAGCACGGGCAAGCCCGGCGTCTCCGCTGAAGGTCTCGATCCCCTCGACCGACTTCGGCGAACGGCTCCACCCGCGCACCGGAAAGCCAAGGCGCGTCAGCGCCTGCCCGCAGGCCGTCCCGAGCGCGCCGAGGCCGAGGATGGTGACCGGGCGCTCTTCGGCCAGCGGCGGGACGTGCCTGTCCCATGTGCTGTCTTGCCGCGTGATGTCGGCGTCCATCCCCAGATGGTGCCGCATCGTGTGGCCCACCACCCACTCGACCATGCCCTGCGTCAGGCCGTGATCGACCATCCGCGTCAGCGGCTGAGTGAGGGACGGGTTGTGCACGACCTCCTCCACGCCTGCCCAGATATTGAGCACGGCCTTGCAGCGGGTGTAGGGCGTAAAGTCCTGCAGGTGGCTGTTGGGCGCGTAGACGATGTAGTCGACTTCGGCAGGCGGCAGCTGCGCCTCGTCGGTATAGTTCGCCATCCGGTATTGGAGGTCCCGGGCCTCGAGCGCGGCGCGCAAGGGCGCCTCGTACTCGGCCCATCGCGCGGTGCGCGCGGCAAATTGGATCGTGATCACGGGGAAAGCCTCCTCAGCGCGGGCGGTGCACGTGGGCCGACTGCACGAGGCCAAAGCCCAGCATCAGGATCAGCATCGCCGAACCGCCATAACTCACCAGCGGCAGCGGCACACCCACCACGGGCGCCAGCCCCATCACCATCGACATGTTCACCGCAAAGAACAAAAAGAACGTCACGCCCACGCCGAGGATCAGCAGCGACGAGAACCGGTCCTTGTTCGCGAGCGCCGAGGCGATGCAAAAGACGACGATCAGCGCGTAGAGCACCAAGAGGGAGAAGGCGCCGAGAAACCCGAACTCCTCCGCCAGCGTGGTAAAGATGAAGTCCGTGTGCTTTTCCGGCAGGAAGTTGAGCCGCGACTGGGTGCCCTGCATGAAGCCGCGCCCGCTCCAGCCGCCCGATCCCAGCGCGATCTTGGACTGGGTGATGTGATAGCCGGCGCCAAGCGGGTCCGAGGCCGGGTCCAGAAACGTGTCGATCCGCCGGTACTGATAATCCTGCAAGAGCTGCCAGGTCGTCCCACGGCTCTGAAAGACGGCCGTCACGAGCGCGCCGACGCCCGCCAGCACGGTGGCGAAGTAGAGCCAGTGCACGCCTGCGAGAAACATCACGATGGCCCCTGCCGTCAGGAGCAGGATCGAGGTCCCGAGGTCCGGCTGGCTCAGCACCAGCGCCGTCGGCAAAAGGATCAGGAGGACCGGCAGCAGCACCCAAAGCGGGCGGGAGGTTTTTTGCACCGGCAGCCAGTCGTAATAGGCGGCGAGGATCAGGACGAGGGCGATCTTCATCACCTCCGACGGTTGCAGCCGCATGAAGCCGAGGTCGATCCAGCGCTGCGCGCCGCCCCCGGTGCTGCCGACGAACTCCACTGCGATCAGCAAGAGCAGCCCCACGATATAGGCCAGCACGGCCATGTTGCGCCAAAAGTAGATCGGCACCATCGCCACCACGATCATTGCGGCAAACCCGACGGCAAAGCGCTTCATCTGCGGCTCCGCCCAGGGCGTGAACGAGCCGCCCGCCACCGAATAGAGCATCAGGAACCCGACGCAGGCCACCGCCGCCAAGAGCAGCGCCAGCGGCCAGTTGAGGTAGAAGATCTTGCGAAAGCCCGAGGGGACGTATTTGACCGAATACTCGAGATAGCTCATGCGCGGCTCCCCAGCGCCACGGCGCCAAGCTCGCGCCGGAGCTTCTTGAGTTCGGCCTGTTGCACGCGGATGCGCTCACGGTCCTTGGTCGGGTAGGCGTCGAGCGGCGGGTCCTCGCCGTACAGCGCCTGCAGCGTGATGTCCCGCCCGATGGGCGCGGCCGCCTTGGAGCCGCCGCCCCCGTGCTCGACCACGATGGCCACGGCGATCTTGGGATTGTCGTACGGTGCATAGTTCACGAAGAGCGCGTGGTCCCGGCGCTCCCAGGGGAGGTCCTCGTTGCGGATGACGCCGCGGCGGCGCTCTTCGGGCGTGATGTTGCGGACCTGGCTGGTGCCGGTCTTGCCCGCCATGCGCATACCGTCGGCGATGATGCGGCTGCCATAGGCGGTGCCGCGGCGGTCGTTGGAGACGGCGTACATCGATTTGCGCACCATGCGCAGGTGGTTCTCGTTGAGATCGAGCGGCGCGCCCGCGCCGGTCGGCTGTTCGGCACCGTCGACCGTCTTGACGAGGCGCGGCGTCACGGACCGCCCGGTCGCGATGCGCGCCGTCATCACCGCCAGCTGCAGAGGCGTCGTGGCGACAAAGCCCTGCCCGATGGAGGCGTTCACGCTGTCGCCGATCACCCAGTCGTTGCCAAACCGCGCGCGTTTCCAGTCCCGTGTGGGCGCAACGCCGGTGGATTCCGCCGACATCGGCACGCCCAGCTTGTCGCCGAGGCCCAGCTTCTTGGCCATGGCCGAGATGCGCTCGATCCCGGTCTGCAGGGCGAGCTCGTAGTAGTAGACGTCACAGCTCTCGGACATCGACTTTTCAAGGTCGACATTGCCGTGGCCCGCGCCCTTCCAGCAATGGAACTTGCGGCCCGAGACCTCGAGATGGCCGTTGCATTTGAACGTGTCGTTTGGCCCGACGATGCCCGCATCGAGCGCCGCAAGCAGCGTAACCATCTTGAACGTCGAGCCGGGCGGGTAGGTGTCCTGCACCGTCTTCGACGCCAGCGGGCGGTGGTCGTTGTCCCGAAGGCCCGCGTAGTCGGCGACCGAGATGCCGCGCACGAAGAGGTTCGGATCGTAGGACGGCGACGAGGCGATGGCGAGAAGGTCCCCGGTCTCGCAATCCACGACGACGGCGCTGGCGCTCTCGTCGCCAAGCCGCGCCTGCACGTAGGCTTGCAGATCGTGGTCGACCGTCAGCTGCAGGTCCGATCCGGCTTGTCCCTCGGTCCGGCCAAGCTCCCGCATGACGCGGCCGGTATTGTTGACCTCCACCCGTTTGGAGCCGGCGGTGCCGCGCAAAAGGCTCTCTTGCCGCGCCTCGACGCCGACCTTTCCGATCTGGAAACGCGGGATGCGCAGGACCGGGGGCGGGTCTTCGTACCGGGACAGATCGCGCTCTGATACTGGCCCGACATAGCCCGCCACATGTGCGAACTCCGAGCCGAGCGGGTAGATGCGGCTAAGACCGACCTCGGCGGAAATGCCGGGCAGGGCGGGGGCGTTCACTTCCACGCGGCTGACGTCCTGCCAGGTCACGCGGTCCACGATGGTGACCGGCAAGAGCGGCGTCGCGCGAGACGCCTTCACCGCCTTCGCCCGGTCGTCGTCGCTCAGGTGCACGATCTGCGCCAGACGGTCGAGCACCATGTCCACGTCCGGCACGTCCTCGCGCACCATCACGATCCGGTAGGACGGCACGTTGTCGGCGATCACCACACCGTTGCGGTCAAAGATCTGCCCGCGCGCGGGCGGGATCAGGCGGATGTTGATGCGGTTCTCGTCGGCGAGCAGGCGGAAGGCGTCGGCCTCCTCCACCTGCAGGTGCTGCATCCGCGCGCCGAGCACACCCATGAACGCCAGCTGCGCGCCGCCCAGAAGCAGCCCGCGGCGCGAGATTTTGCGCGCTGAGAGCGCGGTATCGCGGGGTGAGCGCCTCACAGCCTGTGCCCCAGCGTATCGACCTCGCCGGGCGCCGTGCGGCGCAGGCCGAAGGCAAGCCGCGAGAGCACCATCAGCACCGGGATGGCGGCGGCGGTAAAAATCAGCTCGATCAGCGTCAGCGCCAACGGCGGGACCGGCACAAAGAGCGCAATCAGGATCAGCCGGTAGGCGAGGGTCACCGCGACAAGCGCGCCCACGGCGGTTGCCAATTCGGTGACCCAGCCCCCGTCCCGCATCGTGCGCGCGCGCCCCTTGAGCCACTCGGTCGCCATCACCACGAGCCCCGCCAAAAGCCCCGGCGGGCGTTGGAAGAGGAGGTCCGCCAGCAAGAAGACGAGTGCGATCAGCAGGATCGGCACATAGCGCGGACGCCGCAGCGCCCAGACAAAGGTCAGGGCGAGCATGAGATCGGGCGCGGGCCACCGGCTCCCCAGCGCGTCCGTCGGCAAAAGATAGACCACCAGCACGCCAAAGCAGAGCGCGACAAACGTCGCCCGCATCGTCCAGACATGCGACAGGTCCGCGCGCTCAGCCATCACTGCCCTCCGCCAGATCGGTCACGTCCGCCGCTTCCTCTGCCGGGCTCGGAGGTATTGCGGGAGGCAAGAGCGCGGCGGCAGCCGGGCGCTCGCGCCGCGCGTGATCGCGCAGGATGCGCAGGAATTCGAGCTGCTCGTAGTCCGCCGCCAGCCGCACGCGCATACGCCCGCCGGGGTCGATCACCACCTCGCCCAGCAGCAGCCCGGGCGGGAAGACCCCGCCCTCGCCCGAAGTCACCACACGGTCACCGGGGCGCACTTCTGAGGGGTTCTCGACAAAATCCAAGGGCGGCGCGACCTGGTTGTCGCCGATCACCAGCGCCTTTTGCCCCGAGGCGGGCAGCGTCGCCGGCACCCGGCTCGCCCCGTCGGTCAAGAGGATCACCCGGGATGTCGAGGCACCGACGCCCGAGATGCGCCCGACGAGGCCGAGCCCGTCCATCGCCGCCCATCCGTCGACGATGCCGTCGCGCGCGCCCACGTTGACCAGCACTGTCTGCCGGAACGGCGAGCCGCTGTCAGCCAGCACCACACCCGTCACGAAAGTCAGCCGCGGGTCGAGCCGCACGTTGTTGAGATCGAGGAGCCGCGCGTTCTCCTGCTCCAGCTGGAGGGCGGCTTCCTTCCACGCCTTCATCTGCTGCAGCTCGCGGCGCAGCTCGCGGTTCTGCTCGGTCAGGCGCTGGTAGGATTGCACGTCGCTGACGAGGCTTAGCCCGGCGTTGACCGGCACCATCGCCCATTCGAACCCCGGCATGACGCTGTCGATCACCGCGGCGCGGAACCGCTCGACGCGCGGGCTGTCGATCCGCCACACGAGGAACAGACCCAGCAGGCACAGCACCACAACCCCCGTCAAAAGACGTTTCAGCGGGGTGGTGTAGTCCTCTGCGCTGGTCCTCTCCCGAGCCATGGCATCCCTCTACCCAGGCCGTATTTACGAGTCGTAGTCGATGGCGTGACGGAGTTGCTTTTCGTATTCTAGCGCCTTGCCGGTGCCCATGGCGACACAATTCAGCGACTCGTCGGCGATCGACACCGCAAGCCCCGTTTGTTCGCGCAGCGCGAGATCGAGATCTCCGAGCAGCGCGCCGCCACCCGTCAGCATGACGCCACGGTCGACGATGTCGGCAGCCAGATCCGGCGGGGTCGCTTCTAGCGCGGTCATCACCGCCTCGCAGATCGCCTGCACCGGCTCGCTCAACGCCTCGGCCACTTGCGCCTGCGTGATGTCGGTCTCCTTCGGCACGCCGTTCAAAAGGTCGCGCCCGCGGATCTGCATCGACGCGCCGCGCCCGTCGTCGGGCATCCGCGCCGTGCCGATGGAGGTCTTGATCCGCTCCGCCGTGCTCTCGCCCACGAGCAGGTTTTGCTGGCGCCGCAGGTAGGAGATGATGGCCTCGTCCATCCGGTCGCCCCCGACGCGCACCGAGCGCGCATAGACGATGTCACCCAGCGACAGGACGGCCACCTCGGTGGTCCCCCCGCCGATGTCGACAACCATGTTGCCGGTGGGATCGGTGATCGGCATGCCCGCCCCGATGGCGGCGGCAATTGGCTCTGCAATCAGACCCGCGCGGCGCGCTCCGGCGCTCAGCACCGACTGACGGATCGCGCGCTTTTCCACGGGCGTTGCGCCATGCGGCACACAGACGATGATCTTCGGCTTCGAAAAGGTCGAGCGCTTGTGCACCTTGCGGATGAAGTGCTTGATCATCTCTTCGGCCACATCGAAATCTGCGATCACGCCCTCGCGCATTGGGCGGATCGCCTCGATCGAGCCGGGCGTGCGCCCGAGCATCAGCTTGGCGTCCTCGCCCACGGCCAGAACTTTCTTCTGCCCGTCCTTGACGTGGTAGGCGACCACCGAAGGCTCGCTCAGGATCACGCCGCGCCCCTTGACGTAGACCAGCGTGTTCGCGGTCCCCAGATCGATCGCCATGTCGGACGAGAAAAGCCCAAAAAGATCGGACACTGCCATGTGCGGTGCGCCTTTGCCTGCAAGAAACCAATGGAGCCCCGAAGCGATGCATCCCGGGTGGGGCGTGGCGCCTTATATCGACGGCTCCAAGCGGTTTGAAGGGGGGCTTGCGGAGGAATCAGCGCATTTTTGCTAGTCGGTCTTTGCATGGCTTGGCGTGTCGGCCCGCCATGTCGTTTCCCACGCCAAAGGCGTCGGGTCCTTCCGCCAGCGCGCGCCGCGGCGGGATACACCAACGCAGGATGTAGAGGCCCGGAGGCGCAGCCATGAAGACCCATGTCAAAGCTCTTGTTGTCGGCGGCGGCGCCGTTGGCACGTCGATTGCCTACCACCTTGCACGCGCCGGCTGGGACGACGTGATGCTGCTGGAGCGGGACGAGCTGACGTCGGGCTCCACATGGCACGCGGCGGGCCTGCTCCCGTACTTCAACATGTCCTATGCGACGACCCACATCCACGACTACTCGATCAAGTTCTACAAGACGCTCGAAGAGGAAACCGGCCTCAACGCCGGGTTCTCCATCGTCGGCAACCTGCGCATGGCCCAGTCCAAGGCGCGCATGGACGAATACATGCTCTACGCCTCCACCGCCGAAACCTGCGGTGTGCCGTATGAGTGGATGACGCCGGCAGAGATCAAGGAGCGGTGGCCGCTGGTGCGCACGGACGACCTCGAAGGCGCCATCTACCACCCGACCGATGGCTACATCAATCCGGCAGACGTCACGATGGCGATGGCCAAGGGCGCCCGCCAGCGCGGTGTGATGATCGAGCGCAAGTGGCAGGTGGACGCCTACCACTGGACCGGCGAGCACTGGGACGTGACCTGTACCAAGATGGTGGACAAAGGCGGCAATCTGGTCGCGACCGAGGAGCAGATCACGATCCACGCCGAGCACGTCGTAACGGCGACCGGCAACCACGCACAGCGCACGGCCAAGCTCCTCGGCATCAAGCACCCGGCGATCCCGGTCGAGCACCAGTTCATCGTGACCGAGCCCGACGCCGCCCTCGTGGAATACCGCAAGACCAACGGCGAACACCCGGTCCTCCGCGACGCTGACGCCAAATGGTACGTGCGCGAAGAGCGCGGCGGCTGGATCCTTGGCCCCTACGAGCGGAACGCCCCTGCGCGGTTCGAATACGGCTGCCCCGACAGCTTCCGCGCCGACCTCTTCCCCCTCGACCTCGAACGGATCGAGGAAGAGTACATGTCGATGATCCACCGCATCCCGTCGTCCGAGACCGTGGGCCTCAAGGACGACTACAACGGCCCGATCTGCTACACTCCCGACGGCAACCCGCTCGTCGGTCCCGCTCCGGGGCTGCGCAACATGTGGCTCGCCGAAGGCTTCTCCTTCGGGATCACGGCGGCGGGCGGCACCGGCTACTACCTCGCCCAGCTGATGGTCGAGGGCGAGGCGGAGATCGACATGGCCTCCCTCGATCCCAAGCGGTACTCGCAAAGCTGGATGACGACCGAGTACGCCGCGCGCAAGAACGAGGAGTGCTACGAGCACGTCTACATCCTCCACCACCCCGACGAAGAGCGTGAAGCCTGCCGCCCCCTCCGCACCGCGCCAGCCTACGACCGCCAAAAGGCGCTGGGCGCGCAGTTCGGCTGCGTGAACGGGTGGGAACGTCCTAACTACTACGGGCCTGTGGATGCGCCCGAAGGGTTCGACCACGACGCCCGCTCCTTCCGCCGGGGCGGCTGGTGGGAGTACGCAAAGGCCGAGGCCGAAGCCGTCCGCAAAGGCGTAGGCCTGATCGACGCGACCGCTTTCACCAAACATGTGGTCAAAGGGCCGGGCGCGACGGCCTTCCTCGACTGGTTTACCTGCAACAAGCTGCCCAAAGTGGGCCGGATCAACCTGACCTACGCGCTCACCTCGGCAGGCACGACGCGCACCGAGTACACCATCGTCCGCAATGGCGAGAACAGCTACTACCTCGTCTCCGCGGGTGCCTGGACCGAGTACGACGCCGACTTTTTGCGCAAAGCAGCCGAGGACAAGGCGGGCGAATTTGGCTACATCGAAATCCAGGATGTGACCTCGCAATGGGGCGTCTTTGCCATCGCCGGACCCAAGTCGCGTGACGTGCTGCTTGAGGTCATCAAGGACGCCGATCCAGATACCGCGCTCTCGAATAAGCGCTTCCCCTGGCTCTCCGCCCGCCAGATCGAGCTCGGCATGTGCCCGGTGAACGCCATCCGCGTGGCCTATACGGGCGAGCTCGGCTGGGAGCTGCACCATCCGATCGAGATGCAAAACTACCTCTGGGATTTGCTGATGGAGGCGGGCGAAAAGTACGGGATGAAGCTCGTGGGCGCGCGGGCGCAGAACTGGCTGCGCCAGGAAAAGAGCTACCGCGCTTTCGGCACCGAACTTGGCCGCGATGCGACCCCGCTCGAGGCGGACCTGCCGCGGTTCGTGGACCTGTCGAAGGACTTTCACGGGAAAGAGGCAATGGAGGCGATCGGCATCCGCTCGAAATGCTGCACGCTCTTGATTGATGGACCGGACAACGCCGACCCATGGGGGCGCGAGGCGCTCTACGATGGCGAGACCCGCGTGGGTCGTTTGACGTCGGGCGGCTATTCCGTCGCCTTCGGCAAATCCATCGGCATGGGTTACCTGCCCACTGCGCTCGCCGTGCCGGGCACGAAAGTTCAGGTGAAAATGCAGAACAAGCTTTGGGACGCAGAAGTCACCGTGGACAGCCCGTACGACCCGAAAAACGATACAATCCGCAAGGATGGGTGACATCACCCATCCTACCAAAGCCGCCTGACCCGTAGGATGGGTGCTCGCACCCATCACCCGCCCTGCGCAAAAAACGCTAGCGCAACGACGATCAGCATCGACGCGGCCATGCCCACGTTGATCGCCCGTTGCTGCCCCTCCGGCAGGTTGAGCCGCCGAAGCGCGCTCCCGAACCACACCCACAAGATGTGCAGCGGCAGCCAGATCGCGTTGAACACCAACGCCTTGACCAGAACTTCGGTCAGATAGGCGTCGGGGTAGAGCGGAAAATTCGCAAAGAGGAACGTGTTGACCACATACGCCTTGGGGTTGATCGGCTGGAGGAGAAACCCTCCCAGCACCCCCGGCTCCTTCTCCGCGTCGATGAAGGCGATCCTGGACCCCGCGAGCCCGATCTTCGCCGCGAGGTAAAGCAGGTAGAGCGTCGAGACGACCATCAGCACCGTGCGGATCACCGGGCTCGCCAGGATCAGCGCCGCAAGCCCCGTGACCACAGCCAGCATCACCACCGCATTGCCGATCATCAGCCCCAGCACATAGCGCACTCCCGCCCGCATCCCGAACGCCGCACTCACGCCCGCCGCACTCAGCACCCCCGGCCCGGGTGTGATGATCAGAAAGAAGATCGCGGCGGCGAAGGTGAGCATGTGTCGGAGCGCTCCTGTCAGGGATACGCAACCCTGCGCAGAATGCTTCGGCGCAGGCAATGTGCCAGCGCCCTTGTCGTGAGGTATTTCACTGCCGCAAAGAGGCCCCGGATCAGGTCCGGGGCGGGAGCTTTCCCAAGCTGCTAGATCTCCAAGATCAGCGGGCAATGGTCTGAAACTTCGGGATCATAGATCACGTCGAAGCTTCTGACCGCGCTTTCCTCATTGATCAGCATGTAGTCTGCAAAGCGTCCCGGTTTCTTGTACTGCGTGTTGCGTGTGCTCTCAAAACCTCGCGCCGTCACCAAGTCGGTCAGTCCGGCACTGCTCAGGATCGCCAGCGTTTCGCTCCCCGGCTCGACATTGAAATCGCCGCAGACCACTTCGAGATCGCCCGGCTGCGCCAGACCACGCGACAAGTCGAGCAGTTTGTGCGCTTGCGCCGTGCGCTCTGGCGTATCCATCTTGCCGTTAAGATCGCGCAGGCCGTGCATGTGAGTGACACTGACGGCGCGGCCGGCGTCGTAGTCCCACACCCGAACGCCATGCGCGCTGCGCGACCGCGGGTGATCGCCGTAACCGACCGGGGAATAGTCCTTGTGCACAAAGCCCTGCACCTGCCCGATGATCGGCAGGGAGCGGTGGACAAAAGTTGCAAGGCCCCATTGCGACGGGATCGACGTCTCATCGTCCCAGAGCACGCCTTGCGCCGCCGGACAAAAGATCGCGACATGCTCCGGCAGTGCCGCGCTGACATCACCAAACAGGTTGGCGCGTTGCGGCAGAACATGATCCCCGTCCCGATAGGTCAGCCAGTCTTTCTTGGATGCCGGGCTGTGAATAACCTCTTGCAAGCACAGAATATCGGGAGCCGTGCGGGCGAGGTAGGGCAGCAAGGCCGCATGGAGTTTTCCGCCCCACCCATTCAGGCACATGATGTCCATTGTCTGCTCCTAACTTAAGAAGCAGACACTCGCTGTAACTGCCAAAAGACGCAAGTTGGCTCAGGCCAGCAGCCGCCGCGCGATGACCTGCGCTTGGATCTCGGCGGCGCCCTCGAAGATGTTGAGGATGCGGGCGTCGCAGAGGATGCGGGAGACCTTGTACTCGAGCGCGAAGCCGTTGCCGCCGTGAATTTGCAACGCGTTGTCCGCCGCAGACCACGCGACGCGGGCGCCGAGTAGCTTGGCCATGCCGGCCTCGAGATCGCAGCGGCGCTCTTCGTCCTTTTCGCAGGCGGAGAAGTATGTCAGCTGCCGCGCCACCATCGTCTCGACTGCCATCATCGCCAGCTTGGACGCGACGCGCGGGAAGGCGATGAGGGGCTTGCCAAACTGCTTGCGGTCCTCTGCGTATTGCATCGCCACATCGATTGCCGAGCAAGCCACCCCAACCGCGCGGGCGGCGGTCTGGATGCGGGCGCTTTCAAAGGTCTGCATGAGCTGCTTGAAGCCCTGACCCTCGACACCTCCGAGCAGGTTCTCACCCTTCACGGCGAACCCGTCGAAGTTGACGGTGTATTCCTTCATGCCCCGATAGCCGAGCACCTCGATCTCGCCGCCGGAGATGCCGGGGTCCTGCCAGGGCGCCTCGTCGGTGCCGGGCGTCTTTTCGGCTAGGAACATCGACAGGCCCTTGTAGTCGTCGGTCCCCTCGACCGAACGCGCGAGCACGGTCATCACGTGGGTGCGGGCGGCGTGGGTGATCCAGGTCTTGTTCCCGGTGATCTGCCAGTCGTCGCCGTCACGCGTCGCCTTAGTGCGCAGCGCGCCGAGGTCAGAGCCGGTGTTCGGCTCGGTAAAGACCGCCGTCGGCAGGATTTCACCAGAGGCGAGACCCGGAAGCCACTTCTCTTTCTGTGCGTCCGTGCCGCCGCAGAGGATCAACTCGGCGGCGATCTCGGAGCGGGTGCCGAGCGAGCCGACGCCGATATAGGCGCGCGAAAGCTCTTCGGACACGACGCACATCGAGGCTTTCGAGAGGCCAAGCCCGCCGTATTCCTCTGGGATCGTCAGGCCAAAGACGCCAAGCTCAGCGAGTTCCTCGATGATTTCCATCGGGATCAGCTCGTCCTTGAGGTGCCATTCGTGCGCATGCGGCTCGACGCGGTCGAGGGCAAAGCGGCGGAACTGGTCGCGGATCATCTCCAGCTCTTCATCGAGGCCCGAGGCGCCGACGGTCGCATTGGCCTTTTGCTCCTGCATCAGCTCGACAAGGCGCAGGCGCGCGGCTTGCGTGTTGCCCGACTGGGTGAGCGTCATCACCGCGGGGCTCATGAGCGCGCGCTGGTCCTCCTGGCCAAGGCCGAGGTCCTGCATCCGCACGATTTCGCCCTGGTTCATCTGGATGCCGCCGTAGAGCTGCCAGAGGTACTCGCCAAAGGCGATCTGGTGGATCAGCTGCTCGGTCTCGCGGAACTTGCCGTCGGCCTCGAGCGCCTCCGCCCACGCCTGCATCTGACGCAGCGCCTCGACGTAGGTGGCAAGCCACGCGAGGCCATGCGCCGCTGTCTGGTGTGCCTCGACGAGCGCGCCGGACACCCGTCCGTCCTGCGTAACCAGCGCCGCCACGGACGCCTTGGCGCGCGCCAGGATATCCTCGGCCGGCGCCACGGCCTGCCGCGTGAGGTCCAGCAGATCGGGCAGCAGTGCCGGTGTTTCGAGCATCATGTCCTGACCATCATGCGCCATGGGAATCCTCCGTCATGTGTTGCAGGTGCAGTAGTCTTTTCGCAGTTGCAGCGCAACAAAAATACCGCGCACTGCTTAGATGTGTTTTATTCTTGCGTCATGGTTGCCGCATCGGCGGGGCAAGCAGGCTTGGCCTTCGCTGCCTCACACGCTTTTCGCGCTGCGGCTCCGTGACGCGGATGGTAGAGAGTGCCGATGGACCTCCTGCTTGCTCAAGTGCCCGTGCCGCTTCTTGTCCTGGCTGCCAGCGTTGCCTGCGTCGCCGGCATTGTCAAAGGGCTCGTCGGGTTCGCCATGCCGATGATCCTGATCGCGGGGCTCAGCAGCTTTCTGGCACCCGAGCTGGCGCTGGCGGCGCTGATCCTGCCGACGCTGGTGACCAACGTGCAGCAGGCGCTGGCGCAGGGCGCTGCCGCCGCGTGGCGCGATGCCAAGGCGTTCCGGCGGTTTTTGATCGTCAGCAGTGTGTGCCTCGTGCTGATGGCGCAGGTGGTGCCGTATCTCGATGCCGCGCTCTTTTTCGTGCTGCTGGGCGTGCCGGTGCTGGTGTTCTCGCTGGCGCAGCTTTGGGGGTGGACGCCTCCGCTGCACCGCTATTCCCGCACGCGGGTGGAGACCGGGGCAGGCGTCATCGCAGGCACGATGGGCGGGCTGTCCGGCGTCTGGGGACCGCCTACGGTGATGATGCTGACGGCGTTTGGCACGGAAAAGGCCAAGCAGATGCGGGTGCAAGGCGTGATCTACGGGCTGGGCGCGGTGCTGCTGGTGGGCTCGCACCTGGCGTCTGGTATCCTGACGGGCGCGGGGCTGGTCCTGTCGGTGCTGATGGTCGTGCCAGCGATGCTCGGCATGGCGCTCGGCACGTTGATGCAGCCGCGCATCGACCAGGCGATGTTCCGGCGGCTGACACTGATCGTTCTGCTGGTGGCGGCGGCCAACCTGATCCGGCGGGGACTGATGGGGTAGGGTGGGCCGAGGCCCACCTTACCGCCTAGACCGCACCGGTGTACTCGCCGCGGGCCGGGTAGCTCTTGTCGATGGCGAAATCGAGCGCGCCGACCAGCTCGGAGAAGTGCGGCCGCACAAACGGCATCGTCTGCACCGAGCCGTAATAGAGCGTCTGCTCGGGCGTCACCATGAACAGGCCCGGCTCGGAAAAGAGCGCCGGCTCCTCGATCCCGATAGAGGTCTTCCCGCGCGAGGTCGAGATATAGAGCCCCCAGTCCCGCGCCACCTGCAGCGGCAGGTCGTAGGCAAAGCGCAGGTGCGCGTTCTCGATCTTGTCCGCCATGGCCTGCGCGCGCTCTTGCCCGTCCGAGGACACCGCCACGCTGTCCACACCGCGCTCGGCAAAGGCGGGGGCGAGCTTGTCGAACTCTTTGAGATACGTGGCGCAAAGCGGGCAGTGCAGCCCGCGGTAGAAGCACACGATCGTGCCGCGCTCCGAAGTCTGGGCGGAGAGGTCAAATTCGCTCCCGTCGAGGGTCGGCAGTTTCAGGTCGGGTGTCTTTTGGCGGGGTGTGAGCATCGGGAGGGCCTTTTTGGTGTGTCAGCGGCTTGGGTCTGCGTCCGTCTGTCGCACACACGGCGCACCGGCAAAACCCCACCTCACGAAGCTGTGCAAATTGCGGAACGGCATGCCTTTCTCACGCGCTGTGCTCTCAAACAGCAAACGGAGAGTGCCGCATGAGCGAGAAATCAAACGCCCAAATCTGGGACGAATGGCAGGACCTGGTGAACATGGCGCCGCAGGAGCTGGAGGATTGGCTCGAGACGGATGAGAGCAAATCCGTCGGCGACAGCGACTCGGGCGAGAGCACAGGCCACAAGTCAGGGCGCAGGATCGTAGAGATCAAGCGCACCAACAAGGACGACCTGACCGAGGACCAGTGGGACCACATGGCCAAGGTCGTCGGCTACGTCAAACGGCACCTGAGCCAGGGCGGGCCGGACTCAGATGTCGAAACTTCGGCCTGGCGGTATTCCCTGATGAACTGGGGCCACGATCCGCTAAAAGACTAGCATGCGCGGCGCACCCCATAATTTTCGCAAGAAAATTATGGGGCTCTAAGCCTCAGCCGATCGCCACGGCCTTAACGTCGTCGTCGATATGCGGGATATATTGCTCGAAGTTGTCGGCAAACATGCCCACGAGTTTCTCCGCCATGGCGTCATAAGCGGCCTTGTCCGTCCAGGTGCGGCGCGGATCGAGCAGCACCTCCGGCACGCCGGGCGCGGCGACCGGGACTTCAAACCCGAAGTTGGCGTCCTTGCGGAACTCGGCATCCGCGAGCGAGCCGTCGAGCGCGGCGGTCAGCAGGGCGCGCGTCGCCTTGATCGGCATCCGCTCGCCCTCGCCAAAGGCACCGCCGGTCCATCCGGTGTTCACCAGCCAGCAGGTCGCGCCGTGCTTGGCGATCTTTTCGCGCAAAAGGTTGCCATAGACCTCCGGCCGGCGCGGCATGAAGGGCGCGCCAAAGCAGGTGGAGAACGTGGGCTGCGGCTCGGTCACACCCCTCTCGGTGCCGGCCACCTTGGCCGTGAAGCCACTCAGGAAGTGATACATCGCCTGCGCCGGGGTCAGCCGCGCGATGGGCGGCAGCACGCCAAAGGCGTCGCAGGTCAGCATGATGATGTTCTTGGGATGGCCCCCAAGCGCCGCCGGCGACGCGTTCGAGATGTAGTGCAGCGGGTAGGCGCAGCGCATGTTGGCCGTCAGGCTGTCGTCCTCGAAATCGAGCTCGAACGTCTCGGGGTCGAACACCATGTTCTCGATGATGGTGCCGAACTTGGTCGTGGTCGCGTAGATCTCAGGCTCGGCTTTCTCGCTGAGGTTGATCGTCTTGGCATAGCATCCACCCTCGAAGTTGAAGGTGCCGCGGTCGGACCAGCCGTGCTCGTCGTCGCCGATCAGCACGCGGTCGGGATCGGCGCTGAGCGTCGTCTTGCCCGTCCCCGACAGACCAAAGAAGACCGCCGTGTCGACCGGATTGCCCGGCGCGTGGTTGGCCGAGCAGTGCATCGGCATGATGCCTTTCTCGGGCAGCAGGTAGTTGAGCAGGGTAAAGACCGATTTCTTGTTCTCGCCCGCATATTCCGTGCCGCCGATCAGGATCAGCTTGCGGTCGAAATTCATCGCGATCACGGTCTCGGACCGGCAGTTGTGCTTGGCCGGGTCCGCCTGGAAGCTCGGGCAGTTGATCACGGTGAAATCGGCGGAGAAGTCGTCGAGCTCAGACCGCTCGGGACGGCGCAGCATGGTGCGGATGAAAAGCGAGTGCCAGGCCAGCTCGGTCACGACGCGCACGTCGATGGCATGCGCCGGGTCGGCACCGCCCACGAGGTCCTGCACGAAATAATCGCGCCCCTTCATGTGGGCCAGCATGTCGTCGTAGAGCGCGTCAAAGCCCTCTTCGGACATCTCCGCGTTGTTCTCCCACCAGATGCTGTCCGCGACCGAAGGCGTCCGCACCACATGTTTGTCCTTGGGAGAGCGGCCGGTGAACTTGCCGGTCGAGCACAGGAACGCGCCACCCTGTCCCAGCGTGCCCTCGCCGCGCTTGAGCGCCTCGGTGATCAGGGCAGGCTCGGCGTAGTTGTAATAGACGTGGCCTAGGCCTTCGATCCCCTGGTGGGACAACTGAAAGTCGGGGTTCACACGTCCATGTTCCATGGCTAGTCGCTCCTGATGGCCGAATTTGTTTCGGCGGATGAAACGCTCTTAACATGGCAATTTTTGGCCTGAACAGGTGCAGCCGCAAGGTTAGCGCAAGCGGTCGGCATGTTTGCGCAATCACGGCAACAGGTTAGCGCCACCAAGGACAAAAGGTGCACAAAACCAGAGGCAAATTAGTCAAGCCTTCACCAATTGTGGTGGAAATTTGGCACAGCTCGCGGCTGATTCGCAGTTTGCGATTGATTGTAAAGATGGAAACCGCTCATAAAGATCAAAAATATAAAAATGAGCAGTACGAAGGATCAGACACATGTCGAAGATCGCTCTTGTCGATGACGACAGGAATATCCTGACGTCCGTTTCGATGACCCTTGAGGCGGAGGGGTTCGAGGTCGAAACATATAACGATGGTCAGTCTGCGCTGGACGCATTCAACCAAAAGTTGCCGGATATGGCCGTGCTAGACATCAAGATGCCGCGCATGGACGGCATGGACCTGTTGCAGCGGCTGCGCCAGAAAACCACGATGCCGGTGATCTTTCTGACGTCCAAGGACGACGAGATCGACGAGGTGCTCGGCCTGCGCATGGGCGCGGACGACTACGTGAAAAAGCCGTTCTCGCAGCGCCTGCTGGTCGAACGCATCCGCGCGCTCCTGCGCCGTCAGGACGCGGTGTCGGGCGATCTCGGCGGCGAGGCCGAGGATGCCAAGCTGATGGTGCGCGGGGATCTCTCGATGGACCCGCTGCGGCACGCCGTGAACTGGAAGGGCAAGGACGTCTCGCTCACCGTGACGGAATTCCTGTTGCTGCAGGCGCTGGCGCAGCGTCCGGGCTTCGTCAAGTCGCGCGACCAGCTGATGGACGTGGCCTACGACGATCAGGTCTATGTCGACGACCGCACAATCGACAGCCATATCAAGCGTTTGCGCAAGAAGATGCGCGCCGTCGATGACGAGTTTTCGGCGATCGAGACGCTCTACGGGATCGGCTACCGCTACAACGAAGAATAACGTGAGGCGCGTCTGATGGCTCTGGCCGAACGCATAGACTTCACGCCCCAGGCCCCGAAGGACGCGCCGCGTCGCGGGGCCGAGGTCGTGCTGGGTGACGACTGGATCGCGCCGCGAGGCATGGTCGAGGATGAAGTGCAGGAGCGGCGCGCGCGCAGGGGGCTTTTCAGCCTCAAACGCTCGCCGCTGACGCGCAAGATCATCACGTTCAACTTGATCGCGCTGAACATCCTCGTTGTCGGGATTCTCTACCTCAACTCGACACGCGACTCGCTGGCCATCGAACGGGCGGCGTCGCTTGTGTCCGAGGCCGAGCTTGTGGCTGACGTCTTCGAGGCGCAGTCCGGCGCGGATGTTGACAGCCAGGCGGTGCTCGACAACCTGGACTTGCGCGGCGGGGTCAAGGCATTCGTGTTCGACACCGACAGCGCGCTGGTGGCGCGCAGTGTCGGGGACCGCGCGCCGTCGTTGCGCCGCGCGTCCGACGAGCCGCAGTCGACGGTGATCGTGGACGCGCTGTCCTGGCTGTGGGGCGCGGGCGCCTCGCTGCTGTCAGGCGAAAGCGACTTGCCGCCACCCCCTCTCGAGACGCAGATCGCCGACATGCTGGCGCCGGGGCTGGCAGGCCAGACCAAGGTGTCCATGGCGCTTGGACCGGATGGTGGCGCGATCTACACCGTGAACACGCCCATATTCGATGACGCGGGCCAAGTGACGGGCGTCGTCGCCATCGCCAGCGCCGCCGGTGAGATTGAGGCGACGGTCCGCGCCGAACGCGAGTCGATGCTGCAGATGTTCGTGATCGCAACGCTTGTCTCCATCGGCCTGTCGCTGGTGCTGGCCTCGACCATCTCGAACCCGCTGTCGGACCTCGCGACTGCCGCCGAAGTTGGCCGGTCGCGGGACAAGGGCAAGTACTCCTCGGGCCGCATCCGCATCCCGGACCTGACAGCCCGCCCCGATGAGATCGGGCGCCTCTCTGGCGCGCTCCGCGGCATGGTCTCGGCGCTCTACGACCGGATCGACGGCAACGAACAATTCGCCGCCGACGTCGCGCACGAGATCAAGAACCCGCTCGCCTCCCTCCGCTCCGCAGTGGGCACCTTGCGCGTCGCAAAACGGGACGACCAGCGCGAAAAGCTGCTCGATGTGATCGACCACGACGTGCGCCGCCTCGACCGGCTGGTGAGCGACATCTCCAACGCCTCCCGCCTCGACAGTGAGCTGGTCAAGGAGGAGCAGGAAGCGTTCAACCTCTTGGACATGCTGGGCAATCTCGGTCAGTTCCTCGGCGAGGATGCCAAGTCCAAGGGCATCGACTTCATCACCGACCTGCCGGACGAGCCGATCGTGATCCACGGGCTCGAGGCGCGGCTGGCGCAGGTGTTCGTGAACCTCATCACCAACGCGATCAGTTTCTGCGAGCCGGGTGACGCGATCCGCATCTGGGCGCGGCGCAAGGACGACCGCGTGCTGGCGGTGGTCGAGGACACAGGACCGGGTATCCCCGAAGAGGCGCTGAACAAGATCTTCAAGCGGTTCTATTCCGAGCGACCAGCGGGTGATTTTGGCAACAACTCTGGCCTTGGGCTGGCGATCTCGAAACAAATCGTCGAGGCACATGGCGGCGTCGTCTGGGCGGAGAACATCCGCCCGACCGAGGCCGACGTGACCTCCGAGCCGCTGGGCGCGCGTTTCGTGGTGGGTCTGCCCGTCTGACCGGACGGGCGGCACCGCACATGGACCTCGCCGCCCGCGTCACAGGCTCAACGATACACGGCAGCGCCGCGGCCGTGGGTGGGGACCGCGGCGTTCTCATTCTAGGCCCGTCCGGCAGCGGCAAATCAGCGCTGACGCTGCAGCTCATGGCGTTTGGCGCAGAGCTGGTGGCGGACGATCAGGTGGCGCTGACCGCTGATGCGGGCGGCGTGCAGATGGCGGCGCCGGAGACGATCCGGGGAAGCATAGAGGCGCGCGGCATTGGCATCCTGCGCGCGGCACCGATCGAGCAGGCGCGGCTTAGGCTGGTCGTCGATCTCGAAGACGTGAGCAACGCGCGCCTGCCGCCGCCACGTCACGCACACTACCTTGGTCATGCGGTGCCCTTGATATCGGCGGTGCAGCACGCCTATTTTGCGGCCGCAGTATTGCAGTTTCTCAAGCAGCCGGACCCCGTCTGACCCATGTCCCTGTCCCGCGATCCCGCCGCACGTTTGGTGCTGGTCACCGGCCCGTCCGGGGCAGGGCGCAGCACGGCCATCGCGGCGCTCGAGGACCTTGGCTACGAGGCGATCGATAACATGCCGGTCTCGCTGATCCCGCGTCTGCTCTCTGGCGAAGGGCGCCCTCTGGCGCTCGGCCTCGATGCGCGCAACCGCGATTTCGAGCCGGACCGCGTGGCGGCCTTGATCGAAGAACTGACGGACCGCATGGGGATGGCGCCGGACCTGCTCTACCTCGATTGCCGCACGGATGTGCTGCTGCGGCGGTTCTCGGAAACGCGCCGCCGGCATCCCCTGTCGCAAGGCGACGGGCCGGATCAGGGCCTCGCGCGCGAGGCGGAGCTGCTTGCGCCGCTGATGCCTCTGGCGACCGATGTGCTAGACACGTCCGAGCTGTCGCCGCACGAGCTCAAAGCCGAGATCGCGCAGCGTTTCTCGGTGGACGGCCACTTGCGGCTTGCCCTGTCGGTCGTGTCGTTCTCGTACAAGCATGGCCTTCCCCGCGGCGCAGACGTGGTCTTTGACTGCAGGTTTCTGCGCAACCCGCACTGGGACGCCGCGTTGCGACCGCTCACCGGGCGGGATGCGGAGGTGGCCGACTACGTCGCGGCGGATCCGCGCCACGCGCCGTTCCAGGACAAGGCCCTCGACCTTTTGACCTTCCTGCTGCCGGCGGTCATCGACGAAGGGAAGGCGCACTTCACCGCCGCGTTCGGCTGTACCGGCGGGCGCCACAGGTCGGTGATGATGGCCGAGGCCGTGGCGGCCGGGCTTGCAGAAGGCGGCTGGCAAGTGTCAGTAAGGCACAGGGACCTCGACCGGCAGGGCCGCGCGACCGCGCGCGCCACGTCCGGCCTGAGTGGAGCGCGTAAGTGATTGGGATCGTGATCGTGGCACATGGCGGCTTGGCGCGGGAGTACCTCGCGGCAGTCGAGCATGTCGTGGGCGCCGCGGACGGGATGCGGGCGATTTCCATCGGGGTCGAGGTCGACCGCGCCGCCAAGCAGACCGAGATTTGCAAGGCCGCCGATGACGTCGACACAGGCGACGGCGTGGTCGTGGTCACGGACATGTTCGGCGGCTCGCCCTCGAACCTCAGCCTCAAGGCCTGTGCACCCACCAACCGCCGCATCGTCTACGGCGCGAACCTGCCGATGCTGATCAAGCTGGCCAAGGTCCGCTGCCTGCCGGTGGACGAGGCGGTGAGCCGCGCCCTGAACGCCGGCCGCAAGTATATCGACGCCAAAAATATCTCCTGATTGCATAGCCTTATGACTGACACCGCCCCCCGCCGCCTCGAGATCTGCAACACCAAGGGGCTGCACGCGCGCGCGTCCGCCAAATTGGTCGAGGTGGTCGAGAGCTTTGAGGCGCGGGCAGAAGTCTCAAAAGATGGCCTGACCGCCGAGGGCGATTCCATCATGGGGCTTTTGATGTTGGCAGCCTCCAAGGGAACCTTTATTGAAGTCCAGACCTCGGGACCGCAGGCAGGCGCGCTTGCAGACGCGATCGAGGCGCTGGTCAAGGACCGGTTTGGGGAAGAGAACTGACCGCGGCTCGCGCGGTTCAGGGAGTGCTGATCAATGGTCGAGACGGCAGGACGCAAGTCGGTGCTGATGCACAACCACCCGGTGCGCCGCCCGGTGGGCCAGGGCGATGGCAGCAACCTGGCGGACGAGGCGTATGACCGCCGCCGCCTGAGCTACGCCAACACGTTCGAAAACTGGTGGGCCCGCCGCACGATCCAGACGATGGAGCTGCTCACCGGGAAGATTCGCCTCCTGCGCCTGATCCGCAAGTTCGAGGGGATGGGCGTCCCGCACGGGCAGGGCTTCTGGAAGCAGGCGCTCGACGTGATGGGGATCACGCTGACCACCCCCGCGCACCAGATCGCCCGCATCCCCAAGACCGGCCCGGTGGTCATCACCGCCAACCACCCGCACGGGCTGGTGGACGGGATGGTGCTGGCCGAGCTGATCGGCAAGGTGCGCACCGATTACAAGATCCTGACGCGGTCGTTGCTGACGGGCGTGGGCGAGATCGAGGAATTCATGATCCCCGTGCCGTTCCCGCACGAGGACGACGCGCTGCAAAAGAACCTCGAGATGCGCAAGCAGGCGATGGATCACCTCAAGGCGGGCGGCGTCGTCGTGCTCTTCCCGTCGGGTGTCGTGGCCGCGTCCGAGACGATGTTTGGCCCGGCCATCGAGCGCGAGTGGAACCCGTTCACGGCCAAGATGATCCAGCGCTCGGGCGCGCAGGTGCTGCCGATCTTCTTTCCGGGGCAGAACTCGCGCTGGTACCAGATGGCGAACAAGACGGCGGCGGTGCTGCGCCAGGGGTTGCTGCTGTTCGAAGTCGTGCATGCGCTCAATAAGCCGCAAGCGCCTGTGGTCGGCGAGCCGATCGATCCCGAAGAGCTCAAAGCGTGGACGTCGAACCCGCGTGGGTTCATGGCGTGGCTGCGCGAGCGGACGCTGGCGCTCAAAGATGAAGCCTGAGCAGAATTTTCCTGCGAAAATTCTCACGTAAATTTTTCGCAAGAAAAATTTAGCGCGTCGGCACCGGGCTCTCGCCGCGGTAATCGTAGAACCCGCGCTGCGTCTTGCGGCCCAGCCATCCGGCCTCGACATACTTGGTCAGGAGCGGACAGGGCCGGTACTTGGTATCCGCCAGCCCATCGTGCAGCACGTTCATGATCGCCAGACACGTGTCGAGCCCGATGAAGTCCGCCAGCTCCAGCGGCCCCATGGGGTGGTTCGTGCCCAGCTTCATCGCCATGTCGATGGAGGTCACGTTCCCGACACCTTCATAAAGCGTATAGACCGCCTCGTTGATCATCGGCATCAGGATGCGGTTCACGATAAAGGCCGGGAAATCCTCCGCCGTCGCCGCCGTCTTGCCGAGCGTGTCGACGACGCCCTTGCAGGCGGTGAACGTCGGCTCGTCCGTGGCGATCCCCCGGATCAGCTCCACAAGCTGCATCACCGGCACCGGGTTCATGAAATGGAACCCCATGAACTTTTCCGGCCGGTCCGTGCGGCTCGCAAGGCGGGTGATCGAAATTGAAGACGTATTTGACGTAAGTATCGTATGCGGCGCGAGATGCGGCACGAGGTCCTCGAAGATGGCGCTCTTGATCGTCTCCCGCTCGGTCGCGGCCTCGATCACGAGGTCGGTCTGGCCCAGCTCCTCGAGCGCACGGGTGGTGGTGATCCGGCCCATCGCCGTGGCCTTGTCGTCTTCGGAGATCTTCTCGCGCGCGACCTGCCGTTCGAGGTTTTTATCGATGATCTTCAATGACTTGGCGAGCGCCTCGTCCGAGACATCGTTGAGCGACACGTCATAGCCCGCGAGCGCCATGACATGCGCGATGCCATTACCCATCTGTCCTGCGCCGATCACGCCAATCCGCTGGATCTCCATCGCTCACCTGCTGTCTGGGGTCACGCCCCAGACGATAAGACCGCGCGCCGCGACCCTCAAGGGAAGCCTGCAGCTTTTTAGCTTTAGCACCTTGGTAACGCCCGCCGGTCTAGCCCTGCGTCCGGGGTGCAGGAGGTAGACATGACATTCGAACGCTCGTCCCTTGGCGCGCTGGATTATGCGCCGTGCCGGTATGGCGCGTCGATGGTGCCGGTGCGCGGGCCGAAACAGACCATCTCGCCGGAAAGCGTGGCCTGCCTTGGCAGCACCGACACGTTTGGCAAGTTCGTGCCCGAGCCCTTTCCCCAGCTCGTGCAGGATTTGGTGGGCGTGCCGTGCGTGAACCTCGGGGCCGACAATGCGGGCGTCGACACATTCCTGCAGGACCCCGCGCTGATCGAGGCGGCGAACGCCGCCGGGTGCCGGGTGGTGCAGGTCATGTGCGCGCACAACCTCAACAATCCGTTCTACACGGTGCATCCGCGCCGTAACGACCGCTTTATCGCGCCGACGGAGGCGCTGACCGCGCTCTACCCCGAGGTCGACTTTACCGAGCATCACTTTACCCGCGCCATGCTCCTGAGGTTGCGGCAGGTGTCGCGCAAGCGGTTCGAGACGGTGGTGCTCGCGCTCAAGGGGGCGTGGGAAGAGGCGATGATCGCGCTGATGGAGCGGCTCGAACCGCCGGTGCTGCTCACGTGGATTTCGGACACCACGCCGCCCGAGCCAGGCGATCACCGGATGCGCCGTGCGCCGCTTTTTGTCGACGTGGACATGATGGCGCGCGTGGCGCCCGAGCCGCCCATCGTGATCCGCGTCAGTGCCGCCGCACTTGCGACCAACACGCGCGGAATGATCTTTGGCCCGATGCAGGCCCAGATGGCGGCAGAGCTGCTGGGTCCTTCGGCACATGTCGAAGTGGCGATGACGCTGTCGCGCGAGGTGGAGACGATGATCTGGACGTGAAGTGATCCGGACGTGAAGCGATCACACGAAAAAGGCCCCGCCGTTTGGCGAGGCCCTTCGATCCCGGTCTGATGGCGCGCTTAGCCGAGCTTTTCGGTCAGCTCGGGCACGGCGTCAAAAAGATCGGCGACAAGGCCATAGTCGGCCACCTGAAAGATCGGAGCCTCTTCGTCCTTGTTGATCGCGACGATCACCTTGGAGTCCTTCATGCCGGCGAGGTGCTGGATGGCACCGGAGATGCCGCAGGCGATGTAGAGGTCGGGCGCGACGACCTTGCCGGTCTGGCCGACCTGCCAGTCGTTCGGCGCGTAGCCCGAGTCCACAGCGGCGCGCGAGGCGCCAACGGCGGCGTTGAGCTTGTCGGCCAGCGCCTCGATGATCTTGAAATCATCCTCGGAGCCTACGCCGCGGCCCCCGGAGACCACGATGCCTGCCGAGGTGAGTTCGGGGCGGTCCGAAGCGGCGACCTTGTCCTCGACCCATTCCGACAGACCCGGGTTGTCAGCTGCGCCGATGGTTTCGACCGCGGCAGAGCCGCCCATGTCCGCAGCATCGAAGGTCGAGGTCCGCACGGTCACCACTTTGGTTGCGTCGGACGATTTGACCGTCTGGATCGCGTTGCCCGCGTAGATCGGACGCTCGAACGTGTCCGCATCGACCACGGCGGAGATGTCGGAGACGACCATCACGTCGAGCAGCGCGGCGACGCGCGGCATCACGTTCTTGGCGTCGGTCGTGGCCGGGGCGACGATGTGGCTGTAATCGCCTGCGAGGCTAACGATGAGCGCGGCAGTCGATTCCGCAAGACGGTGGCCCAGCGACGGGTCCTCGGCGCAAAGCACCTTGGCCACGCCGTCGATCTTGGCGGCTTCGGCGGCGGCATCCGCCGCAGACGCGCCGGCGGCCAGCACCGTCACATCGCCCATGACTTTGGCAGCGGTGACGGCCTTGGCGGTGGCGTCGGCGTTAAGTTCGCCATTGGTGACTTCGGCAATCAAAAGAACGGCCATGTTACACAGCTCCCGCTTCTTTGAGTTTCTCCACAAGCTCGTCGACCGAGCCGACCTTGATCCCGGCGGCGCGTGCCTCGGGCTCGGTCGTCTTCACGATCTCGAGGCGCGGCGCGACGTCGACGCCATAGTCGGCGGCGGTCTTTTCATCGAGCGGCTTTTTCTTGGCCTTCATGATGTTCGGCAGCGACGCGTAGCGCGGCTCGTTGAGGCGCAGGTCCACGGTCACGACTGCTGGCATCTTGACCTTGATCGTCTGCAGGCCGCCATCGACCTCGCGCGTCACGGTTGCGCTGTCGCCGTCGATGTCGACCTCGGAGGCGAAGGTCGCCTGGGACCAGCCCATCAGCGCCGACAGCATCTGCCCGGTCGCGTTCATGTCGTTGTCGATCGCCTGCTTGCCGCAGAGGACGAGGCCGGGCTGTTCCGCGTCGACGACACCCTTGAGGATCTTTGCGACCGTCAGCGGCTCGATGTCGGTGTGCACGTCGTCGGCGGCGATCACGAGGATCGCGCGGTCGGCGCCCATGGCGAGCGCGGTGCGCAGCGTTTCTTGCGCCTGCTTGACCCCGATGGAGACCGCGATGATCTCTTCGGCCTTGCCGGCCTCCTTGAGGCGGATCGCCTCTTCGACGGCAATCTCGTCAAAGGGGTTCATCGACATCTTGACGTTGGCAAGATCGACGCCCGATCCGTCCGCCTTGACGCGGACCTTCACGTTGTAGTCGATCACGCGTTTGACCGGCACCAGCACCTTCATGGTCGCGCTCTCCTCAATTTCGCACATTTCTGTCGAGCGGTGTGATACTCTCTCGCCTGTGGGTGCGACAGGACAAAATCGCCGCACTGGCGCCTCGCGACGTCGCGTTTGCGCCGCAGGGGCACGGATGGAGAGGATGGGAAACGGATGGAGAGGGTTTCGGGGATCGGCGGCATCTTTGTCCGCGCCGATGATTCGAGCGCGTTGGCCGCGTGGTACCGCGATACGCTGGGGGTCGATCCGGTGCCGCAAGGGCCCGGCGATATGCCGTGGATGCAAGAGGCGGGCGCGACGATCTTTGCGCCGTTTCCCAGCGACACGGATTATTTCCGCAAGGACCGGCGCGTGATGCTCAACTTTCGCGTGACGGACCTCGATAGGATGATCGCGCAGGTGCGGGCTGGCGGAACGGAGGTGAAGGTCCTCGACGACATGCCCGGCATCGGCCGGTTTGCGCATATCGAGGACCCCGAGGGCAACCCGATCGAGTTGTGGGAGCCGGTGGCTGGCTAGCTCCTTGCCCAAATCAAAGCACCTGCCTGACAGGCACTGTCAGGCCGCGCCGACCCGCCCCCCTGGGGCGGCGCGATGCGCCACCCCGCGGGACGGCGCGTGATCGTCTAACTTGTATGTGTCACGTCGAAGGAGGCCCGTTCCAAATCGAACGTTAGCGGTTCGCTCCGGGAACCCACAGAACATCGCCTGCGCCGTTGTCGTTCACCACGCGCGAAGCGACGAAGAACCAGTCGGACAGGCGGTTGAGATAGGTGACTGCGGCGGTGTTGACGGCCTCCACCGTGGCCAGCTCGACCGTCAGACGTTCGGCGCGGCGGGCAACCGTGCGGCACTGGTGCAGATGCGCGGCCAAAGGAGTACCCCCAGGCAGGATAAAGCTGCGCAGCGGGGCCAGGTCTGCGTTCATCGCGTCGATCTCGCTCTCAAGCCGTTTCACCTGCGCCTCGGACATGCGCAGCGGCGGGTACTCGGCCTCGGCGTCCTTCTCCATGTCCGGGCGGCAGAGGTCCGCACCGAGGTCGAAGAGGTCGTTCTGGATCGCCGCGAGCCGCGCGTCCATCTCGCCATCGCTGTGCAGGCGCGCAAGGCCGAGCGCCGCGTTTGTCTCGTCGACCGTGCCGTAGGCCGTCACCCGCAGCGCGTGCTTTGCCACCCGCGCGCCGTTGCCGAGCGCGGTCTCACCGGCATCGCCGGTCTTGGTGTAGATCTTGTTGAGGACAACCACGGCCTAGCCCCCGGTCTGACGACGGATAAAGACGAAGAGCAGGATCAACAGGACCGCGACGAATTGCGCGCCGATGCGCCAGCGCATGATCTTGTTCGCGTGCTTGCGGTTGTACTCGCCGCCCTTGGCAAAGACGCCGATGCCAAAGATCAGGATGCCGGCCACGGCCAGCACCGCGATGGCGGCCACGATAAAAAGGGGGTCGTCGAGCATGGTATCTCCCGCAGGCTCAGAGTTCAGTTCGGTATGTAGCCGTGTGACGGGTGAAGGAAAGTCAGCCCGCGCGGCTCAGCACCCAGTCCATCCACCGTGTCGGCAATAGCCGTTTGAGCGCGCCCATCACATGGGTCGGCGTCGTGACATAATAGCGCGGGCGGGGGCGTTTGGCGGTGAGCGCGTGGATCAGCTTGCCCGTCACGGCCTCGGGTTCGAGCTGGAACGCCGCACCTGCTTGCCCCTCGTAGAGCTGGTCGAGCAGGCTTTCGCGATATTGATCGGCCCGAGCGGAGGCCTCCCAATCCACCCAACGCTCGAAATGCGGGATCGAGTTTTCGCGGATCCTGGTGCGGATCGGACCCGGCTCGATCAGGACGATCTCGATGCCGGTGCCCTGCATCTCGAGCCGGAGCGTGTCGGTGAACCCTTCGACGGCGAACTTGGTGGCGTTGTAGGCGCCGCGCCACTTCATCGGGGCGAAGCCGAGGACCGACGAGTTGAACACGATCCGCCCGGCGCCAGCCTGCCGCATGACCGGGATCGCCTTGAGCGTGAGGGAATGCCAGCCAAAGAAGTTGGCCTCGAACACCGCGCGCAGACCATCGGTAGGCAGGTCCTCGACCGGTCCGGGCAGGGCGTGCGCGCCATTGTGAAAGAGCGCGTCCAGCGTGCCGCCTGTCGCGGCGAGCGTCTCGTCCCACGCGCGGGTGATGGAGGCGTCGTCGGTGTAGTCGAGCTGCGGGCTGACAAAGCCCATCTCGCGCAGTCGCACACAGTCTTTTTCTTGCTTGCAGGACGCGATGACCGTCCACCCTTTGTCCCGGAGACGAAGCGCGGCATCGTACCCGATTCCCGAGGAGCAGCCTGTGATGAGGACGGAGCGGCTTGCCACGGCGAAGCGCTTAGCCGCCTGTGACCAGCCAGTCGGCGATCCAACCGATCTTGTTGCTTTCGACGACGCGCAACTCGAGCCAGCCGTTGCCGGGCTCCTGAATGACCTCGACCTCGTCGCCCTGCGTCAGGCGTGTGACGATGCCAAAATTGGTCCCTGGACCCTGGCGCATGTTGACGCGGTCGCCGGAGACGCGGCGCAGATCAATAGGGGCGGCAACGGGTTGGGGAACGACCTCTTCGGCAAGCGCCGCGGTCTCTTGGGCCGTCTCTTCGATGGCGCTGTCGAGGGCGTTGTTCAGCTCGGTCGTCAGAACGCTTTCCGGGGTCTGTTCGGGCGCGGGGTCCACCGCCGCGATCTCGGTGGTTTCCGGCTCGGTCGTGTCAGTCTCTGGTGCCACTGGCTCGGAGGCCACGACCTCCACCTCCTCCGCCGGACTTTCGTCGAGCGTCGTTGCGGTCACGTCAGCCACGGCGGTGCGCGTCACGGCGGGTTCGAACTCGGACCCGCCACTCAGCTCCCAGAACGCCCAGCCGAGAAAAAGAAAACAGACTGCCATGAATTTTATCATGGTAGGTATCCCCACGCTTCAGACCCGCTCAAGGCCATATCATTTGCCGCTGACAATCTTAAGGGGCAATTGGTACGACAATTTCCCCCGCCACATCTTGTTGCGGTTTTCTGCCACAGCTACACAAGAGCTATGACGGATACGGTCGATACTCCCAGCCCAGGCGACGTTGCAGAACCGCTGCGGCGTGCCATCGGCGAGCGCTATCTGACCTATGCGCTCTCGACGATCATGCACCGCGCTCTGCCGGATGCCCGCGACGGGCTGAAACCTGTGCATCGGCGTATCCTCTACGCAATGCGCGAACTGCGGCTGAGTTCCGGGGGTGGTTTCAGAAAATCGGCAAAGATCTCGGGCGACGTGATGGGCAATTACCACCCGCACGGGGATGCCGCGATCTATGACGCGATGGCGCGCCTTGCGCAGGATTTCGCGGTGCGCTACCCGCTGGTGGACGGGCAGGGCAACTTTGGCAACATCGACGGGGACAACCCAGCCGCCTCGCGTTACACCGAGGCGCGGATGACGGCGGTGGCCGAGGCGTTGCTCGAGGGGCTGAGCGAGAACGCCGTTGATTTCAGGGACAATTATGACGGCACCCTGACCGAGCCTGTGGTGCTGCCGGCGCGCTTTCCGAACCTTTTGGCGAACGGCGCCTCGGGCATCGCGGTCGGCATGGCGACCAACATTCCTCCGCACAACATCGCCGAGCTGATCGACGCCTGCCTGCACCTGATCCGGGTGCCGGATGCGCGCGACGACACGCTTTTGAACTACGTGCCGGGGCCGGACTTTCCGACGGGCGGCGTGCTCGTGGAGCCGGCCGAGAACATCGCGCAAGCCTACCGGACGGGGCGCGGCTCGTTCCGGCTGCGCGCGAAATGGCAGATCGAGGATCTGGGCCGCGGCCAGTGGCAGGTCGTCGTCACCGAGATCCCGTACCAGGTCCAGAAGTCCAAGCTGATCGAGAAGCTGGCCGAGGTGATCCAGACCAAGAAGGTCCCGATCCTGAGCGACGTACGCGACGAGAGCGCCGACGACATCCGCATCGTGCTGGAGCCGCGCACCAGGAATGTCGACGCGGATGTTCTGATGAACATGCTCTACCGCAACTCGGATCTCGAGGTGCGATTCTCGCTCAACATGAACGTGCTGATCGACGGGATCACGCCCAAGGTCTGTTCGATGAAGGAGGTGCTGCGCGCCTTTCTCGACTTTCGGCGGGAAGTGCTGCAGCGGCGCTCGGCGCACCGGCTGGAAAAGATCGACCACCGGCTCGAGGTGCTGGACGGGCTGATCATCGCCTTTCTGAACCTCGACCGTGTGATCGACATCATCCGGTACGACGACGATCCCAAGGCGGCGCTGATGGCCGAGGATTGGGACCGCGACATTGCCCGCGCGATGGACGAGAGCGACTATGTCAGCCCAATTGGTCTGTCCGGTCTCAGCCCCGATCCGGCGCTGACCGAAGTGCAGGTCGAGGCGATCCTCAACATGCGCCTGCGCTCGCTGCGCCGGCTCGAGGAAATGGAGCTGAACCGCGAGCGCGAGACGCTCTTGGAGGAAAAGGCGGGGCTTGTGGCGCTGCTGGGCGATCCGGCGCTGCAATGGGCGCGCATCGCCGAGGAGCTGAAAGAGGCCAAGAAGGTCTTTGGCAAGGACGACGTGCTGGGTCCGCGCCGCACTGAGCTCGCGGAGGCCGCGGAGGTCGAGGACGTGCCGCTTGAGGCCATGATCGAGCGGGAGCCGATCACGGTGGTCTGCTCCCAGATGGGCTGGGTGCGCGCGATGACCGGGCATATCGACTTGGCGCGCGAGCTAAAGTTCAAAGACGGCGATGGACCCCGCTTCATCTTTCACGCGGAGACGACGGACAAGCTGCTGCTCTTTGGCTCGAACGGGCGTTTCTACACGCTGCAGGCGTCGAACCTGCCGGGCGGGCGGGGTATGGGAGAACCGGTGCGCCTGATGGTGGACCTGCCGCAAGAGGTTGAGATCGTTGATCTCTTTATCCACCGGGCGGGCGGCAAGCTGCTGTTGGCCTCGTCGGCAGGGGACGGGTTCGTCGTGCCGGAGGACGAGGTCGTCGCGCAGACCCGGGCTGGCAAGCAGGCGCTCAATGTGCGCGCGCCCGTGGTGGCGCGGGTGTGCCGCCCTGTGACGGGGGACGCGGTCGCTGTGGTTGGCGAGAACCGCAAGGTGTTGGTCTTTGACCTCAGCGAGCTGCCTGAAATGACCCGTGGCAAGGGCGTGCGGCTGCAGAAATACAAGGACGGCGGGCTGTCCGATGCGACCACGTTCAATTGGGCCGAAGGCCTCAGCTGGCTCGATCCGGCGGGGCGGACGCGCACCGAGGCGGATTTGGCCGAATGGCGTGGCAAGCGCGCGGGCACGGGCCGCATGGCGCCGCGCGGCTTCCCGCGGGACAATCGTTTTACCTCAAAGCCTTGACGGGGTGCGCGGGTGCGCACGCTCTACTTTTGGGGGCCTTGCCCCCAAGCCCCCGAATTGGGGCGCTGCCCCAAACCCCGAGGTATTTCGGAACCAGAGAAGTCAGACCCGCTCTGCTTCGAGCCACACGCCACCTTGGGGGCGCAGTGTCAGGATCATCACGGGCTCGGGGTCCTTGCCTTTGATCGGCGTGAATCGGTAGCGGCGCAGCAGTGTGGCGAGGATGATCACCGCCTCGGTCAGTGCGAAGGCCGCGCCGATGCAGATACGCGGGCCGTCGCCGAAGGGCAGGTAGCTGTAGCGCCGGATCGCCTTGCGGTCGGCAAAGCGGCCGGGATCGAAGTTGTCGGGGTTTTCCCAAAGCGCCTGGTGGCGGTGGATCGCGTAGATCGGGATCATCACCGTGTCGCCGGGCCGGATGTCGGCACCTAGGAGCGTGTCGGGTTTCTGTGCGGTCCGGGAGACAACCGCGGCGGGCGGGTAGAGGCGGAGCGCCTCGTCGATGATCGCGCGGGTGAGCGGCAGGTTTGCGGCGTTGTCTCCTGTCACGCTGTCGCCCGTGCAGGTGGCAATGATCTCATCGCGCGCCTGTTCCTGGATGTCCGGGTGGTGGGCCAGCAGGTAGAGCGCCCAGCTGAGCGCCAGTGCGGTTGTCTCGTGGCCCGCGACAACGAACGCCAGGAGGTTGTCGCGCAGCTCTTCGGTGGTCATCTGCCGGCCTGATTTGGGGTCCTCGCCCGCCTTGAGCAGGTCGAGCAGGTCGGAAACTTCGCCGTCTGCTCGCGCGGCGCGTGCGGCGATCATGGTGTCCGCGGCGCGCTTCATCTGGTTGAGGGACTGCGTGCTGCGGATGCGTCCGGGGCGGGGAAGCCAGTCGGGCGCGCCGAGCACATCCAGGAGGGAGATTTTGCCGGCGTCCGCGATGTAGTCGTCGATGGCCGCATGCACGGAGGCGGCGTCGAAGGCTGCGTCTCCGGAGAAACAGACGTCCGCGATCACATCGAAGGTTGTGGTGACCATTTCGCCCGAGAGGTCGATCGCGCGCGGTCCTGCGGCGGCGATGCGGTCTACGGTGCGGTCCGCGGCGCGCGACATGATCGGCGTGAGCGCGCTGATGTTGCGGTGGCTGAAGACCGGCGCCGCCGTGCGCCGTTGCCAGCGCCATTGCTTGCCCTCGGCAATGAAGAGGGAGTCGCCGATGGCCGGGGAGAGCAGCGCTTTGGTCACTTTGCTTTTGGGGTAGTCGTCCAGCCGGTCGAGGAGAACCTCCTTGAGCGCGGCGGGGTCCATGACCATGTGCCAGCGCGTACCGGTGTGGCCGGAGAGGATCTTGTCGCGTGTGGCGGCGCCCGGGATCAGGTTGATGACGTTCTCGCGGGCGGCGCGCCAGCTTTGCAGGAGGCCAAGCGGCGTTTCGTGCAGCGGCACTTTGACAGGCTCGAATGGGGCGGGGCGGTACGTGTCGGGCATCGGAGGGGTCCTGTGATGGCCACGGTCGCCTGTAAATCTATGTGCTTTGCCATCGCGCGCAAGTTCGGCTATCCCGCCATGGCGTCGCAGCTTGGGGGATGGCAGATGCGCAGCGTGATCGGGCTAGTGGCCCTGGTTTTGGTGGCCGCGTGTGCCTCGGGCAACGATCTGAGTGGGCCACCGGTGCCGCTCGGCGACTTCCGCCTCGGGCACAACGTGGCGGTGGCCGTTGATCCCAAATCCTCTGCTCTGTCGCGCAAGGTCGAGGAAGAGCTTTTGACGGACGCCATGCAAGCCGCCGTCGACGCTCGGTTTTCGCGTTATGCCGGGAGCGGGCTCTACCACCTGTCCGTGGTTATCGCGCAGTATGAGCTCGCCATGGGCGGTATTCCAGTCGTCGCGGCGCCGCGCTCTGGCATGGTCATCCTCGTGACGGTCTGGGACGACGCGGCGGGGGCCAAGCTGACGGAAGAGCCGGAGCGGTTCTTTATCGTGGAATCGACCTCGGCAAAGACCCTGTTCGGCTCGGGCCTGACGCAGACCGCAGAGGAGCAGGTGGCGAGCCTCGCGCGCTCGGCGTCCAAGCAGATCGAGCTGTGGCTGGTGCGCCAGACGGAAGAGGCCGGCTGGTTCGCTTCTGAGGGTGCGGTGGACGCCGACGAGGCGGCCTGAACGCGCTCTGACAGAGGCGCGCAAACCGCTTGATTTTTGTCCGCCTCCGCCATATTTGCCGCGCGAAACCAACCCGGGTGGCCGGCACGCGGCGCACCCCCCAACGACAGAGGGTGCCAGTCACAATGGCGAAGGAAAAGTTTGAGCGGTCGAAACCGCACTGCAACATTGGCACGATTGGTCACGTTGACCACGGCAAGACGACGCTGACGGCGGCGATCACGAAGCAGTTTGGCGACTTCAAGGCGTATGACGAGATTGACGGCGCGCCGGAGGAGAAGGCACGCGGGATCACGATCTCGACGGCGCACGTGGAATACGAGACCGACAACCGCCACTACGCGCACGTCGACTGCCCCGGCCACGCCGACTACGTCAAGAACATGATCACGGGTGCGGCGCAGATGGACGGCGCGATCCTGGTGGTGAACGCGGCCGACGGCCCGATGCCGCAGACGCGCGAGCACATCCTGCTCGGCCGTCAGGTCGGCATCCCGGCG